>NZ_JAFBJM010000004.1:0-508576 GCF_016809815.1 Enterobacter sp. E1 | reverse complement strand
GCTATCGACTGAAGCAAAAACGAAAGGCCGGGGTTATAGCGGAAGCTAATCCTGAGTAAATAAGGTGGATCAATATTAAACCGTTGGTGGTGACGGTTAGTGGATCACTTTTTACCCGTCGTTGACAGGTGCCGGAAGCCAGTTATTCACTTTATCCTCTGATGGGCGATTTTTGCTGACGTACAGTGTCAGAGAGCCGTCATCGTTGTACTTCAGATTTTTATTTTTCGTCCCCAGAGAGTAACGGTTAAGCTCATTTGGACTAAACAGATGCTTGCTGTTGTAAAGCGTGAGTGACCAGAACCCTTTTACAGGAGGAAGTTCGCCTTTTGCGAAGGTTACCGTGTAGTCATGGGCTCCGGAAAGCTGTACGTTTGCGGCATCATTGTCGGTGTAGAAATACTGGGTTTCGTTCGGTTTGTTATCGAACATATTCGATTTGGAGGTGCCGGTTCGGTTGTAGTAGTCCACGCCGAACTCGGCGTTATTTTTAGAACGGTTCCAGCCATTGCCGGCAGGTACGCCGTTATTCTTCCATTTAAAGAATTCTGCAATAACCGTTTTATCCGTCTCGATGGCCGCTTCATCCATCCATTTGCGCACCTCAGGGTTTTTCTTCCCGGCCTCTACCAGATGGCGGTACTGAGCGTACATGGCCTCTTCGCCAGGCAGTGGCGGCACTTTTTCCAGCACATTTGCGAATTGATCAAAGAATTTCTCAGGCACCACCCAGCGCGTCTCGCCTGCGCTGGCATCTGGTTTATCACCAATAGCCGGAATTTTTGAGTATTCAAAGGATTTCATTTTCCCGTCAAACTGGTTTAACGGGTAGGTCATGATTTCTTTTATTGGAGCCTGAATCGCTTTACGATCTTCCGGGGTATCATCCATCTGTACGCGCGGAATAACGTTGGCCATTTCAGTAGACGAACGGATAATCCCTGCAATCCCCTTCGGTGTTTCGCCTTTCCAGTTCGGCCCGACTAATAAATAAAATCCAGGCTTGGTGCCGTAAGGTTTACCAACATTACCAATTTGATTCGTGCGCGCGTCATAGAGAGCGTAAACCCAGAAACGCTCACCAAAATCGGGAACCTGAATAACTATCGGTTCTTTATCTAACTCGAAGAAGCCCAGACCATATGCGACATCCTGATTGGGGCAGGTGACGAAGGTTTCTTCTGGTTTAATATAGTCTGTCAGCATGCTGAGTTGACCCATTGGCGCGACTGGAACCATCCCACCATTAAGTGCAGGATAGGGCGCTTTGGTGATGGTTTCCCGGCGGTTGAATTGGTTCACCATTGGCCAGCCCCAAATGTAGGCCTGCTGCGAAATTGCCTTTACGTAACTTTCAGGCATCGTTACATCGGCAGACGGCTGAGTTAACTGATCAAACTGGGTTGGATGCGGAATAGTCAGCGGTGCTGTTTGCGCATATACGCCGGCGCTGAGCGTCAGTGCAGTGAAGAGGGCGAGGTAATGTTTATTCATATTTTCTCTCAATTATTTGTTTGTCTGAATCAGATCGTCAGGTATCCATGTCTGATCGTAGAAGCCGTCCTCGGTTCCATACAGGCGTAGGGCAACAAGGAAATTACGGTCAGGGACTGTTTTAATAAACGCACTGTCCGCTACGCCATCAGGTTTGTTTGGACCAAACCAGAGATCGATAGAGCCGTCATTGTTTTTCGGGATGTTGTAGTAACCGTTGGTGGAAGGGAGTAGCTGATCGGTTTCAGGCATCGTGCCATCAGTGATGTTGTAGGCCGTCACCGCCCAGAACAGAGCAGCTGGTGGATTTGGCGGTAAATGCAGTTTGTAAGTATTACTGCCGTTCAGGAATTTACCGGTGTTGTCTTTGGTGGCGAAAGGGTATTTCGAGCCAGCTCCGGTGGTATGCATCACCATCGCAGCCGCGCTGGAATAGGCAATCTGGAAGAAGGCCGCGCGCTGGTTAGCATCAAGTGTGCCGTACTGCATCCATTCTGCGGTAGCACCTGCCCATGAGTTTTCCCACTGTCTGTCTTTGTAGTACAGCTGCCGCTGGTCATCTCGCCCAACCTGTCGGCGCGCCAGAATCATACGTGGCGCAGTAGCGACTGCTTTGTTGAGCATCTCCTGCTGCTTCGCCGTTGGGCTGAAGGGTTTACCTTTGACCATCCCAATACTTAACAGTGCGCTCCGTGTCGCTTCTGGTATCGCTGTTAAAGGCTCATAGTCCACGAAGGTTTTCAGTTTCTGCCAGTAGCTGGCGTCTGTTGGATACATCATATTGACGCGCTTGCCGCTGGCGTCCGGGAACTGCATCGGCTTGACCTCTTTTTCTACATCCCAAAGCGGATAAATACGCGTCGTTTCTGCATTTTTTACCGCCGGGACAGGATCGGGTTTACCATCACCCTTTGCCATGATGGTTCTGAAGAAGAGGAATACGTTATAAGTTGATGATTTAAAGGCATAGTAACCCTGAGGCACTGGCCCTTCATAGTCTGGGGGTAACAGCAAATACAAGCCACCGCGAGCGCGGTCAGGACCGATAGCACCCACGTCGGTGATGGTTTTCTGGAAGAAATCAGTAAACATGCCGATGACATTTGCCGGGGCTTTTATAACCAGCGGACCTGTCTCTTTAAGATCCAGATAACTCATCGAATAGATGACATCGCCGTTTGGCGTCGGCACGACGGCACGGCTGTCCATGCGCTCTTTCCAAATTGGCAGGACATTGTACCCTTTGCCAAATGCGGCTTCCGATCCGTCACGTAACCCGATGGTGTTCAGAAGGGGCAACGTTTGAATGTATACCTGAATAGCATCCTGATAATAAAGTTCGTCGCTGAGCGACTGCGCCTCATCAGGTGCCAGCCAGTTGCCGTTATTGAGTTGTTTCATCAATGGTGATAAAGGCGCATCGGCTGCGAATACTGGCTGAGAAAATGTCAGTGCCAGTAAAACAGCAGATGTGATTATCTGAACTTTCATAACACATTCCTGAATGAATAAGCTGAAAAACCAGTAGCGAATGCCTTCTGTACCCCTGAGGACATTAACGTCTGGCACTGAAAAATGCCGAATGCCATTTAATGATAGTTAAAGCTGAAAATTTGTAATCTTTAGATTTATTTATTAATAAATCTTCGAAATAAAAGCTTTCTTCTTTCTAAATGAAAAAAAGTCTTGTACGGAGGCGCAACGGACAGCGCTTAACGATCAAAATGACACCGGGTGGCTTGCGCTTTCCTCGGTGGAAACTGCGGTGGGGTTTACTGGTTGTTTACGGAATATAAGAATAGCAATTGTGCGATTTTTATCAGTTAACGAAGAAAAACCTCCACGTTTTTCACCTGCCGATTTAAAGTTGTGGTTGAAATCGCAGCTGTGAATAAAATCAACGTGTAGAAATTAAGAAAGTCTTCCTCCAGACATAACCATACTTTTCTGCATACCAGATAAGTAGCGGTGAAAAGGGTTTCATCAATATACCTGCAGTGTGCCAAACGCCCTCAGTTGGGCTGTAACCATGACGGGTATCGAATCAAACCCCACCTAAATACGCTTTCCTCACCTCCTGATTGCCCAGCAGCTCCTCGCCGCTACCGCTCAGGCGGATCTGGCCATTAACCATCACATATCCCCGGTCAGAAAGTTTCAGTGCATGGTGCGCATTCTGCTCGACCAGAAAAATCGTCATGCCGTTGCGGGCCAGCTCGCGCAGCGTCTGGAAAATCTGTTTTACCACAATGGGTGCCAGCCCAAGACTCGGTTCATCCAGCAGCAGCAATTTCGGGCGACTCATCAACGCCCGGGCAATGGCCAGCATTTGTTGTTCACCGCCGGACATGGTCATCGCGCGCTGCTTGCGACGCTCTTTGAGGCGCGGAAACAGGTCAAACATGATTTGCATATCTTCAGTCGCAAATTGATTGCCGATGGGGATAGTCCCCATCAGCAGGTTTTCTTCAACCGTCATATCCGGGAAGATACGTCTGCCTTCCGGCGCCTGCGCAATGCCGCCGGACGCGACGTAGTGGGTGGATTTATGGCTAATATCTTCACCACCAAAAAGGATCTGCCCGTTGCGGATACGGGGCTGGCCAAAGATGGACATCAGCAGTGTCGATTTACCCGCGCCGTTTGCGCCAATCAGCGCTACGGTTTCACCCTTATTGACCTCGAGGGAGACCTGCTTCAGCGCCTGAATGACGCCGTAAAACACGTCCACCTCGCGAAATGCCAGCAGCGGTTCGTTCATAAGGTGACCTCGCTTTCGTCCGTACCCAGGTAGGCGGCAATGACCTTTTCATCATGCTGGATCTGCTCGGGTTTTCCTCTGGCAATAACATCGCCGTGGTCGAGCACGATAATGTCGTCCGAAATCTCCATCACCATCCCCATATCATGCTCGATCAACAACACCGTGATGTCGTGATGATCGCGCAGAATACGAACTATGCTGCTCAGCTTATGTGTTTCTACCGGGTTAAGCCCGGCAGCGGGCTCATCCAGGCAGATCATCTCCGGCCCGGTACACATTGCCCGCGCGATTTCCAGACGCCGCTGTTGCCCATACGACATCTCTCCCGCCAGGCGATTGGCGCACTCCACCAGATCAACCACTTCCAGCCAGTAGAAGGCTCTGTCCAGGGCGTCACTCTCCGCCCGGCGGTATGCCGGCGTATTTAAGATCCCGGCAAGAAGATTGCGGTTAACGCGCATATGCTGTGCAACCAGCAGGTTTTCCACGACCGACATTTCGCGAAAAAGCCGGATATTTTGAAACGTGCGCGCCAGTCCGGCGCGGTTGACCAGGTGGGTTCCGCCAAACATTTTGTAGAAAAGACGCTGCCCAAACTGCGCGGGGTTAATCCAGTCACCTGGCTGGAATTTTTGGCCGAGGACCTGAATGACGTTGGTCGTTTTATTGCGGGTATTAAATAAAATGTTGCCGCCCGAGGCTCTGTAGAAGCCCGTCAGGCAGTTAAACACGGTGGTTTTCCCCGCACCGTTTGGCCCAATCAGGGCGGTAATAGAGCCACGCTGCACCTCCAGGTTGACATCGTTTAGCGCCTTAATCCCACCGAAGTGCATCATCAGATGTTCAACGCGCAATATCATATCGTTCATGGCGCAACGCCCTTACGCACGGCAAACCCGCTGCGGTTTATGCGGATCAAACCGCGTGGACGCCAGATCATCATCACCACCATCAGCATGCCAAACAGCAGGACCCGGTACTCGGCAAAACTGCGCAGCAGCTCGGGCGTGACGGTAAGCACAAAGGCCGCCAGCACGACGCCAAGCGTAGAGCCCATACCACCCAGCACCACGATGGCGAGGATTAGTGCCGATTCAAAAAACGTAAATGAGGTCGGATTCACGAAGCCCTGATACGTCGCAAAGAATACCCCGGCAATCCCGGCGGTCGATGCACCGAGCGTAAAGGCCGAAAGCTTGACCAGAACATGGTTCAACCCCATTGAGCGACAGGCGATTTCGTCTTCGCGCAATGCTTCCCACGCCCGGCCAATCGGCATCCGCGTCAGGCGGTGCTTAATATAGAGCACCAGCATCACCACCAGAAACAGAACCGCATAGATAAAGATAAACTTCATATTGGGGTTGTAGGTCAGGTGGAAAAATTCGTGGAAGGGCACTCCACCTTCTTTAGCCCGACGGCCAAACTCCAGACCGAAAAAGGTAGGAGGAGGGGCTGAAACACCATTGGGCCCTCCGGTGAAGGTCAGCCAGTTGTTCAGGATCAGACGAATGATCTCCCCAAACCCGAGGGTCACAATGGCCAGATAGTCACCGTGCATGCGCAGCACCGGGAAACCGAGCAGGGCACCTGCGGCAGCGGCCATGATTGCCGCCAGCGGTAGCATGCTCCAGAAGCCTAACCCAAGATACTCATAACCCAGCGCCAGGCCATAAGCGCCGATGGCATAGAACGCGACATATCCCAGGTCCAGCAGACCGGCCAGACCCACGACGATGTTAAGTCCCAGACCAAGAAGCACGTAGATCAGCCCGAGAATGGCAACGGTCAGCACATATTTGGTGGCGACAAACGGGAAGCAAATCGCAAGGGTAATCACCAGAGGAATAATCCAGCGCATGCGGCTTTTGTATTCCGGGGGGCGGACATACACGCCCGCGCTATCGGCTTCAAAGCGTGACTGGAAACGGGCTCCGGTGGCAGTACCCAAAAAAGCGCTCAACAGAAAGCGCCCCAGCATCACAATGCCAACCATCCAGGCCAGTCGCTGCCCGGCGAAGTTAAAGCTGTACCCGTCCAGCACCACGCCCGCAATTGGACCGAAGATAATCAGCGCAATCAGCCCGGAAAAAATGGCGTCCAGAGTGCAGCGTTTGAGAGAAAAACCGTGGCTTGTCATCGTTGCTCCCTCACACTTTGGCCACAATCGGGCGACCAAGCAGTCCCTGGGGACGGAAAATAAGGATCATCACCAGAAGCCCAAACGAGAACACATCTTTATAGTCCGAGTTCACCATGCCCGAGAACTGGGCTTCCGCCACGCCGAGAATAAGTCCGCCGAGCATTGCCCCGGGCAGGGAACCGATGCCGCCGAGTACCGCCGCGGTAAAGGCTTTGATGCCAATGACAAATCCGACGTAGAAATCAAAGGTGCCGTAATTCATGGTGATGAGCACACCCGCCAGACCCGCCATTGCCGCGCCGATGACAAAGACCAGCGAAATAATCCGATCTGTGTTTATCCCCAGAATGGAGGCCATTTTGCGGTCCTGTTGCACCGCGCGGCACATCCGTCCCAGGCGGGTATGGTTGATTATCCAGGTGAGGACCAGCATGCCGGCAAATGAAGCGACCAGAATAAACACTTTGGTATAGGTTATCTGAACGAACCCTTCCCCCAGATGCAGGCGAATAACGCCATCCAGCATGGTCGGAACCCCTTGCTGGCGCGGGCCCTGGCTCAACTGCGCGTAGTTTTGCAGAATAAGCGACATCCCGATGGCGGAGATCAGTGGCGCCAGGCGTGTGGAGTTTCGCAGCGGCTTATAGGCAATTCGCTCGATGGTCCAGCCGTAAACCCCGGTCACCACAATAGTGAAAACCAGCGTCCCGAGGATCAACAGAGGGAAAGACTGCAGGCCGAAGAATGACAGCAGCGCCAGGCCAATGGCGCAGAGATAGGCGGAAATCATATACACTTCGCCGTGGGCGAAATTAATCATGCCGATAATGCCGTAAACCATGGTGTAGCCGATGGCGATCAGGCCGTAGACGGAGCCCAGCGTTAAGCCATTAATTAACTGTTGCAGGAAGAATGTACTCATCTTAGCGCGCTCGTTTTTATAGGCTGCGCGACTTACGCAGCCTGATGTTTATTACGCGCCGACAGGCTGGCCTGCCGGCGTTGAGCGTGATTCCGTCCCGTTACTGCACTTCCTTATATTTTCCTTTGTCGTCCCACTGGTAAACCACGTAGTCAGACACTTTCAGATCGCCTTTGCTGTCCCAGGCTTTTTTGCCCATCACCGTGTCGACGGCATTGGCTTTCAGCCACTCGCTGGCTTTGGCAGAGTCCTTGCCACCGGTGGCTTTGAAGGCAGCAGCAATGGCCTGTACAGAGGCATAGGAATAGAGGGTGTAACCTTCGGGTTCGAATTTACCGGCGCGGAATTTCTCGATAACCGCTTTACCGTCCGGGATCAGGCGCGGATCTTTACCGAAGGTCATGTAAATACCGTTGGTGTATTGCGGGCCGCCCGCGGCGGTTACCATCTCTTCGTTGACAATACAGTCGCCGGAGAAGAATTTCGCCTGCACGCCCTGTTCACGCATCTGGCGAACCAGCGGACCGGCTTCCGGGTGACAGCCGCCGAAGAACACCACGTCCGGTTTTTGTGCACCGATCTTCGTCACCAGCGCGTTAAAATCTTTTTCACCGCGCGAAAGTCCCTCATACATCACATCCTGAACCCCGCGTTTCGCCAGCGCCGCTTTGGTGGCGTCAGCCAGACCCTGACCGTAGGTGTCTTTATCGTGAATGATCACCACACGTTTGGCTTTCAGCTTGTCGATGATGAAGTCGCTGGCGACCTGGCCCTGCTGGTCATCGCGTCCGCACATGCGGAACATGTCGCTCATACCGCGTTCCGTAATCAGCGGGTTGGTCGAGCCGGGAGTGATGGCAATAATCCCCGCATCGCTGTAAACCTCGGAGGCGGGCATGGTGGAAGAGGAGCAGAAGTGGCCAACCACGGCGTTGACTTTATCCTGGTCCACCAGACGGTTAGCAACAGCCACAGCCTGTTTCGGCTCGCAGGCGTCATCCCCCTGAACCAGTTTGATCTTCTCCCCGTTAATGCCGCCAGCAGCATTAATGTCTTCAGCGGCTTGCGTTGCGCCGTGCCAGTACTGATCGCCATAGGTGGCATTGGGGCCTGTGAATGGTCCGGCGACACCAATCACAATATCTGCCTGGGCGGAAAATGCGGTCACCAGGCAACCGGCCAACACAAGAGAAAGAGGCGTTCTGATAAATTTCAGCGACATTATTATGTTCCTTAGCAAAGAGGTTTTTGCACCACGGCGTATACCCAAACGCCCGACGGCGCAGCCAGTCCAAAACACGAGCAAGAACAAAATGCACTAAACGAACAAGATCCAGACTGCATCCTGCGTGATACGGCGAGGTTTCCATGCGCAACTTCGCGCGAAGAACATTAAGCAAAAACGTTGCCAGAATGGTTAACCCATTGATGGGTTTGCGACATGTTTGAGTATAGAGCCCCGTGTTATGTCGCCTTGCGGGAGGAGAAGAAATTACAGCGGAGATCACATATCGTTAACAATAAAGCCCATAAGTTGTGCAGGAGTCACGATTTGCACGTTTTTGCAGCAATAAAGACCTAAACTTCAACCCGGAAAGGTGTGCGATATGTGGTAGGATCCTTTCCTTTTTATCAGGAGTGTCAGCGATGACTGAAGGCCCATTGAATGAAAGCGAAATGGAGTGGCTTGAAGAGACATTAATGTCTTACGGTCACGACGATGCGTCCGTGATTGACGTCTCCGAACTGGACGGCATGCTTACCGCAGTGCTTTCTGGCCCCGTTGTCGTCGAGCCCGATACCTGGCTGGTGGCGGTGTGGGGTGGCGAGAAATACATTCCACGCTGGAAAAACGATCGTGAGATGAACCGTTTTATCGATCTCTGCTTTAAGCATATGAACGATATCGCCGAGCGCCTGAGCGAATACCCGGATCAGTTTGAACCGATGTTTGGTTACAACGACGTGGACGGTGAAAGCTATACCGTTGTGGAAGAGTGGTGCTATGGCTACATGCGCGGCGTGGCGCTGACGGACTGGTCTGCCTTGCCGGAAGATCTAAAGGCCGATCTGGATGTGATTGCGCTGCACGGTACGGAAGAGAACAGTGAGAAACTGGATGCGCTGACAGAAGAGGAATATAAAGCCAGCATTGAAAGCATCCAGCCTGCGGCACTGCGTTTGTACAATTATTGGGTGAACAACCCGCAGCAACCGGAAGCGAAGAAGCCGATTGTGAATGGGGCGAAGGTCGGGCGTAACGATCCGTGTCCTTGCGGTAGCGGGAAGAAGTTTAAGAGCTGCTGTTTGCACTGATAAAAAAGGGGCTGATGATAGCCCCTTTTTTAGTTACCCCACTTCCGGCAGCATTCCCGCTGCAATCAAAACCTGCACCAGAATAATCACCACGCCACAGCCAAATACAATACACAGCAGCGGTTTTCCCCCCGCCACGCGATACCCTTGCTGAGGATGTTGCTGACGGCTCTTCCATGCCAGCAGGGAAGGGAGCAACAGGGCAAGGATCGACAGTGCCACCCCCGCGTAACCCAGCGCCATCACAAACCCGCGCGGGTAAAACAGCGCAAAGGCCAGCGGTGGCAGGAAGGTAATTGCGCCCGTCTGCAACCGGCCAGCCGCGGTATTGCGACGCTGGAACAGGTCAGCCAGGTAATCAAACAGGCCCAGCGCAACACCCAGGAACGACGTGGCCAGTGCCAGGTCGGCAAACAGGTGTACCGCCAGTTCCACATGTGGAGAGGTCACAACCTCGCGCAGTGCCAGCAGAAAACCATTCAGGCCAGCGTGTTGCGCCATCAGTCCAATAAAGGTCGAAGAGTCAATGCTGCCCAGCGTCACCAGTTGCCAGAAAATATAGGCAATCAGGGGGATTGCGCTGCCGATAACAAAGACACGGCGCAGCTTGCGAATATCGCCGTTCATATAGCTGACAATGCTCGGCACGCTGCCGTGAAAACCAAACGAAGTGAAAATGACCGGGATCGCGGAAAGCGCCAGCCCTTTTTCCAGCGGCAGCGTCAGCAGGTTGACCTTGTGTACATGCGGCGCGAGCAGTACCAGCATCACAATCAGGAACAGAATTTTGGCGCTGAACAGAAAACGGTTAAACAGATCGACCAGCGATGTCCCCACGCAGACCACACCCCCGCCGATGAGTGCAAAGAAAATGGCGCCGGTTGCCGGGGTAATATCGGAGCCGAACCAGTCATTGACGCTGGAGGCGATGAGCTCCCCGGCGCCGCTAATATAGGCGGCAGTCAGAGCGTACATCAGGAACATCATGCTAAAGCCGGTTATCCACTGACCGTAGCGTCCCAGATAGCGTGCTGCAAGAGAACCCAGACCGGTGTCGGCTGGCACATGCTGATACACCTCAAGCAACAATAGTGCGGTGTAGCACATTAACGCCCAGAGCATGCCAAGTAGCAGCAAGGTCATCCCAAACCCCACGCCTGCGGCTGCCAGGGGCATTGCCAGCATTCCTGCTCCAATCGTCGTTCCGGCGACGATAAAAATACTTCCCAGGGTTCTGTTTTTCACGCTTTCCTCTACAACGATTCGTAATCGCGACAAAATCTGCGGCGCAGAGTAAGGGAAAAGCGGTAACTCGTCAAATCACCGTTACAAGTAGTGTAATGAAATGTTTACGAAATCGAGCGCTCTGCGATCATGCATGGGGCGTCATCCAGACGTAACGTTAATAAGGGGAACAGGAAATACAATGAGGGTTTTGATGCAGGGAATGTAAGTAAAAAAACGCGGCACCGATTTTCGGCACCGCGCTGGAATTAATTTTGCGTATCGAGGGTAGAAAGCTCTTTATCAATAAAGTAAAGACCTTCGCCAGATTTACCCACCAGAGATAATTTATCCAGGACGGATTTAAACAGCTTCTCTTCTTCGTGCTGTTCAGCTACATACCATTGCAGGAAGTTAAAGGTTGGATAATCCTGGCTGGTCATTGCCGCATGAACCAGTTCGTTAATTTTCTGTGTGATTAATTGTTCGTGCTCGTAGGTTGCGCGGAACAGTTCATCGAGAGAAGTGTACTCAGCAAACGGTGATGCCACGTTCTCAATGCGCGGCAGGGCGCCGGTATCTGTCAGATAATCAAACAGACGTTGCATATGGGTCATCTCTTCCTGAGCGTGACGACGCAAAAACGCAGCCGCGCCTTCGAAACTGTGGAAGCTGCACCAGGCGCTCATCTGCTGGTAGAGCAGGGACGAAAAAAGCTCAAGGTTCATTTGTGCATTGAGCTTGTCGATCATTTCAGTTTTCAGCATAGTGGCGCTCCTGGTTATTATTTCTGATTCACAATGAGCGATACTATAATTTGTTATTTAATTATTTGCAAAACGTAAAATTTTTATTTCTTTATTTAAAATACGAATGGGAATAAAACGCATTGACGATTTTTATATTTATTAATGAGAATTATTTTTGTTCGTAATGAAATAAACTGCCAGCAAACACTGGCAGTCCTGATTAATACCACGGATTATTTGACTTAGGGTTAACGGCAAAACCCATACATTTATACTGGATAGTCACGCTCTCGTTCAGACACAGAGAGCCGCTAATCAGCGTGCAGGTTTTGATGGGCTGGCCATAGGCAGAGGCGGTGGCATACCCCATGCTCTGACACGCTTTTACCGCCGTACCGTTATTCACATACTCATCAGAATACGCATTTTGTAGCGCCGCCTGGCCGTAGTCGAGGCGGACTATGCCGTTGGGCGCGTCGAGACTACTGACCTCAGCCTGGCGGTTAATGCTACACCCCGCGAGCAGCAGGATCGTGCCAGCTACGATGACTCTTTTCATGGTTCGCTCTGAATGGATGGAAATACGTTATCGTACCTGCAGATGTTTGCTGCAATGCCTGGAATAGCCGGACAATCTGCCCTCTCTCTTTGCAACGGGATGGAATTGAATGTAACCCGCATCCGGTACATTTAATATTGGCGGTTTTTTTGTACCTGTACGTGACGAAGGGGAGATAAAAGAGCCTGCGTTTTGCTACTATGGCGGCCTTTAAATAAGGAGAAAGCCCCCATGTCTCAAAACCTGAGTGCCGATCAGGAACTGGTCTCTGACGTTGTCGCCTGTCAGCTGGTTATCAAACAAATTCTTGATGTCCTGGACGTTATTGCGCCGGTTGAAGTGCGCGAGAAGATGTCAACTCAGCTGAAAAACATTGATTTCGCCAGTCATCCGGCAGCGGCTGATCCGGTTACGCTTCGTGCCATCCAAAAAGCCATTGCGCTGATTGAGCTGCGATTCACGCCGCAGAGTGAGTCTCACTGAAGAGTGGAAATGGGCGACAGTATTTGTCGCCCTTCAATGCCATCAGAAGAACGTCTGGACCAGCAGGTAGCTTGCCGCGCACGCACAACTTACACCAATCAGCCCTGGCAGAATAAAGCTGTGGTTGATGATAAATTTGCCGATGCGGGTCGTGCCTGAACGGTCAAAACCGATACAGGCCAAATCACTTGGATAGGTCGGCAGGACAAAATAGCCGTATGACGCCGGGAAAAAGGCGATCAGCATTTTCGGCTCAATACCCAACATCAGGCCCATGGGCGCAACGGCCGTCAGCGCTGCGGCCTGGCTGTTCACCAGCTTCGACACCAGAAACAGTACAATGGCATACGTCCACGGGTGGCTTTTCACAACGCCTTCCAGCGCCAGTTTTAACTCGTCAAGATGCGCCTGGAAAAAGGTATCACTCATCCACGCCACGCCGAACACCGAGAAGATCGCCACCATTCCGGCTTTGAATACCGCACCGTTAGAAATAGCAGAGGCATTGACCTTGCAGGCCATCAGCATTACGGCGCCTGCAATTAACATCATCATCTGAATGACAAGGTTCATCGACAGCGCCGTCATTTTGCCTTTCAGCTCAAAGGCGGGGCGTAATTCCGGGAATGCCCCCAGCAGCACCACTACGGCAATACCGGCAAAGAAAATCCACGTGGACCAGTAGGCTTGTTTTGGAAAACGTTGATTCATTAACGTCTCTGTTCCGCCATAGATAAACTCGCGCTGCTTTGGATCTTTAAGCTTCTCCTGAAAATCCATGTCGTCGGCCAGATCTTTCCCGCGCCGCAAACTCCACAGGGCAGCGATGGCTACACCGAAAAGTGAAGCAGGAACTGACACTGCAAGTATTTCAAGGATGCCCCACGCATGGCCAATTCCATGCTGAGCGCCCAGGATGGACACCAGCGATACAACGGCAACGGAAACCGGTGATGCCGTAATCGCCATCTGCGAGGCCACGGATGCTACCGCCATTGGACGTTCCGGGCGGATCCCTTTTTTCAGGGCGATATCTGCAATGATCGGGAACATGGTGTAGACCACATGTCCGGTACCACACAGAAAAGTCAGCATCCAGGTGGTAAAGGGGGCGAGAAGTGTGATGTGCTGCGGGTGTTTACGCAGAAGGCGCTCTGCAAATTGCATCATGACATTGAGACCGCCTGCGGTCTGCAGAGTAGCAGCACAACCAATCACCGCGAGGATGGTCAACATGACGTCAACCGGGGGCTTGCCAGGTTGCAGCCCAAAAACAAAACACAAAATAAAAAGCCCAATACCGCTTATTAACCCCAGCCCCATACCGCCGAAACGTGTACCTGTCAGCAGGCAGAGGAGAATGACAACAAACTCGATGGTGATCATGATGCTCCCTCGTCAATGATTATGTAATTAAATAAATCATTACATGTTGTGTGGATAATCATTGGGAGCAAGATCTGATTTGTTAAATTTCAGCAAAAGCAGAAGGTTGGCGGTGAGATAGGAAACCTGCGCCCGGACGGGAGCAGGTTAAAAGGGATCAGTGATGTTGCACCGTCACAATGTCGAGCAGGTGACGGTCAGTTTGTTCCGGGCATAACCCTGCCTGTCGCGCATTGCGCAGTTCATCCGCCAGTATCTTCAGCAGCATGCCGTCCTGCTGCTGTTCTTTGTCCATGTCGCGTAAGAATTTAAGGGTGGTAGTGTCTTGCTGCGCTTTGGCTTCATCGGCCAGTTTACTGAGAGTGGTGCAACGTTGCTCATACTCTTCAAGCGTTTTCTGGAACAGTTCTTCCAGGGAGGAGTAGTCATCATTAATGGTATCAAGGGCTTTAACAACAGGATTGGCGCCAACGGCCTTCATGAAGTTAAAGACGCGCATCATGTGCGTGACGTTACTTTGTGCCTGAGTACGGAAAAATGTTGCTGAACCCGTAAGACTGTTCTCAGCACACCACGCACTTAAGTGAAGGTGCAGATTGGACGCATAGAACTCAAGGTTCATCTGCGCATTTAGTTTTTGCATCATCGTTGGGGTAGCCATACTCATATCCTTATTGACTGTGGGACGAGATGTCCGCTGCTTAACCTGAGCGTCAGGCATTGACGAAGAACTCGCAGATATACAATTTCCGCAGTATCTAAAATCGACCTAAAATTCACTTCCTGTGTTCGATATAAATAAGCATACCCTTGTCTCCGGGGTAAGAAAACTCCTAAGCACCTTATTTTTACCATACATTACAAAAATTAAAATACTACAAATTTGCAAATGGATTTTCATAAAGTAAATAAAGCATAAACCATTGATAATTAATTGTTATTTTAATTTGTGGCATGCTAATGTTCTTCCGTAAATATTAAGTCGGAATAATGCTCTGAGAAAAAATGAAATACGGATTATTCATTGCGAATATATGATACGCGGGAAAAATTGCGCTAAATCAATTTCTGCAGAATAACAGTCTGATGTGGTTCCCGCGCATTTGTGATGAAACGCAGTTTGATCTTTTTTTTCGTTGGTTGCCATTTTTCCCGGCGGACGGTGTCAGGGATTTCTTAGCTAATCTTATGGATAATTCTGCTTAACCCTCTTTCATTTGTCTGACAAATCCTGCCTTTTTTATGTCATTTTTCGCTGAATTTATGTACGCAATTACTGTAATTCTGCGGTGTGATGGGGCTCTCTTATGGATGATTAATTTCCCGCTAAAACTATCACCAGCAATAACGCTTATGACGAGGTAAGCGCTAATGCCTTGTTTTAAGTCCGATTAAATTAGAAGCACGCACATATTCCCTACAGAAAAGAATGCTAAAGCTGGAGTTTACCATGCACAAATTTACTAAAGCGCTGGCGGCCATCGGTCTGGCTGCCGTTATGTCACAATCCGCTATCGCTGAGAATTTAAAACTCGGTTTTTTGGTAAAACAGCCCGAAGAACCCTGGTTCCAGACTGAGTGGAAATTCGCAGATAAAGCCGGAAAAGATTTAGGTTTTGAAGTGATTAAAATCGCCGTGCCTGACGGTGAAAAAACCCTGAATGCCATCGACAGCCTGGCGGCCAGCGGTGCGAAAGGTTTCGTTATCTGCACACCCGATCCAAAACTGGGATCGGCAATCGCGGCGAAAGCGCGTGGTTACGACATGAAGGTCATTGCGGTTGACGATCAGTTCGTTAACGCCAAAGGCAAACCGATGGACAGCGTCCCTCTGGTGATGATGGCGGCGACCAAAATCGGTGAACGTCAGGGCCAGGAACTCTATAAAGAGATGCAAAAGCGCGGCTGGGATGTGAAAGAAACCGCCGTGATGGCCATTACTGCGGACGAACTGGACACGGCTCGCCGCCGTACTTCCGGTTCCATGGAAGCGCTGAAAGCAGCCGGCTTCCCGGAAAAACAGATCTACAAAGTCCCCACCAAATCCAACGATATCCCGGGTGCTTTCGACGCCGCGAACTCTATGCTGGTTCAGCATCCGGAAGTGAAACACTGGCTGGTGGTCGGGATGAACGACAACACCGTGCTGGGCGGGGTACGCGCGACGGAAGGACAGGGCTTCAAAGCACCTGACGTGATTGGGATCGGCATCAACGGCGTTGACGCCGTCAGCGAACTGTCCAAAGCGCAGGCTACCGGTTTCTATGGCTCTCTGCTGCCAAGCCCGGACGTTCACGGCTACAAATCCAGCGAGATGCTCTACAACTGGGTAACCAAAGGGGCTGAACCGCCGAAATTTACCGAAGTGACCGACGTGGTGTTGATCACCCGCGACAACTTCAAAGAGGAACTGGCGAAAAAAGGATTGGGCGGTAAGTAATTCGCTGTGATTGTGCCCCTCATTCCTGTGAGGGGCCAGATGTACACACTACTGGAATCACGGAGACGTTATGCAACAGTCTGAGCCGTATCTCTCTTTTCGCGGCATCGGTAAAACTTTCCCCGGTGTTAATGCGCTGACCGATATCAGTTTCGACTGCTATGCCGGCCAAGTTCACGCCCTGATGGGGGAAAACGGCGCGGGAAAATCCACGCTGTTGAAAATCCTCAGCGGTAACTACACGCCGACGACCGGCACGCTGGCTATTCGCGGAGACGAGGTGGCGTTTGCCGATACCACGGCGGCGCTCAACGCCGGGGTAGCCATTATTTATCAGGAACTGCACCTCATCCCTGAGATGACCGTGGCAGAAAACATCTATTTAGGACAGCTTCCGCATAAAAGCGGCGTGGTGAATCGTTCGCTACTTAATTATGAAGCGGGGCTGCAGCTTAAACATCTTGGCCTGGACGTTGATCCTCAGACGCCACTGAAATATCTCTCCATTGGTCAGTGGCAGATGGTTGAAATTGCTAAGGCGCTGGCGCGTAACGCCCGAATCATAGCCTTCGATGAACCCACCAGTTCGCTCTCCGCGCGGGAAATCGAAAATTTGTTCCGTGTGATCCGCGAATTGCGTCAGGAAGGCCGCACCATTTTGTACGTTTCGCACCGTATGGAAGAGATATTCGCCCTGAGTGATGCCATTACCGTCTTTAAAGACGGACGCTATGTACGCACCTTTACCGACATGAAGCAGGTTAACCATGACCAGCTTGTTCAGGCGATGGTTGGCCGCGAGTTGGGTGACATTTATCACTGGCAGCCGCGCGAGTATGGCCCTGAACGCCTGCGTCTGGATAGCGTAAAAGCGCCAGGCGTGCGTACGCCAATCTCCTTGTCAGTACGCAGCGGTGAAATCGTCGGACTGTTTGGCCTGGTGGGGGCGGGGCGCAGCGAGTTGATGAAAGGGTTATTCGGCGGTACCCGGATTACCGAAGGTCAGGTTTCCATTGACGGCGAGCGGGTAGATATTCAGAAACCGGCCCACGCGATCAGGGCGGGGATGATGCTCTGCCCGGAAGACCGTAAAGCGGAGGGGATTATTCCTGTTCATTCGGTGCGCGATAACATCAATATTTCCGCCCGCCGTAAGTTTATCCGCGCCGGTTGCCTGATTAACGATAGCTGGGAGTCGAGCAATGCCGACCATCATATTCGTTCGCTGAATATCAAAACGCCTGGCCCGGAACAGCTGATCATGAATCTCTCCGGCGGAAACCAGCAGAAGGCTATTTTAGGCCGCTGGCTGTCGGAAGATATGAAGGTCATTTTATTAGATGAGCCAACGCGCGGTATTGATGTGGGGGCAAAACACGAAATTTATAACGTGATCTATGAACTGGCAAAACGCGGCGTGGCGGTGCTCTTCGCCTCCAGCGATCTGCCGGAGGTGCTTGGCGTAGCCGACCGCATTGTCGTGATGCGTGAAGGTGAAATTGCCGGTGAATTACTTCATGAACAGGCGAATGAACAACAGGCGTTGAACCTCGCCATGCCTAAAGTCAGCCAGGCTGTCGCCTGAGTAAGGAGTTAATGATGTCCTCTGTTACTACATCCGGAGTGCCGAAGTCGGCTTTCAGTTTTGGACGCATCTGGGATCAGTACGGCATGCTGGTGGTCTTTGCCGCGCTGTTCCTCGCCTGTGCGATCTTTGTTCCTAATTTTGCCACTTTCATTAATATGAAAGGGCTGGGGTTGGCCATTTCCATGTCAGGGATGGTGGCCTGCGGCATGCTCTTCTGCCTGGCCTCCGGCGATTTTGACCTGTCGGTGGCGTCCGTTATTGCCTGCGCGGGTGTGACCACGGCAGTGGTGATCAACATGACTGAAAGCCTGTGGATCGGCGTCCTGGCCGGTCTGTTACTGGGCGTCATCAGCGGTCTGGTCAACGGTTTTGTCATTGCGCGTCTGAAGATAAATGCCCTGATCACCACGCTTGCCACAATGCAAATTGTCCGAGGCCTGGCCTATATTATTTCCGACGGTAAAGCGGTGGGGATTGAAGACGAGCGCTTCTTTACGCTAGGTTACGCCAACTGGCTCGGTCTGCCTGCGCCTATCTGGCTGACCGTAGCCTGCCTGATCCTGTTCGGCTTCCTGCTTAACCGGACCACCTTTGGCCGTAATACGCTGGCGATTGGTGGCAATGAAGAAGCGGCGCGTCTGGCTGGGGTGCCGGTCGTGCGAACCAAGATTATTATCTTTGTGCTCTCGGGGCTGGTTTCTGCCGCCGCGGGCATTATTCTGGCATCACGCATGACCAGCGGCCAGCCCATGACCTCTATCGGTTACGAGCTGATCGTCATTTCGGCCTGCGTTTTAGGGGGCGTTTCCCTTAAAGGCGGCATCGGAAAAATCTCATATGTGGTGGCCGGTATCCTGATCTTAGGGACGGTAGAGAACGCCATGAACCTGCTGAATATTTCCCCGTTCTCTCAGTACGTGGTTCGTGGCCTGATCCTGCTGGCAGCGGTGATTTTCGACCGTTACAAGCAAAAAGCGAAGCGTACCGTATAACGCTTTTTCCCGTCTTTTATTGCTCAACTTATAACCTTAGTTGACCCCTTAACCGCCTCGCCAGTAAAACTGGCGGGGCGGTTGTCAAATGGCGAGCCACGTCACACTGTCTATACTTACATGGCTATGAAAGAGGTAAAGGCGTTTACCTTTCGCAAACCGTAAGGAGGAAAAGGGTGGCTGACTTGTTAACCGCACCGCCTGTACTGTCCGGACACTATGCTTTCTTTTTTGATCTCGACGGCACGCTCGCCGGGATAAAACCGCACCCCGATCAGGTGGCTATTCCGGATGCGGTATTACAGGATTTGCATCAGCTCTCGCTTATGAATGAGGGAGCACTGGCATTGATATCAGGGCGCTCAATGGCCGAGCTGGATATGCTCGCCAGTCCTTACCACTTTCCGCTGGCCGGTGTACACGGAGCGGAGCGCCGCGACATCCATGATCAAACGCATATCGTTTCACTTCCCGATGCACTCACACAACGTCTTCAGGAGAAACTTTCTGCTGCGCTGGCAGAACTGCCGGGCACAGAACTGGAAGCTAAAGGCATGGCCTTTGCTCTGCATTATCGTCAGGCCCCACAACATGAAGAGCGCGTGCTTGCCCTTGCCAGAGAAATTGCGAATGCGCACCCGCAACTGGCGTTACAGCCGGGTAAATGCGTGGTGGAGCTAAAACCGCAAGGGATCAATAAAGGCGCGGCCATCACCGCGTTTATGGCGGAGGAACCTTTTAAGGGCCGGACGCCCGTTTTCTTTGGGGATGACCTGACCGACGAAGCAGGGTTCCGCGTGGTGAATCAGGCCCGAGGGATCTCCGTTAAGGTTGGGCCCGGCGACACTGTTGCCCAATGGCGGCTGGTGGATGTCGCCAGCGTCTGGCAGTGGATATCTGACATCGCTAACCAGCAACAACAACAAATAGCGCAAAACCAAGGGGGAAACCATTATGGGTAGCTTAGTCGTCGTCTCTAACCGAATCGCGCCGCCTGATGATAAAAAAGTCAGCGCGGGTGGCCTGGCGGTAGGGGTGTTAGGTGCCTTAAAAGCTGCAGGCGGGCTGTGGTTTGGCTGGAGTGGTGAAATCAGTGAAGACGAAAAACCGCTCAAAAAAGTGACGCGCGGAAATATTACGTGGGCATCGTTCGCGTTAAAAGAGAAAGACTATGACGAGTATTACTCGCAGTTCTCGAATGCCGTTCTGTGGCCTGCATTTCACTACCGTCTTGACCTGGTTAAATTCCAGCGTGAATCCTTCGAAGGCTACACGCGAGTCAACGCGCTGCTGGCGGATAAACTGCTGCCTTTAATCGAAGAAGACGATATTTTATGGATCCACGATTATCATCTGCTCCCCTTTGCCAGAGAATTGCGGGAAAGGGGCGTAAATAACCGGATTGGTTTTTTCCTGCATATCCCGTTCCCGACACCGGAGATTTTTACGGCGTTACCACCCCATGAAGCGTTGCTGGAGGCGCTATGTGATTACGATTTGTTGGGCTTCCAGACTGAAAATGATCGCCTTGCGTTTTTGGATTCTGTGTCAGGCAAAACGCGCCTGCTGACCAAAGGTGGAAAAACGCATACCGCATGGGGGAAAACATTCCACACCGAAGTGTATCCGATTGGGATTGAACCCGACGAGATTGCGGAGCAGGCCGCCGGGCCATTGCCATCAAAGCTGGCGCAGCTTAAGAATGAACTTAAGCATGTGAAAAATATCTTCTCGGTAGAGCGACTTGATTATTCCAAAGGGTTACCGGAACGCTTTCTGGCATATGAAACGCTGTTGGATAAATACCCTCAACACCACGGTAAAATTCGCTATACGCAGATAGCACCAACGTCGCGCGGCGAAGTTCAGGCCTACCAGGACATTCGGCATCAGCTGGAGACAGAAGCGGGGCGCATTAACGGCCGCTATGGCCAACTGGGCTGGACGCCGCTCTTTTATCTGAATCAGCACTTTGACCGTAAAATCCTGATGAAAGTGTTCCGCTATGCAGACGTTGGCCTGGTCACGCCGCTGCGTGACGGGATGAACCTGGTGGCGAAAGAGTATGTGGCGGCCCAGGATCCTGCCGACCCGGGTGTACTGGTACTTTCACAGTTTGCCGGAGCGGCAAATGAACTCACTTCAGCGCTTATCGTAAATCCTTACGATCGGGATGATGTGGCTAACGCCCTGAACCGCGCCCTGACAATGCCGCTTACAGAGCGCATTTCCCGGCATGCCGAAATGATGGAGACGATCCGTAAGAACGACATTAATCACTGGCAGGCGAATTTTATTCAGGATTTACGTGATATCGCCCCGAAAAGTAAGGATGGTGATCTGCAAAAAAAGATCTCGACATTTCCTAAACTCGCCTGATTTTCTACTGGGGGATTAATCTCCCCCAAGAGGTACTAACAGCACATCGACCTGACTTGAAGCAACAATAGATTTCGCCGCACATGCCGCGCGCGATAAAAAGCTATGGTTGTGGTTCCCGCATATCACTAAATCAATATTCTGTTTACGACACATGTCAAGAATATGTGCATTAAGTTCTCCCGTTGCAATAACGGTCTCATAAACAGGATATTGTGCCTTTTCAGCCAGCTCCCGCAGAAATTGCTGTGTTTCTTCCTGAAGTACCTCCCGAATATCTTCAAGCATAGGGGCTGCCAGCTGGTTATACATTTCGGGTTCGGCCGCGAGAGTGATGAGGCTGATGCGGGCATTATGGGGCCTGGCAATGGAAACTGCCCGGGCGACAAGCTGATGGCTTTCGGGTGAAACAGCAACAGAAACAAGAAGATGGGAGTAACTCATGGTGCACTCCTTAGATGTCTGACAGACTGCGTCTACCCACCTTTACCGCGAATCCCCTGGTTCTGCAAGAGTTGAATACGACATTAGTGTGAAGCTTATCATAATTATTCATTAATTATTCTTATAAGAAGAATAACTGAAAAATACGCCTAAATGAAAAAAATTAACAACTTAACGTAAATCACACAATTTTACTCTTCCACTATTAAATCATTTTAACGCGTTATAAACACAATTCGAATGATCACATACTGAAACATTTTTTTGAGCGTTACGCATAAGTATATGTTTTTTCGAGGTAAGAAAAATGTATCCAGGACATTCTCGGGATGTGAACGATTGCAGACACCGGGAATGACAGGCAAAGCACGTGATATGCCAGTTATGTTCACCCTTCTGCATGAGTATTCGGCATTTAAGAATACAAAACAGTACTGATTGTTCGATATTTGAACAAATTACAAGTCATACTGATGGATTTATGGGTGATATTCACTTAAATTATGTGACGTGGATCACATTTTTTTTAAATTTGAGGAAGGCTGCATTGTATGTATCAAATCTGACGAGTAGAGTTTGCGTCGAATTAGGAAAAATCTTAGTTATTTGTAAGAAATGATAAAAGATGTAAGAGGCGCAACGGCGTTTCTTCTCTTGCGTGTATCAAATGAATACAAACCTAAATTCAACTATGCATTTGGCCTTTTCTTTTTTATACCGGGTGATTTCCCGGCGACATCACGGGGTGCGGTCTTTCCGCATAAAAATAATAGTTGGTTATTCGGGATGGGAACAATGCATACATCCGAGTTGCTAAAACATATCTATGACATCAATTTGTCGTATTTACTGCTCGCGCAGCGTTTGATTAGTCAGGACAAGGCGTCCGCGATGTTTCGTCTGGGTATTAACGAAGAAATGGCAACCATGCTGGGGGGGTTAACCCTCCCTCAGATGGTTAAACTGGCCGAAACGAATCAGCTGGTTTGTCAGTTCCGTTTCGATGATTCACAGACAATAACGCGTCTGACGCAGGAATCCCGTGTTGACGATCTTCAACAGATCCATACCGGTATACTTCTCTCCACTCGCTTGCTTAACGAAATCAGCCAGCCTGATGACGCAGCCCGTAAGAAAAGGGCCTAGCAATGAGCGAAAAAAGCATTGTTCAGGAAGCGCGTGACATACAGTTGGCCATGGAGCTGATTACACTGGGTGCTCGTTTACAAATGCTGGAAAGCGAGACTCAGTTGAGCCGTGGTCGTCTCATCAAACTGTACAAAGAGTTACGTGGTAGTCCCCCGCCGAAAGGCATGCTGCCGTTTTCTACCGACTGGTTTATGACGTGGGAGCAGAACATCCACGCATCCATGTTCTGTAACGCCTGGCAGTATCTTCTCAAAACCGGTTTGTGTAGCGGCGTTGACGCTGTGATCAAAGCGTACAAACTTTACCTTGAACAATGCCCACAGCAGGAAGATGGTCCACTGCTGGCGCTGACCCGCGCATGGACGCTGGTGCGTTTTGTTGAAAGCGGAATGCTTGAACTGTCGCGCTGCAATTGCTGCGATGGCAATTTTATTACCCATGCTCATCAGCCTGCAGGCAGCTTCGCCTGTAGTTTATGTCAGCCTCCATCCCGTGCAGTAAAAAGACGTAAACTTTCCCGGGATGCTGCCGATATTATTCCACAACTGCTGGATGAACAGATCGAACAAGCTGTTTAACCCGAACGTGTGGGCAAGATTCCAGCAGCGGTAAGCAATTACCGCTGCTTTTTTTTACCCCGCAAACGGTAAACGCTGCGAACTGAACGTCCTTGCCATAGTCACTAGCGGAAGGATGATGTCGTGCTTATCTTATTAGGTTACCTGGTAGTTCTCGGTACAGTTTTCGGCGGTTACATGATGACCGGCGGGCACCTTGGAGCACTCTATCAACCGGCTGAACTTATTATCATCGGCGGCGCAGGGGTAGGGGCTTTTATCGTTGGTAACAACGGTAAATCGATCAAGGGCACGCTGAAAGCGATTCCATTGCTGTTCCGTCGCTCGAAATACACCAAAAGCATGTATATGGACCTGCTGGCGCTGCTTTATCGCCTGATGGCGAAGTCACGTCAACAGGGGATGTTCTCTCTTGAACGCGATATCGAAAACCCGAAAGAGAGTGAAATTTTTGCCAGCTATCCGCGCATTCTTGCCGACGCCATGATGCTGGATTTCATCGTCGACTACCTGCGACTCATCATCAGCGGCAATATGAACACCTTCGAAATTGAAGCGCTGATGGACGAAGAGATCGAAACCCACGAAAGTGAATCCGAAGTGCCGGCCAACAGCCTGGCGCTGGTGGGCGACTCCCTTCCTGCGTTCGGTATCGTTGCCGCTGTCATGGGGGTTGTTCACGCCCTGGCCTCGGCGGATCGTCCTGCCGCTGAGCTGGGCGCACTGATCGCCCATGCGATGGTGGGTACCTTCCTCGGTATTTTGCTGGCGTATGGCTTCATCTCTCCGCTGGCAAGCGTTCTGCGCCAGAAGAGCGCGGAAACGACTAAAATGATGCAGTGCGTGAAGATCACGCTGCTCTCTAACCTCAACGGTTATGCGCCACCGATCGCGGTTGAGTTTGGCCGTAAAACGCTTTACTCCAGCGAGCGTCCGTCGTTTATCGAGCTTGAAGAACACGTGCGTGCGGTGAAAAACCCAAACCAACAGACGACAACTGAGGACGCATGAAAAACCAGTCCCATCCGATCGTCATCGTAAAAAAACGCAAGCATAAGGGCGGCGGGCATGGCGCACACGGCTCGTGGAAAATTGCGTACGCCGATTTTATGACTGCAATGATGGCGTTCTTTCTGGTGATGTGGCTGATCTCCATCTCCAGCCCGAAAGAACTGATCCAGATTGCGGAATATTTCCGAACGCCGCTGGCGACGGCGGTGGCCGGTGGGCCTCGCATCTCTAACAGCGACAGCCCAATCCCGGGCGGTGGCGATGATTACACCCAGCAGAAGGGTGAGGTGAAAAAAGAGCCGAACATCGACGAGCTGAAAAGAAAGATGGAGCAGGCGCGCCTGAAGAAACTGCGTGGCGATCTCGATCAGCTGATTGAGGCAGATCCAAAACTGCGCGCGCTGCGTCCGCATCTGAAAATCGATCTGGTACAGGAAGGGTTACGTATCCAGATTATTGATAGCCAGAACCGCCCAATGTTTAAGACCGGGAGTGCGGAAGTTGAGCCGTACATGCGCGATATTTTACGTGCTATTGCGCCGGTGCTGAACGGCATTCCTAACCGAATCAGCCTGTCAGGACACACGGATGATTTCCCGTATGCCAGTGGAGAGAAGGGATACAGCAACTGGGAGCTTTCTGCCGATCGTGCCAACGCCTCGCGTCGCGAGCTGGTGGCCGGTGGGCTTGATGATGGCAAGGTACTGCGCGTGGTCGGCATGGCAGCAACCATGCGCGTCTCCGACCGCGGGCCGGATGACGCCATCAACCGTCGTATCAGTCTTTTAGTGCTGAACCAGCAGGCGGAGCAGGCCATCCTGCATGAAAACGCCGAAAGTCAGAATGAGTCACTGGACGATTTAAAACAGCCTGGGGCCGTTCCTTCGGCTGCCGTTCCAACATCGCCACCAGCCAATCCGAGGTGATAGCGTGAGCATGGATATTAGCGATTTTTACCAGACATTCTTTGATGAAGCCGACGAGTTGTTGGCCGATATGGAGCAACACTTGCTCGATTTGGTGCCTGAAGCACCAGACTCTGAGCAGCTTAATGCCATCTTCCGTGCGGCGCACTCCATTAAAGGCGGAGCCGGAACGTTTGGATTTACCATCCTGCAGGAAACGACCCATTTGATGGAAAACCTGCTTGATGAAGCACGACGCGGTGAGATGCAGCTCAATACCGATATTATCAACCTGTTTTTGGAAACCAAAGATATTATGCAGGAACAGCTCGACGCCTATAAAAGCTCGGCAGAGCCTGATGCCGCCAGCTTTGAATACATCTGCAATGCGCTGCGCCAGCTCGCGCTGGAAGCAAAAGGTGAGGTTGCAGCAGCCGTTGTTCCGGCCGCAAAACTGAGCGTTGTCGATGCCGTTGCCGCCCAGGAGTCTGCCCCTGCCGAAGCACAAGCGGGCAAATTGCGCGTTGTGCTGTCACGCCTGAAAGAGAATGAAGTTAACCTGCTGGAAGAAGAGCTGGGTAATCTGGCGACATTAAGCAATGTGGTAAAAGGCAAAGACAGTCTTGCTGCGACGCTTGATGACGGCATTGGCCAGGACGATATCGTGGCGGTGCTGTGCTTCGTCATTGAAGCCGACCAGATTGCCTTCGAAACCGAAACAGCCGTTGTCGAAACGCCAGCAGAAGAGGTCGCTGTTGTTGCTCAGAGTACTGCACCGGCCGTTGTGCCTGCGGCTCCGGCGCTGAAAGCCGTGCCAAAAGAGGCTGCGGCGCCAGGCCGTGGTGAAAAACCGGCTGCGCGTTCCAGTGAATCCACCAGCATCCGTGTTGCCGTTGAGAAGGTTGACCAGCTGATTAACCTGGTGGGCGAACTGGTCATCACTCAGTCAATGCTGGCACAACGTTCAAACGAACTGGACCCGGTCACGCACGGCGATCTGATTACCAGCATGGGGCAATTACAGCGTAATGCCCGCGATCTGCAGGAATCGGTCATGTCCATCCGAATGATGCCGATGGAATATGTCTTCAGCCGCTTCCCGCGTCTGGTCCGCGACCTTGCCAGCAAACTGAATAAACAGATTGAACTGACCCTGATGGGCAGCTCAACCGAACTGGATAAGAGCCTGATCGAGCGCATTATTGACCCGTTAACACACCTGGTGCGTAACAGCCTCGACCACGGTATCGAACTGCCGGAAAACCGCATTGCCGCCGGGAAATCTCCGGTCGGCAATCTGATCCTCTCTGCGGAACACCAGGGTGGGAACATCTGCATCGAAGTGACCGATGACGGTGCGGGCCTTAACCGTGAACGCATCCTGGCAAAAGCGATTTCGCAGGGGATGGCGGTCAATGAAAACATGACCGACGAAGAAGTGGGCATGTTGATCTTTGCGCCAGGCTTCTCGACTGCGGAACAAGTGACCGACGTGTCCGGGCGCGGTGTGGGCATGGACGTGGTGAAACGTAACATCCAGGAGATGGGCGGTCACGTTGAGATCCAGTCTAAGCAGGGCTCTGGCACCACCATTCGCATCCTGCTGCCGCTGACGCTGGCAATTCTGGACGGTATGTCAGTCAAAGTGGCAGACGAAGTCTTTATTCTGCCGCTGAACGCCGTGATGGAATCGCTGCAGCCGCGTGAGGAAGATCTGCATCCGCTGGCGGGTGGCGAGCGTGTTCTCGAAGTGCGCGGTGAGTATCTGCCGCTGGTGGAACTGTGGAAAGTGTTTGAAGTGGACGGGGCGAAGACAGAGGCCACGCAGGGTATCGTTGTGATCCTGCAAAGTGCGGGCCGTCGCTACGCGCTGCTGGTTGATCAGCTGATTGGTCAGCACCAGGTGGTGGTGAAAAACCTCGAAAGCAACTACCGCAAGGTACCAGGTATTTCTGCCGCGACCATTCTGGGTGATGGTAGCGTGGCGCTGATCGTCGACGTATCGGCGCTTCAGGGATTAAATCGTGAACAACGTGTGGCGTACACAGCCGCCTGATTAAGTAGAAGGTAATAACATGACCGGTATGAGTAATGTAACGAAACTGGCGGGCGAGCCATCAGGGCAGGAATTCCTGGTTTTCACTTTAGGTGACGAAGAGTACGGTATCGACATTCTGAAAGTGCAGGAAATCCGTGGTTACGACCAGGTTACCCGCATCGCTAACACGCCTGCTTTTATTAAAGGTGTCACCAACCTGCGTGGTGTGATTGTGCCAATCGTTGACCTGCGCGTGAAGTTCAGCCAGGGCGACGTTGACTACAACGACAACACCGTGGTGATTGTTCTGAACCTGGGGCAGCGCGTAGTGGGCATCGTGGTGGATGGCGTGTCTGATGTGCTTTCCCTGACCTCTGACCAAATCCGTCCTGCACCGGAATTTGCCGTCACATTGTCGACGGAATACCTGACCGGTCTGGGCGCGCTCGGCGAGCGTATGCTGATTCTGGTGAACATTGAGAAGCTGCTGAACAGCGATGAGATGGCACTGCTGGATATCGCGGCGAGTCACGTAGCATAAAACAAAGCCGGGTAGCACTGACGCTTACCCGGCCTACGTGTTCGAGCCATTAGTGGGCCGGGTAAGGCGAAGCCGCCACCCGGCTTTTTCATACCCTTATGCTTCCTGCTCCACCAGCTCAGCTTCCGCTTCCCGCGCACCTTCATTCTGCGACAGCATCGCGGTCGCGATACCATTCCCCAGAACGTTAATTGCAGAGCGACCCATATCCAGGAAGTGATCAATTCCCATCAGCAGCAGAATACCGGCCACCGGAATATTGAAGCTTGGAATAGTTGCCGCCAGAACGACCAGCGATGAACGCGGTACGCCCGCAATCCCTTTTGAAGCGAGCATCAGGGTCAGCATCAATACCGTCACTTCAGAGAAGCTCAGGTGAATGTTGTACGCCTGGGCGATAAACATCGAGGCGAAAGAGCAGTACACCATCGAACCTACCAGGTTGAAGGAGTAGCCAATCGGCAGGACGAAAGAGGCAATGTTGCGCGAGCAGCCAAAACGCTCCAGCTGTTCCAGCGTTTTTGGATAGGCCGCTTCAGAGCTGCTGGTGGTAAACGCTACCAGTACCGGGTCTTTCAGCATACTGACCAGGCGAAACACCTCTTTTTTCAGCACCATGTAACCCACGGCCAGCAGCACCATGCAGGTGAGAAGAATGGCAACATAGTAGCCACCAATAAAGGAGGCGTAGTTCAACAGAATGCCCAGACCCTGAGTGGCAATAACGGATGAAATCGCCGCGAAAATGGCCAGTGGCGCAACGTACATCACGTAACCCGTCACCTTCAGCATGATATGGGAAACCACATCCAGCGCGGCAACCAGTGGCGCGTTGAATTTCTGTCCCAGCGACGCGCCGCCGATGCCGAAGAACATCGAGAACACCACAATCTGCAGGATCTCATTGTTCGACATCGCCCCTGCGATACTGGTTGGAATGGTGTGAGACAGGAAGGCTTTCAGCGTCATGCCCCCAACGGCCAGACCGGTATCGACGGCCTCGGTTGGGATCGTCAGGTTCAGACCGCTTCCCGGATGCTCGAGCGTGACGATAAACAGCCCCACCAGAATAGACAGCACGGATGAGCTGATAAACCACACCATCGCTTTGCCGCCAACGCGGCCAATGGTGGAGGTTTCACCCAGTTTCATGATGCCGACGGTTAACGTGCTGAAGACCAAAGGTGCAATCACCATTTTGATCAGGCGAAGGAAGATATCGGTCAGAAGGGTAATATTATCCGACCAGGCTTTAATAGCATCCGCTGATGCGTACTCATGAATTGCTGCCCCTGAAAGAATACCCGCCAGCATGAAAATCACGATGAAGAGTGTGAGTTTGTTTGCACTTGCCACGAAAAAAGACCCTCTATGCGCTTTAGATGTAGCCCGAGTCGATACATATAAATTTTTTATTACGACGCGGGAAATTATTCGGCACATAAATTGACGCAAAGTGTAGGGGGATACAACTCCTTTTTAAGTTTTATTAATTTTGTTGTTAATTCACTGACGATATATTGTGATCGATATCACATTATTGCGGATATATTCTCTGTGGATAAAATAAAATCTCTGTTTTTTAAAGTTCAACTGACTGTTATTTATAGAAATACCTCGTCAATAAGACATTCGGCTTATGCGTCATGGGGCAGGTGGTAGAAGCGATATCCATAAACTAAATTCTCAATAACCCCCTCAAAGGAACCTTAAGCGGGGCTAACATCTTGAACGACAAAAATAAAATGCGGCAAGGGAACGGAGACGTCTTCTGGAGGGTGGTAAATGAAAAGAAAACTCCTGTTGATCTGCGCAGGCAGCTTACTGACTGCAACAACGGCCCATCAGGCGCTGGCCGTTACCAGTAGCGGCACCATCGGCGCGACGCTGACGCTGACAAACGGTTGTTTGATAAACGGATCGCCCGCGCAAAGTGGCATTAACTTCGGTACGCTCGATTTCGGTACCCATCCGGCTACCTTTTCCACTCTTACGACGCAGCTGAGCGGCGCCAGCGGCGGAAACACCTTCACCATTCAATGTACGACCGCAAGCTATACGGTCGCGATCACCGGTAATACCCACTCCACCGCGCCCGGCTCCGTTGTCGGTTCGCCGGGTACGCCTGAACGCTATCTGGTTAATACGGCCAACGCGGCACAGGGCGTGGCTTATAGCCTGTACAGCGACAGCGGGTTTAACACCGTGATTGCCAATAACGCCGCGTTGCCGATCGCCTCTACGGCCGGAGGCGTGGATAGCTACACCCTCTACGGGCGTATTACCGGCGGTGGTAACAGCGTGACGGTCGTCCCGGGAACCTACACCGACACGATTAACGTCAGCGTCACCTATTAGTCCCGAACCGCCATGAAGGCAACTCTCACAGGTCTGCGCAAACGCGCAGAGGGACGCGTGCAGCCTTTTTTCGCGCTGATTGTCGGATTGCTCGTGATGCCCTCTGCGGACGCGGTGACATCACAGTCCTTTAAGGTCAGCGCGACGATAGTACCGGGATGCGCGGTGGCCACCGGCAGCGGAGGGCTTCTCGGTACGCTGGATTTTGGCACCCATAACGGCGTCGAGAGCGCGCCGGTCAGCACCAGCTTTGTGCCAAACGGGGCGTTGTCTATCGCCTGTACGCCGGGCGTGGCGCTGAGCATGAGCATTAATGGCGGTCAAAATTTTTCATCCGTGCGTCGGATGAAGCGGTCCGGTGGAACAGAACTGGTGCCGTACCGGCTCTACAGCAGCAGCTCGCTGGCCGCGAACAGCGAAATTGGCGTAAACCAGGCGATACCGGTGACGTATACCAACAGCAATAACATCGCGCTGCCGCTTTTTGGCGTGGCGCTACTGACCGGATTTAGCCCGGCAGGAACCTATTCCGATCAGCTCACCGTGACCTTGTCATGGTAATAAAGGGAGAGTGTTGATGAAGCCATTTTTCAGACCGGTATGTCTGGCGGGTGCGTTGGGTATGGCTGCGGTAACCGGCCAGGTGCAGGCGGCGGCGACTATTCTGCTCTGGCCGATCGATCCGTGGCTTGCTGCAGACGCCAACGCCACGGAACTGTGGATCCAGAATCAGGGAAACAGCGCCACGACGATGCAGGTCCGCATCGTGCGCTGGAAGCAGGAGGACGGACACGAGCGTTATACCTCGCAGCAGGATGTGGTCGCCAGCCCGCCCATCGTCACGATTGGTACTGGCAGCAAGCAGCTTATTCGCCTTATCAAACAGGTTTCTGTTCCCGCTGGTGTCGAACAGGCTTACCGCATTATCGTAGATGAAATCCCTCAGCCTGATACCAAAGCCGAACCTGCCATCGGCCTCAAATTGCAGATGCGTTACTCCATCCCTTTGTTTGTGTATGGACAGGGGATCCCGACCATCAAAGAAGGCGCGCATCACGCGCTGGCGGAAACCCAAAACCTGAGCTGGCGGGTGACGCGCGCGGAGGGGCAGCCTGCGCTGGAGGTCAGAAATCGGGGTGATGTCCATGTCAGGCTGAGCCAGGTGGCGCTGGAGCAGGGAGGTCGGAAACACACGGTAGCGGATGGACTACTGGGTTACGTTCTTCCCGGCAGCACCCGCAGTTGGCCAATACCCGCCGGGGTTCGCCAGCCAGACCGGATGAGTGCGCAAATTAATGCCAGGGACGCACAATGGCAGTCGACGCCCGTCAACTGAAACCGGCGATGATGATACTGCTTTGCGTCAGTACCACTTCCTGGGCTGAAACCGGCGACGACAGTTTACCGCCGCCCCCCCAGGCTCAGGCGATCAATGATGAGGCGGTCTTCCAGCTCGCCCTCGTGCTGAACCACTACGATACCGGTCTGGTGGTGCCTGTGACGCAACGTAAAGGCGCTTTCTATATCTCCAGCGCAGATTTGTTACGCGCAGGGCTTCCCCCTGAGCATGTACCAACCGGGGACGTTAATCTCTCTTCGCTTTCTCAGGTTAGGGTGGAGTATGACAGCGCTGCGCAACGGTTATTGCTGACCGTTCCCCGCGACTGGGTCACGACCCGCGTGACGCCGTTCAGCACACAAACGGCGCAGAGCAAACCGCACTTTGGACGCGGGGCATTGCTGAATTATGATCTCTACACCAACCACACGGAACATCTTGGTGGTCAGGCGTCGCTCTGGCACGAATTCCGCTACTTTAACGAGAACGGCTCGTTTTCCTCTACCGGCTACGCCCGGGAAAATTTCACCGGGAATAATGGTCAGCAGGAAGGATATGTCCGCTATGACACCACTCTGCTATTCACCAATGAGGATGAGGCGATTTCCTGGAGTGCCGGGGATGTGATCAGCGACGCCCTGAGCTGGAGTACCAGCGTGCGTATGGGCGGGATAAGTTACGGACGGGATTTCTCCCTGCGTCCGGACCTGGTCACATGGCCGCTACCCGAATTTTCGGGAGAAGCCGCGGTACCCACCTCGGTTGATCTCTTTATTAATGGCTATCGGTCCGGCTCAACTCAGCTCCAGCCGGGGCCATTTACGCTGACTAATCTGCCCTATATCAACGGTGCTGGGGATGCGGTGCTGGTCACCACCGATGCATTGGGTCGTCAGGTAAGTACCACGCTACCGTTTTATGTCACCAGTGATTTGTTAAAACAAGGCCTGAGCGACGGGGCCGTGACGCTCGGAAGCCTGCGGCGTAATTATGGCATCAGGAATTTTGACTACGGCCCTGCGGCAGGCAGCGGTTCATATCGCTATGGTTTGACGGACTGGCTCACGCTGGAGGGGCATGCGGAAGGGGCACAAGAGCTGGTGTTAGGGGGAGCTGGCACTGTGGTTAAACTCGGACAGTTTGGCGTGGTGAATACCTCTTACTCGCAAAGCCGCATGCGCGGTGATGCAGGCGGGCAAATCAACTGGGGTTACCAGTACAGCACCAGCGAGTTTAGCGTGGCAACCCAGCACACGCGGCGCGATCGCGGCTTTGGCAATCTGGCTCTCTACGACCAGCCGACGGTCTATGACGAAAATGACAAACCCATCGCCAGTTTTAGTCGCAATACGGATCAGTATTCTCTCACCTTTAATCTGGGGCAGTACGGCAATATTGGCGCAGCCTGGATCGGCGTAGAGAGCTTCGACAGTCAAAAAACCGAGCTGCTGAATCTCTCCTGGAGCCGTAATCTGTGGGGTGCGAGCAGTATTTATCTGGCGGCAAGCCGGGATCAGCAGCGGGGAGACTGGACGGTGGCGCTGTCGCTGCAGGTGCCGCTGGGGGCGCGTGACAGCGCCGCCGTCACTTTCGAAAACACCCCGGATGCGGGCAGCACGCAGCGCATCAACTATAACCACTCAATGCCTTCCGACGGCGGGTTTAGCTGGAACATGGCATGGGCTAACCAGTCGAAAGCCAGTGACTATCAGCAGGGAACGCTGGGCTGGCGCAATAACAACATTGAGCTACAGGGAGGCGGTTATGGTGAAAAGGACAACATGACCTGGTGGGGCGAGGCGATGGGGGCGATTGTTCTGATGGACGGCGAGCTGTTTGCGGCCAACAAGATCAACGATGCCTTTGTGGTCATCAGTACCGATGGTCACCCGGATGTCCCGGTCAGCTACGAGAACCAGCCCGTCGGTAAAACCAATAACAACGGTTATCTGCTGGTGAGCGGGGTGTCGGCGTATTATCCGGCCAGTTACCGGATTGATACGCTGAATTTGCCTGCGGATACTCGGCTGAAAGAGACCGAACGCCGGATTGCGATCCGCCGCCATAGCGGCTACCTGGTCGATTTCCCGATGGAACAGGAGCGGGTGGCGAGCGTTATTCTGCATGATGCGCAGGGACAGGCTATTCCGGTGGGAAGCCAGGTCCGACGCGCATCGCGTAGCAATGCGGTGGTAGGGTATGACGGTATCGCCTGGCTGGAAAATCTCAGTGATGTGAACCCGCTCGACGTTATCACCCCTGACGGAAAGCACTGCTCGGTCACGCTGACGGTGAGTGCCAATCCGCAACACAAACTGCAAACCTACGGTCCTCTGGTTTGTCGGGAGGGACAGTGAAACGCTTGCTGCTGTTGATGTTGTTGCTGTTCTCTGGCAGCGGCTGGGCGGCGTGTAACATCAGCACGGTCAATGCGTCGTTTGGTAGCGTTACCTCGTTCGCACTCAGCGGAAGCGGAGAGGTCGAAACCACGGGCACGCTGGTGGTGGCGTGCGATGCCATACTGAATCTGTTGACCAGCGACTCAGTGACGCTGACCTATAGCTCGGCATCGGTCTCGGGCAGCAGTCGGGCCACCATGAAACGGACGGATAATGCGACCATTACGGACGTGATCCCCACGCGATTGTGCGGTCTATCGGGGTGCGCAAGCAGCAGCGAGGTACAGATAAGTAAATCGTATACCTGGAGTGGGAATACCTTGCTGGGGCTGCTGGGGTCAAAGCAGTACAACATTCCGCTCTATTTTCGCACCGTCGCCGGGCAAAACGTCACTGCCGGGCCATATCAGGTGCAGTTAACCTTCAGCATTAACTACAGCGTGTGCTCCGTGGGCGCGCTCGGCATTTGCACAATCAATCAGACGGGAACCTCGACAACCACCATCCTGTTAGATATGACCGTCACCAATGACTGCAGCGCGATGACCACGCCGGACGTGAGCTTCAACAGCGCGCCGCTGGTGCAAAGTTTCCCCACCGTCTCACAGGCGATTGCCGTCACCTGTACCAAAGGAAGTTCGTATACCATCGGCATCAATAACGGAGCCAACGCGCTGAACAACGTGCGGCGTATGGTGAATGGTAGCAACTTTATGAGCTACGACATCTATAAAGAAGCCACCAGTAACCGCTGGGGGGGAAGCGGCAGCGAGCGCTGGTCCAGCGCGATATCGTCGCAGGTCAGTACTGATGGTTTACTGCGCACCTACAACTACACCGCGAAAGTCCTGACCAATCAGGCCACGCCCCCCGCCGGAACCTACACCGATACGCTGATTGTCGACGTGGCGTTTTAACCCCGCGCTTTTCCCTTTCTCAAATGTAAAGTTCCTGTGGGCAGTGCCGATAACACCGTTAATAAATCTATGAGAAGGTGTTGTATGTTGAACCGTATCCGCGTTGTCACAATGCTCATGATGGTGCTGGTCATTTTCGCACTTCTTCAGCTCATCTCCGGCGGGCTTTTTTTCTCGTCATTAAAACAGAACCAGGACAGTTTCGCGGCCTCGAACGATCTCCGCCTTCAGCAGAGTGAACTCACGTCGACGTGGGATCTGATGCTGCAAACGCGTATCAATCTGAGCCGCTCGTCCGCGCGCATGATGATGGATCCGAATAATCAGCAGAGCAGCGCGAAAACCGATCTGTTGAAAAATGCCCGTGCTACTCTCGCTGACGCCGCAAAACATTACGACGCCTTCAAAAAGATCACCCCGCAGCCTGCCATGGAGCAGGTGAGCCAGAATATTGACGAAAAATACAACGCCTACAATGCCGGTCTGACGGAGCTGATTCAGTTCCTGGAAAGCGGCAACATGGACGCCTATTTCGCACAGCCAACGCAAGGGATGCAAAACGCACTCGGCGCGGCGCTGGGGGAATATGCGAAGGTCAGTAGCGATCTGTATCACTCGGCCTTTACCGAAAGCCAGAATGACTATCGCTTTGCGAAATGGCAGATGGCCGTGATGGCGCTGGCGCTGGTCATTGTGCTGGTCGCGGTCTGGTACGGCATTCGCCATATCCTGCTGAACCCTCTCGGCCGCGTCATTGCCCACATTCGTGAAATTGCCGGTGGCGACCTGACCAAAACGCTGACCGTTTCCGGGCGCAATGAGATCACCGAACTGGCCAACAGCGTTGACCATATGCAGCGTTCATTAATTGAAACTGTCGCCAACGTGCGAAACGGGTCGGAGGCTATCTATACCGGCACCAGCGAAATTGCGCTGGGGAATAACGATCTCTCTTCCCGTACTGAAGAGCAGGCATCCGCCCTGGAAGAGACGGCCGCCAGCATGGAACAACTTACCGCGACCGTGAAGCAGAACGCCGATAACGCCCGTCAGGCTTCTCAACTGGCTGAAAGTGCCTCTGAGACGGCGCAACGTGGTGGTCGCGTGGTGGATGGCGTGGTGAAAACCATGCACGAAATCGCCGACAGCTCGAAGAAAATCGCCGACATCATTAGCGTCATCGATGGCATTGCTTTCCAGACCAACATCCTTGCGCTGAACGCCGCCGTGGAAGCGGCACGTGCGGGCGAGCAGGGGCGTGGGTTTGCCGTGGTCGCGGGTGAAGTGCGTAACCTCGCCAGTCGCAGTGCCAATGCGGCGAAAGAGATCAAAGCGTTGATTGAAGATTCCGTTTCCCGCGTGGATACCGGCTCCGTGCTGGTAGAAAGTGCCGGGGAAACCATGAATGACATCGTGAATGCTGTTACTCGCGTAACGGACATCATGGGTGAAATCGCCTCTGCATCTGACGAGCAGAGTCGTGGTATCGACCAGGTTGCTCTGGCGGTATCGGAAATGGATCGCGTGACACAACAAAACGCCGCGCTGGTGCAGGAGTCCGCTGCGGCGGCCGCTGCCCTGGAAGACCAGGCGAGCCGTCTGAAGATGGCCGTCTCGGCGTTTCGTCTCGCTTCACTCGCTGGAAACACGGTCACCCCGCAAGCCACCTATCGTGTGCCCGCTGCAGAATCAGCGGCAACCCGTACCCGTGCTGCGACGACCGGACAAGATGAAAACTGGGAAACATTTTGACTGACAATTAAACCGCGGCTGCTTGCCGCTTGATGGGAGCGTGGATGTTAAATCGTATTCGTATCTCGACCACACTGTTTTTGATTCTGATCCTTTGCGGTGTGTTGCAGGTTGGCAGTAACGGGTTGTCTTTTTGGGCGTTTCGCGATGGCTATCAGAATTTGCAGGAAGTTGAGGCGAGTAATCAGCAGCGCTCCGCACTGGCACAAACACGTGCCGTGCTGTTGCAGGCAAGCACTGCGCTGAACAAGGCGGGAACCTTAACCGCGCTAAGTTATCCGCCGGATGACATCAAAGCGCTGATGGCGACCGCGCGTGACAGTCTGAAACAGGCAGACGGGCAGTTTAAAGCCTTTACGGCGCAGGAAGCCGTTAGCGAGAAAGAGAAAACGCTAAAGGCTGCCATGAAAAAGAACTTTGAACAGTGGTACAGCGATCTGGACCACCAGGCAACCTGGCTTGAGAACAACCAGCTGTCAGATTTTATGACCGCACCGGTTCAGGCGTCTCAGGCGGCGTTTGATGGCAGCTTTAACGCGTGGCAGCAGGATATTAACCAGTTTGTTCAACGTGCAGAGGAAGACAGCAAAATGAGCTACCACATGTCCGGCGTGATTTTTGCCGTGGTGGTGATTTTGGCGGCGCTTCTGACCGGCGGGGCACTGATCTGGTCTCGCAAAATGATTGTGCAGCCGCTGGCGATTATCAGCAGCCACTTCGACAGTATTGCGAAGGGGAATCTGGCGCGTCCGGTGGCGGTTTATGGCAAGAACGAAATTTCGGCGATCTTTGCCAGCCTGAAGGCGATGCAGGGATCGCTGCGGGAAACGGTATCCGATGTGCGTCAGGGCAGTTATGCCATGCACACCGGGATTTCAGAGATTGCGGCAGGTAATAACGATCTCTCGTCCCGTACCGAGCAGCAGGCGGCCTCGCTGGCGCAGACGGCAGCCAGTATGGAGCAACTGACTGCGACGGTAAGTCAGAACGCCGATAACGCGCGTCAGGCGTCTGACCTGTCGAAACAGGCAGCAATGACGGCGAAAAAGGGTGGGGATCAGGCGTCTCATGTTGCGAGCACCATGCAGGAGATTGCCACCAGTTCGCAGAAAATTGGTGACATCATCAGCGTGATCGACGGTATCGCGTTCCAGACCAACATTCTGGCGCTCAATGCCGCTGTCGAAGCGGCGCGCGCCGGTGAACAGGGTCGTGGTTTTGCGGTGGTGGCGGGTGAAGTGCGTAACCTGGCAAGCCGAAGTGCCAACGCGGCGAAAGAGATTAAGGTGCTGATAGAAGAGTCGGTTTCACGCGTCCAGCAGGGCTCTACGCTGGTCGATACGGCGGCACAAACCATGCACGAGATCGTCACCTCTGTCACGCGGGTGAACGACATCATGGGCGAAATTGCCTCGGCGTCGGACGAACAGCGTCGCGGGATTGAGCAGGTTGCTCAGGCAGTCAGTCAGATGGATCAGGTCACGCAACAGAACGCCTCGTTAGTTGAGGAAGCGGCAGCGGCAACCGATCAGCTGGCCAGCCAGGCGGATCATCTCACCGGACTGGTCGCGGTATTTAATGTGAAAGAGCACGTTGAAGCAGTAACAGAAGTCGGGCGGTCGCAGGCCGTGCCAGTTGTATCCTGAATGTAATTAAGAAGGCGCTATGACATCACCAATGCCCTCCGGGCAAACGTCATTATTGTTGCAGATGACACAGCGCCTCGCGCTGTCCGACGCGCATTTCCGTCGGATATGTCAGTTAATCTACCAGCGTGCGGGGATCGTGCTTGCGGATCATAAGCGAGACATGGTTTACAACCGTCTGGTGCGGCGCTTGCGTACGCTGGGGCTGGATGACTTTGGTCGCTATCTGAGCATGCTCGAAGCGAACCAGAACAGCGCCGAGTGGCAGGCTTTTATTAACTCATTAACCACGAACCTGACGGCGTTTTTCCGTGAAGCGCACCACTTCCCGGTCCTGGCAGAGCACGCGCGTCGCCGCACCGGGGAGTATCGCGTCTGGAGCGCGGCAGCCTCGACGGGTGAAGAGCCTTACTCGCTGGCAATCACCCTTGCCGATACCCTGGGCATGGCACCCGGACGCTGGAAAGTCTACGCCAGCGATATCGACACCGAGGTACTGGAGAAGGCGCGTAACGGTGTTTATCGCCAGGATGAGTTGAAAACGCTGTCACCGCAACAGCTACAGCGTTATTTCATGCGTGGAACCGGTCCACATGAAGGCCTGGTACGCGTACGCCAGGAACTGGCGAACTGCGTCGAATTTGCGCCCGTTAACCTGCTGGATAAGCAGTACAACGTGCCGGGACCTTTTGACGCTATTTTTTGCCGTAACGTCATGATCTATTTTGATAAAACGACGCAACAGGACATTCTGCGTCGGTTTGTTCCGTTGCTCAAGCCTGACGGTTTACTGTTTGCCGGGCACTCGGAAAACTTCAGCAACCTCGTGCGTGAGTTTAGCCTGCGTGGGCAAACGGTATATGCGCTGAGTAAGGAAAAAGCATGAGTAAAATCAGGGTGTTGTCTGTCGATGATTCAGCGCTGATGCGTCAGATCATGACTGAAATTATCAATAGCCACAGCGACATGGAGATGGTGGCCACTGCGCCGGATCCGCTGGTAGCGCGGGATTTAATTAAAAAATATAACCCCGATGTGCTAACGCTGGATGTCGAGATGCCGCGCATGGATGGCATAGATTTTCTGGAAAAATTAATGCGACTGCGCCCGATGCCGGTGGTGATGGTCTCCTCCCTGACGGGAAAAGGATCGGAAATCACGCTGCGCGCGCTGGAGTTAGGGGCGGTGGATTTTGTCACCAAACCGCAGCTCGGCATTCGTGAAGGAATGCTGGCCTACAGCGAGATGATCGCAGAGAAGATCCGTACCGCATCGCGAGCGAAACTCGCCGCTCACAAACCGATGGTTGCACCGGCAACGTTGAAGGCTGGTCCATTGCTCAGCTCGGAAAAACTGCTGGTGATTGGGGCGTCAACCGGGGGAACAGAGGCAATTCGTCATGTACTCCAGCCATTGCCGCTTTCAAGTCCGGGTATTCTGATCACTCAGCATATGCCGCCTGGCTTTACCCGCTCGTTCGCTGAACGTCTGAACAAGCTGTGTCAGATCAGCGTGAAAGAGGCGGAAGACGGCGAACGCGTGCTCCCGGGGCATGCGTATATTGCGCCGGGTGACAAACATATGGAGCTGGCGCGCAGCGGCGCTAACTATCAAATCAAAATTCATGACGGGCCGCCGGTCAACCGGCACCGTCCGTCGGTGGATGTGCTGTTTCATTCGGTGGCGAAACATGCGGGGCGCAACGCCGTTGGGGTGATCCTGACGGGGATGGGCAACGATGGTGCCGCCGGAATGCTTGCAATGCACCAGGCTGGCGCCTGGACGATTGCGCAGAATGAAGCAAGTTGTGTGGTGTTCGGCATGCCGCGCGAGGCCATCAATATGGGTGGCGTGAGCGAAGTGGTCGATCTTAGCCAGGTAAGCCAGCAGATGTTGGCGAAAATCAGTGCCGGACAGGCAATACGTATTTGACTCAGGAGTAGAATTAGATGGCGGATAAAGAGCTTAAGTTTTTGGTTGTGGATGACTTTTCCACCATGCGTCGCATTGTACGCAACCTGCTGAAGGAGCTGGGCTTCAACAACGTTGAAGAAGCAGAAGATGGTGTTGATGCGCTGAACAAACTGCAGGCGGGTGGGTTTGGTTTTGTTATCTCCGACTGGAACATGCCAAACATGGATGGTCTGGAACTGCTGAAAACCATTCGTGCAGATGCGGGCATGGCGTCTCTGCCGGTTCTGATGGTCACCGCAGAAGCGAAAAAAGAGAACATCATTGCCGCTGCACAGGCGGGCGCAAGCGGCTACGTGGTGAAGCCATTCACTGCTGCGACCCTGGAAGAGAAGCTCGGCAAGATCTTCGAGAAACTCGGCATGTGAGGTGTTGGTTATGATGCAACCTGCTATGAAACCCGTTGAAGAACACTCGCCGAGCGATATCATCGTACGCATCGGCAGCCTGACGCGCATGCTGCGTGACAGCCTGCGTGAACTGGGGCTGGATCAGGCGATTGCCGAAGCGGCGGAAGCCATTCCTGATGCGCGCGATCGCCTGGACTATGTCGTGCAGATGACTGCTCAGGCGGCTGAACGTGCGCTGAACAGCGTTGAAGCGTCACAACCGCACCAGGACGCGATGGAAAAGGGCGCGAAAGCGCTGACAAAACGCTGGGATGAGTGGTTTGAGAATCCGATCGAACTGGCGGACGCCCGTGAACTGGTTACCGATACCCGTCAGTTCCTGGGGGATGTTCCTGGCCATACCAGCTTCACCAACGCACAACTGCTGGACATCATGATGGCGCAGGATTTCCAGGACCTGACCGGTCAGGTTATCAAGCGCATGATGGATGTTATCCAGGAGATTGAACGTCAGTTGCTGATGGTGCTGCTGGAGAATATTCCAGAGCCTGCAGCCCGCCCAAAACGCGAGAACGAAAGCCTGCTCAATGGTCCACAGCTCGACGCCAGCAAAGCGGGCGTGGTAGCAAGCCAGGACCAGGTGGACGATCTGCTCGACAGCCTCGGCTTCTGATTGTCCATTCCGCCTCAGAGGGTTAACACCGTCTGAGGCGGTTTACGACAAAATCACTGAAAAGAGCCCGAATAAACGGGCTTTTCCCGCCATTGGATTTTCGCTGCACTGGCATGATACCCGTGACTTAATAGGTTGGGCATGCACTGTGGCAGAAGAGAACGACGACAAAACGGAAGCCCCCACACCCCACCGACTAGAAAAGGCGCGTGAGGAAGGGCAGATCCCCCGATCCCGAGAACTGACTTCCCTGCTGATCCTTATCGTAGGGGTGTGCATTATCTGGTGGGGTGGGGAGTCGCTCGCCCGCAAACTGGCGGGAATGTTGTCTACTGGCTTACGTTTTGACCACAGCATGGTCAATGACCCGAATCTGATCCTCAGCCAGATTATCCAGCTAATAAAAGGGGCGATGGTTGCACTGCTGCCGCTGATTACAGGGGTTGTGCTGGTCGCGCTGGTTTCGCCGGTGATGCTGGGTGGTCTGGTCTTTAGTGCCAAATCGCTGCAGCCGAAATTTTCCAAACTGAACCCGCTGCCGGGCATTGCGAAAATGTTCTCTGCGCAGACCGGGGCGGAGTTGCTCAAAGCCATTCTCAAATCGGTACTGATGGGGAGTTCAGCGGGGTTTTACCTCTGGTACCACTGGCCGGAAATGATGCGTCTTATCAGTGAATCCCCCCTCACCGCAATGAGCAATGCGCTGAACCTGGTCGGACTCTGCGCGCTGCTGGTGGTGCTCAGCATTATTCCGATGGTGGGTTTCGACGTGATCTTCCAGCTTTATACCCACTTCAAGAAACTGCGCATGTCACGCCAGGATATCCGTGACGAATACAAACAGATGGAAGGTGACCCGCACGTCAAAGGGCGTATCCGCCAGATGCAGCGCGCCGCTGCCCGTCGACGCATGATGGAAGACGTGCCAAAAGCTGACGTGATCGTCACCAACCCGACACACTATTCCGTTGCGCTGCGCTATGACGAAAACAAAATGAGCGCGCCGAAAGTGGTGGCGAAAGGGGCGGGTCTGATAGCACTTCGCATTCGTGAGATTGGTACTGAACATCGTGTACCTATCCTGGAAGCCCCTCCGCTGGCGCGTGCCTTATACCGCCATGCGGAAATTGGACAACAGATCCCCGGACAACTCTACGCCGCCGTGGCGGAAGTGTTGGCCTGGGTATGGCAGTTGAAGCGCTGGCGTCTGGCTGGCGGACAACGACCTGTGAAACCTGAGAACCTTCCGGTGCCTGAAGCGCTGGATTTTTTGAACGAGAAGGACACTGATGGCTAATCTGGTGGCAATGTTGCGCCTGCCCGGCAACCTGAAATCGACCCAATGGCAGATCCTTGCCGGGCCGATTCTCATCCTGCTAATTCTGTCGATGATGGTACTGCCGCTCCCGGCATTCATCCTCGATTTGCTTTTCACATTCAACATTGCGTTGTCCATCATGGTGCTGCTGGTGGCGATGTTCACCCAGCGTACCCTTGAGTTCGCGGCGTTCCCGACCATTCTGCTGTTTACCACCTTGCTGCGACTGGCGCTGAACGTGGCCTCCACGCGTATCATTCTGATGGAAGGTCATACGGGTGCGGCTGCGGCGGGTAAAGTGGTTGAGGCCTTCGGCCACTTCCTGGTAGGCGGTAATTTCGCCATCGGTATCGTGGTGTTTGTGATCCTCGTAATCATCAACTTTATGGTTATCACCAAGGGGGCAGGGCGTATCGCGGAAGTGGGCGCGCGCTTTGTGCTGGACGGGATGCCAGGCAAGCAGATGGCGATCGACGCCGACCTGAACGCCGGTCTTATCGCGGAAGATGAAGCGAAAAAACGCCGTGCGGAAGTGACGCAGGAAGCGGACTTCTACGGCTCCATGGACGGTGCGAGTAAGTTTGTGCGCGGTGACGCCATCGCGGGCATTCTGATCATGGTGATCAACGTGGTGGGTGGCCTGCTGGTCGGTGTTCTGCAACATGGCATGGACATGGGCCACGCGGCAGAAAGTTATACGCTGCTGACCATCGGTGACGGTCTGGTCGCGCAGATCCCGGCGCTGGTTATCTCTACGGCGGCGGGCGTGATTGTGACCCGCGTGAGTACCGATCAGGACGTTGGCGAGCAGATGGTCGGCCAGCTCTTCAGTAACCCGCGCGTCATGCTATTGGCCGCTGCGGTACTGGGGTTACTCGGTCTGGTCCCAGGTATGCCAAACCTCGTGTTCCTGCTGTTCACTGCGGCACTGCTGGGTCTTGCCTGGTGGATGCGAGGGCGTGAAACCCAACCGGCAGCCGAGCCTGTTGCGGTTAAAATGCCGGAGAACACCCAGGCTGTCGAAGCGACCTGGAATGACGTTCAGCTGGAAGATTCGCTGGGTATGGAAGTTGGGTATCGCCTGATCCCGATGGTCGATTTCCAGCAGGATGGCGAACTGCTTGGCCGCATCCGCAGTATCCGTAAAAAATTCGCCCAGGACATGGGCTTCCTGCCGCCGGTGGTACACATCCGCGACAATATGGACCTGCCGCCCGCGCGCTATCGCATCCTAATGAAAGGCGTTGAAATCGGCAGCGGCGATGCCTATCCGGGACGCTGGCTGGCGATTAACCCCGGCACCGCCGCAGGCACATTGCCAGGCGAGCAAACCATCGATCCGGCTTTTGGTCTGGCCGCGATCTGGATTGAAAGTGCGCTGAAAGAGCAGGCGCAAATTCAGGGGTATACGGTAGTCGAAGCCAGTACCGTGGTGGCAACCCATCTTAATCACCTGATTGGCCAATTCTCGGCAGAACTGTTTGGACGTCAGGAAGCGCAGCAGCTCCTTGACCGCGTCACGCAGGAGATGCCGAAGCTGACGGAAGACCTGGTGCCAGGCGTGCTGACGTTGACTACCCTGCACAAAGTGTTGCAAAACCTGCTCGACGAGAAAGTACCGATCCGCGATATGCGTACCATTCTGGAAACCCTTGCCGAACATGCGCCGTTACAAAACGATCCGCATGAGCTCACCGCGGTGGTGCGCGTGGCGCTGGGGCGCGCGATTACCCAGCAATGGTTCCCTGGAACCGGAGAAGTGCAGGTTATTGGTCTCGATACGCCGCTTGAACGTCTGCTGCTGCAGGCCTTGCAGGGTGGCGGCGGGCTGGAACCGGGTCTGGCGGACCGCCTGCTGGCGCAAACGCAGGAGGCGCTGGCGCGTCAGGAGATGCTGGGAGCACCGCCGGTGCTGCTGGTTAACCATGCGCTGCGTCCGCTGCTGTCGCGCTTCCTGCGTCGTAGCCTGAACCAACTGGTCGTGCTGTCAAATATGGAGCTGTCGGATAACCGTCATATCCGCATGACCGCGACGATTGGAGGAAAATAATGCGTAAGTGGTTATGGATCTTATTCTTCCCGCTGGTGGCGCAGGCTGCCGGGGAAGGGACCTGGCAGGCGAGCAGCATGGGCGTGACCCTCAGCAATCGCGGGGTTGCCATGTCATCAAACCCGTTATCGCCCTCTGAGCCGGTTTCCGGCCAGATGGGGCTTGTGGTGTGGAACTACAGGCTGATTGGCCCAACGCCAGCAGGGTTGCGGGTACGTCTCTGCTCTCAGACTCGCTGCACGGAAATTGACGGAGAGAACGGCACCACACAGGCATTTAATGGCGTGCCGGCCATCGAACCTTTGCGTTTTATCTGGGAAGTACCGGGTGGAGGGCGTTTGATTCCGGCGCTGAAAGTTCAGAGTAACGCTGTCATCGTTAACTATCGTTAACGGTGTGAAAAAAGAAACCCGGCGCTTGCCGGGTTTTTTGTATTACATGCGTTCTACGGTTTCGATACCCAGGGTATCCAGACCCAGCTTCAGGGTCTTCGCCGTGAGCTGCGCCAGCTTCAGGCGGCTGTTACGTACCGCGTCGCTTTCCGCAGACAGGATAGGGCAGTGCTCGTAGAAGCCGGAGAACAGGCCTGCCAAATCGTACAGGTAAGCACACATCACGTGCGGTGTTCCGTCTCGCGCCACAACCGTCAGTGTCTCTTCAAACTGCAGCAGACGCGCTGCCAGCTGCGCTTCGCGATCTTCAGTGATGGTCACGGCAGCATTCGCCAGTACGCTTTCGTCGATATTGGCTTTACGGAATACAGAGAGCACACGGGTGTAGGCATACTGCATGTACGGCGCCGTGTTGCCTTCAAACGCCAGCATGTTATCCCAGTCGAAGATATAGTCGGTGGTACGGTTCTTGGAAAGATCCGCGTATTTAACCGCACCGATACCCACGGCATTCGCCAGTTTTTCCAGCTCATCGGCAGGCATATCCGGGTTCTTCTCCGCCACCAGGCGACGGGCGCGTTCCAGCGCTTCGTCCAGCAGGTCGGACAGCTTCACGGTACCGCCCGCACGGGTTTTGAACGGCTTGCCGTCTTTACCGAGCATCATGCCGAACATATGGTGTTCCAGCGGAACGCAATCCGGCACGTAACCGGCTTTACGCACGATGGTCCACGCCTGCATCAGGTGCTGGTGCTGACGGGAGTCGATGTAGTACAGCACGCGATCGGCATGCAGCGTTTCGTAACGGTATTTTGCACAGGCGATATCGGTAGTGGTGTAGAGATAGCCGCCATCCTTTTTCTGGATGATCACGCCCATCGGTTCACCTTCCTTGTTCTTGTACTCATCAAGGAACACGACCGTTGCGCCTTCGCTCTCAACTGCCAGATTTTTGGCCTTCAGGTCAGCCACAATGCCCGGCAGCATTGGGTTATAGAGACTTTCACCCATCACATCGTCACGGGTGAGGGTGACGTTCAGACGGTTATAGGTGAGTTGGTTCTGAGACATCGTAATGTCAACCAGCTTGCGCCACATCTCAAGGAAGTATTGATCGCCGCCCTGCAGTTTTACTACGTAGCTGCGCGCGCGCTCGGCAAAGGCTTCGTCTTCATCGTAGTGTTTTTTGGCTTCGCGGTAGAACCCTTCGAGATCGGCCAGCGCCATTTCACCCGCGTTTTCCTGCTGCTGTTTTTCCAGGTAAGCAATCAGCATACCGAACTGAGTACCCCAATCGCCCACGTGGTTTGCGCGGATCACCTTGTGACCGAGGAATTCAAGGGTACGCACGGCAGCATCACCAATGATGGTGGAGCGCAGGTGACCCACGTGCATCTCTTTCGCCACGTTCGGGGCAGAGTAGTCGATCACAACGGTCTGCGCTTCCGGCTGGGAGACACCCAGACGGTCAGATTTCAGCGCCGCGTCAACGTGGCTTGCCAGGAAAGAAGGTTCCAGGAAGATGTTGATAAAGCCCGGACCGGCGATTTCGGTTTTGCTGGCGATACCGGTGAGATCCAGATGCGTCAGTACCTGCTCAGCGAGTTGTCGCGGCGGCATGCCCAGTTTTTTAGCCACTGCCATCACGCCATTAGCCTGATAGTCGCCAAACTGTACTTTTGCTGACTGACGAACCTGCGGTTCGCAATCCGCAGGCGCACCTGCGGCAATCAGTGCCTGACTGACTTTTTCGGAGAGAAGAGCCTGAATATTCACCTGGATACCTTACTTTTTTGATGCGGGCTCACAACCACCCGCGCCAGTTATAGAATTTAGGGCGGGAGTATACTGCAAATGCCCTCTGGCGTCAGCATTGCGCGGGCCAAAGATTGTTCAGAATCCAGGCTAAGAAGGCGTGCATAATCATGCAGTCATAAAAAGCCGTATTCTGCGGTTGGTCAAAACTGGGCAACAGAGTAAATTAGCGGCTTTGCGACATGAAAAGAGACTGACTTATGGCGAACTGGTATTCCATTGACGAACTGCATGATATTTCCGCAGATTTACCGCGCTTCACCCAGGCGTTCACAGAACTTGCCACCCGCCTTGGTCTGGATATCGCACCGCTTGAAGCGGATCACATCTCTTTGCGCTGTCATCAAAATGCGACCGCCGAGCGCTGGCGTCGAGGTTTTGAACAGTGCGGTGAGCTGCTCTCTGAGAACATTATTAACGGTCGCCCAATATGCCTGTTTAAACTGCATGAACCCGTGAAGGTAGCGCACTGGCAATTCACCGTTGTCGAACTGCCGTGGCCGGGGGAAAAACGTTATCCGCACGAAGGCTGGGAGCATATTGAAATTGTTCTGCCGGGTGAGCCAGAAACACTGAACGCGCGCGCACTGGCCTTGTTATCTGATGAAGGCTTAAGCAAACCGGGGATTTTTGTCAAAACGAGTTCACCCAAAGGCGAGCGCGAGCGTTTACCTAACCCGACGCTGGCCGTCACGGACGGACAGGTCACCGTGAAGTTTCACCCGTGGACCATTGAGCAGATTGTTGCCAGTGAAGCGTGAGAGTTGTGAGTTAACGCCGGGACTAAAAACGGGCGGCGTGTCATGATGATTCGTTTAGTGGGATGTCAGGAGGATTAAATGGCACTGCTGGAGATTTGTTGTTACAGCGTGGAGTGTGCCGTGACTGCGCAAAAACACGGTGCTGATCGCATCGAACTGTGCGCGGCACCCAAAGAGGGTGGGCTGACGCCATCCTACGGCATGTTAAAGTCTGCCCGTCAGGCCGTCACCATTCCCGTTCACCCGATTATTCGTCCTCGCGGCGGCGATTTTTGTTACACGTCGGGCGAGTTCAGTGCCATGCTTGAAGATATCACTCTGGTTCGTGAACTGGGATTTCCCGGGCTGGTTATCGGGTTGCTTGATGAAGACGGTCAGGTCGATATGCCACGTATGCGCCAGGTCATGGATGCCGCGAAAGGGATGGCAGTGACTTTCCATCGCGCATTTGATATGTGCAAAGACCCCCTTCAAGCATTTGATTCGCTTACCGAACTGGGCGTGGCACGCATTCTGACATCGGGGCAGCAGTCCTCTGCGGAAAAAGGTCTGCAATTAATTACGGAACTAAAAGCCCATTCTGGTGTTCCAATAATAATGGCGGGTGCGGGTGTCCGTGCCAGCAATCTGGAACGGTTTTTAAACGCCGGGGTAGAGGAGCTTCACAGCTCGGCAGGCAAGTGGATGCCGTCTCCCATGCGTTATCGCAATACAGGGTTGTCAATGTCGACAGATGCTGAAGCGGATGAGTATTCACGCTACGGTGTAGAGGGAGAGTCGGTTGCGGAAATGAAGTCGCTGATTGAGCGTCATCACGTGTAGCAACGTACCGATTTTTACCGCGCATCATGTCGCCCAATATGATGCTTGCTTGTACCAGGCCCCTGCAATTTCAACAGGGGCCTTTTTTTATCCTTCATATTTCAAGCCGCAGCTGCGTTGGCCACCAACGGCTAAAAGGCTACGGCTTCGTGGCAATCAACACCGCACGCATCGGCGCAGGATAGCCTTCAACGGTTTTGCTGCGATCGGCCGGGTCAAGGAATTGCTCCAGCGATTCGGTAATCATCCAGTCGGTGCGGCGCTGTTCTTCGATTGACGTCACGCAGACATCTGCAATGCGTACATCCACAAACCCGCACTTCTCAAGCCAGTTTTTTAGTGCCAGCGCGGAAGGGATGAAGTAGACATTTCGCATTTGCGCGTAACGGTCACCCGGCACCAGAACCGCATTCTCATCACCTTCGATAACCAGCGTTTCCAGCACCAGTTCGCCACCGCTGACCAGCTGATCTTTAAGCTGCCATAGATGCTCCAGCGGGGAACGGCGGTGGTACAGCACGCCCATGGAAAACACGGTATCAAAGGCTTTAAGGGCTGGCAGTTGCTCAATACCCAGCGGCAGCAGGTGTGCGCGCTGGTCGTTACCCAGCAATTTACGCACTGCCTCAAACTGGCACAGGAACAGCTGCATCGGATCAATGCCCACTGCCAGATGCGCACCTGCGCCAATCATGCGCCACATGTGGTAACCGCTGCCGCAGCCGACATCCAGAATGGTACGTCCGGTCAGATCGGACAGATGCGGCAAAACGCGATCCCATTTCCAGTCTGAGCGCCATTCGGTATTGATGTTCACACCGTAAAGTGAAAACGGTCCTTTGCGCCATGGCATCAGGTTTCGCATCAACGTTTCGATACGATTAGTCTGCCCGGCGGAAAGAGGCTCTGCGCTTTCTGCGGTCACGCTATGCAGCAGATCCAGACGGTGAGGTGTCAGTTCAGGCAGAAACTCCACTGCATTTGACCACTGCTTTAACAGGCCGTGCTGTTGATCGCGCTGCCAGGTGGCAATCTGGGCAGGCAGGGTTTCCAGCCAGTGGGAAAGGTGGTTTTTCGCAATCAGCTGATAGAAGTTGCCGAACTCAATCATGCAGGAACCCCCGCTTTCAGTGCCACCAGGGAGCCAAAGTTGAAACACTGGAACCACAGTTCGCTATGCTCAAATCCTGCCTGACGCAGACGCGCTTTATGGGTCTCCACGGAGTCCGTGAGCATCACGTTTTCGAGCATGCTGCGCTTCTGACTGATCTCCAGCTCGCTGTAACCGTTCGCACGTTTGAAATCGTGGTGCATATTGAACAGCAGTTCGCCAACCTCGGCGTCTTCAAAGCTGAATTTTTCGGAAAGGACCAGCGCACCGCCAGGGTTCAGCCCTTGATAAATTTTGTCCAGCAGTCGCTGACGGTCTTCAGGCACCAGGAACTGCAGGGTAAAATTCAGCACCACCATCGACGCGTTATTGATCTCAATCTCACGGATATCACCTTCTACGACGTCCACCGGGGTAGGGGCTTTGTAAGCATCAATATGGCGACGGCAGCGTTCAACCATGGCGGGGGAATTATCCACGGCAATGATCCGGCAGCCTTCGTGGTGAACGTTACGACGTACCGACAGCGTTGCCGCGCCAAGCGAACAGCCCAGGTCATAGACCTTCGTGCCGGGTTGAACGAAGCGCTCAGCCAGCATGCCGATCATAGAGATAATATTGGAATAACCGGGAACAGAGCGCTGGATCATATCCGGGAAGACTTCGGCTACCCGTTCATCGAAGGTCCAGTCGCCCAGGCTGGCGATAGGCGCGGAAAAAAGCGTGTCGCGATCTGACATAACGTAAAAAATCCGGGAAAAATAAAGTGGCGTATTGTGCGCTAATGGAAGGAGAAAACCAACTCCCACGGCATATACCAAAGGTTAGCCAGCACCATCAGCAAAAGTGAACACCACGTCGCACTCATGCCGGAACGACGCCAGCGAAACAGGCGGTGGTGAAAACCGTAATAATGCATTAGTCGGCCGGCAAGCAGAAGCAGGCCACAGATGTGCACCATCCAGGTTTCTGCGCCATTCATCTCCATAAACAGCAGCAAAATTAACGCCACCGGGATGTATTCGACCGCATTGCCGTGAACGCGGATAGCGCTTTGTAGCTCGGAAAATCCGCCGTCACCGTAAGAGACGCGGTACTGCATTCTCAGGCGCACAACATCAAATGAAAACTTAATCAGTAGCAATGCACCTAATACCGCATACAGCGCGCTGACCATACAAACTCCCTGTTTTTTGGCAGATGGCACTTTACTATGATAGGGGGTGATATCAGAAAAGAGAAGATTGTTGTGGGATGACGGGGGCGCTGCCCACGGACGGTACCGCAGCCTGCAAGGCCTGCCAGAGAGCATCGACCAGTTCAGGTGCCTGCGCGATATCCGGGGTGTGCAGGAAGAGATATGGCGTGGTGGTCTGTTCCCACGTCGCTAATTTTTGCAGCCAGACGGCGAAAATCTCCTGATTTTGCTGCATGTTATCGCTGCCGATAAACCTGACCATAGGGCGATGAGCCGTCACGATGGCATGAACAGGCACTTTGGGCTTTTTGCGCTGCGCATCAATGATGGCTTCGCTATGCGGAATGGCGCTATGCACCGGACGGCTGTCGAGGATCACACGGTTGACTGAGCGCTCAAGCAGACCGCGATTGAGCGCTTTCTCTTCTTCACCTTTGGCAAAAAATGCAGGATGCCTGACTTCAACCCCATAGGTAAATTCCCGGGGAAGTGTATCCAGAAACTGCCAAAGCGCGGGCAGATCGCGTGGGCCAAAGACGGCGGGAAGCTGCAGCCAGTACTGACCTATGCGGTTTGCCAGCGGCGACATTCTGTTCAAGAACTCGACGGTCAAATCATCGCAGTGACGCAGGGCCGCGTTATGGGAGATGGTTGCCGGAAACTTAAAGCAGAAGCGGAAATCATCGGTTGTTTGTTCGCGCCAGCGTTCAACAATCTCTGCTTTGGGTAGTGCATACAGCGTGGTGTTACCCTCGACGCAATTGAAGTGTCGGGCATATTCCTCAAGGCTGGTGATGCCAAGGCGCACCCATTTCGGGTGCGACCATTGGGGCAGGCCCACATACATCATAACGCGTTTAAAATCTCGTCAGTGCTGCGCACACGACTGATGCGCGGGAAGATGTGAGTCATACTGCCCAGGTGCTGTTCCGCGGAGGCCGCGCTGCAGGCATCTTCTGCAATCACAAGGTTAAAGCCCAGTTCCCACGCGTTGCGGGCGGTAGATTCCACGCCGATGTTGGTGGAAATGCCACAAAGAATGATGGTGTCGATTCCGCGACGGCGCAGCTGCAGCTCCAGATCGGTACCGTAAAACGCGCCCCACTGGCGTTTAGTCACTTCGATATCACTGTCACGCTTGCCGAGTGAGACCGGATACGTCCACCAGTTTTCCGGTAGCGAATGCGCCGCAATCTGCGCATCGACGGGCTGTTTTAAGGCTTCGGCAAAATCGGCGGACCAGCCGACGCGCACCATGACAACAGGCGCTCCGCTTGTGCGGCATTTTTCCGCCAGGCGAGCGGCGCGGCTGACCACATCATTTGCGGTGTGCGGGCCTCCGGCAAAAGGCAGGATGCCTTCCTGTAAATCAATGACGACAAGCGCGGTTTTGCTGGTATCGAGTGTTAACATAGTCACTCCAGTTAAATTAATCACTTCCGCTACACCATACGACGTGATGGCCTGTTACCGGTCGGATAATTTTGTTAATTTTTGTGAGAATGCGCAATAAGAGTGCAGCAAACGACCGTCAGGCCGAGGTTCGCTCTTATCGTCCGGCGGAATTTCCAGTATAATAGCCGCCTTTTTTCATCCAGTTGTGACATACAGAAAGCTGCGACATAGTAGCCTGCATACCAGGCGACATTTAGCCTGCGGCTAATTAAGGGATATCTCATGCGTACAGAATATTGCGGGCAGCTGCGTCAGTCCCACGTTGGACAGCAGGTAACCCTGTGTGGTTGGGTCAACCGCCGTCGTGATCTTGGTAGCCTTATCTTCATTGATATGCGTGACCGCGAAGGTATCGTTCAGGTGTTCTTCGATCCGGATCGCGCAGATGCGTTGAAACTGGCTTCTGAGCTGCGTAATGAGTTCTGCATTCAGGTCACCGGCACCGTTCGTGCGCGTGACGAGAAAAACGTCAACGCAGACATGGCGACTGGCGCAATTGAAGTGCTGGCGTCCGATCTGGTGATTATCAACCGTGCTGAAGCGCTGCCGCTGGACTCTAACCACGTCAACACTGAAGAAGCACGTCTGAAGTACCGCTACCTGGATCTGCGTCGCCCGGAAATGGCTCAGCGCCTGAAAACCCGCGCGAAAATCACCAGTCTGGTGCGTCGCTTTATGGATGACCACGGTTTCCTGGATATCGAAACCCCGATGCTGACCAAAGCCACGCCGGAGGGCGCGCGCGATTACCTGGTCCCATCCCGCGTGCATAAAGGTAAATTCTACGCGCTGCCACAGTCTCCACAGCTGTTCAAACAGTTGCTGATGATGTCTGGTTTCGATCGCTACTATCAGATCGTAAAATGCTTCCGTGACGAAGACCTGCGTGCTGATCGCCAGCCAGAATTTACCCAGATCGATGTGGAAACCTCCTTCATGACCGCTGAGCAGGTGCGTGAAGTGATGGAAGCTCTGGTACGTAGCCTGTGGAACGACGTGAAAGGCGTTGAACTGGGCGATTTCCCAATCATGACCTTCGCTGAAGCTGAGCGTCGCTACGGTTCTGACAAACCAGATCTGCGTAACCCGATGGAGCTGGTGGACGTTGCTGATCTGGTTAAATCCGTTGAGTTTGCGGTATTTGCTGGCCCGGCTAACGATGCTAAAGGCCGCGTAGCTGCGCTGCGTGTACCAGGCGGTGCGGCACTGAGCCGTAAGCAGATTGACGACTACGGTAACTTCATCAAGATCTACGGCGCGAAAGGTCTGGCCTATATTAAAGTCACCGAGCGTGCAAAAGGTCTGGAAGGTATCACCAGCCCGGTCGCGAAATTCCTGAACGCGGACATCGTGGAAGCGATCCTTGAGCGCACTGGCGCGCAGGACGGCGACATGATCTTCTTCGGCGCGGACAACAAGAAAGTGGTTGCCGATGCGATGGGCGCCCTGCGTCTGAAACTCGGTAAAGACCTGAACCTGACCGACGAGAACAAATGGGCACCGCTGTGGGTTATCGACTTCCCAATGTTTGAAGACGACGGTGAAGGTGGTCTGACCGCAATGCACCACCCATTCACCTCGCCGAAAGACATGACTGCCGCAGAGTTGAAAGCCGCACCGGAAGACGCGGTGGCGAACGCCTACGATATGGTCATCAACGGCTACGAAGTGGGCGGTGGTTCCGTGCGTATTCACAGCGGTGACATGCAGCAGACCGTGTTCGGCATTCTGGGCATCAATGAGCAGGAGCAGCGCGAGAAATTCGGCTTCCTGCTGGACGCCCTGAAATACGGTACGCCTCCTCACGCGGGTCTGGCCTTCGGTCTTGACCGTCTGACCATGCTGCTGACCGGTACCGATAACATTCGTGATGTTATTGCCTTCCCGAAAACCACTGCCGCGGCGTGTCTGATGACCGAAGCACCAAGTTTTGCTAACCCGGCCTCTCTGGCCGAGCTGGGCATTGAAGTGGTGAAGAAGGAAGAGAAAAACTGATATGACATATAAGCTGCCCGTTTCGGTCCTGGTGGTCATCTATGCAGAAGACACGAAGCGGGTGCTGATGTTGCAGCGGCGCGATGACCCTGATTTCTGGCAGTCGGTAACTGGCAGTCTGGAAGAGGGGGAGACCGCGCTGCAGGCCGCCGCGCGTGAAGTAAAGGAAGAGGTCACCATTGATGTTGCCCGCGAGCAACTGACCCTGAAGGACTGTCAGCGCACGGTGGAGTTTGAAATTTTTAGCCATTTACGTCATCGCTATGCGCCGGGTACCGAGCGGAATACGGAATCGTGGTTCTGTCTTGCTCTCCCCCACGAACGTGAGGTTGTGTTTACCGAACACCTGACCTACCGCTGGGTAAGTGCGGCGGATGCCGCCGCTCTGACCAAGTCGTGGAGCAACCGGCAGGCGATTGAAGAATTTGTAATTAACGCAGCCTGAGAAGGCGCGATTTTTGGAGAACTTTTTATGGCAGGTCATAGTAAGTGGGCCAACACCAAACACCGTAAAGCGGCACAGGATGCCAAACGCGGTAAAATCTTTACCAAAATCATTCGTGAACTGGTAACAGCGGCACGTCTGGGCGGCGGCGATCCGGCTTCTAACCCGCGCTTGCGCGCGGCGGTTGATAAAGCGCTGTCTAATAACATGACGCGTGACACCCTGAACCGTGCAATCGCACGTGGCGTGGGCGGTGATGAAGACGCGAACATGGAAACCATCATTTATGAAGGTTACGGCCCTGGCGGTACTGCGGTCATGGTTGAGTGTCTGTCCGACAACCGTAACCGTACCGTAGCCGAAGTGCGTCACGCGTTTACCAAAACCGGTGGTAACCTTGGAACTGATGGTTCCGTTTCTTATCTGTTCAGCAAGAAAGGCGTGATCTCCTTCGAGAAAGGCGACGAAGATGTGATCATGGAAGCGGCACTGGAAGCCGGTGCAGAAGACGTTGTAACCTTCGATGATGGTGCAATTGACGTCTACACCGCGTGGGAAGAGATGGGTGCGGTACGTGACGCGCTGGAAGCGGCGGGTCTGAAAGCAGACAACGCTGAAGTGTCTATGATCCCATCAACCAAAGCGGACATGGATGCGGAAACTGCACCGAAACTGCTGCGCCTGATCGATATGCTCGAAGACTGCGACGACGTGCAGGAAGTGTATCACAACGGTGAAATCTCTGATGAGGTTGCAGCGACTCTCTGATGAGAGCGTGTAAACCGTTAACGGGAGACGCGTGATGTCGATTATCCTTGGGATTGACCCCGGCTCACGCGTCACCGGCTATGGCGTTATCCGTCAGGTGGGACGCCAGCTAACCTACCTCGGCAGCGGGTGTATTCGCACCAAAGTGGACGATCTGCCGTCACGCCTGAAACTGATCTACGCAGGTGTGACAGAAATTATCACCCAGTTCCAGCCAGACTATTTCGCCATCGAACAGGTCTTTATGGCCAAAAACGCTGATTCGGCATTAAAGCTCGGTCAGGCGCGCGGTGTGGCCATTGTTGCAGCCGTAAACCAGGATTTACCGGTGTTCGAATATGCGGCAAGGCAGGTCAAGCAGACGGTGGTGGGGATTGGCAGCGCGGAGAAAAGCCAGGTGCAACATATGGTGCGCACCTTGTTGAAGCTCCCCGCGAACCCACAGGCGGACGCCGCGGATGCGCTGGCTATCGCGATTACCCACTGTCACGTCAGCCAGAACGCGATGCAAATGAGCGAGTCGCGGCTCAATCTGGCGCGAGGCAGGTTACGATAATGAAAAATCAGGCTGGATGTTTATCCAGCCTTTTTTTATTATGTCGGCAGTTAATTTTTCCAGAACGCAGGAGCGTCACGTGATAGGCAGACTCAGAGGCACCATCATTGAAAAACAACCCCCGTTAGTGCTGCTGGAAGTGGGTGGCGTGGGCTATGAAGTCCATATGCCGATGACCTGCTTCTACGAGTTGCCGGACGCGGGTAAAGAGGCGATTGTCTTTACTCAGTTTGTGGTGCGTGAAGATGCTCAGCTGCTGTACGGCTTCAACAACAAACAGGAACGTACCCTGTTCCGCGAGCTGATTAAAACCAATGGTGTCGGGCCGAAGCTGGCGCTGGCAATTCTCTCCGGTATGTCAGCTCCACAGTTTGTGAATGCCGTTGAGCGCGAAGATCCCGCAGCGCTGATTAAGCTTCCGGGTATCGGCAAGAAAACCGCCGAGCGTCTGATTGTCGAAATGAAAGATCGCTTCAAAGGGCTGCATGGCGATCTCTTTACCCCTGCGACCGATCTGGTGCTGACCTCGCCTGGCGCGCCAGCGACGGATGATGACGCCGAGCAGGAAGCGGTTGCTGCGCTGGTGGCACTGGGCTATAAACCTCAGGAGGCCAGCCGTATGGTGAGTAAAATCGCCAAACCGGATGCCAGCAGTGAAACTCTGATTCGTGAAGCGCTGCGCGCTGCATTGTGAGGTAAAGGATGATTGAAGCAGATCGCCTGGTATCGGCAGGCTCCCTTCAGGCAGAAGACGTGGTGGATCGTGCGATCCGCCCGAAGCTGCTTGATGAGTACATTGGCCAGCCGCAGGTACGTTCCCAGATGGAGATTTTCATCCAGGCGGCAAAACTGCGCGGCGATGCACTCGATCACCTGCTGATTTTTGGTCCTCCGGGACTGGGGAAAACCACGCTGGCGAATATCGTCGCCAATGAAATGGGCGTCAACCTGCGTACTACCTCCGGCCCGGTGCTGGAGAAAGCAGGCGATCTGGCGGCGATGCTGACCAACCTTGAACCCCATGACGTGCTGTTTATTGATGAGATTCACCGCCTGTCTCCGGTGGTGGAAGAGGTGCTCTATCCGGCGATGGAAGATTACCAGCTGGATATCATGATCGGTGAAGGCCCGGCTGCGCGCTCTATCAAGATCGATCTGCCACCGTTTACCCTGATTGGCGCAACAACCCGCGCCGGGTCGTTGACCTCTCCGCTGCGCGACCGTTTCGGTATCGTACAGCGTCTTGAGTTTTACCAGGTGGCGGACCTCCAGCACATCGTTGGCCGTAGCGCCCGCTATATGGGACTGGAAATGAGCGAAGAGGGCGCGTTTGAAGTGGCGAAGCGGTCTCGCGGTACGCCGCGTATTGCCAACCGCCTGCTGCGCCGCGTGCGTGACTTTGCCGAAGTGAAGCATGATGGTTCCATTTCCGCCGAGATTGCTGCTCAGGCGCTGGATATGCTGAATGTCGATGCGGAAGGTTTTGACTACATGGACCGCAAGCTGCTACTGGCGGTGCTGGACAAATTCTTTGGCGGGCCAGTCGGGCTGGATAACCTGGCGGCGGCAATCGGGGAAGAGCGCGAGACAATTGAAGATGTGCTCGAACCGTATTTGATCCAGCAGGGCTTCCTGCAACGTACTCCGCGTGGACGCATGGCCACGGTGCGGGCGTGGAATCACTTCGGCATTACCCCACCGGCAATGCCATAATGTTTAATTCCCTCTCCCTGTAGGAGAGGGGCAGGGTGAGGGCATCAGCGCCCTCGATGTCAACTTGCCGTCTTCTTCATCATACTGAAAATAAACAGCACCGCTGCACACAGCACCACAGACGGCCCTGCAGGCGTGTCATAAAACGCCGAGAAGGTCAACCCACCCGTTACCGCAACCATCCCAATGAGAACGGCCACGCCGGCCATCTGTTCTGGCGTGCGGGCAAAGCGACGCGCTGTGGCTGCCGGAATGATCAGAAGGGAGGTAATAATCAGCGCTCCGACAAACTTCATCGCCACACCAATGGTCAACGCTGTTACCAGCATCAGCAGCAACTTCACACGCTGCAATTTCACGCCGTCAACAAACGCCAGATCCGGACTTACGGTCATCGCCAGCAAATTACGCCACTGCCAGAGCAGAATGCCGAGCACCACGACGACACCAATGGCGATAGAGATCAGATCTTCTGGCGTCACGGCCAGCAGGTCGCCGAACAGGTAGGCCATCAGGTCGACGCGGATGTTCGACATCAGGCTCACGACGACCAGACCCAGCGACAGGGCGCTGTGCGCCATGATGCCAAGCAGTGTATCAATGGCCAGGTGTGGGCGTTTTTCCAGCCAGACCAGCCCCCCGGCAAGGAGCAGCGTGACTACAATCACCGCATAGAAAGGGTTGACGTTCAGTAACAGACCAAAAGCGACGCCCAGCAGAGAGGCATGCGCCAGGGTATCGCCAAAATAGGACATTCTGCGCCAGACAACAAACGAGCCGAGTGGGCCCGCGGCGCAGGCAAGCATAATCCCGGCTAACCAGCCGGGCAGTAACAGTTCAATCATGAGTGTCCATTTCCCCGGCGCAGGACAATTCGTCCCTGTAAATCATGGCGATGATTATGATGATGGCGATAAATGCCCAGTTGCTCAGCACCGCGAGGGCCAAACATGGAGATAAACTCCGGATGCATTGACACCACTTCAGGCGTGCCGGAGCAGCAAATATGGTGGTTGAGACACAGCACTTCGTCAGTTTTTGCCATGACCAGATGCAGGTCATGGGACACCATCAGCACTGCGCAATCAAGCTCTCGACGTAGCTGGTCGATCAAATCATAAAGCGCAACCTGACCATTCACATCCACACCCTGAGTCGGCTCATCCAGTACCAGCAGCTGCGGGCTGCTCAGCAGCGCGCGGGCGAGTAAAACTCGCTGCGTTTCACCGCCGGACAGTTTTTGCAGAGGCGCATCGACAAGATGACCCGCCTGCACGCGTTTCAGTGCCGGGAGAATATCGGCTTTACGGGTGCCGGGGCGCAGACGCAGGAAACGGCTGACCGTCAGCGGCAGCGTGGCGTCGAGGTGAAGTTTTTGCGGCACATAGCCAATACGCAATTTTTCCTCGCGCTTGATCACGCCTTCATCGGGTGCGACCAGACCCAGCACCACGCGCACCAGGGTAGATTTTCCGGCGCCATTGGGACCGAGCAGCGTCAGAATTTTGCCGGGCTTCAGATCGAGCGACACGTCAGAGAGGACGCGGCGCTGCCCGAATGAGACCGAAATATTTTCAAGAGAAACCAATGTCGTCATGTCATTTTAAGCTTGAAGAAGTCAACGAATGTTATAATATCACATTCCACGCATTCACTACGATGATTAGTCGCATTATGTTACATAAAAATACGCTTCTTTTCGCAGCATTATCCGCTGCCCTTTGGGGTACAACCGCACAAGATGTTAACGCTGCGGTTGTCGCTTCGCTTAAACCGCTTGGATTCATCGCATCTGCCATTGCAGACGGGGTAACGGAAACCCAGGTTCTGCTCCCTGATGGTGCATCCGAGCATGACTATTCCCTGCGCCCGTCAGATGTAAAGCGCTTACAAAACGCGGACTTAGTCGTCTGGATTGGTCCGGAAATGGAAGCGTTTATGCAGAAGTCAGCGAAACAGATTGTTGACGAAAAACAGGTCGCGATTGCCGAACTCCCTGGCGTGAAACCGTTGCTCATGAAAGGGTCGGATGACGACGGCGACGAACATGACCATCATGCTGCAGACGGCGAAAAAGGTGATGGAGATCACCATCACGGCGAGTACAACATGCATCTTTGGTTATCCCCAGAGATAGCGCGGCTTTCAGCGGTTGCAATCCATGACAAATTAGTGGAACTTATGCCGCAAAGTCGAGCCAAACTAGACGCCAACCTGAAGGATTTTGAGGCACAATTAGCCGCAACCGATAAGCAGGTAGGTACTGAGCTCGCACCGTTGAAAGGAAAAGGGTATTTCGTTTTTCATGACGCCTATGGCTATTACGAAAAACACTACGGTCTGACCCCGCTGGGTCATTTTACCGTCAACCCTGAAATTCAACCTGGTGCGCAGCGTTTACATGAAATCAGAACACAGTTGGTTGAGCAAAAAGCGACATGCGTTTTTGCTGAGCCACAGTTCAGGCCAGCGGTCGTAGAAGCCGTGGCCAGGGGGACATCCGTGCGCATGGGGACCCTTGACCCGCTAGGAACGAATATCCAGTTGAGCAAAGCGAGCTATTCGCAGTTTCTCAGCCAACTGGCGAACCAGTATGCGAGCTGCCTGAAAGGAGATTAACGAGGAAGTGAATACGTGCAACAGATAGCCCGCTCTGTCGCCCTGGCATTTAACAATCTGCCTCGACCCCATCGCGTTATGCTGGGGTCGCTTACAGTTCTCACTTTAGCGGTCGCCGTCTGGCGGCCCTATGTTTACCACCCGAGTTCTGCCCCTATCATCAAAACCATCGAGCTCGAAAAGAGCGAAATCCGTTCTTTGCTGCCTGAAGCCAGTGAGCCTATCGATCAGGCGGCTCAGGAAGATGAAGCTATCCCACAAGATGAACTGGACGATAAAACCGAGAGCGACGCAGGGACCCACGAATACGTTGTTTCTACCGGGGATACGCTGAGTAGCGTACTGAACCAGTACGGCATCGACATGGGCAATATCAGCCAGCTGGCGGCTGCAGATAAAGATCTCCGTAATTTGAAAATAGGGCAACAGCTCTCATGGACATTAACGGCAGATGGCGATCTGCAGAGTCTGACCTGGGAAATGTCTCGCCGCGAAACCCGCACCTACGAACGCACTGCAAACGGTTTCAAAATGACCAGCGAAATGCAGAAGGGCGACTGGGTCAATAGCGTTATGAAAGGGACCGTGGGCGCAAGCTTTGTTTCCAGTGCCCGAGATGCAGGGTTGACCAGCGCTGAAATCAGTTCTGTCATCAAAGCCATGCAGTGGCAGATGGATTTCCGCAAGCTGAAGAAAGGTGATGAGTTTTCAGTTCTGATGTCCCGCGAAATGCTGGAGGGTAAGCGCGAGCAGAGCCAGCTGCTGGGCGTGCGTTTGCGCTCAGAGGGCAAAGATTACTACGCGATTCGTGCTGAAGACGGCAAGTTCTATGACCGCAGCGGTACAGGTCTTGCGAAAGGCTTCATGCGCTTCCCGACGGCGAAACAGTTCCGCGTTTCCTCTAACTTCAATCCGCGCCGTCTGAACCCGGTCACCGGGCGTGTTGCACCGCATCGTGGCGTTGATTTTGCTATGCCGCAGGGTACACCGGTACTGGCTGTGGGTGATGGTGAAGTGGTCATGGCCAAACGCAGCGGAGCAGCTGGATACTATGTTGCGGTGCGTCATGGTCGTACTTACACGACTCGCTATATGCACCTGCGCAAGTTGTTGGTCAAACCGGGTCAGAAAGTGAAACGTGGTGACCGTATCGCGCTGTCAGGCAATACCGGACGTTCTACCGGCCCGCACCTGCACTATGAAGTATGGATCAACCAGCAAGCCGTGAACCCGCTGACGGCGAAACTGCCGCGCACCGAAGGCCTGACAGGTAAAGATCGTTCTGATTACCTGGCGCAGGTGAAAGAGGTGGTGCCGCAGCTGAGCTTAGACTAAGCCTTCTGTGTTGTTTAAAAAGCCGGTGTCAGTGTGCGCCGGCTTTTTCTTTTGTGCGTGGGCGACTGCCTCGCTACACTATCTGAATAAAATTTTGCGTCATCAGACCCTGGATCCAGCATGGAAACCCAAAAAAACAATATTGAATACATTCCCGAGTTTGAAAAATCTTTCCGTCACCCGCGTAACTGGGGGGCCTGGCTTGGCGTTTATGCATTTGCGGGTATTGCGATGTTACCAGCTTCTGTACGCGATCCTGTGCTGGGCAAAATAGGTCGCCTGGCCGGACGCTTAGGTAAAAGTGCCCGTCGCCGCGCGCAAATTAATCTTTACTACTGTTTCCCGGAAAAGAGCGACGCAGAGCGGGAGGCCATTATTGATGCCATGTATACCACTGCGCCACAGGCGATGGCGATGATGGCTGAACTGGCGCTGAAAGGGCCGGAAAAAGTCATGGATCGCGTTGACTGGAAAGGTCTGGAAATCATTGATGAGATGCGTCGCAACAACGAGAAGGTCATTTTTCTCGTTCCGCACGGCTGGGGCGTTGATATTCCAGCTATGCTGATGGCGTCGCAGGGACAAAAAATGGCGGCAATGTTCCATAATCAGGGCAACAAGATCTTTGATTACGTGTGGAATACGGTACGTCGCCGTTTTGGTGGTCGCCTTCATGCGCGTAATGATGGTATCAAGCCGTTTATTCAGTCCGTACGTCAGGGCTACTGGGGCTACTATTTGCCGGATCAGGATCACGGCCCGGAACACAGTGAGTTTGTGGATTTCTTCGCGACTTACAAAGCGACATTACCTGCGATTGGCCGTCTGATGAAGGTGTGCCGTGCCCGTGTTATTCCGCTTTTCCCGGTCTACGACGGTAATACCCACCGTCTGAGCATTGAAGTTCGCCCGCCGATGGATGATCTGCTCACTGCAGACGATAACACCATTGCGCGTCGAATGAACGAAGAGGTGGAAATACTGGTGGGACCGCATGCGGAGCAGTACACGTGGATACTGAAACTGCTTAAAACGCGTAAGCCAGGCGAAAAAGAGCCGTATAAACGCAAAGAGCTTTTTCCAACGAAATAAAAAAAGCCCTCTCTGAAAGGAGAGGGCTTTTTAACAGAGACTGACTTACTCGACTGTCATAACGCGAGTGGTGTTGGTTGAGCCGATGGTGCTCATCACATCACCCTGGGTCACGATGACGATATCACCGGATACCAGATAGCCTTTGTCACGCAGAAGGTTTACGGCGTCGTGTGCCGCAGCCACGCCGTCATTGGTGCTATCGAAGTGAACAGGGGTAACACCGCGATACAGCGCCGTCAGGTTCAGCGTACGCTCGTGACGGGACATGGCGAAGATAGGTAAGCCGGAACTGATACGGGAGGTCATCAGCGCGGTACGGCCAGATTCGGTCATGGTGATGATTGCGGTAACGCCCTTCAGGTGGTTGGCAGCGTACATGGCGGACATCGCAATCGCTTCTTCCACATTGTCGAACTGAACGTCCAGACGGTGTTTAGAGACGTTAATGCTTGGGATCTTCTCAGCTCCCAGACAAACGCGCGCCATGGCGGCCACGGTTTCTGCAGGATACTGGCCTGCTGCGGTTTCCGCTGAAAGCATAACCGCATCGGTACCGTCCAGCACGGCGTTGGCCACGTCCATGACTTCCGCACGGGTTGGCATTGGGTTGGTGATCATGGATTCCATCATCTGAGTGGCGGTGATCACCGCGCGGTTCAGCTGACGTGCGCGGCGAATCAGCGCTTTCTGGATACCCACCAGCTCAGGGTCGCCGATTTCCACACCCAGGTCGCCACGGGCAACCATCACCACGTCAGAGGCGAGAATCACGTCGTCCATGGCGTCCTGATCGCAAACGGCTTCCGCGCGTTCAACTTTAGCGACGATTTTGGCATCGCAACCAGCATCACGTGCCAGTCGGCGCGCATAGTTCAGGTCTTCACCGCAGCGTGGGAAGGAGACGGCCAGGTAGTCAACGCCGATCAGCGCAGCGGTAACGATATCCGCTTTGTCTTTATCGGTAAGCGCTTCTGCAGAGAGGCCGCCGCCCAGTTTGTTAATACCTTTGTTGTTGGAGAGCGGGCCGCCGACGGTGACTTCGGTGAACACTTTCATGCCCTGAACTTCCAGCACTTTCAGCTGTACGCGACCGTCGTCGAGCAGCAGGATATCGCCAGGTACCACGTCAGCCGGCAGGCCTTTATAGTCAATCCCGACTTTCTCTTTATCGCCTTCACCTTTGCCGAGATTGGCATCAAGCAGGAATTTGTCGCCGATATTGAGGAAAACTTTTCCCTCTTTAAAGGTCGATACACGAATTTTAGGACCTTGCAGATCGCCGAGGATGGCAACATGGCGCCCCAGTTTTGCTGCGATTTCACGCACTTTATCGGCACGTAATTTATGGTCTTCTGGCGTACCGTGAGAGAAGTTCATACGCACCACGTTGGCACCTGCGGCGATAATCTTTTCGAGATTATTATCGCGATCGGTGGCCGGGCCTAAGGTGGTTACGATCTTGGTTCTGCGAAGCCTTCTGGACATGTATTACTCCGTTGACTGAAACAACTTTGGTGTTGCGTGAACATTGAATCGGCCTTCATTTGCCGCAAGGCGGCAGAGAGTGGACCGAATGCCGTAAATCGTTACATCGTAATTATTCGTTACGTCTTGTTATCAACTATCAGGGAACATCGCTCTTTATAAGCAATTCTTTATCAAAACGCGATTCCTTAAGCGCTTCCTTGACACGCTTCAAGTTATCTCTGAATTTTGCGCCCCTTCGTAAGGTAAAACCGGTCGCCAGCACGTCAATCACCGTGAGCTGCGCCAGACGGGAGACCATCGGCATATAGATATCGGTGTCTTCCGGTACGTCGAGGGTAATAGCCAGCGTCGCTTCACGGGCCAGAGGTGTACCCGCCGTCGTAAGAGCGATCACCATGGCATCGTTTTCACGCGCCAGCTGGGCCAGTTCCACCTGGCTTTTGGTGCGTCCGGTGTGCGAAATCAGTACCACGACATCATCTTCACTGCAATTCATACAGCTCATGCGTTGCAACACAATGTCATCTGAATAAATAACAGGTACGTTGAAGCGGAAGAATTTGTTCATGGCATCGTGCGCCACAGCTGCCGATGAGCCAAGACCAAAGAATGCAATCCGCTTGGCCTGGGTGAGTAAATCCACCGCTCGATTCACCGAACTCATATCCAGACTCTGGCGGACGTGGTCAAGTGTGGCCATGGCTGACTCAAATATTTTCGCTGTGTAGGCATCAACGCTGTCGTCTTCATCCACATTACGATTAACATAAGGTGTGCCGTTAGCCAGACTTTGTGCCAGATGCAGTTTAAAATCAGGAAAGCCGCGCGTTTCCAGGCTACGGCAGAAGCGATTTACCGTTGGCTCGCTGACACTCGCTTCCTGCGCCAGAGCGGCGATGCTTGAATGAATCGCCTGAGCGGGAGACGCGAGAATAACTTCGGCCACTTTTCGCTCGGATTTGCTAAGGTGTTCCAGTTGAAACTGGATTTTTTCCAGCATGTTCATTGTTAACATGACGCTCATGGGTGTAAACGATTTCATAAATGGGTGAAATCGTGATTCGATTTAGCCGATATTACCCCTGTGGCTTCCATAAAGGGTAACAGTCGACAAGATAATGTTGTTGTTTTTTTTCATTACTTGATCGGCGTCGGGTTTTGCCGGGCCCTTGTTGCGCAAAGAATCGACGGTTGTTGCGTCATTGCATCCCCGAAAGCACCGGAATGGCGAAAAATCGCGGTAAAGCACGTGGCGATAAGCGCTAATGGTTTCGGGAATGACGTAAAAGCAGTACAGTGCATTGTAATAAAATTACAACGATACCTGGCAGAAGTACCAGGTGATCCAACTGAGGAGAATGACATGGCGGTAACGCAAACAGCCCAGGCATGTGACCTGGTCATTTTCGGCGCGAAAGGCGATCTTGCACGCCGGAAATTGCTGCCTTCCCTGTATCAACTGGAAAAAGCAGGCCAACTTCATCCAGATACCCGTATCCTGGGTGTAGGGCGCGCCGAATGGGACAAGGACGCTTATACCAAAGTCGTTCGTGAAGCGCTCGAAACGTTCATGAAAGAGAAAATCGATGAAAGTTTGTGGGATACGCTGAGCGGACGCCTTGATTTCTGCAACCTGGACGTGAACGACATCAGTGCGTTTTCCCGCCTGGGCGACATGCTGGATCAGAAAAATCGTGTCACCATTAACTATTTCGCCATGCCGCCAAGCACCTTTGGTGCCATCTGCAAAGGTCTGGGTGAAGCCAAACTGAACGCCAAGCCGGCGCGCGTGGTGATGGAGAAGCCGCTGGGTACGTCGCTGGCAACCTCCCGCGAAATTAACGATCAGGTAGGCGAGTTCTTTGAAGAGTGCCAGGTTTACCGTATTGACCACTATCTTGGTAAAGAGACGGTCCTGAACCTGCTGGCGCTGCGTTTTGCTAACTCCCTGTTTGTGAACAACTGGGACAACCGCACTATCGACCACGTGGAAATCACCGTGGCGGAAGAGGTGGGGATTGAAGGGCGCTGGGGTTACTTTGACCAGGCCGGTCAGATGCGCGACATGATCCAGAACCACCTGCTGCAAATTCTGTGCATGATTGCTATGTCTCCACCGTCTGACCTGACGGCTGACAGCATCCGTGACGCAAAAGTGAAAGTACTGAAGTCACTGCGCCGTATCGACCGCTCTAACGTACGTGAGAAGACCGTTCGTGGTCAGTACACCGCCGGGTTTGCGCAAGGCAAAAAAGTGCCTGGGTACCTGGAGGAAGAGGGCGCGAACAAGTCCAGCAACACCGAGACGTTTGTGGCGATCCGCGTGGATATCGACGACTGGCGCTGGGCGGGGGTTCCGTTCTATCTGCGTACCGGTAAACGTCTGCCAGCCAAATGCTCCGAAGTGGTTGTCTACTTCAAAAACCCGGAACTGAACCTGTTCAAAGAGTCCTGGCAGGAACTGCCTCAGAACAAACTGACCATTCGCCTGCAGCCGGACGAAGGGGTTGATATTCAGATCCTGAACAAAGTGCCGGGTCTTGACCATAAACACAACCTGCAGACCACCAAACTGGATCTGAGTTACTCCGAAACCTTCAACCAGACGCATCTTGCAGACGCGTATGAGCGCCTGCTGCTGGAAACCATGCGCGGTATCCAGGCGCTGTTTGTGCGCCGCGACGAAGTGGAGGAGGCCTGGAAATGGGTTGACTCCATTACCGAAGCCTGGGCAGCCGATCAGGATGCGCCTAAACCGTATCAGGCAGGCACCTGGGGGCCAGTCGCGTCCGTGGCGATGATCACCCGCGATGGCCGCTCCTGGAACGAGTTTGAGTAAGATCATCCTCTAGCTCGAAAGTGTTATTTTACCGGTAACATGATCTAACACAGCTAGTGGCATAATTTTTAAACTTTTAAGCTCCGTGTGGATTCACCCGCGGAGCTTTTTTTATTACACTGCCGGAAGTGATTTTGCCCCTGAGCTCCGGACAGCAAGCGTTTCAGCGTTGTTAACAACTGCCAGCGACTTTGTAAACTCCTGAGCACGGACAGATAAATTAGAGGAGCATTTATGAATCCGACATTGTTACGCGTAACACAGCGCATTATTGAACGCTCGAAAGAGACCCGTTCGGCCTACCTCGCCCGGATTGAACAAGCTAAAAGTAACACCGTCCACCGCTCTCAGCTGGCATGCGGTAACCTGGCACACGGTTTCGCCGCCTGCCAACCCGATGATAAAGCCTCGCTGAAAAGCATGTTGCGTAACAACATCGCCATCATTACTTCCTATAACGATATGCTTTCCGCGCACCAGCCGTATGAGGTATATCCCAATATCATCCGTAAAGCGCTGCACAGCGTGAATGCCGTGGGCCAGGTGGCGGGCGGTGTTCCGGCGATGTGCGACGGCGTGACGCAGGGTCAGGACGGAATGGAGCTTTCCCTGCTGAGCCGCGAAGTGATTGCGATGTCTGCAGCGGTTGGCTTGTCACACAACATGTTCGATGGCGCGTTGTATCTCGGCGTGTGCGACAAGATTGTCCCGGGCCTGGTAATGGCTGCGCTGTCGTTTGGTCATCTGCCTGCGATCTTCGTGCCATCCGGCCCGATGGCAAGCGGCCTGCCAAACAAAGAGAAAGTGCGTATCCGTCAGCTGTACGCAGAAGGGAAAGCAGACCGTCAGGCGCTGCTGGAGGCAGAAGCCGCGTCCTACCATGCGCCGGGAACCTGTACTTTCTACGGTACGGCTAACACTAACCAGATGGTCGTAGAGTTCATGGGGATGCAGCTTCCGGGCTCGTCCTTTATCCAGCCGGATGCACCACTGCGCCAGGCGCTGACCGAAGCTGCTGCCCGTCAGGTGACGCGTTTGACCGGTAATGGCAACGAATGGATGCCAATGGGCAAAATGGTTGACGAGAAAGTCATCGTTAACGGTATCGTCGCGTTACTGGCAACGGGGGGGTCAACCAATCACACCATGCACCTGGTGGCCATGGCGCGTGCGGCGGGCATTCTGATTAACTGGGATGATTTCTCCGAGATCTCTTCTGTGGTGCCGCTGATGGCGCGCCTGTACCCGAACGGCCCGGCTGACATTAACCACTTCCAGGCCGCAGGTGGTGTGCCGCTGCTGATGCGCGAGCTGCTGAAAGGCGGTCTGCTGCATGAAGATGTAAATACCGTGGCGGGCTTTGGTCTGCAACGCTACACCCAGGAGCCGTGGCTGAATAACGGCGAGCTGGACTGGCGCGAAGGGGCGAATGCCTCTCTTGATGCACAGGTTATCGCCACCATCGACAAACCGTTCTCTCCTCATGGCGGTACCAAAGTGCTCAGCGGCAACCTCGGACGCGCGGTGATGAAGACGTCTGCCGTACCGGAAGAGAATCAGATTATCGAAGCACCGGCGGTAGTGTTCGAAAGCCAGCACGACGTATTACCTGCCTTTGACGCCGGTCTTCTGGATAAAGACTGCGTGGTGGTCGTTCGCCATCAGGGGCCAAAGGCCAACGGGATGCCAGAATTACATAAACTTATGCCGCCACTTGGTGTATTATTGGACCGCCGTTTCAAAATTGCTCTGGTGACGGATGGACGCCTCTCTGGCGCATCCGGTAAAGTGCCTTCAGCCATCCACGTGACACCTGAAGCTTACGACGGTGGTTTGCTGGCGAAAGTGCGTGACGGCGACATGATCCGCGTAAACGGTCAGACAGGTGAGTTAACCCTGCTGGTGGATGACGCAGAGCTGGCGGCACGTAAGCCACATATTCCTGACCTGAGCGCATCGCGCGTGGGGACAGGGCGCGAAATGTTTGGTGCGCTGCGTGAGAAACTCTCTGGTGCTGAGCAGGGCGCAACCTGTATTACGTTTTAAGACGACTTGATTTTAACGATCTGGCGAGAGAAGACACTGATGAAAAACTGGAAAACAAGTGCAGAAGCAATCATGACCACTGGCCCTGTCGTGCCGGTTATCGTGGTAAATAAACTGGAGCATGCGGTACCGATGGCGAAAGCGCTGGTTGCCGGTGGCGTTCGTGTTCTGGAAGTCACCCTGCGCACCGCCTGCGCGATGGATGCCATTCGCGCAATCGCTAAAGAAGTGCCGGACGCCATCGTCGGTGCGGGTACCGTTCTGAATGCACAGCAACTGGCGGAAGTGACTGAAGCGGGCGCACAGTTTGCTATCAGCCCGGGCCTGACGGAGTCTCTGCTGAAAGCGGCAACCGAAGGCACCATTCCGCTGATCCCTGGCATTAGCACCGTATCTGAACTGATGCTGGGTATGGACTACGGTCTGAAAGAGTTCAAATTCTTCCCGGCAGAAGCGAACGGCGGCACCAAAGCGCTGCAGGCGATTGCGGGTCCATTCGCTCAGGTTCGTTTCTGCCCGACGGGTGGCATCTCTCCTGCTAACTACCGTGACTACCTGGCACTGAAAAGCGTGCTGTGCATCGGTGGTTCATGGCTGGTTCCGGCGGATGCGCTGGAAGCGGGCGACTGGGATCGCATTACTAAACTGGCTCGTGAAGCGGTTGAAGGTGCGCAGCAGTAAGTTATTCGCAGCATGAAAAACGGGCCATTCGGCCCGTTTTTTTATCCTCTTACGCTAACTGCTGCGGAGGCTGTTTTCGCTCTCGCCACGGCGTCTTCTACGTTATCCCCGGTGGCTAATGCTACGCCAAGACGACGCGTGCCGTCGATCTCCGGTTTACCGAACAAACGCACCTGTAACCCTGCACCTACTGCGCCGTCGACGTTATCAAACGTGACATTCTGGCTGGTTAATTGCGGCAGGATCACTGCGGAAGCGGCCGGGCCGTACTGACGGATGCCACCAACAGGCAATCCGAGGAAAGCGCGTACGTGCAGGGCGAACTCAGAGAGATCCTGCGAAATCAGCGTCACCATGCCGGTGTCATGCGGGCGAGGTGAGACTTCGCTGAAAATAACCTCATCTCCGCAGACGAAAAGCTCTACGCCAAACAGGCCATAGCCGTCCAGCGCGAGTACAGTTTTACGGGCGATCGCCTGCGCACGTTCCAGTGCCAGGGCACTCATCTGCTGCGGCTGCCAGGATTCACGGTAATCGCCATCTTCCTGACGGTGGCCAATTGGGTCACAGAAATGGACGCCATCAATGGCGCTGACGGTCAACAGAGTGATCTCGAAATCAAATTTCACGACACCTTCGACAATCACGCGACCCGCTCCGGCACGACCACCCTGCTGGGCATAATCCCATGCCTTATCCAGCGTGCTGCTGTCGCGAATAAAGCTCTGTCCTTTACCGGAGGAACTCATCACGGGTTTAATGATGCACGGGTAGCCAATCTCCTCGACAGCCTGCAGGAATGCGGTTTTATCGCCAGCAAACCGATAGCTCGACGTGGGGAGCCCCAGCTCTTCCGCTGCCAGACGACGAATACCTTCCCGGTTCATGGTCAGTTTTGCCGCTTTGGCACAGGGCACCACGCGCTGGCCTTCCTGTTCAAGAGCGATCAGCGTATCGGTGGCGATGGCTTCAATTTCCGGGACCACGAAATCGGGTTTCTCCTGCGTAATCAGTGCCCGTAGGGCATCGCCATCCAGCATGTTAATCACATAAGAACGATGGGCGACGTGCATGGCAGGAGCATCGGCGTAACGGTCTACGGCAATCACTTCCACACCTAAACGCTGACATTCAATGGCGACCTCTTTACCCAGTTCGCCCGATCCCAACAGCATCACACGCGTCGCTGCTGGTCGCAGCGCAGTGCCTAAACGAGTCATAACATTCCCCCTGAAAAAGATGCGCGCAGTATAAACGAAAACGTTTGCGTGTGTCTTGTGCAGGGCTAAGGGAGGGGGAAGAAATTTGCGCATCTTTAGCCCATCCAGACATTTCCTGACGCCTGCTCGCTTACGCTGTGAAATATGTTCACCGTTAAGTGAGGGAAACCATGTCTGGTTGGTTAAATCAGTTGCAATCGCTGTTAGGACAGAAAGCATCGTCGTCTGGCGAGCAGGGGCTCAGTAAACTATTGGTTCCCGGCGCACTTGGCGGGCTGGCAGGCCTTTTAGTCGCGAATAAATCCTCACGTAAGCTGCTGGCAAAATATGGTACTGGCGCGTTGCTGGCCGGTGGCGGGGCCATCGCTGGCACCGTACTGTGGAATAAATACAAGGACAGGGTACGGGCTGCACACTGCGATGAACCGCATTATAGCGAGCACACCTCGCCGCTGGATCTGCGTACCGAACGATTGATCCTTGCGCTGGTCTTTGCCGCGAAGAGTGACGGGCATATTGACGATAAAGAACGATCGGCGATTGAGCAGCAGCTTCGCGAAGCCGGTGTTGAAGAGAAGGGCAGAGCCCTGGTGGCGCAGGCGATTGAACAGCCGCTCGATCCACAGCGTCTTGCGCAGAGTGTGAAGAATGAGGAAGAGGCGCTTGAACTCTATTTTCTCAGCTGTGCCGCCATTGATATCGACCACTTTATGGAACGTAGCTACCTCAATGCCCTCGGCGATGCGTTGAAGATCCCGCAGGATGTACGCGAGGGTATTGAGCAGGATATCCGGGAACAAAAAAAAGCGTTACAGGGATAGCGTCGCGGCTGCGACACTGTTTCGCTTGCATCATGCGTGGGTTTTGCCAACCTTATAGGGTGTAAAACTTAAAAGAATGATGACATGCCACCGAAAGCCCGACGTACTCCTTATGCGATCACCACGCATGGCGATACGCGTATAGACAACTATTACTGGCTACGGGACGATTCTCGCTCCCGGCCAGAGGTGCTCGACTACCTGCACGAGGAAAACGACTATGGCCGCAAGGTCATGTCCAGCCAGCAGGCACTTCAGGATCAACTGCTGAATGAAATGGTGCAGCGCATTCCTCAGCATGATATCTCCGCGCCCTGGACCAAAAATGGCTATCGCTATCGTCATATCTACGAGCCCGGCAACGAGTATCCCATCTACCAACGACAACCCGTGTTAAGTGCCGAATGGGATGAGTGGGAGATTTTACTGGATGCCAACCAGCGCGCCGCCCACAGCGAATTTTATACGCTGGGCGGCATGTCCATTTCACCTGACAACACGATTATGGCGCTGGCTGAGGACTACCTCTCCCGCCGTCAGTATGGCCTGCGTTTTCGCAATCTGGACACCGGGAACTGGTATCCTGAAATGCTGGAAAACGTCTCCCCGGATTTTGTCTGGGCGAATGATTCCGAGACCGTCTACTACGTCAAAAAGCATGCGTCCACGCTACTGCCTTATCAGGTGTGGCGACATACCGTAGGGACGGGTTCTGCCGATGACGAACTGGTCTATGAAGAGAAAGACGAAACGTTTTATGTCAGCCTGCATAAAACCTCCTCACGCCACTATGTGATTATTTTCCTCGCCAGCGCGACGACGTCTGAGGTTTTGCTGCTGGACGCCGAACTACCTGATGCCCAGCCGCTCTGTTTTCTGCCGCGTCGCAAGGATCATGAGTACAGTCTGGATCACTTCCAGCACAGTTTTTATTTGCGCTCTAATCGCGAGGGCAAAAACTTTGGTCTCTATAAAACCAAAGTGCGCGATGAGCGCAAGTGGGAGGTGCTTATTCCCGCGCGGGAGCAAGTGATGCTGGAAGGGTTCACTCTGTTTACCGACTGGCTGGTGGTGGAAGAGCGTCAGCGCGGGCTGACCAGTATCCGGCAAATCAACCGAAAAACCCGGGAGGTGGTGGGGATTGCGTTCGACGACCCAGCCTATGTAACGTGGATTGGTTTCAATCCTGAGCCCGAGTCGTCTCGGTTGCGCTACGGTTACTCCTCAATGACCACGCCGGACACGTTGTTTGAGTTGGATATGGATACCGGGCAGCGTCAGGTGATTAAGCAGACCGAGGTCAAAGGGTTTGAGTCTGAGAACTACCGCAGCGAGCACCTGTGGGTCACTGTCCGCGATGGCGTGGAAGTTCCGGTCTCACTTGTTTACCACCAGGCGCATTTCCGGAAAGGGAAAAACCCACTGCTGGTTTACGGCTATGGTTCCTACGGCTCAAGCATGGATGCCGATTTCAGCAGCAGTAGGTTAAGTCTGCTCGATCGTGGCTTGGTTTTCGCTATCGCCCATGTGCGCGGCGGTGGTGAACTGGGGCAGCACTGGTATGAAGACGGGAAATTCCTGAAAAAGAAAAACACCTTCAATGACTATCTCGATGTTTGTGATGCGCTGATTGAGCAAGGCTACGGGGATCCGCATCTCTGTTTTGGGATGGGGGGCAGCGCGGGCGGCATGTTGATGGGGGCGGTGATCAACCAGCGTCCCGATCGCTTCAAAGGGATTGTCGCACAGGTTCCGTTTGTCGATGTGGTCACGACCATGCTTGATGAATCCATTCCCCTGACGACGGGAGAGTTCGAAGAGTGGGGGAATCCTCAGGATGCGATCTACTATCGCTATATGAAAGAGTACAGCCCGTACGATAACGTGGAGGCAAAAGCCTATCCGCACATGCTGGTCACCACCGGGTTGCATGATTCGCAGGTGCAGTACTGGGAGCCGGCAAAATGGGTGGCAAAACTGCGGGAGCTAAAAACCGATGATAATCTGTTGCTGCTCTGTACCGATATGGATTCCGGGCATGGAGGAAAATCAGGGCGGTTCAAGACCTATGAAGGCGTCGCCCTGGAATATGCCTTCCTGATTGGCCTGGCGCAGGGAACGCTGCCAGGCGGTGAAGAGCCTTAAGCTTCGCCCAGGTAGTGTTTCAGCGTTAAGCGCAGTTCCGGGCTCATTTTGTCGAGGTTATTGTAAAGCCAGCGCAGATAGCCCGGATCTTTATCCGCAATATCAGACACCGCTCTACCGCGATATTTGCCAAAGGTAAAGGTGGTGAGAAGCGCAGGACGACCGGTGATCGTTGCCATATCATCCGGCGTCCAGCCAGAGATATTCATAATATCAATGAGTAACGCGGCGGTAATATAGCAGTCGTACAACGCGCGGTGATGGTGAAGCCCCTCAGGTGTACGGACGCTAAGCTTGCGGGACTTATACAGCGCCATATTACTGTATTTGATCCCCGGCCAGAGGCGACGTGCCAGCTTCATAGTACAAATCCATTCCCCTGGCATTTCGGGCAACACCCGGCGGTCAAAGCTGGCGTTATGCGCGACGTACCACGGGCTACCGTAATAGTGTGGAATAATTTCTTCTATCCACGGCTTATCCGCCACCATTGATTCGGTAATGCGATGGATTGCCATAGCCTGCGGGCTAATGGGGCGATCAGGGCGCACCAGATGGCTCATTGGGTTGACGATTTTACCGTCTACCACATCGACAGAGGCCACTTCCACAATTCCGCCCTGAAGATCGCAAGTTTCGGTATCGATGACGCGCAGCATTGAAAACTCCTGAGCTTAAAACGCTTAGCCTAAAGGAATGATATCGCCTTGCCAACCCTGTCTGCCGAGCGTGCCGGTCAGCAAGAGCTCGCCTTTATCCGCGCGGACAATCAACTGACCTCTTTCATCCCATAACGCGCTGCCGCCACACGCATTAGCCATTAACACGGCAATCGCATATTTATGTGCGAAGCGCTGCAGGGTGCTGATGGACTGCCGCCAGCGATAATCAACAACAGACTGACAGCTGGTAAACAGCGCCGCCTGTGAATCGAGATTGGGTGAATCGGTATGCGCATCAATGATGCTAAGTTGTTTATCTCCTGGAACCAGACTTGCGCCGCTCCCCTGCGGGTAGCGCAGGATACCCTGGCTGGAAGGCGTAAACAGCGCGAGTCCTTTCTGGCGCTGACCATTCCGTTCAAGAGGGAGCCCGGCAATGAGGGTAATTTGGTAAAAATGTGCGGCGTCGAGCAGGGGTTCAAGCTGCGCATCACTGGGGGGAGGAGGTAATACCGTTGTGCCCGAACCCGTTAATGAAAGTTCAGGAAATACCAGCAAATCGCATTGCTGGCGTGCTGCTTCGGCGATGAAGCAGAGGTGGCGCGCAACATGGTCATCTACACTGTGATGCTGCCCGGTATACTGGGCTGCGGCAATATTCCATTGTGACATCGTGACTTCCTTATACACTGAGTCGCAGGGATTTTAAGAATACACCTAGATTAATCAGGGTTTTCTTATCCTGGCATATTCCGCGTAAGGAAGTGTAACGACTTTTTAAGCTTATTTAACTTTAGGCTCGTAGGGCAAACGAGAGAGGTTGACCGATGCGAGACGGTGGGCAATTAATCTTTCGCGAAACCAGTCGCGCAGATGAGCCGGTTGTTCACGTTCAACAACCTCAGCCACGATGGGCATGTTGTAACGCTCTTTAAACGCGACGCCTGCGGCAGCGAGATCGACATTCACTTTATCCATCTCGTCCTGAGGAAGGGTGGCCAGATTGATCTTCATTTCCTTCTCCTTATTATGCGGCGGCAACGTTACCGCGATTGCACGATGATGACAAGCGGAGGCGGGATGATCCTCGACTCGTTTATTATACAGCGTTATTCTTTAGCATACAGACATAACAAAAAGGAATGATTGCGATGGGACTAACCACTTCCCGCGCGGTATGCGCGCTTGCCTTTCTGGCATCATTGGTCATGACGCCTTCTGTGCTGGCGCATGCTCATCTTAAACAGCAAACCCCGGCGGCAGACAGCCAGGTGACACCACCCCAGCTCCTTACGTTGATTTTTTCGGAAGGTATCGAACCTGGTTTTAGTGGAGTCTTGGTCACGGATGCACAAAAGCAGGTTATGAAAACAGGTACGGTTAAACGAGACGAAAAGAACAACGCTCAGCTGACGGTTCCGCTGGAACAACCGCTGACGCCCGGGACCTATCAGGTCGACTGGCATGTGGTCTCCGTAGACGGCCATAAAACCAAAGGCAGCTACCACTTTAGCGTGAAATAGCATGCTGGCCCTGTTTTATGTCGGGTTGCGATTTATCCATTTCGGGGCGCTGATGCTCATTTTTGGCAATGCGCTTTACAGCGTCTGGTTTGCGCCTTCCTCACTCCACCGCCTGATGTCCCGGCGTTTCCAGTTACAGCAGAAAGTGGCGTCTTTAATCAGCCTGGGTGCTGCACTCCTGATGTTTATGTTTCAGGGGGGATTGATGGGCAGTGGCTGGGGAGATGTCTTTTCCCCGGAGATCTGGCGTAGCGTGCTGACGACGCAGTTTGGCAGCGTCTGGCTGTGGCAAATGATTCTTGCTGCCATTACTGTCGGAGCTGCATGGCTCGCTCCCCTGAAAGGTTCCCGGCTGTTATTGCTCGCAATGGGTCAGCTTATTCTGCTGGCAGGGGTAGGGCACGCGGCGATGAGCGACGGTCCGACAGGGGCTTTGCAGCGTCTTAATCACGCTTTTCACCTGCTGTGTGCCGCAACCTGGCTTGGCGGATTACTTCCGCTGCTGTTCTGCATGCGTCTGGCGAAAGGGCGCTGGCAAAATGCCGCTATCTACACCATGATGCGTTTCTCGCGTGTCGGCCATTATGCCGTTGCGGGTGTGCTGCTCACTGGCATTATCAACACGCTGTTTATCACTGGCATCCAGATCCCATGGCAGTCTGACTACGTGCAGTTTTTGTTGTTCAAATGTGCGCTGGTGGCGTTGATGGTAGCAATTGCACTGGCAAATCGGTATTTTCTGGTGCCACGGTTTCGTCCGGAGACCGGACAAGCGCAACAGATTTTTATCAGGATGACACAGGCAGAGGTGGTGCTGGGAACGCTGGTGCTGGCAACGGTCAGTCTGTTCGCGACCTGGGAACCCTTCTGATAAGGTTAAATAGCATATGAAAAAGACAGTACTTTCTCTCTTACTACTGGCCTGCACGGGGAGTGCTCTGGCTGCACCGCAGGTGATTACCGTCAGCCGTTTTGAAGTGGGTAAAGACAAATGGGCTTTCAATCGCGAAGAGGTGATGCTGACTTGCCGTCCGGGTCATGCATTATATGCGATTAACCCAAGTACGCTGGTGCAATACCCGTTAAATGAGACCGCAGAGCAGCAGGTGGCTAGCGGTAAGAGCAGCGGCCAGCCTATCAGCGTAATTCAGATTGATGACCCGGCTCATCCGGGACGGAAGATGAGTCTGGCACCGTTTATCGAGCGTGCCGACAAGCTCTGCTAATGCTCAGGTTTCCAATAAAAAACCGCAGATGCTTGCGAAAGCACTGCGGTTTTTTACTTTTTATGATGCTCTTACGCTTTTTTTCAGGCCGCTTTAGCTGTGGACTGGAAAACTCGGCGTCGTCATCTATTCTTAAAAGGCAAGGCGACTTAGCCTGCATTAATGCCAACTTTTAGCGCACGGCTCTCTCCCAAGAGCCATTTCCCTGGACCGAATACAGGAATCGTATTCGGTCTCTTTTTATCTGTATGAAAGTAAACGAATAAATCCAACGCCTTCTTTCTTTTACAGCGTGCACACTGTGTGTGTCTTGCTAAAACATAACACAACACAGCATGCGGAAGTCCAGCCCTTTTTGCCTGTTTTGTTAAATTTTTGTGCGCAGTCAGCGAAAGCCTATGCAGTGCTTAGAAGCGTGATTTAACAGATGCCTCAATTTCATCAAGGAGTTCAAAGCGACGGCGATATTCGGCACGTTTTTTACTGGCAATCTCCTCAAGGGATTTGCGTTCCATCTGCAAGGGCAGCTGCCAGCTGAATGTTGAGCGCTTTTGACCGTCGATAGAGGCCCAAAACTCATCGTAACTGGCGTGGAAATGACGGCCTTTACTCAGGCGATAACGCAGAGCACGGAAGATATGCCCTTCATCGCTGACGGCATAAATCGCTTTGATACCGGAGAGTGTTGCCAGCTGGAAAAGCACCTCCATTAATACTCGCTTAGGGAAAAGGCCGTGGCAGGCTCGTGTTGCCTGCTTGATCACATCACGAGACACGCTGCGGCGAGGTCCCTGAAGACCGCCAATCACCAGCACATATTCCCCGTTTTCCCGGGCGACGCAAAAGGTCACGCTCGCAAGCAGGGTATTTTCATTGTCTCGCAGCCACAGCGTACACTCGCCTTCGCGCTCCGCTTTACTGGCGTTCATGGCATTGACGTTATAGCTCACGCCATCTTTTGCATGAAACTCAACAATAGATTGCTCCTGGGGGCCAGTTAAAGCGTTGACCAGCCCGGCATCTTTCAGAGAGTCAATCCACTGATAATGACTAATGATAGCGTCGGCACGCGCGTTGGCATTCATGCCACGCATCAGATACTGACGATGGGTTTTACTTGGCAGCGTGATTTGCGAGGCCAGAAGTTGGTCAAAATCGTCGCGGCGGGCCAGCGCATCGAGCATTCGGTGCGTTGAAGACCAGAAAAGCAGCGAACGTAACAGAAATTTAAGTCGATACTCGCGTTTTTGCCAGATAGGGCCTGGGACGAGTTGACCTTTCACCAGTTCGGAAATGATATGGGTACGATGCGAATGTGCTGCATCGTCTTGCAGGCGCGTATTTGACACGGGAAAACCTCAAATTTTATGCATTGCATATTTTAGGGGGCATGCAAAACTGGATTAATACTGGTGAAATATTTATTTATCCTTAGTTTACTGTTTGTTTAGCTTTGTGGAAAGCACTGCTGGATTGCGTCTCTCCGGATAAGTCTGGTGCAACTATACTCGCTACAGGAGGTGTTATGTATCAGCGATTAGAAGGTGGGAGGTGGCGTCACGTCTGGGTTGTTAGCGACATTCATGGTTGTTATCAGTGGCTGATGGATGAACTGAAACGTCGTCATTTTAATCCATACGAGGATTTACTGATCTCCGTCGGGGATTTGATTGATCGTGGTCCTGACAGCGTTAAATGCCTGGCGCTAATCAATGAAAAATGGTTTCGCGCGGTGCGCGGCAACCATGAACAAATGGCAATCGACAGCCTGGATAATAATGATTTTGCGCTCTGGACGATGAATGGCGGAATGTGGTTTGCACGCCTTGAACGTGAGCAGCAACAGCTGGCGCTATCGCTGCTCAATGCCTGTCGCAGTTTGCCGCATATTATCGAGATCACCTGTGCAAATGGCCTGAATGTGATCGCCCATGCTGATTATCCTGCGGAGGAATACCGCTGGCAAAAACCGGTAAGCGCCCAGCGCGTATTATGGGATCGCGATCGGTTGATGGGGTTTATGGTGGGTAAAGGGCAGGGAATTCGCGGAGCGGATCATTTCTGGTTCGGACATACGCCTGTCGACCGAAGGTATGATTTTGATAATTTACACTATATCGACACGGGGGCTGTTTTTGACGGTTACTTTACGCTGGCACAACTGCAGTAATAAATAACCCGCCTTCGGGCGGGTTCTCTTTAGGTCAGGCAAGGCGCATGACCCAGGCATCAGTTTTGCTATCGTAATGCTCACGGTAAAGGACAGAGTGTTCGCCATCAAGAATTGCCGGGACGCTGATGTCCGCATCCCAGGCATCGAGTTGCATACACAAATCCGGGTCGGATTTGCAGGGAATACTTAACGTTCGATCGCCTTGTATTTCGCCGCGCAGTTCTGCGTCGTCGATCTCAAAAGCGCCAATACGCACGCTGGTTTTCGTCATATTGCTCTCCGGGTCGATTGTCAAAATCTGGTATGACCAGTGCGGCCATCCATTTTTGATCGTAGACAAGGAGAGCGAAATCGCCAGTAAAAAAATGCGCTTTTTTTCAGGCGGTGCGATCGTTACCGGTAAACAGCCGACCATCTCGCACCAGTTCACGCGGATAGCTGTTCTTCAGTCGTGAGCCCACTTTTTTAGCCAGCCCCAACGGGTATCCCTGATACGTAACCACAACTTCATCATTCGATGGCGTACTGGCAGGATAAACATCGCGACCACGGTACCACTCTTCGGCTTCCTGATGTGTCAGCGCGAACGTATTCTCGTGTCCGGCGAGGGCGATAACAGCCTCATGCTGCCAGCGATAGCCTTTATTATGAACTTCCGCCAGACGGATCCCGATACGGGAAAAACGTACTTTGCCAATAAGCGGTTCAATACTGGCCGGGAAAAGCCAAATCTCTTTCTCACGTAACCAGAGATGGTGCGTTTCATCCCAGGAAAGCCCGGCTTTTCTGGCGGCGAGGGTGACCTGCTCGGCCTCTCGGCCTTTCAGCGGTGTGAACGGGAAATTGCCGACCTTAAACGTTGGAGCGGGCAGGGGATCAACGGCGACAGCTTTACGCAGTCGGGCAACAAAAAAACCTTCACAGTCATAGATCTGCGGGAAAACATGCAGGAATCCTTCAGGCGTGATGGCCTCTTTTGCCGTGGGGAACAGATCGTTGAGCGGCAGAAACTCGACGGCATCGGGATATTGCGCCTTCAGCCACAGACAGACGTCTTCGTTTTCATCCCGGTTCAGTGTGCAGGTGGAGTAAATCAACGTGCCGCCTGGCCGCAGTGCATGAAATGCGCTGTTGATCAGCTCACGCTGGGTAGCAGCGATCTCAAGGTTGCTTTCAACAGACCAGTTCTTTAACGCATCAGGATCTTTACGTACCACTCCTTCCCCGGAGCAGGGAGCATCCAGCAGAATAGCATCAAAGGCTTCCGGCAGGGCAGCACCGAACACGCGCCCGTCGAAGTGTGTCAGGGCAACATTATGAATACCGCAGCGGCTGATGTTGGCATGCAACACTTTGACGCGGCTGGCGGAATACTCATTGGCAAGAATTGCCCCCTGGTTACCCATCCGGGCGGCAATCTGCGTGGTTTTCGACCCGGGTGCCGCGGCCACATCCATCACCCGCTCAGGCGCGTTGTCATCGGCGAACAACGCGGCAACCGGCAGCATTGAACTGGCTTCCTGAATATAAAACAGCCCGCTCAGATGCTCGGCGGTACTTCCCAGCGGCACGGCATCTTCGTCATCACGCTCGATCCAGAACCCTTCAGCACACCATGGTACTGGCGTCAGTTGCCAGTTGTACGGTGCGACCAGCGCGAGAAAATCCCCGACGCTGATTTTTAGCGTATTGACGCGAATACTTCGGCGCAACGGACGCTGACAGGCGGCGATAAAATCGTCTAACGACAGGTGAGAAGGAAGCGCCTCACGCATTTGCGCGAGGAATTGTTCAGGAAGAAATACGGAGTTTTGAGCCACGGGTACACCACAGGGAAAAGTTCAGGTGCGCAGTGTAGCATAAAGGCTCCGGCGCGTTGACACCGGAGCCCTGAGATTAACGCGGCAGGGCAGTTCCCCATTCACGCCACTCTTTCGGTTCACTTTCGAGCAGCAGGAAGTGTTTACCCGGTTGCGCTTTCGGTGCCAGCGGTGTGCCCGGTGGTGTGGCAAACGCAATCCCACCGCGAATAAACTGGTTGAAGGTACCGGTTTTCACGACACCCCCCGTCAGGCCAAAGTCCAGCGAATAGCCGGAAGCCAGCCAGAATACCGAGTTATTTCGCACCAGATGCTGGTAACGTTCGCTGATCCGTAACGCCACCATCACGCGGTCGGAGAGCGTCCCGAGCGTCAGACCGGTCACTGTGCCCACCTCAATACCGCGGAACAGTACTGGCGTGCCGATGCTGAGCGAACCAGCTTCTGGTACCTCCACCACAATGCTCAGACCATCAAGATAGCGCGAATCAGTGATTGTGGCTTCCTGCAGCTCAAAATCACGACGGGCATTGCCCTGGCCAGGCTCGACGTTGATATACGGCTGCAGGATGGTGTCGAGGTGCTCAACGCCTGCGGCCGAGATTTGCGGCGTCACCACCGAGAAGCGCGAACCGGTGCGGGCGAACGTCTGTACATATTCCGGGTAGAGCACGGCGGTGGCCTGCACCTCGTTACGCGAGGTGATCAGCGTCAGCTTCTGGATCTGCCCGATATCAATACCCAGGTAACGGATTGGCATCCCTTCAGCCAGTTTTCCCGCATCAAAAGCGTGCAGGGTAATCTGCCCGCCAACGGCACGTGCTGCGGTTTCGGACGGGAAGAGAATACGCTTATCCCCTTTGCGCAGATTCGCACCTGCACCGCTGAGGTTATCGAAACTAATTGCCCCACGCAGCGCGCGTGAAAGCGGGGAGGCCTGCACCGTCAGCCCGTTACCGTTGAGCTGAACTTTTGCACCGCCTTCAGCCCAGAAGACGCTGTTTGGCGTCAACAGCTTGCGATACTCCGGCTTGATATGCAGCTCGATATCAAATGCGTCCGCGCGAGGGCGAACGGTGATCACTTCCCCGACCTCAAATTTGCGATACAGCACAACGGAGCCTGCCTGAACGTCCGGCAATGTTTCGGCGCTTAATGTCAGCGTAGTGGTAGGAAGATCGCTCAGGCTGTTTTCAATCGCTTTATCCAGGTTGGCATACAGCGGGTAGCTGTCACGCACAGGGCCTTTATCGCCCGGCAGAATGCGGATCCCGCCGTTGACCCATTCGCTGGCGCTGGCGCCGAGGAACTCCACCCCGTCCAGACCTACTTTCACGTCGACACGACTGTTAACCACAAACTTACTGTCGCCATGGACCAGGTTGCTGTATTGCGGGTCAATGGCGACCGAGAAGCTCACGCCGTTCTCGGTAAGCGTACGCTCAAGAACTTGTCCTACCTGAACACCGTGCAAAATCAACGGCTGGCCGGCTTCAATACCGTAGCTTTCTGGCGCATTCAGCGTGACCGTCACGACACCCGGCTTTTGCAACAAGGCTTTGTCGGCCGGGGCAATCACAAAGCTATTGCTGGGCTGACCTTCACCGGGCACCAGCTCAAACGTATTTCCCGTCAGCAGACTACTGATACTGGCATCGTTGAGTGATAGCTTTGGACTGCGCATTTCAATACGCGTCTTCTCGCGCAGAAGATCGACCACGCTCGGATCAACAGTCATTTCGCCGGTGACCGAGCCGCCCGGGTTGAGCGTCATTTTGGTAAGCTGACCGACCTGCAACCCTTGATACATCAGCGGTGTTGAACCGGCTTTAAGCCCCTTCGCGTCAGGCAGGACAAGTTTGATAATCACGCCGCGCTGGCTGTGCGCCAGGTCAACGTACAATCCGAACGAGTCATCAGCGGTGGCAGGGCTTGAGTTTTCAGGGGAATCAAAGGCAATGGCGCCATTCACCAGCGCAGCCAAACTCTCCAGTTTCACCTTTGCACCGCTCAGACTGAGATCGGCATCCACGCCGGATACGTTCCAGAAACGGCTGCCCTTTTTAACCAGATTGGTAAAGCGGCGCTCGATCAGCACATCAATGGTGACACCCTGTTTATTCGGGTTGATGGCGTAATCGTAAACGCGACCCACCGGGATTTTACGGAAATAAACCAGTGAGCCACTGTTCAGAGAACCGAGATCCGGCGCCTGCAGATGGATCATCAAATCGCCGTTGTTAAGGCGGTACTTGGGCTGAGTATCCAGGGCAACAAAGTGATCCTGCGGTTCACCTTTACCTGGCATCATACCGATATAGTTACCGCCCACCAGTGCATCCAGACCGGAAACACCCGCCAGAGAGGCCTTCGGCGTGACCAGCCAGAATTGCGTTTCGCTGCGCAGGGCATCCTGCATGTCTGATTTAATACTGACCCGCACCTGAATCTTGTTCAGCCCTTTTCCAAGGGAGATGTCCTGAACCGTACCTACTTCAACCCCCTGGAAGCGAACGGGTGTTCGCCCGGCGACGATACCGTCGGCGGTCTGGAAATCAATGGTGACCGTACTCCCGCGATCTTGATAGCTCGTCCAGATAAGCCAGCCCGCAATCATCAGGGCGATGACAGGCAGCAGCCAGAATGGCGAAATGCGGCGTTTTGTTTTAATTCTCGCTTCAGTCGGCGAAGCGGGGGTTTCCTGACTCATGTGCATCCCAAAGTAAGCGGCTATCCAGCCATTCCACAGCAAGAATAGTCAATATCACCGCTGAGCCGAAATAAAAAGCCGCGGGTCCCATTGTAAAAGCAAGTAACTGGTCACGATTAATCAGCGACATCATCAACGAAATCACGAACAGATCCAACATCGACCAGCGACCAATCCAGGTGACGAACCGCAAAAGCAGGATACGGGTACGTAACCCCTGCTCACATTTAAAGTGAATGCTGATAAGTAACGTAAACATCACCACCACTTTGGTAAACGGCACCAGGATACTGGCAATAAAGACGATGGCAGCCACCCCCACATTGCTGTGCGCAAGGGAAATAATGCCGGAGAGGATGGTATCTTCCTGGCGTGCGCCATTCACGTAAATAATGGAAATCGGCAGCATATTGGCCGGGATCAGAAACACAATAGAGGCAATCAGTGCGGCCCAGCATTTTTGCAGACTGTTGTTGCGCCGCAGTCTCAAAGGAATATGGCAGCGTGGACAGCGGCCACGCGCGTCGGGCAGCCCGGTGTAGTGGCAACCCATACAGACACGGAGGTTCTCATCCGGGCGTGTGGCTGGGCGCTGAGGATAAAAACGCTCCCAAAGCTGTTCGACGTTCAGGTGGATGAGCGTCAGGATACTGAGCAATACCAGGCAGATAAAAGCAAAGAGTCCGACGCCTGGCTGCAGAAACGCGTAGTCCTGCACTTTAATTGACGCCACGCCAACACCCACAAGATAGATATCCAGCATGACCCACTCTTTGAGTTTATCCAGCATCAGCAACACCGGTCGCAGGTTCATACCCAGAATGTTGCCGAGCCATAAATACGCAATCGCCGCGACCAGGACCAGCGGCGCGCCAACGGTGCAAAAAAGCACCATCGCTGCAGTTACCGGATCACCCTGCCGGGTCATCTGCCAGATACCCTGTAGAACGTTGGCATCAATGCGTACACCAAGCAGATAGAGTTTGAGGAGCGGCTCGCTCCACGCGAAAGGCATCAGAAGCAGCATCGTGACGGCCATGGCGGCGAGGCGGGTCAAAGACCAGTCGCGGCCGTCACGAATTTTGGCATCGCAGCGGGGACAAAAGGCACTTTGGTGCGATTTCATCTTCGGCAACATAAAAAGCGTATCGCACTGGGGGCAACGCTGATAATGTGCACGAGGCAAAGCTTCGCTTACCGTATGGACAGTTATCTTTTTTGTCGGCGTAATTTTGGTTGTTTTTAAGGCCATCAGCTGCGCACAAATAAGTATTGTTGAAAGTTATAATAACTCATGAACTGATTCATCTTGAGCATGAGCGCATTTAATGCTTATTTTAATAGGCTATGCGGTAATTTTGTAAGACAACTAAGTGATTGAATAATGAACAAAACAGAATTCTACGCGGATCTGAACCGCGATTTTAAGGCATTGATGGCGGGCGAGACCAGCTTCTTAGCCACTCTGGCAAATACTAGCGCATTGCTGTTTGAACGTCTCAGTGACGTTAACTGGGCTGGATTTTACCTTCTGGAAGGTGAAACACTGGTGCTGGGGCCATTCCAGGGCAAGCTGGCCTGCGTACGTATCCCGGTAGGGCGTGGTGTGTGTGGTACCGCGGTCGCCGAGAATCAGGTACAGCGTGTGGAAGACGTTCATGCGTTTGACGGACATATTGCCTGCGACGCTGCAAGTAATTCTGAAATCGTTCTGCCACTGGTGGTAAAAAATCAGATTATTGGCGTTCTGGATATCGACAGCACGGTCTTCAGTCGCTTTACAGCCGAGGACGAACAGGGACTGCGCGAGCTGGTGGCAAACCTGGAAAACGTTCTCGCTGCAACCGATTATCAAAAATTCTTTGCGAGCGTCGCAGGATAATCAACGGATAACGTAGCATTTACTGATAGCGTCATTATAATGACGCCTGTTCATGCCTGCGCTTGTTGGCAACGTCCGTTGTAATCAGGAAATTTCATGGAAAATCAACCTAAGTTGAATAGCAGTAAAGAAGTTATCGCATTTCTGGCCGAGCGTTTCCCACAGTGCTTCAGTGCTGAAGGTGAAGCTCGTCCCCTGAAAGTCGGTATTTTTCAGGATCTGGTGGCACGTGTTGAGGGGGAAATGAACCTCAGCAAAACTCAGCTGCGTTCCGCCTTACGTCTTTATACTTCGAGCTGGCGTTACCTGTACGGTATCAAACCGGGCGCGACTCGCGTGGATCTCGATGGCAACCCTTGTGGTGAGCTGGATGAGCAGCACGTTGAACACGCGCGTAAACAGCTGGAAGAAGCCAAAGCTCGCGTTCAGGCACAACGTGCTGAACAGCAAGCGAAAAAACGCGAAGCCGCAGCGGCAAACGGCCAGGAAGAAGCGCCTCGTCGTGAGCGTAAACCACGCCCTGCACCGCGTCGTAATGATAATAACGATCGCAAACCGCGTGCTGACAAACCTGCAGCGAAAGCCCCGCGCGCCCCTCGTGAAGAGCCGCGTCATACCCCGGTTTCAGACATTAACGCCCTGAGCGTTGGTCAGGCGCTGAAGGTAAAAGCGGGTAACAATGCTATGGACGCCACTGTACTGGAAATCACCAAAGATGGCGTTCGTGTACAGCTGACTTCTGGTATGTCAATGATTGTACGCGCAGAACACTTGTTGTTCTGAAACGGAGGCCAAGCCTGGCATGAACACTTTTTTTAAGCTCACCGCGCTGGCGGGCCTGTTTGCCATAACAGGTCACGCTTTCGCAGTGGACGATATCACGCGTGTTGATCAAATTCCGGTTCTTAAGGAAGAGACGCAGCACGCAACGGTGAGCGAGCGCGTAACCTCACGTTTCACCCGTTCGCACTATCGTCAGTTCGATCTCGATCAGGCCTTTTCGGCCAAAATCTTTGACCGCTATCTGAACTTGCTGGATTACAGCCATAACGTTTTGCTCGCCAGCGATGTCGAGCAGTTCGCTAAGCGTAAATCTGAGGTGGGTGACGAGTTGCGTTCAGGCAAGCTGGATCTGTTCTACGATCTCTATAACCTGTCGCAAAAGCGCCGCTTTGAACGTTATCAGTACGCGCTGAAAGTGCTGGAACGTCCGATGGACTTCACCGGCAATGACACCTTTAATCTGGATCGCAGTAAAGCACCCTGGCCGAAAGATGAAGCCGAGTTGAATGCGCTGTGGGACGGAAAAGTTAAATATGACGAACTGAGCCTTAAGCTCACCGGCAAAGATGAAAAAGAGATCCGTGACACGCTGACGCGTCGTTACAAATTTGCTATTCGTCGTCTGGCGCAGACCAACAGTGAGGATGTCTTCTCACTGGCAATGACTGCCTTTGCTCACGAAATCGATCCGCATACCAACTATCTCTCCCCGCGTAACACCGAGCAGTTCAATACTGAAATGAGCCTGTCTCTCGAAGGTATCGGCGCGGTGCTGCAGATGGATGATGATTATACCGTGATCAATTCGATGGTCGCGGGTGGCCCGGCATCCAAAAGCAAAGCGATAAGCGTAGGCGATCGCATTGTGGGTGTGGGACAAACCGGTCAGAACATGGTTGATGTGATCGGCTGGCGTCTTGATGATGTGGTGGCGCTGATTAAAGGCCCGAAAGGCAGCAAGGTTCGTCTGGAAGTGCTGCCTGCAGGAAAAGGCACTAAAACCCGTATTGTTACCCTGACCCGTGAGCGTATCCGTCTGGAAGACCGCGCGGTGAAAATGTCGGTGAAAACCGTGGGTAAAGAGAAGGTGGGTGTCCTGGATATCCCGGGCTTCTACGTAGGGCTGACCGACGATGTGAAAGTGCAGCTGCAGAAGCTTGAGAAGCAGAACGTTAGCAGCATTATCATCGACCTGCGCAGTAACGGCGGCGGTGCGCTGACGGAAGCGGTTTCGCTCTCTGGCCTGTTTATTCCATCTGGTCCTGTGGTTCAGGTGCGCGATAACAACGGTAAAGTCCGTGAAGATGCCGACAACGATGGTGTGGTTTACTACAAAGGCCCGCTGGTGGTCTTAGTGGACCGTTTCAGTGCTTCAGCGTCTGAGATCTTTGCTGCCGCAATGCAGGACTATGGCCGTGCGTTGATCGTGGGTGAACCGACGTTCGGTAAAGGCACCGTTCAACAGTATCGCTCTCTGAATCGTATTTACGATCAGATGCTGCGCCCTGAATGGCCTGCGCTGGGTTCGGTTCAGTACACTATTCAGAAGTTCTACCGCGTGAACGGTGGCAGTACGCAGCGTAAAGGCGTGACGCCGGATATCATGATGCCGACAGGCACGGAAGAGACGGAAACCGGCGAGAAGTTTGAAGATAACGCGTTACCGTGGGACAGCATCAACGCGGCGACCTACGTGAAAGCGGGTGATATGACGCAGTTTGGTCCTGAACTGCTGAAAGCGCATAATGACCGTATTGCGAAAGATGCGGAATTCCAGTACATCATGAAGGACATTGCTCGTTTCAATGCTCTGAAAGATAAACGGAATATTGTTTCTCTGAACTACGCTCAGCGTGAAAAAGAGAACAACGAAGACGATGCAACGCGTCTGGCGCGTATCAACGATCGCTTCAAACGGGAAGGTAAGCCTCTGCTCAAGAAACTGGACGATCTGCCAAAAGATTACAAGGAGCCAGATCCTTATCTGGATGAGACGGTGCATATTGCACTCGACCTTGCGAATCTTGAAAAAGAGAAACCTGCCGTACAACCTGCTCCGGCAAAATAATCTCCCAACAGGCACAAGAAATTGTGCCTGTTTCTTTTTGTTCTGCATCCTTCCGTCAGGCTGGTTTCCAATTGTGTAAAGTTGTGTCTTTCTGGTGACTTACGCCCGCCTGATGCTTGAAAATAGCCACAATACCCATACGATGTGGGTAATCGCATAGTGCGTTTTGTTAAACTGAGGTTAAAAGAAAATTATGATGCGAATCGCGCTCTTCCTGCTCACCAACCTTGCGGTCATGGTGGTTTTCGGGCTCGTGCTAAGCCTGACAGGAATTCAGTCGAGCAGCGTTCAGGGTCTGTTGATTATGGCGCTGCTGTTTGGTTTTGGTGGCTCTTTCATTTCACTGTTGATGTCGAAGTGGATGGCACTGAAATCGGTAGGTGGTGAGGTTATTGAACAGCCGCGTAACGATATGGAACAGTGGCTGATGAATACGGTTGCTCAGCAATCCCGTCAGGCTGGGATTGCCATGCCGCAGGTCGCTATTTATCACGCGCCGGACATTAATGCGTTCGCTACGGGTGCTCGTCGTGATGCATCCCTGGTTGCCGTCAGCACCGGGTTGTTACAGAACATGAGCCGTGATGAAGCCGAAGCGGTTATCGCTCACGAAATCAGCCATATCGCAAATGGTGACATGGTGACCATGACCCTGATTCAGGGCGTGGTGAACACTTTCGTTATCTTTATCTCCCGTATTCTGGCGCAGATTGCTGCAGGCTTTATGGGTGGCAACCGCGACGAAGGTGAAGAGAGCAACGGTAATCCGCTGATCTACTTCGCAGTTTCCATGGTACTGGAGCTGGTGTTCGGTATTCTGGCAAGCATTATCACCATGTGGTTCTCCCGTCACCGCGAATTCCACGCGGATGCCGGCTCCGCAAAACTGGTTGGGCGTGAGAAAATGATTGCTGCGCTGCAGCGTCTGAAAACCAGTTACGAGCCGCAGGAAGCGAACAGCATGATGGCCTTCTGTATTAACGGTAAATCGAAGTCACTGAGTGAAATGTTTATGTCTCACCCGCCGCTGGATAAACGTATCGAAGCGCTGCGTAGTGGGGAATACATGAAGTAACGCGAAGAACCGCAATAAGCCGGGCAGGAGAAGACTCCGCCCGGCTTTTTTTATGCCTGGGCTCTGGGCTGGGTAATGCGCAGACCGCTGACGATAGCCGCGAGGGTAGCAAGGGCTCCTGCGCTAAGGAGCGCAATGTGATTACCGTTTTGCCCGGCAAGGTTAAACATCAGAGCGACCAGAGCAGCACCGCTGCTTTGCCCTAACAGACGCGCGGTGCCTAACATACCGCTGGCCCCTCCACTGCGATGACGCGGCGCTGAGGTAATAATGGTGTGATTGTTAGGCGACTGGAACAGGCCAAACCCGGCTCCGCACAGGATCATGCGCCAGATGATGTCGAGATCGGAAGGCGATGACGGCAGTAGTGCCAGCGCGAAAAGGCCTGTTGCCATCACAGCCAGCCCCAGAGCACCTAATAAACCGGCATGGACGCGTTCAATCAAGTAACCCGCCAGCGGTGCCATTACCATCGTAGCCAGCGGCCATGGGGTTAACAACAGCCCGGTCTCCACTTCAGAGCGTCCCACTACGCTTTGCAGGAAGAAAGGCAGAGAGACCAGGGCCAGCATCTGGGCGCAGAATGAGCAGACAGATGTGCAAATGGAGAGCGAAAAGAGGGGAATGCGCAGCAGGTCAACTGGCAGTAACGGCACAGGAAGCGTGAGCTGACGGCGAACAAAGAAGAAACCTGTCACCAGCAAGACGATGAGTTCCGCGCCGGTAAGCATCAGGGATTGTCCCTGTGCAAAACCGCTCAGGGCAGTAATCAGCAGACCAAAGGTGAGGGCATTCATTACCGCGCTCACGACGTCGAAGCGCGGCATTGTACTTTTGGGGCCGTTAGCGGGAAGAAAGCGTAGGGCAAAGAAGATAGCCACGATGCCCAGCGGCACGTTTATGGCGAACAGCCATTGCCAGGACGCGACGGAAAGAATGGCTGCTGCAATGGTTGGCCCGGCGGCAGAAGAGACCGCAACAATAAACGAGTTTATCCCCATGCCGCGTCCCAGATGACGCTGCGGATAAATTAAGCGGATCAACGCTGTGTTAACACTCATGAGCGCTGCACCGCCAAAACCTTGTGCAATACGTGCAAGTGTCAGGGTATGTAGCGAATCAGAAAGGGCACATAACAATGAGGTGAAGGTGAAAACCACCAGACCGCATTGATAAACCCGACGGTAGCCAAACATATCGCCCATAAAAGAGAACGAGAGCAGGGAAATAACAATTGCAATCTGATAGGCGTTAACTATCCATATCGAACTGGCAGGGGAGGCATGCAGGTCGCTGGCGATGGTTGGCAGGGCCACATTCGCAATTGCGCCGTCAAGGACGGCCATTGAGATACCGATAATGATGGTCGCTATAGCGCCATACCGCTGGGGTAAAGGCAGGCCATCGGAAAGGGTCTTTTCCATTAGGATTAAAAAAGCTCAGCGTGAAATTATTCTCAGGGTAACTATTTTAGCATTGTTACAGCCGCGATATGTCGCAGATTTGTAACGAAGTAAACGCGGATTGATTGCAGGTGACATGACGGGAACTTATAATAAAAACCGATTCTGATTTTTATAAAACACTCTCTATGAGGTGGTAAATGGCAATTGCGGATTTGGATAAACAGCCAGATTCTGTTTCTTCCGTGCTGAAGGTGTTTGGCATCTTACAGGCGCTTGGGGAAGAGCGTGAAATTGGTATTACAGAGTTGTCGCAGCGTGTGATGATGTCGAAAAGCACCGTTTATCGTTTTTTGCAAACCATGAAGTCACTGGGCTACGTTGCGCAGGAAGGCGAGTCTGAAAAATACTCTCTGACGCTGAAACTCTTCGAACTGGGTGCCCGTGCGCTGCAAAATGTTGACCTGATCCGCAGCGCGGATATTCAGATGCGTGAAATCTCCCGTCTGACCAAAGAGACCATCCACCTGGGGGCACTGGATGAAGACAGTATTGTTTACATCCATAAAATCGACTCCATGTACAACCTGCGTATGTATTCACGCATTGGCCGCCGTAACCCACTCTATAGTACTGCCATTGGTAAGGTTCTGCTGGCGTGGCGCGATCGTGAAGAAGTGAAACAGATCCTTGATGGCGTGGAGTACAAACGCAGTACGGCACGAACCATTACCAGCACGGATGCGCTGTTAACCGTGCTCGACAAGGTGCGTGAGCAAGGCTATGGCGAAGATAACGAAGAGCAGGAAGAGGGGCTGCGCTGTATTGGTGTTCCGGTATTTGACCGCTTTGGCGTCGTGATTGCGGGGCTTAGTATTTCCTTCCCGACGTTGCGCTTCTCTGAGGAGCGACTGCACGAGTATGTGGCTATTCTGCACACCGCAGCACGTAAGATTTCCGAGCAGATGGGGTATCACGACTATCCGTTTTAATCCTCGTTAGCATAAAAAACGCCGCGAGTGCTGCGGCGCTTTTGCAGTTAACCTGGCTGATTAGCCATTATCGATCACGACGGATGTTTTACGCAGTACCGGGCAATTAGTCAGGCCAATGATTCCGCTGTCAGTATGCAGATACTGCGCGGTGCTTACTCCTTGTGCTGTTAAATATTTACACTGAATGCCTAATCCTGCTGCGTTTTCAGTGCTTCCCACCAGCACACCATAACCGGTTAACAGAAGGCCAATCCAGACGATGGCCAGTACAACAATTGTTCGAATGATTAAGCGCATCAATGCCTCTTTATCGTTGTTATCATTAAGCAAGCGTAAACGGTTTACGTAATGAAACAAGTGCATGATTCTGAAAAAGGCTTGATGTCGGTACAGTTAGCCCTTGTTTAAGATAACCGTGATAACCTGGTTACATCAGGTCTTTTGACGGAGTGTGGAGTGAAAAAAATACGCTGGGTAATTCTGGTTATCGTGCTGGTAGCGTGCGTGGTGCTATGGACGCAGACCATCAATGTGATGTGCGATCAGGATGTACAGTTCTTTAGCGGCGTTTGCGCAATAAATAAGTTTATTCCGTGGTAACACGCATTTTTTCTCAAGGTGATTTCCTTCCTTCGCGCCAGTGGTAAAATAGACGTTTTTATTGAGGTGGTGAAATGGGTGAGTTACTGAATTCAGGGCTGCTGAATGTGGCATCCTTGATGATTTCTTTGGTCGTTCTGCTTGTGGGGCTGGTCATTTGGTTTTTCGTTAACCGGGCCAGTTCACGTACTAACGAGCAGATCGAACTGCTTGAAGCGCTGCTCGATCAGCAAAAACGTCAAAATGCGTTGTTACGCCGTCTGTGTGAGGCTAACGAACCGGAAGAGAAAGACGCGCCGAAAGACGCTGTCGCTGAAGACGACAAAGACGAAGACGACTTTATCCGCCTGGTGGCTGAGCGTTAATCTTTTTGTCCTGGGAGGTGGCTGTGGTCTGGAAAAATCCCTGGTATGACCCCTCCCTGAAACATCACACGCCGAATGGTTTCCGTAATACCCGTCCTGTCGGGCATCAGCCCGGTGACCTTGAGCGCTGGCGAAAAGCGCGTAAAGAGGCCGGTTTGCCCAGACCGCCCGCACTCGGTTATGAGGATTTTATACGTCAGTGGTGGCAACCGGTTGATCTTATGCAACCTCATGAGGATGGGGTATGGTGGCTGGGACACGCGAGTGTGCTGCTGCAGATAGACGGCAATATTCTCCTCACTGACCCGGTTTTCTCACAGCGTGCCTCTCCGCTCTCATTTCTGGGACCACAACGTAAGACCCCTCCGGTACTTTCTGTCGATCAACTTCATCAGCTTGATGCCGTCGTTATCTCCCATAATCATTACGATCATCTTGATGACGCAACTATCCGTCGGATCCTTAAACGCTTCCCTGACGTGAGTCTGTTTGTACCTTTAGGTCTGGCCGACTGGTTTCGCCGCCGGGGGGCAAGATGTGTGGTTGAGCTCGACTGGTGGCAGAGTTTCACCTGGCAAGGGATAACCTTGAGTGCTGTTCCGGCACAGCACTGGAGTATGCGAACACCCTGGAATCGAAATCGCACCTTGTGGTGCGGCTGGGTCTTTGAGGGGCGGCATCACCGTTTCTGGTTCAGCGGTGATACAGGTTATTCGCCTGAGTTGCTATTGATACCGGAGCGTTTGGGGAGAATTGACGCTGCTGCATTACCTATCGGAGCTTATGCCCCACGATGGTTCATGGCTGTACATCATATGGACCCTCAATCTGCCGTTGCGTTATGGCAACAGTTGGGCTGCCCTCTGGCGTTTCCTATTCACTGGGGCGTGTTTGAACTGGCAGATGATGCGCTGGATGACCCAGTGAGGGAGTTAACGGTTGCGCTAGATAATTTAGCACCAGTTGATAGTTCTTTAAGGATACTGAAAATTGGTGAATATTTATCCTTATAAACGAAGCGATAAATTGTTGCATATATTCTGTATGTGAACGCGATAATGAATATTTTATTTTTATCGAAACGTTTTGCTTGCCTTGTTTTGATGCAGAGTCATAAAAATTTCATTATTTTGGTGCATAACACGGCTTATTAGCTGATGAATTTTAATACAGTCAACTGCAGGTTATTAACATTGTATTTTCTGCGAAACAATGCCGTGTCGTTACAATGATTTAAGCATAAGTTTTCACAAATTGTTCTAACTCAATCAATTTTGAAGATTTCTTTTCCCGGCTGCTGGACGCACTGGAATGATTGAGCTATGTTAAAAAAGTCTTAGATTACAGCGACTGCGAAAGCAACGTTGAGTCTCTGTAACGAAGTAGAATTGCCTGTATGTTATGCGCATAATTGTGCAAAACCTGACAGGCAGTGTTCGAATTTGTGCGGCGGATCGAGACATGTTTAAAAATGGCTTGCCATATTAAACATTGTGTGTGATAACACGTTTTGGGTCAAACGAGGTACAGTTCTGTTTATGTGTGGCATTTTCAGTAAAGAAGTCCTGAGTAAACACGTTGTCGTTGAATACCGCTTCTCTGCCGAACCTTATATTAGTGCCTCATGCAGTAATGTCTCAGTTTTATCTCAGTTAATGCCTGCGGGCTAAGAAAACACTCTAAGGAATTTTGCAAATGGCAAAGATTAAAGGTCAAGTTAAGTGGTTCAACGAGTCTAAAGGTTTTGGTTTCATTACTCCTGCTGACGGCAGCAAAGACGTGTTCGTACACTTCTCTGCAATCCAGGGTAACGGCTTCAAAACTCTGGCTGAAGGCCAGAACGTTGAGTTCGAAATTCAGGACGGCCAGAAAGGCCCAGCTGCAGTTAACGTAACTGCTATCTGATCGAACCACTGCTGACTGAAGCGCTTAGCACTTCACTCTCAGACATAAAGCCTCGCATAACGCGGGGCTTTTTTATGCCCTTTATCTTTCAAAATATTACCATCCCCGTACTTGTTAGTAACTTGTTGCAAAGCTGCGAGGTTAGTAGCACTGTTTCGGCTCCTTCTGCTCGGCTTTTCCCGTTAAATCAGGGCGTTGTTAAATTGTCCTGGGGTTCAGGTGAAGAAGATACTTACGACAGCCGGAAATTTCACTCCGGCGCGTTTTGCGCTGCTCTGTTTTGCCATTTTTTGTAGTCTGGCTTTTTTACTGGGTCGTGTTGCGTGGCTGCAAATCATCAAGCCAGACAATCTGGTGAAGCAAGAGGATATGCGGTCACTCCGGGAACTGCCGATTGATGCTCCACGCGGCATGATCAAGGATCGTGAAGGAAGACCACTGGCGGTCAGTGTGCCAGTCAGGGCCGTATGGGCCGATCCAAAAACGGTACTGGCGAAAGGGGGAGTCGGCTTTGATCAGCGCTGGCAAGCGCTGGCGAATGCGCTACATCTCTCTTTGGCTACGCTCTCGACACGCATCAACGCGAATCCACAGGGACGTTTCATTTACCTTGCCCGCCAGGTCGACCCGGCACAGGCAAAGTGGATCGATAAACTGAATTTGCCTGGTATCAATTTACGTGATGAGTCTCGTCGTTTTTATCCCGCCGGGCATGTGGCGGCAAATCTGATTGGTTTCACCAATATTGACGGGCAGGGTATTGAAGGTGTGGAAAAAAGCTTCAACGCTCAGTTAACGGGGAAGGCCGGGGTCCGGCAGGTAAGAGAGGATCGCTACGGGCGTGTGGTAGAAAACCTGACAGAAGTTGCTTCTGCACCGGCGCATAACATCCAGTTGAGCATCGACGAGCGACTGCAAACCATTACCGAAGATGCGCTTGATAATGCCGTGGCCTGGAATAAGGCCGAATCCGGGGCATCGGTGTTAATTAATATCCCAACCGGGGAAATACTCGCCATGGCGAGCTATCCGGATTTCAACCCCAATAATCGCGAAGGCGCAACAATAAACGATTTTCGTAACCGTGCGATCAGCGATACGTTTGAACCTGGTTCTACCGTCAAACCGCTGGTGCTGATGACTGCATTGCAGCAGGGGCTGGTCCAGCCGGACAGCGTGATTGACACCCATCCGTATACTCTCGACGGGCATCGTATCCGCGATGTGGGTTACTACCCTGAACTGACCATGACTGGGATCCTGCAAAAATCGAGCGATACAGGCGTATCCCGCCTCTCGCTGGCGATGCCGATCCAGCATCTTATTGATACTTACCGGAACTTTGGTTTTGGTACAAATACGGGGCTTGGCTTAACGGGGGAGAGTGCGGGACTACTGCCACAGCGTAAATTCTGGAGCCAGCTCGACAGGGCGACGTTTGCCTTTGGCTACGGGCTGATGGTGACACCGCTCCAGCTGGCACATGTTTACGCCACCATTGGCGGCTACGGGCTTGAGCGTCCTCTCTCAATCACGCGTATCGATCCACCCGTAATTGGACAACGCGTCATGCCAGAGGAAATCGCTCATGAAGTGGAGCACATGATGGAGAGTGTGGCACTGCCTGGTGGGGGAGGCGTTAAGGCAGCCGTGCGTGACTACCGCGTGGCGGTGAAAACCGGTACGGCGAAGAAAATTGATAATAGCGGGAAGTATGTCGATAAATACGTCGCCTACACTGCAGGTGTTGCACCCGCCAGCGACCCACGTTTTGCGCTCGTAGTCGTGATTAACGATCCTCAAAACGGGGCATACTACGGCGGTGCCGTCTCCGCGCCCGTTTTCAGCGAGATTATGGGAAACGTGCTGCGTCTGGAGAATGTGAAACCCGATGGTTTACCGGCGGGTTCAGATCACCTTATCGTTATGCGTTAACCGGGCGTTTATAACCAGGGCGAATAGCGGTACACTTCGCCCTTTGAATATGCTCCGGAGTCACCATGTCCTTCAGCTGTCCCCTTTGCCACGCCCCCCTGACACACTCAGATAAAAGTTATACCTGTCCGCAGGGGCATCAGTTTGATATGGCAAAAGAAGGCTACGTGAATCTTCTGCCGGTGCAGCATAAGCGCTCCCGCGATCCCGGCGACAGTGCAGAGATGATGCAGGCGCGTCGCGCGTTTCTGAATGCCGGGCACTATCTGCCGCTGCGGGAGACCGTCGCGCAGAGGCTGAATGACATTCTGCCTGATTCTGCCACCGCCATACTCGATATCGGCTGCGGGGAAGGGTACTACACCGCACGGTTTGCCGAGATTGCCCGTGAGAAGGGCGCGCTGACATTCGGTCTGGACGTGTCGAAAGTGGCGATTCGCGCAGCAGCAAAACGTTACACCGACGTGACGTTCTGCGTGGCATCCAGCCACCGTCTGCCGTTTGACGATGCCAGCATGGACGCTGTTATCCGCATTTACGCGCCCTGCAAGGCGGAAGAGCTGGCTCGCGTGGTGAAGCCGGGCGGATGGGTAGTCACCGTGACGCCGGGCCCGCGTCATCTGATGGAGCTGAAAGGGCTGATCTACGACGAAGTGCGTCTCCATGCCCCTCATTCTGAACAGCTGGCCGGTTTTAGCCTGAAGCAGGAGCAAAGCGTGGCGTATGAAATGAAACTTAAAGGAGAAGAGGCCGTTGCGTTGTTGCAGATGACGCCGTTCGCGTGGCGGGCAAAACCGGAAGTATGGGAAGCGCTAGCTGCACACTCAACATTTCGCTGCCAGACGGATTTCAGTATCCACGTCTGGCAGCGCGAAGATTAACCGGCGAAGTGTGCCCAGAGTATCTGGGCTCCGATGCCAATCAACACAATCCCCCCCAGAATCTCGGCGCGTTTACCCAGCAGCGGGCCGATAAACCGACCGACCATCATGCCCAGCGTGGACATAATTAGCGTTGCGCAGCCAATGGCCAGCGCGGTGGCGATAATATTAACCTGCAGGAAAGCCAGACCGACACCGACGGCCATCGCATCAAGGCTGGTAGCAATGGCTGTGGTAACCAGTAACCAGAAACCGTGACGGTGTTGAGGCTCCTCGTCTTCATCGTCACTGCCGCGAAAACCTTCAATGACCATTCGGCCGCCAAGAAACACCAGAAGCACGAACGCAATCCAGTGGTTCCATTCCAGCACAAACTGGCTGGCGAGCATGCCAAGACCCCAGCCGATAAGCGGTGTCAGCGTTTCAATCGCGCCAAAGATAAGACCGGTGCGTAATGCTTCAGAGAATTTTGGTTTGTGGAGCGTGGCACCTTTACCAATGGAGGCGGCAAACGCGTCCATGGACATGCCGAAAGCAAGAAGGATGGTAGCGGAGATATTCATAACAGCGTCCAGACCGGGAGATATCCATATGACACATCACTGCCCCCAGTAAACAGCAGTTGATGTATCTATGGTCTCGCCTGATCACAACGCACATAAGATGTGCAGAAAGCGATCCGTACGCACCACGTTTTTCAACGAGTATGTTGACACGTACATTTCCTGAGAACAGGAAACCGGCTACTCCCCAACGACGGGCGCAACCTTAACATATTTTGAGAATATAAAACAACAATAGAGAGGTATTATTTCAAATGCTTGTTGATAACGATTTTCATTTTTATTTAAGGGTGAATGTATCGTTAAGAAATATAGGTAGAAAGAAAAAGAGTAATATAGCTTAGGCTATGTTTATTGCGTAAAATACACACAAAATATAGCCGATGCTATATATCTAACTCATTGAGTTTTAACAAGTAATTTGTATATTTTCTCCAGGTCGTCAATATTTTTAACACGAATAAGCAGGCGGCGTTGCTCTAATTGCATGACCAGTACTCCATCTTCCGATATATTCATCTCTTTAATACGGTTATATTCTATCCAGACATTGGCAAAGAAAAATCCACGGGATTTAAAAATGATTTTTGGCGTGCGGATCCAGAACAGATAAATCGCCATTAATGCCAGCGCACATAATAACCATGTGGTTAATATTGCACCATGGCTGGTGATGTTGTTGTAAATAAGGATAACGATGAGACCCGTGAAGATAAACGCATCTACGCGTCCGCGTCGCAGAAGAGGAAGGGAAAGCAGCGTCTCGCCGTGGCGGCGAGGCATGATGAACTCGTCATAGATCGCGTAAGCCAGAAGGGCAGCAATAAATAAAACCAATACGATGTCCGTGACAGTCATTCATCCTCCGAAGAACAGATAAAAAAACCGGGGGCAAGCCCCCGGCGTCTAACGTTATTGCTTTACAGGCCCAGCAGGCCGACAGCGTAACCCGCGATACCGATGATAAAGAAGCCAACGATGATCCACAGTGGGTTAACTTTCTTACGCAGCAACCACATGCAGGCGAAGGTTAAAAGCAGCGGCACCAGGCCAGGCATAAGCTGATCCAGGATAGTCTGCACGGTGGTGACACGGGTCTGACCATCCTGCCCGGTGATGGTGGAGACCACCAGCGGAATGTTCACATGTGTCCACTTATTAACCAATGCCCCCATCACAAACAGGCCGAGGATAGACGCCCCCTCAGTCAGTTTTTGCAGGAAGCCGCCACCCATGTCCTTAACGATGTCCACCCCTTTACGGTAACCGTATGCCACACCGTAGTAGCGGGTCAGCAGACGCACGGCGTTGAACAGGATGAAGAACAGCAGCGGGCCAAGCAGGCTGCCGCTCATCGCGATACCGGCCCCTAGTGCCGCGAAGACCGGACGAACGGTACCCCAGAAGATAGGGTCACCGACACCTGCTAACGGACCCATCAGACCGACTTTAATACCGTTGATGGCACCATCGTCAATCTCTGCGCCGTTTGCACGCTGCTCTTCCATCGCCAGCGTTACACCCAGAACGGGAGCCGCCACATATGGATGGGTGTTAAAGAATTCCAGGTGACGCTTAATCGCCTGACGGCGCGCTTCGTTGTTTTCCGGATACAGGCGTTTGATTGCCGGCACCATGGAGAAACAGAAGCCCAGCGCCTGCATACGTTCGAAGTTCCATGAACCCTGAAACAGGTTAGAACGGATGAACACGCCACGAATATCACCCGGAGTGAGTTTTTTCTCGGTGGTAGTTTTTGTCATATCAACCATTTCGCTCACCTGCTAGTCCAGTTCGTTATCGAGATCGTTGTTACCAGCAGCCTGCACTGGGGCACCCGCAACGCGGTTGTATTTCGGGCTCAGCTGGATGTAGAGAATCGCCATCACTGCACCAATTACACCCAGCGCAACCAGGTTGAAGTTGGTGAAGGCAGCGGTCACGAAGCCGAGGTAGAAGAACGGCATCAGGTAGCCTGCGCGCATCATGTTGATGACCATTGCGTAACCGACTACCACGATCATACCGCCCGCGATGTTCAGGCCGCCGGTGACCACTTCTGGAATGGCGTTCAGCATGCTCTGCACTTCACTGGTACCGACAGAAATCGCGACGATGACCGCCGGAATAGCGATACGCATCGCCTGCAGGAACAGCGATGAAACGTGGATCCAGGACAGCGCCGTGAGGTTGCCATTTTCGGCCGCCTTATCCGCTGCGTGCTGGAAAGCAACCGTGATGGTACGAACGATGATGGTCAGTACCTGGCCTGCTGCTGCCAGCGGGATCGCCAGGGCGATACCTGCACCAATACTCTGGTGACCGGCAATAACCAGAACGGTAGAAATGATGGAAGCCAACGCGGCATCAGGCGCAACCGCCGCACCGATGTTCATCCAGCCCAGGGCGATCATTTCAAGGGTACCACCGATGATGATACCGGTTTTCATGTCACCCAGAACGGCACCAATCAGCGTACAGGCCACCAGAGGACGGTGGAACTGAAATTCATCAAGTACGGATTCCATACCCGCAATACATGCGACGATGAACACCAGCACAATCTGAAGAGTGGTAATCTCCATTGCACTTCTCCTATTACATAAGCGTTATGTGAAAACCGGCGCGGGCTTATTTCCCAACTTTACCGATCAAATCCATCATTTTCAGTTTCTGATCCGTGGAAACCTTACGGGCTTCCAGCTCAATACCGCGGGCATTCAGTTTGTTAAATGCCTCGATATCTTTCGCATCAACCGAAATGGCGTTGTTGACCTGCGTTTTGCCCTGACGGAATGCCATACCCCCGATGTTCACGGAGGTGATTTTCACGCCGCCTTCAACAATGCGCTCAACGTCTGTCGGGTTAGTGAACAGTAGCATCACGCGTTCACCCGCATATTTCGGGTTGTTATAAACGCGGATCATCTTGGCGACATCCACCACGTGCGCGGTAACGCCAGGAGGAGCAACCTGAGTCAGAAGGGTTTTACGTACAGTATCGGCGGCAACCTCATCACTGACGACGATAATGCGTCGGACGTTGGTCTCTTTGGTCCAGCGCGTAGCGACCTGACCGTGGATTAAGCGGTCATCAATACGTGCAAGGCCAATAACCATGTAATCGTTCGGGCCCATCGGTTTTGCCGGTGCAGCAGCTTTTGGCGCTGCGACAGCCGGTGCGGGTTTCTCGACCGGTTGTGCTTTCAGCGCTTTCACGCCTTCGCGGCCGGTTTCCACAGCGAGTGCAACCAACTCATCGAAAGAGGGATTGTCGTCGCGCGCCATGAAGGTTTCCACCAGCATCGGGATATTCACCCCGGCGACAACTTCGTAGTGCTCTTTATCGACGACAATGCGGCTGGCAGCATTGAACGGACTGCCTCCCCATGTATCAACGAGAAACAGCACGCCTTTGCTGGTATCCAGCTTCGCGAGTTGGGCGTTGTACTTCTCAATCAGCGTCTCGGCATTTTCACCGGGAACGAAATCGATCCAGCCGACGTTTTCCTGCTCGCCCAACAGCATCTCTGCTGTTTTGAGTAGCTGCTCAGCAGCCCAACCATGTGTGCCTATGACAATAGCAATGGTCACTTGCTACCTCCTTTTATTATCATTAATACGCCTGCCAGGCAGTCGTACTGAGAATCGTATTGGCGAACCGAATCGATTCAGATAAGGGTTAGAGTTCAAAAAACTAAGACTTCCGCGAATTATTTTAGATAGTGAAAAAATAATTTATGTGATGAAGATCCGTAATTTAGCTTTCGCAATCGAGAAATTACTCGTCAAGAATTAAGTCTTATCGAATTTTTGCAAAGGAACGTAAATCTTTGCTAAACAGATATTGTCTCTGATATGTTTAGCCTCCGTTTAATTGTTCAGGAGTATAGGGCTACAGCCCACTATATGGACCGTCACCGACGTCAGACATCTACCAGGCCATTTCGCGCCTATTTCACCGGCGATCCTCGCCACGTATCGACTCTGTTTGCCTCTGTTTTGCCCACATTGAGTGGGGCACCGTTTCGTCATTCCTTTAGCAGGAGCTTGTCATGGAATTCTTAATGGACCCGTCAATCTGGGTGGGATTGCTCACGCTGGTGGTGCTGGAGATTGTTCTCGGCATTGATAACCTGGTGTTTATCGCCATCCTTGCGGACAAACTGCCGCCAAAACAACGTGATAAAGCGCGTCTGATTGGTCTGTCGCTGGCGCTGGTCATGCGCCTGGCATTGCTGTCCGTCATCTCGTGGATGGTGACGCTGACAAAACCGCTCTTTTCCGTCATGGATTTCACCTTCTCCGGCCGTGATTTGATCATGCTATTGGGGGGGATATTCCTGCTGTTTAAAGCGACGACAGAGCTGCATGAGCGGCTGGAAAACCGTCAGCACGATGATGGACACGGTAAAGGCTATGCCAGCTTCTGGGTTGTCGTGATGCAGATCGTGGTGCTTGATGCGGTCTTCTCGCTGGATGCGGTGATCACGGCCGTCGGTATGGTGAACCATCTCCCGGTGATGATGGCGGCTGTTGTTATTGCGATGGCGGTTATGCTACTGGCCTCGAAACCGCTGACGCGTTTCGTGAATCAGCATCCGACGGTAGTGGTACTGTGTCTGAGCTTCCTGCTGATGATTGGTCTGAGCCTGGTGGCGGAAGGCTTCGGTTTCCATATTCCGAAAGGCTACCTGTACGCAGCCATTGGCTTCTCAATTCTGATTGAGCTGTTTAACCAGATTGCACGCCGTAACTTTATTAAACAGCAGTCGAATCAGCCGCTTCGCGCCCGTACTGCAGACGCCATTCTGCGTCTGATGGGGGGGCGTCGACAGGTCAACGTCCAGTCTGACTCCGAAAACCGTCATCCGGTTCCGGTCCCAGAAGGGGCGTTTGTGGAAGAAGAGCGCTACATGATTAACGGCGTACTCTCCCTGGCCTCGCGTTCACTGCGCGGGATCATGACCCCGCGCGGTGAAATCAGCTGGGTTGATGCCAACCTGAGCGTGGATGAAATTCGTCGGCAGTTGCTCTCGTCACCACACAGCCTGTTCCCGGTTTGCCGTGGTGAGCTGGATGAGATCATCGGTGTCGTCCGTGCGAAAGAGATGCTGGTGGCTCTGGAAGAGGGTGTCAACGTCGAAGCCATCGCCGCTGCTTCACCTGCGATTGTGGTGCCGGAAACGTTAGATCCAATCAACCTGCTGGGCGTGCTACGCCGTGCTCGCGGTAGCTTTGTGATCGTCACTAACGAATTTGGCGTAGTACAGGGGCTGGTGACGCCGCTGGACGTTCTTGAAGCGATCGCCGGTGAGTTCCCGGATGCAGACGAAACACCTGAGATCGTGGCTGACGGTGAAGGCTGGCTGGTTAAAGGTACAACCGATCTGCATGCGCTCTCACACACCCTGGGGCTGGAAAACGTGGTCAATGATGAAGAGGACATTGCCACCGTGGCGGGTCTGGTCATCGCGGTTAACGGGCAAATCCCACGAGTGGGGGATGTTATCGAACTGCCGCCGTTGCACATTTCCATCGTTGAAGCCAACGACTATCGCGTTGATATGGTTCGTATTGTTAAAGAACACTCTGTCCACGATGAAGATGAGTAAGTCTGCTTAACGTAACGGCATTAAAGGCACGATGTGTCCGTTATGGTGTGCTGGCGGGGGGGCGCTTCCCGCCAGCCATTGCGGAAAATCTCGCAGTGGCATAGGCCGCGCATAGAAAAACCCCTGCAGGACAGGTACCCCATGACGGCGTAAATACCGCGCCTGCTCCTCTGTCTCGACTCCTTCAGCAACCAGTTCGATATTCAGCCGCTGACCCAGAGCAATAATGATATCTGTCACCGTTGAATTTACTGCATCAGTTCCAATTGCAGTGGTAAACGACTGATCAATTTTCAGAACGTCCGGGTGCAGTTTTTCAAGCCAGGAGAGGGAACTGTTCCCGGTGCCAAAATCGTCGATAGCGAGTTTCACCCCCTTACGATGGAGCTCACGCACAGTGCGATAATCCGCATCCAGCAACGCATCTCGTTCCGTTAATTCAATCACCAGTTGCTGGCGCGGGTGTGCGCTGAACCAGAAGTGGTTCAGATCCTGTATCAACACAGCGCGACGGAAATGGCTGGCGGCGACGTTAATCCCAATGTGGAAACCTGCGCTGGAAGGAAAGTAACCTATCTGGCGCACCGTTTCGGCGATGACGTAACGGGTCAGGGGAACAATCAGGTTGTGTTCTTCTGCCAGAGGAATAAACACTTCCGGGGAGATCCACCCCTGACGGGGATTATTCCAGCGCAGCAGGATCTCAACACCAGAGCACTCCTGAGTACGGGCATTCACCAGCGGCTGACAGAAAAGCTCAAATTCCCGCGCCGCAATCCCCATATCAATCTCCCATGTGAAGCTCATCCGGTTTGCCGTAGCGAGCCAGGCGAGATATCCCAGCAACAGGCTCAGCATTAACCCCAGCGGCAGTTGGGCTGGCAGGCTCTTTAAGGCGAGTTGTCCAGGACCCGGCCCGCTTACTGTAATGGAGAAAGGATTACGGATTGATGACTGCTGGAAAATAGCGCCATCTTCATCAAATGTCAGGCTATCAGTGACGCGTTGACCATAACGCAGGAAGCGATCGCCCACGGTCAGCGCCACGTCATCGATCAGCGGGCGCTGGGGTTCCAGTATCATTTTGGTGATCAGATCAATATTGATGATTTCAATAACGCCATCTTCACCGTCACCGGAAACAGGGTACCACTGGATCAAAATCGGACTGCCCTTAAGCAGCCACTGGTCGGTCGATAAAATCAACTTCGTCGTATTGGCGGGTAATTCTTTCAGGAAATCACGAACCGGCACATCGCGGCTACCGAAAATACTGGAGCAATAGAGAATACCGTCTTTAATCAGGGCAATGGAGCGCACGGTCTGCAAAATGGCTGCCTGCTTTCGCAGAGCAAGGTGCACCTGAGGGCAGGGTTGACCCACGAGGGACTGCAGCACCTTGCGACGGTTTTCTAATGAAAGCAGTATGTTATCAAGGGAGCGAACGGTATGGCTGGTAAAATCGAGGATCCGCTGTTGGTTGACGTTCCGCTGCGAAATAAAGCGAATACCTAATGTCAGGATGAGCGTGAGGAGCGCGACCGTCACACAGACGATAACGCGTTTTCGGCGATAGTTTTTAATGATCGTTTGTGCTGTTTGCATGAACGGGCGCCTGATAAGCCACCAGCCACAAAAGCCGGACGCAACAGTACAAAGTGTAGTGGTGAAAGCAGAAGGAGACGAGAAACAGGAGGGAAATTCGCCCATCCGTTGCAGATGGGCGAAAGAGAGTATTAGTCGCACTGCACCTTAATAGCCAGGCCACCACGGGACGTTTCACGGTATTTCGCGTTCATGTCTTTGCCCGTTTCGTACATGGTTTCAATCACCTTATCCAGCGATACGCGAGGTTCGCTGGTACGGCGCATCGCCATGCGCGAGGCGTTGATGGCTTTCACTGAGGCAATCGCGTTACGCTCGATGCACGGTACCTGCACCTGGCCCGCGACCGGGTCACAGGTCAGACCGAGGTTATGCTCCATACCGATTTCAGCCGCCACACAGACCTGCTCAGGGCTTGCTCCCAACAGCTCTGCCAGACCGGCTGCCGCCATCGAACAGGCCACACCCACTTCACCCTGACAGCCCACTTCCGCACCAGAAATCGAGGCGTTCATTTTGTACAGCGCACCGATGGCACCCGCCGCCAGGAAATAACGGATGTAGATGTCCGGGGTCACGGGTTCAATAAAGTGATCGTAGTAGGCCAGCACCGCCGGAACGATGCCGCACGCGCCGTTGGTTGGCGCAGTCACGACGCGACCCCCTGCGGCGTTTTCTTCGTTAACCGCCAGGGCAAACATGTTTACCCAGTCGACCACGTTCATCGGGTCGTTGGAGAACTTGTCCGTGGTCACCAGCATACGGCGCAGGGCGGAGGCACGACGCGGTACGCGGAGCGGACCCGGCAGAACGCCTTCGGTGTTCATCCCGCGATCGATACAGGCGCGCATGGTTTGCCACACGTTCGCAAAATAGTCTTCAATCTCTTTTTTGCTGTGCAGTGCCAGTTCGTTCTGCATCACCATACCGGACAGTGAAAGACCGGTCTCTTTGCAGTAACCCAGCATTTCGGTAGCCGATTTGAACGGGTACGGTACGTTGACGTCGCCGACGCTGTCTTTACCAAAATGCTCTTCATCGACGATAAAGCCACCGCCGATGGAGTAGTAGGTTTTGCTGTAAATCTCTTTTTCACCGCTATAAGCATGAATGGTCATGCCGTTTTCATGCAGCGGCAGGTTGTCGCTACGAAAACGCATGCCATCATCCTGCGGGAAATCGACTTCCTGCTGGCCGTTTGCCAGCAGCAGGCGGCCACGTGTTTCCACGTCGCGAATGAATGCCGGGATGGCATCAATATCAACGGTATCTGGCATATTGCCTGCCAGACCCATAATAATGGCGATATCGGTGTGGTGGCCTTTACCCGTTAATGACAGTGAGCCGTAAACATCCACGGCGACACGGGTAACGCTTTCCAGTAATCCTTTTTCGACCAGATCATCGACGAACTGTTTACCGGCCTTCATCGGGCCAACAGTATGGGAAGACGAAGGGCCAATTCCCACTTTGAACATGTCGAATATACTAATCACTTTCACACTCCTGACAGGGTTACCGGGGTTCCAGTAACGATGTTATAACTGCGCATAGTGTAAGAGGGAACCCCGACCTCGGCTTAACTATTCACATGAATTAAACTAATGGTTAACGATGGGTTTTGCTAATAGCGCGACGCAGATCGCAAACCTGGCAGAAGAGGGTGGAATGTAAAGTATAGTCAAGGCTTCAGGCCGATTTGCAACGCCAGCTCACGAATAATCCCCGCCGTCATGCCCCAGACAAAATAATGCTGATACCAGGACAACCAGACCCGATGGTCATGTCCGCGACGCTGAATATCCAGCGGGTGATAACGACTCAGTCGAAGGGCTTCATCCAGCGGCATTTCAAACACCGCGGAAACTTCATCAACGCTGGCGTGATACTGCAGGCCCGGCGGGATAATGCCAACCACTGGCGTGACCTGAAACCCGGTGACACTGTCGACGGGCGGCAGCACGCCGATAACCTCCACCGCCTCTGGCGGAATGGCAACCTCTTCCTGCGCCTCCCGCAGCGCGGCGGCAATCAGCGAGGCGTCGGAACTGTCGACTGCGCCTCCTGGAAAGGCGACCTGACCCGCGTGCTTACGTAAATGGGGAGAACGCTGGGTGAGCAGCAGGCCCGGCTGCGCGCGACGCACGACCGGGATCAGTACGGCTGCCTGACGCTGATTAAGCGCTTCGCGGTTGACCTGCGGTCGTAATAGCTGAAAACGTGATAAAAAGTCATCCAGCGTCAGGTTCTCTTTTTCCACCCGTGATTACTCCAGTTGTTTCAGGATACGGTTAACTTTATCAAAGGTTTCCTGATATTCCGCATCGACCTGGCTATCAGCAACAATGCCGCCTCCGGCCGAACAGTAAAGATTTCCGTTGCAGGCCGTCAGCGTGCGGATCGTGATGCTGGTATCCAGCGTGCCACAGAGGCTGATATAGCCAATGCTACCGCACCAGGCGTTGCGGCGGTGCGGTTCCAGTTCGTCGATGATTTCCATGGCGCGAATTTTTGGCGCACCTGTGATGGATCCGCCAGGAAACGCGGCGCGGAGCAGATCGCAAGCGGTGCGAGAAGTGGGCAGACGCGCGGTAATGGTACTGACCAGATGATGCACCGCCGGGAAAGGTTCGACGACAAACAGTTCCGGCACGCGTACGCTGCCCGGAACGGCCACCCGGCCTATATCGTTACGCATGAGATCAACAATCATCAGGTTTTCGGCGCGGTCCTTCGGTGAGGTGGCCAGTTTTTCGGCCTGCTGACGATCGGCGTCGGGATCGGTAAGACGCGGCAATGTGCCTTTAATCGGACGGGTTTGGATCGTACCCTCTGCCAGATGAATAAAGCGCTCAGGCGACAAGCTGAGTATTGCCCCCTGTTTCAGGCGAATAAACGCGCTGAACGGTGCCCGGTTAGTGGCATTGAGTCGGGTAAATGCCTGCCATTCATCGCCTTCATAAGTCGCCTGGAAACGCTGGGCAAGGTTAACCTGGTAGCAGTCACCGCTTTGCAGATACGCCTGAACGCGCGAGAATTTTTCGGCATAATCCGCGGCGCTCATATTCGAGCGCCAGTCGGAGGTCAGCATGAACGTCTCTGCGGGTGCAGCCTGTTGCGCCTCTAGCCAGTCCAGACGCGCCTGCACGTCACGATGGCTCAGCAGGGAAACCGTTTTTTTCTGGTGATCAACAATTAACGCCCAGTCATACAGCCCCACGGCCATGTCTGGCAGGGAAATATCAGCCTGCGCATGTTCAGGTAGCGTTTCGAAACGACGACCCAGATCGTAGCCAAACAGGCCCAGCGCGCCACCCTGAAAAGGGAGGTCCGGGTTGGGGGTGGCAGATAAGCCCAGCGCGTCAATTTCTTGCTGAAGCAGCATCAGCGGATCGTCGGTTAACGACATGTCATCGGTTGTCAGCGTCTTGACGGGATCGGCGACCAGAATATCGAAGCGGCTGTACGGGTGGTCCGCATAGCCGGAGTGCAGCAGCATCGCAAACGGAAGATGGCTCAAACGAGCAAACCAGAATTCAGCGGCGTCCGTTCGCCAGGGCAGGGTAATAACAGTGGGGAAGCGCATGTTCATGTGTGGCATACTACCGGGCAGCGTGAAATAATTAGCGCCAATAATTTAGCAGGAGTTGACGATGTTTGCAGGTTTACCTTCTCTGAGCCATGAACAGCAGCAGAAAGCGGTTGAGCGAATTCAGGAACTGATGTCCCAGGGGATGAGCAGCGGGCAGGCGATTGCCCAGGTGGCGGAGGAACTGCGCGCCACCCATACCGGCGAGCGGATCGTGGCGCGTTTTGAGGATGAAGATGAAGAATAACCGGCTTACACTGCCGCGATAATCTTAATCTCAACCTTGTATTCCGGTTTCATCAGCGTGGCCTGTACGGTGCAGCGTACAGGCGCGTGACCCGCCACAACCCACGCATCCCAGGCTTTGTTCATCGCCGCAAAATCGTCTTTGTTTGCCAGGAAAATGGTCGCATCCAGAATGCGGGATTTGTCACTGCCCTGTTTTTCCAGCACCGCGTCAATCTGCGCCAGGGTATTTGCCGTCTGCTCGAATGCATCTGCGTCCAGGTTAGCCGGTACGCCGGTGTAGTAGAGCGTCTGGTTATGGATCACCACATCAGACCAGCGGGCTTCGGCATCAATGCGCACAATTGTCATAAACGTTTCCTCGTTATTTTTCGTCATCAGGCGGCAAGACTGCCATATTGTTCCGCTGTCGTCACTATTTGGGGTGGCACTGGAGAGAAGGGGCTGACATAATCCCTGTGCAAAAATACAGTGAGAGAACAACGTGGCAGACGATTTTTCCCCTGAAGGTCAATTAGCACAGGCCATCCCTGGTTTCAAACCGCGTGAACCACAGCGGCAGATGGCGCACGCCGTTGCACGCGCCATCGACAAGGCGCAACCGCTGGTGGTGGAAGCCGGAACCGGCACGGGGAAAACCTACGCGTATCTCGCTCCGGCGCTGCGCGCGAAAAAGAAGGTAATTATTTCCACCGGGTCGAAAGCGCTGCAGGATCAGCTCTACAGCCGCGATTTACCCACCGTGGCAAAGGCGTTGAAATACAAAGGTCGTCTGGCCTTGCTGAAGGGGCGCTCCAACTATCTCTGTCTGGAACGTCTTGAGCAGCAGGCGCTGGCGGGCGGCGATCTGCCGGTGCAAACCCTGAGTGACGTTATTATTCTTCGCGCCTGGGCGAACCAGACCGAAGAAGGGGATATCAGCACCTGCGCGAGCGTGCCTGAAGACTCTCCTGCCTGGCCACTGGTGACCAGTACTAACGATAACTGTCTTGGCAGCGACTGCCCGCTGTATAAAGACTGCTTTGTGGTGAAAGCGCGCAAAACGGCGATGGATGCCGACGTGGTGGTGGTTAACCACCATCTGTTTCTCGCCGATATGGTGGTTAAAGACAGCGGTTTCGGCGAGCTGATCCCCGAGGCGGACGTCATGATCTTCGATGAAGCCCACCAGTTACCGGATATCGCCAGCCAGTATTTCGGTCAGTCGCTCTCCAGCCGTCAGCTACTGGATCTGGCCAAAGATTTCACCATTGCTTACCGTACTGAATTAAAAGATACCCAGCAGCTACAGAAATGTGCCGACCGTCTGGCGCAAAGCGCGCAGGATTTTCGCTTACAGCTAGGCGAGCCGGGCTATCGTGGCAACCTGCGTGAATTGCTGGCTGACAAAAATATCCAGCGCGCACTGCTGCTGCTGGATGATGCCCTTGAGCTCTGTTACGACGTGGCAAAACTGTCCCTTGGCCGCTCCGCGCTGCTGGATGCCGCCTTCGAGCGCGCCACGCTCTATCGCGGGCGGCTCAAACGGCTGAAAGAGATTAACCAGCCGGGGTTCAGCTACTGGTATGAGTGTACCTCGCGGCATTTCACGCTAGCGCTCACGCCGCTTACCGTAGCGGATAAATTCAAAGAGGTGATGGCGCAAAAGCCGGGAAGCTGGATCTTCACCTCGGCGACGCTTTCGGTGAATGACGATTTGCATCACTTTACCGAGCGTCTGGGTATCGAGCAGGCGGAGTCGCTGCTGCTGCCAAGCCCGTTCGATTACGAAAAACAGGCGCTGCTCTGTGTGCCGCGCAATTTGCCATTACCGAATCAGCCCGGTGCCGCACGCCACCTGGCGGCGATGTTAAAACCGATGATTGAGGCCAACAATGGCCGCTGCTTTATGCTCTGCACTTCTCACGCCATGATGCGTGACCTGGCTGAGCAGTTCCGCACCACCATGACCTTGCCAGTGCTGTTACAGGGTGAAACCAGCAAAGGACAGTTACTGCAGCAGTTTGTCAGCGCTGGTAATGCCCTCCTTGTGGCCACCAGCAGCTTCTGGGAAGGGGTAGATGTGCGCGGGGACACGCTCTCGCTGGTGATTATTGATAAACTGCCGTTTACCTCTCCGGACGATCCGCTGCTGAAAGCGCGCATGGAAGATTGCCGCCTGCGCGGAGGCGATCCGTTTGATGAAGTCCAGCTGCCGGATGCGGTTATCACCCTTAAGCAAGGGGTAGGGCGATTGATCCGCGACGTGACCGACCGCGGTGTGCTGGTCATTTGCGATAACCGGCTGGTGATGCGCCCGTATGGTGCCACTTTCCTTGCAAGCCTGCCGCCCGCGCCACGTACGCGGGACATAAAACGCGCGGTGCGTTTCCTCGCAAACCCAACGGCGGAGTAATTTGCCCCGGAGTGTGCTAAGATGCGCGCCATTTTGTGACTGACCCTTGCGAGAGCGCGACAACTGATGCGAATTCTGGCTATTGATACCGCTACAGAGGCCTGTTCCGTTGCCCTGTGGAACGACGGTACTATCTCTGCCCATTTCGAAGAGTGCCCACGGGAACACACCCAACGCATTCTGCCCCTGGTAAAAGCGATTTTAACCCAGGGCAACACCTCCTTAACCGACCTCGATGCGCTGGCCTTTGGCCGTGGCCCTGGCAGCTTTACGGGCGTACGTATCGGGATTGGCATTGCACAGGGGCTGGCGTTGGGCGCTGCGCTGCCGATGATCGGCGTCTCTACTCTCGCCACCATGGCGCAGGGTGCATGGCGCATGACCGGAGCAACGCGCGTGCTGGCCGCGATTGATGCCCGCATGGGTGAAGTCTACTGGGCCGAATATACGCGCGATGAAAACGGCGTTTGGCACGGTGAAGAGACGGAAGCCGTGCTTAAGCCGGAAGCGGTCACCGAAAGACTGCAACAGTTGTCCGGTGAATGGGCGACCGTTGGCACCGGCTGGCCTGCGTGGCCGGAGATGACGAGCGGCACCGGGGTGACGCTGGTAGACGGCAACATACTGCTGCCGGCTGCGGAAGATATGCTTCCGATTGCCTGCCAGCTACTCGCAGAAGGAAAAACCGTTGCCGTTGAACACGCGGAGCCGGTTTATTTGCGAAACACCGTCGCGTGGAAGAAACTTCCGGGCCGCGAGTGAATCTCAGTAACAGGAACTGAGAAAAAGGAGTCGCATCATGGCGGTTCAGACCAAAGTAGTACGCCTTATTATGGCAGGCGCAGTTGCCATAGCACTGAGCGGATGCGTTTCCGTTCCTGATGCGATTAAGGGCAGCAGCCCAACGCCACAGCAGGATCTGGTTCGGGTGATGAATGCGCCTGAGCTGTACGTCGGCCAGGAAGCCCGCTTTGGCGGCAAGGTGATCGACGTGCAAAATCAGCAGGGGAAAACCCGTCTGGAGATCGCGACCGTCCCGCTGGACAGCGGTGCAAGGCCTGTTCTGGGTGAAGCCTCTCGCGGACGTATTTATGCGGACGTCAGTGGTTTCCTTGACCCGGTCGATTTTCGCGGGCAGCTGGTGACCGTCGTCGGGCCAATTACCGGCGCCGTGCAGGGCAAAATCGGCAACACGCCGTACAAATTCATGACCATGCAGGTTAACGGGTATAAACGCTGGCGGCTGGCACAGCAGGTGATCATGCCGCCTCAGCCGATCGACCCGTGGATGTGGGGGCCGCATCCTTATCGTTATGGCTACCCGGGTTGGGGTTGGTATAACCCAGGGCCTGCACAGGTACAGACTATCGTTACTGAGTAACTTACTGTTATTGTTGGAAAAGAGACAGCGGCTCAGCCGCTGTCTCTGTTTTTTTACGGACAAGACGAAAAAAAAGAGTGACGCGCTTCGCAACCTTAAATCTGAACAATTAATAAACTGGTACGCTGAGTTAATATAATGTTAACAAACTGTTTATTATCGGGGTTGTGATGACGACGAACACTCATTTCAGAGGTGATGCATTGAAGAAGGTTTGGCTTAACCGTTATCCCGCAGATGTTCCTGCCGAGATCAATCCTGACCGTTATCAATCCCTGGTTGAATTATTTGAACACTCGGTAAGGCGTTATGCCGATCAACCCGCTTTCGTGAACATGGGCGAGGTGATGACGTTCCGTAAACTTGAGGAGCGTAGCCGGGCGTTTGCGGCTTACCTGCAGGAAGGTCTGGGGCTGCAAAAAGGGGACCGCGTCGCGCTGATGATGCCGAACCTGCTGCAATACCCGGTGGCGCTGTTCGGTATCCTGCGAGCCGGGATGATTGTCGTCAACGTTAACCCGTTGTACACGCCGCGTGAGCTGGAACACCAGCTGAACGACAGCGGCGCGGCGGCGATTGTGATTGTCTCTAACTTTGCCCACACGCTGGAAAAAGTGGTCGACAAAACCCAGGTTAAGCACGTCATCCTGACGCGTATGGGGGATCAACTCTCCACCGCCAAAGGCACGCTGGTTAACTTTGTCGTCAAATACGTCAAACGCCTGGTGCCAAAATACCATCTGCCGGATGCTATCTCCTTCCGCCGTGCGCTCCATGCGGGCTATCGTATGCAATACGTCAAGCCGGAAGTGGTGTCTGAAGACCTGGCCTTCCTGCAATACACTGGCGGCACTACCGGCGTGGCGAAAGGCGCGATGCTTACCCACCGTAACATGCTGGCTAACCTTGAGCAGGTGAATGCTACATATGGCCCACTGCTGCATCCTGGAAAAGAGCTGGTCATTACAGCATTGCCGCTGTATCACATTTTTGCGCTCACCATGAACTGTCTGCTGTTCATTGAACTGGGTGGCCAAAACGTATTGATTACCAACCCGCGCGATATTCCTGGGCTGGTCAAAGAACTGGCAAAATATCCGTTCACCGCGATGACCGGTGTGAATACCCTGTTTAACGCGTTGCTCAATAACAAAGAGTTCCAGCAGCTGGATTTCTCCACGCTGCATCTCTCTGCGGGCGGCGGCATGCCGGTTCAGCAGGCGGTCGCCGAGCGCTGGGTCAAACTCACCGGTCAGTATTTGCTGGAAGGCTATGGCCTGACGGAGTGTGCGCCGCTGGTTAGCGTCAATCCACATGATATCGACTACCACAGCGGTAGCATTGGTCTGCCAGTGCCTTCGACAGAAGCCAAACTGGTCGATGATGACGATAACGAAGTTGCACCGGGTGAGCCGGGAGAACTGTGTGTTAAAGGGCCACAGGTGATGCTGGGCTACTGGCAGCGTCCCGATGCGACCGACGAAATCATCAAAGACGGCTGGCTGCACACGGGTGACATCGCAGTGATGGATGACGAGGGCTTCCTGCGCATCGTTGACCGTAAGAAAGATATGATCCTGGTGTCCGGGTTCAACGTCTATCCGAACGAGATCGAAGATGTCGTCATGCAGCACAGCGGCGTGCTCGAAGTGGCGGCGGTAGGGGTTCCTTCCGGCAGCAGCGGTGAAGCGGTCAAAATTTTTGTGGTCAAGAAGGATCCCTCTCTCACCGAGGAGGAGCTGGTAACGTTCTGTCGTCGTCAACTGACGGGCTACAAGGTACCGAAACTGGTTGAATTCCGCGATGAGTTGCCGAAATCCAACGTCGGAAAGATATTACGACGAGAATTACGTGACGAAGCCCGTGGCAAAGTAGACAATAAGGCCTGAGCTTCACGCTAATCGCCCAGACGCCGGTTAAGCCGGCGTTTTTTATGGGCGCAAACAAAAGAGAACCCGTTTTGAATTACCAGATGATCACGACCAATGACGAGCTGGCTTCGCTGTGCGAAGTGACGCGCGACTTTCCTGCCATTGCCCTGGATACCGAGTTTGTTCGTACCCGGACGTACTATCCGCAGCTGGGTTTGATTCAGATGTTCGACGGTAAACATGTGTCGCTGATCGATCCTCTCGGTATTACCGACTGGACGCCGATGCGTGACCTGCTGCTCGATACTGCCGTGACGAAATACCTGCACGCAGGCAGTGAAGATCTGGAGGTATTTCTCAACACGTTTGGCATCATGCCACAGCCGTTGATTGATACGCAGATCCTGGCGGCATTCAGCAATCGTCCGCTCTCATGGGGCTTTGCTGCTATGGTAGAGGAGTATACGGGCCTGACGCTGGACAAAAGCGAATCCCGTACTGACTGGCTGGCGCGCCCTCTGACTGAGCGTCAGCTGGAATACGCGGCGGCAGACGTGTTTTATCTGCTGCCTATTGCCGGACAGCTGATGAAAGAGGCTGAAGCTTCAGGCTGGCTGGCTGCAGCCCTGGATGAGTGTCGTATGGCGCAGCAACGTCGTCAGGAAGTGGTTGACCCGAAAGACGCCTGGCGCGATATCAGTAATGCCTGGCAGTTGCGTACGCGTCAGCTGGCGTGCCTGCAGCTGTTAGCGGACTGGCGTCTGCGCAAAGCCCGCGAGCGCGATCTTGCCGTTAACTTTGTAGTCCGCGAAGAGCATCTCTGGGCGGTCGCGCGCTATATGCCAGGCAGCATGGGCGAGCTGGACAGCATTGGGCTTTCGGGAAGCGAAATCCGTTTCCACGGCAAAACCCTGCTGGCGCTGGTCGCAAAAGCGCAGGAGCTGCCGGAAGATGCGTTGCCGGAACCGCTGCTGAATCTGATGGATATGCCGGGCTACCGTAAAGCGTTTAAGGATATCAAAGCGCTGGTGCAGGTCGTCGCAACGGAAAGCAAACTGAGTGCGGAACTGCTCGCCTCACGCCGACAGATTAACCAGCTGCTGAACTGGCACTGGAAGCTGAAACCGCAAAATGGTTTGCCGGAAATGGTGGCAGGATGGCGCGGAGAATTGATGGCCGATCGCCTGAATACGCTGCTGGAAGGGTATCCGCGCTAATAAATATGCCGGGTGAAATACCCGGCATATTCCCCCGGCGGCGCTGCGCTTACCGGGCTACAAAATCACAAACCTACGGACGTGACTCTTCCGCTTCCGGAAGCGTAACGTTCAGCTCCAGAATCGAAATATCCCCGTCTTTCTGCTCCAGCTGTACGGTGACCATCTCCGGGTCAATCTGCACATACTTACAGATCACTTCCAGGATATCCTTACGCAGCTGCGGCAGGTAATGAGGCTCGGCGTCGCTACGACGGCGCTCCGCCACGATAATTTGCAGACGTTCTTTAGCGATGTTGGCGGTGTTCTTTTTCCGCGAGAGAAAAAAGTCCAGTAATGCCATAACTTATCCTCCGAACAGGCGTTTGAGGAAACCTTTCTTCTCTTCTTCAATGAAGCGGAAAGGACGTTCTTCTCCCAGCAGACGGTCAACAGTATCAGCATACGCTTTACCTGCATCTGCCATTGTATCAAGGATCACTGGCTCGCCCTGGTTAGAAGCGCGTAACACGGACTGATCTTCCGGGATAACGCCTACCAGTTTGATGCGCAGGATCTCCAGCACGTCTTCCATGCTCAGCATGTCACCTTTGTTCACGCGGCCAGGGTTGTAGCGGGTGAGCAGCAGGTGTTCTTTAATCGGGTCTTCGCCATTTTCCGCACGACGGGATTTAGAGGCGAGGATCCCCAGAATGCGGTCTGAGTCACGCACGGATGAAACTTCAGGGTTGGTGGTGATGATCGCTTCATCAGCGAAGTAGAGCGCCATCAGGGCACCGGTTTCGATGCCGGCAGGGGAGTCGCAGACAATGAAGTCGAAATCCATTTTTTTCAGATCGTCGAGCACCTTTTCCACCCCTTCACGGGTCAGCGCGTCTTTGTCACGCGTCTGAGAGGCCGGAAGAATGTAGAGGTTCTCGGTGCGCTTGTCTTTAATCATCGCCTGGTTCAGCGTGGCATCGCCCTGAATGACGTTCACGAAGTCATACACGACGCGACGCTCACATCCCATGATCAGGTCGAGGTTACGCAGACCGATATCGAAGTCGATAACGATGGTTTTCTTTCCCTTCTGGGCCAAACCAGTAGCGATGGCCGCGCTGGAGGTGGTCTTGCCAACGCCTCCTTTACCCGAAGTAACAACAATAATGCGTGCCATAGAAATTCCTTGTTAAAAAGGGATCAATTCAACGGTTGAACGGTCAACGCGTCGTCTGCCAGAAGCAGGCGAGCCGCTTTGCCATAAAATTCGGCTGGGATCTTGTCGCTCAGCCAATATTCACCTGCGATGGACACCAGTTCCGCCGTCAGGTGAGTACAAAATATTTGCGCATCCCGATCGCCACTTGCTCCCGCGAGCGCACGTCCACGCATCATACCGTAAACGTGAATATTGCCATCTGCAATCAGCTCTGCGCCAGCACTGACGTGGCTTGTAACAATCAGATCACAGTTTGGTGCATAAATGCGCTGACCGGAACGAACCGGTACATCAATCATTCGCGTTTTTGTGACGGGGGTAACGTTTTGCACCACGGGAGGGGGCGTCTGGACGGCAACAGGTGCTGTACGTGAGGCTTTTTCTTTGCCCTCAGTCAGAAGTGGCAGCCCCGCACGGTCAATTTCCGCTTTCAACTCAGCATCTTTGCAGCCGCTGATGCCCACAATACGCAGACCGGTCGAGGAGACGGCTTGCTGGAGAAGTTTCCAGTTAACCGGTGCTTCAAGCGCGCTGACATTGATAACAACAGGGGCGTGTTTCAGAAAAGCGGGAGCCTGGGCGATTTTGTCTTCTAACGCCTGACGAATAACCTCGGGTTTTGCATCATGCAAATGTACCACTGATAAGGTGAAGCTACTGCCTTTAAGCTCGATGGGCGTGTTTGACATCCTGGCCTTACTCAATTTGCTATTAACCGCAACCACTCGCTGCGATATTCCGAAGAGTATCAGGCATGTTATAGTCAGGAGTATATTGAGGCAAGCAACCACCCATTAATTCAGAGTAAAAACATGTTTTGTGTGATCTACAGAAGTACAAGCCGTGACCAGACCTATCTTTATGTCGAAAAGAAAGACGATTTTTCCCGCGTGCCTGAAGAATTAATGAAGAGCTTTGGCCGACCACAGCTGGCGATGCTGCTGCCGCTGGATGGTCGTAAGACGCTGGTGAATGCCGATCTGGAAAAAGTGAAAACGGCATTAACCGAGCAGGGCTATTATTTACAGCTTCCGCCGCCGCCCGAGAATTTATTAAAACAGCATCTTGAGGCGAACGGAAAAAAATAGTCTCAACTGTTTTTGGACACAACACATCAACCGTTTAGGGGTCGACCATGTATCAACATCATAACTGGCAAGGTGCATTACTGGATTATCCCGTCAGCAAAGTGGTCTGCGTGGGCAGCAACTATGCAAAACATATTCAGGAGATGGGCAGCGCGACGCCAGAAGAGCCGGTTCTGTTCATTAAGCCAGAAACGGCGCTTTGTGATATCCGTCAACCGCTGGCGTTGCCGCAGGGGTTGGGTTCAGTCCACCACGAAGTCGAACTCGCCGTGCTGATCGGCGCGACGCTGCGTCAGGCCTCTGAAGAGCACGTGCAAAAAGCGATTGCTGGCTACGGCGTTGCGCTGGACCTCACGTTGCGTGATGTTCAGGGCAAAATGAAAAAAGCCGGGCAGCCGTGGGAAAAAGCCAAAGGCTTTGATAATTCCTGCCCGATCTCCGGTTTTGTGCCAGTGGGCGAGTTCACTGCTGACCCGCAAGATACGCCGCTTTCCCTGAAGGTTAATGGTGAATTCCGCCAGCAGGGAACCACCGCCGATATGATCCACAAGATCCTACCGCTGATTGCCTATATGAGCCGCTTCTTTACCCTGAAACCGGGTGATGTGATCCTGACAGGTACACCGGAAGGTGTTGGCCCGCTACTCAGCGGGGATGAGCTTGAGGTTGGTTTTAACGGCCTGTCGCTGAAAACCCGCGTGCTGTAACTGCATCTTGCCGCCTGAAGAGGGCGGCAAAACTTGCAACAACGTGCCAGACTCGTTATAAGGTGCGCTTTCTTTTGACGTGTGGACATCCTGATGAACGACATCCCTTTCTGGCAAAGCAAAACTCTTGATGACATGACTGACGCGGAATGGGAATCATTGTGCGACGGATGCGGGCAGTGCTGCCTGCACAAGCTGATGGATGAAGATTCTGACGAAATCTACTTCACCAACGTTGCCTGCAAACAGTTGAACATCAAAACCTGCCAGTGCCGTAACTATGAGCGTCGGTTCGAGTTTGAGCCGGACTGCATCAAATTAACCCGCGATAACCTGCCAACTTTCGAATGGCTGCCGCATACCTGCGCGTATCGCCTGCTGGCGGAAGGGAAAGGTTTACCAAACTGGCACCCGCTGCTGACGGGGTCGAAAGCGGCGATGCACGGTGAGCGCATTTCAGTGCGCCACATTGCGGTGAAAGAGTCTGAGGTTCGGGACTGGGAAGATCACATCATGAATCATCCCAACCGTTGAGTTGAAATAAAAAACCCGCCGAGGCGGGTTTTTTATTGTTTGCTGTATGTCGGGTAGCGCTGCGTTTACCTTCCAAACAAATCGCGTTTCTTCGGTTTGAATGGCTGAGCAATCAGCACCAGCAGTGCCACGACGAAGTAGGCCACAAAAATACCCACCAGCCACTGCGGCATCTCCAGGGTCAGGAATTCCCACTGACGAACGGAGCAGTCGCCGGAAGCAACAAACACCTGCGGCAGCCATTTATCCAGCGGTAGCCAGCTCGGGAAGCGGGCGGCGAAATCACAGGTCATAAATGGTGACGGATGCAGCTGCATCATGGTGTGCTGCCAGGAGAGTTCAATCCCTTTCCAGGCGCTGTACAACCAGATAGCGATTGCGGCATAGCGCAGCGGTGATTTCGGGGCAATCGCGCCCACCAGACCCGCTCCCATAATGCCAAACAATGCGCAGCGTTCGTAAATACAAAGCACGCAAGGCTTGAGTCCCATTACATGCTGGAACCACAGCGCGACCATTTCCAGCGCAAAGGCGGTCAGGGCCATTAACAACCACGCTCCGCGACCGCGGGAGCACTGGTTTAAAAATCTCAACATAATCATTTCCCTGGAACATGCTTAGAAAGCGCAGTGTAAACGAATTCGTTTTTCGCGCCACCTGTACCTGACGAAATAAAACGTAATTGGATGTTTATCGTGCGAAAAGGCAAACGGGCAGCGAACTGCCCGAGATGCATACTTTATTGCGCCGCAAGTATACCCGCTTGTATCAACCATTGCGTACAGGGAATGAGGGTAATTTTGACGCAAAGCAATCCCACGATCGTGAGCACCAGCGTATAGGGCAGGGCCATCCAGACCATCTTGCCATAAGAAAGTCGTATGAGTGGCGCCAGCGCGGAGGTCAACAGAAAGAGGAAAGCGGCTTGCCCGTTAGGGGTCGCAACCGACGGCAGGTTAGTGCCGGTGTTGATCGCCACAGCCAGCAGCTCAAACTGCCCCGTACTGATGACGCCTTGCTCCATGGCCGCTTTAGCCTCATTGATGTAGACCGTCCCGACAAAGACGTTGTCGGATATCGACGAGAGCAGGCCGTTAAACAGATAAAACAGCGAGAGCTGAGCATCCGGTGCAGCCTGTAAAACAAAGGCAATAATTGGCGCGAAGAGGTGTTGGTCAATAATTACCGCCACAACGGCAAAAAATACAGCTAACAGCGCGGTAAACGGCAAGGCTTCGGTAAACGCCTTGCCGATAGCATGTTCATCCGTTACGCCAGTAAATGTGGCGGCGAGGATAATAACCGAGAGACCAATCAACCCCACTTCAGCAAGATGAAACGCCAGCGCGGCAATAAGCCAGACACCGATGATCCCCTGCGCAATAAGACGCAGTGTCTCCTGGCGCGTCCGCTGGCTACGGCTTTGCAGATCGAATTTATGCAGTTCCTGACGCACCGGGGCCGGGAGTTGTGCGCCATAGCCAAAGAGACGAAACTTCTCCACCAGCATGCAGGTCACCAGACCGCAGATCAGAACCGGTATACTCACCGGTGCCATTCTCAGGAAGAAATCACCAAAATGCCAGCCTGCCGCTTTGGCAATGATCAGGTTTTGGGGTTCACCCACCATTGTCATCACGCCACCCAGGGCGGTGCCAACGCCGGCATGCATCATCAGGCTTCGCAGGAAGGCGCGAAATTGTTCCAGCACTTCCCGGTGGTAAGTATCAACCTGGCTGTCATCCAGCAGATCGTCACCGGGGCGCGAAGAGGCCACCCGATGGTAAATGCCGTAAAATCCAACGGCAACGCTTATCACCACCGCAACGACCGTCAGGGCATCCAGGAAGGCCGAAAGAAACGCAGCAGCCACGCAGAAGGCCAGCGACAGAAGTGTTTTCGACGGAATGCTGAGCAGCAGGCGGGTAAAGATAAACAGCAGTAGCTGTTTCATGAAGTAGATACCGGCCACCATAAATATCAGCAGCAGAAGCACTTCCAGATTAGAGGCCAGTTCTGCTTTAACATGCTCTGCGCTGGTCATACCGATAACGACCGCTTCAAACGCCAGCAATCCGCCCGGCAGCAGGGGATAACATTTCAGCGCCATTGCCAGGGTAAAGATAAACTCGGCCACCAGCAACCAGCCGGCAATAAACGGGCTCACAATAAAAATGATGGGATTAACGACCAGGAACACCAGCAATAACAGTTTGTACCAGTCGGGTGACTGGCCTAAAAAATTGCGCCACACTGCGCGCCCAAAAGAAATTTCCACGACAGACGTCCTTCCCCGTCAACTCAGACAAAACATGAGTATACGCAAAAATCGCGGCCTGGAGGTGGATAAGTCAGTATTGTAAATTTCACAAAAATGAAACCGCGATCCCTCTTTTCTCTCTTTGCCGTGCTATCTGCTACAGCGTGCCTCTGGTATGATGAGTCCAATTTGCTAAAGCTGTGTAATGGAAATCTCACTATGGTCATTAAGGCGCAGAGCCCGGCGGGTTTCGCGGAAGAGTACATCATTGAAAGCATCTGGAATAATCGTTTTCCTGCGGGATCCATTCTTCCGGCTGAACGCGAACTCTCTGAACTGATTGGCGTCACTCGCACCACGCTGCGTGAAGTGCTCCAGCGACTGGCACGTGATGGGTGGTTGACGATTCAGCACGGCAAACCAACGAAAGTGAACAACTTCTGGGAAACTTCCGGGCTGAACATTCTTGAAACGCTGGCGCGCCTCGACCATGAAAGCGTGCCGCAGCTGATCGATAATCTGCTTTCCGTGCGTACCAACATTGCGACGATCTTTATTCGCACCGCTTTTCGTCAGCATCCGGAAGATGCGCTTGCCGTGCTGGCCAGTGCGAACGAAGTTGAAGATCACGCAGATGCGTTTGCAACCCTCGATTACAACGTCTTCCGTGGGCTGGCGTTTGCCTCTGGCAACCCAATTTACGGCCTTATTCTGAATGGTATGAAAGGGCTGTATACCCGCATTGGTCGCCACTATTTTGCTAATCCGGAAGCCCGCAGCCTGGCACTGGGTTTCTACCATAAGCTGAGCAAGCTCTGTTCTGAAGGTCTGCACGATCAGGTCTATGAAACCGTGCGTCGCTACGGCCACGACTCCGGTGAAATCTGGCACCGTATGCAGAAAACCCTACCGGGTGATTTAGCGATTCAAAGTCGTTAAATAAAAAAACCTCTCATATGAGAGGTTTTTTTTTCGTCGGGTGGCGGCTGCGCCTTACCCGACCTACGGGTTTTGTAGGCCCGGTAAGCGTAGCGCCACCGGGCAAAAAAAAGCTGTACTACAGCGTATTCAACCGCGCCGGACAACGCTCAAGTAACTCCACGCTACCATCTTCATTCTGCTGCTCAAGTTGCACGTCAAAGCCCCACAGGCGATGCACATGCTTCAGCACTTCTTTACGCCCTTTATCCAGCGGCGCGCGGTTGTGCGGGATATACCGCAACGTCAGAGAGCGGTCACCGCGTAAATCAACGTTCCATACCTGAATATTGGGTTCAAGATTGCTCAGGTTGTACTGAGAAGAGAGGCGAGAGCGGATCTCACGGTACCCCTCTTCGTTATGGATCGCTGAAATCTCCAGATAATTATTCCGATCATCGTCCAGAACGGTAAAGAAGCGGAAATCACGCATGATCTTCGGCGACATAAACTGGCTGATAAAGCTCTCATCCTTAAAGTCGCGCATGGCGAAATGCAGCGTTTCCAGCCAGTCAGAACCGGCGATATCCGGGAACCAGTACTTGTCTTCTTCTGTGGGTGACTGACAGATACGTTTAATGTCCTGGAACATGGCAAAGCCAAGCGCGTACGGGTTAATCCCGCTGTACCACGGGCTGTTGTACGGCGGCTGGAACACCACATTGGTATGGCTATGCAGGAATTCCATCATAAACCGCTCGGTGACTTTTCCTTCGTCATACAGATGGTTGAGAATGGTGTAGTGCCAGAATGTCGCCCAGCCCTCGTTCATCACCTGGGTCTGTTTTTGCGGGTAGAAATACTGGCTTACCTTGCGCACGATGCGCAGTATTTCACGCTGCCATGGTTCCAGCAGCGGAGCATTCTTCTCCATAAAATAGAGCAGGTTTTCTTGTGGCTCGGACGGATAGCGACGCGCTTCGGCCACCGCTTTCTCTTCCTCACGCTTCGGCAGGGTACGCCACAACATATTCACCTGGCTTTGCAGATACTCTTCGCGGCTTTTCTGCCGGGCTTTCTCCTCCTGCAGGGAGATTTTCTGCGGACGTTTGTAACGATCCACGCCGTAGTTCATCAGCGCATGGCAGGAGTCGAGCAGTTTTTCCACTTCATCCACGCCGTAACGCTCTTCGCAGTCGGTAATGTACTTACGGGCGAAGATAAGGTAATCGACAATAGAACTGGCATCCGTCCAGCTGCGGAACAGGTAATTGTTCTTGAAAAAGGAGTTGTGTCCGTAGCAGGCATGCGCCATGACCAGCGCCTGCATGGTAATGGTGTTCTCTTCCATCAAATAAGCAATACACGGGTTGGAGTTGATGACAATCTCATACGCCAGCCCCTGCTGCCCGTGCTTATACAACCGTTCCGTTTCAATAAATTTTTTACCAAACGACCAGTGAGGATAATTAATCGGCATCCCGACGCTGGAGTAGGCGTCCATCATCTGTTCGGACGTAATGACTTCAATCTGATGCGGATAAGTATCCAGGCGATACAGTTTTGCCACCCGGTCGATTTCGGCGAGGTAGACATCCAGCAGCTCGAAGGTCCAGTCGGGTCCATCGCTCAGACGTGTGTTGTCCTTGTTCAGGGAATCAATAGTAGCCATTAGCGCGCCCTCATTGTGGGTGCTCTCTCTGTCTGGAGAGCCTCCTTTCAAGCATAGATCAACGTGTTAAAAAGCGTGCTGGAGCAGAAATTTTTTCTTTGCGATTTCGCGTTTTTGATACGGCAAATAAACGGTGTCTCACAGCATATTATGCTGGTTAAAAATAACGCGCAGCAGGAGATCCCAAATTAGCACTATCCCCTGATGCTGGGGGATGTGTGAGGTAAGTCACCATAAAAAAGTCATATGTTGAATAATATTTTCAACTAGGTTATCAATCTGTAATTAGAAGATTGTTCTTTTGCACATAATGGAGTGGCTATGCGTGTTGTCATACTGGGAAGTGGTGTCGTTGGCGTAACCAGCGCCTGGTATTTAAGTCAGGCGGGACATGACGTAACCGTTATCGATCGTGAATCCGGTCCAGCGCTTGAAACCAGCGCGGCAAACGCCGGGCAAATCTCTCCGGGCTATGCGGCGCCGTGGGCGGCACCCGGTGTTCCGCTGAAAGCGATTAAATGGATGTTCCAGCGCCATGCGCCTCTGGCCATCAGCCTCGACGGCACCCAGTTCCAGTTGAAGTGGATGTGGCAAATGCTGCGCAACTGCGACACCCGGCACTACATGGAAAACAAAGGGCGTATGGTGCGTCTGGCGGAGTACAGCCGTGATTGCCTGAAAGCCTTGCGCGCGTCGACCGGTATTGAGTACGAAGGCCGCCAGGGCGGGACGCTACAGCTGTTCCGTACGGAGCAACAGTACGAAAATGCGACCCGCGATATCGCCGTGCTGGAAGATGCCGGCGTACCGTACCAGCTGCTGGAAGCGAGCCAGCTTGGTCAGGTTGAACCGGCCCTGGCGGAAGTGGCACACAAACTGACGGGCGGTCTGCGCCTCCCTAATGACGAAACCGGTGACTGCCAGCTCTTTACGCAACGTCTGGCACAAATGTGCGAGCAGGCGGGGGTGAAATTCCGCTTTAACACCTCTGTCGATAAGCTGCTGTCGGAAGGGGAAAAGATTTACGGCGTGAAGTGCGGCGACGAAGTGATCAAAGCTGATGCTTACGTCATGGCGTTTGGCTCGTACTCCACTGCCATGCTGAAAGGCATTCTCGATATTCCGGTCTATCCGCTCAAGGGCTACTCGCTGACCATTCCGGTGAAAGAGGAGAGCGGCGCTCCCGTGTCGACCATCCTGGATGAAACCTACAAGATTGCGATTACGCGCTTCGATAACCGCATCCGCGTCGGCGGCATGGCGGAGATTGTCGGCTTCAACACCGAGCTGCTGAAGCCGCGTCGTGAAACGCTGGAGATGGTGGTGGGGGATCTCTTCCCGCGCGGGGGTTTTGTTGAGCAGGCAACGTTCTGGACCGGCCTGCGTCCAATGACTCCCGACGGCACACCGATAGTTGGGCGCACGCCGTTTAAAAATCTGTGGACCAATACCGGACACGGCACGCTTGGCTGGACGATGGCCTGCGGGTCTGGTCAACTGCTGAGCGACCTGATTTCCGGGCGCACGCCGGCCATTCCGTTTGACGATTTAAGCGCCGCACGCTATCAATCAGGGTTTACGCCGTCACGTCCACAGCACCTGCACGGCGCGCATAACTAAGGAGTCGTCATGTCCCGTCCTGTTCTGGCTCAGCTGGATCTGCAGGCCCTGAAAGATAACCTGCAAATTGTTCGCCGGGCAGCACCTGGTTCACGCGTCTGGTCGGTGGTCAAAGCGAATGCCTACGGCCACGGTATTGACCGTATCTGGAGCGCCCTCAGCGCGACCGACGGTTTTGCGTTACTGAATCTGGAAGAGGCCATTCTGCTGCGTGAACGCGGCTGGAAAGGGCCCATCCTGTTGCTTGAGGGTTTCTTCCACGCCGACGACCTGCCGTTACTGGATAAATATCGGCTGACCACCAGCGTTCACAGCAACTGGCAAATTAAAGCCCTGCAGGATGCAAAACTGCATGCGCCGCTGGATATTTACCTCAAAGTCAACAGCGGTATGAACCGCCTGGGCTTCCAGCCTGAGCGGGTGCACACCGTCTGGCAACAGCTGCGTGCGCTGAAGAATGTGGGTGAAATGACGTTGATGGCGCACTTTGCCGATGCGGAAAAACCTGATGGCATTGCCGATGCCATGGTCCGTATTGAGCAGGCGGCTGAAGGTCTGGATTGTCCGCGCTCGCTGTCAAATTCAGCCGCTACGCTATGGCATCCTGAAGCCCACTATAACTGGGTACGACCGGGGATTGTCTTGTACGGCGCATCACCGTCAGGTCAGTGGCAGGATATCGCCAACAGCGGCCTGAAGCCGGTCATGACCCTGCGCAGTGAAATTATTGGCGTGCAGACGCTGAAGGCCGGTGACACGGTGGGCTACGGCAGCCGTTACCGGGCGAAGGGCGAGCAACGGATTGGTATTGTGGCGGGCGGCTATGCGGACGGTTACCCGCGCATCGCCCCGACCGGTACGCCAGTCCTGGTAGATGGTGTGCGCACCGGTACGGTGGGTACCATCTCTATGGATATGCTGGCCGTTGATTTGACGCCATGCCCGCAGGCGGGGATCGGTTCACCGGTTGAGCTGTGGGGGAACGAAATCAAAATTGACGATGTGGCTGCCGCGGCGGGAACGGTGGGGTACGAATTAATGTGCGCGCTGGCACCAAGAGTGCCGGTTGTGACGGTGTAACATATATTCGCCGGGTAGCGCTAGCGCTTACCCGGCAAAAAAACAACTACTCCGCTTCCTCGTCCATTGGCCTCACGCCAACTTTCCTGACCTCGTTATCTTCTTTCTCGGCCACCGTCCAGATCATCCCGGCAAACTCCACCTGGTCACCAACGACGGGGGCTGCACCCAGCAGTTGTTGAATGATTTCACCCAGCGTTTGCTGCTTGTCGCGGTACTCCAGCCCTTCATCCAGACCGTAAATCAGCGCCACATCGGCAAACTTGGCACTCGCTTCCAGAATAAAATCACCAAAGAAGCGCTGATCCAGCGCCACCGGTGGTGACTGACTGAACAGCTTGCCCAGCGCAGGCAGATCGCGCTCGCGGCCAATGACACACAGGATATCGCCTTCGCGCAGACGAGTACTGCCGGTAGGGTGCAGCAGGGCATTATCACGGAACAAGGCGGCAATACGCGTTTCGGCCGGCATATGCAAATCGCGCAGCGATGCTCCCACACACCATTTGTCGGCGCTCAGTTGATAGACGAACTGTTCCCATGGGTTCTCAGGGTGAATGTCCAGCCCCACGCGGGAAACCGGCCAGCCGACAGGAGGGACCACCACTTTGGCTTTTTTCGCTGCCCACCCGAGTGAGGTTCCCTGGAATAGCAGGGAAATCAGTACCACGAAGAACGCCACGTTAAAGAACAACCGCGCATTATCCAGACCGGCCATCATCGGGAAGACGGCAAGAATAATCGGCACCGCACCACGCAGCCCCACCCAACTGATAAAAACCCGTTCACGTAGATTGAAACCGCGAAACGGCAGCAGGCCCGCAAACACCGACAGCGGACGGGCGAAGAAGATCATCCATGCTGAAAGCAACAGCGCCGGAACGGCAATCGGCAACAGGTCTGACGGCGTAACCAGCAGACCCAGCACCAGGAACATGCCGATTTGCGCCAGCCATGCCAGACCGTCGAAATTCTGCAAAATGGCGTGACGGTTGCGAATCGGACGGTTGCCCATCAGGAATCCGCAGAGATAAACCGCCAGAATGCCGCTGCCGTCCAGCGCCGTGGTAACGGCAAAAATCAGAATGCCGCCGCTCAGCGCCAGCAGAGGGTAAAGCCCCAGAGGAAGCGAGATACGGTTGATCATCTGCTGTAACAGATATCCTCCCGCCAGACCGATGAAAATACCCAGACCGAACTGCTGCAGAATATGCCAGGCAAACATCCAGCTCAGCCCGTTTTCGTGCTGCTGAATCATCTCGATTAACGTGATGGTGAGAAACACCGCCATCGGATCGTTACTGCCGGATTCAATCTCAAGCGTGGAACCGACACGTTCGTTAAGCCCTTTTCCGCCGAGCAGGGAAAACACGGCTGCGGCATCGGTTGAGCCAACGATAGCGCCAATCAGCAAACCTTCCATGATATTGAGATGGAAAAGCCACGCGGCCATCATCCCGGTCAGTCCAGAGGTAATCAACACACCGACCGTGGCGAGCGACAGTGCAGGCCCTAAGGCCACGCGGAACGAACTCGCCTGGGTGCGCATCCCGCCGTCCAGCAGGATCACCGCCAGCGCGAGGTTACTCACCATGTAAGCGAAAGGGTAGTTATCGAATGGGATACCGCCGATGCCATCAATGCCAGCCAGCATGCCGATGGCAAGGAAAATAACAAGAATAGGTATGCCGAGACGCGATGAAAATGAACTTAATAAAATACTGCTGGTTACAAGCACAGAACCCAGAATGAAAAGGCTGATTATCGCTGCGGCATCCAATGTTGTCTTTCTCCCACCTCAATGTTAACGCTGTTACTAAAACCCTAACATATTAACGGTGGCAACAGCGTTTTATTAAGGGGGTTAAACGGTTTTTTTATGCCTTTATGACAGGATGGCCGCTGATGGTTAGTCGACTGCCTGAATCATCATGAATCAGGGCGACGTGTGCGCCCAGCGCCAGGGTCACAGTCTGCTGCTCATGGCCAAAATCCAGCCCCGTAATAACCGGGATATCCAGCCGCGAGCGAATGAAATCGACCATAGTCTCAAGAGAATAACCCGCGTCATAATCATTCGGTGCCGAGCCGCTAAAACTGCCCAGTACAATCGCGGACTGACGTTCGAGGATCCCGGCGTGATAAAGCTGCAATAACATACGCTCAACGCGGAACGGATGTTCGTTGATATCTTCCAGCACCAGAATGCCGTCCTCAATTTGCGGTAGCCACGGCGTACCAATCAGCGAGACCAGCATCGCCAGGTTGCCGCCCCAGAGCTGGCCTTCACATTCCCAGTGCGGTCCATTGCCTTGCCACTCCACGCTGTAGGTGGGATTACGCAGCGCGCGCCAGAAATGCTCTTGGGTGAAGGTATCCAGTTCCGGCGCACCGAAGTTACCGGCCAGCATCGGGCCGCTGAAGGTGATGACGTTATGCAAGGCCAGCAGCCCAAGCTGGATCGCCGTGAAATCGCTGTGTCCGCAGATCAGCAGCGGATCCTGCTGTTGACGCTGCGCCAGCCCTTGCCAGTCGATACTCTCCAGTAAGCGGCTCGCACCGTATCCCCCGCGCACCGCGAGCACAATCTGGTTTTCGCCCTTCAGGTTCACCAGACTATTGATATCATTCAGCCTCTGCGCTTCCGTTCCGGCAAAACGCTGAAGACGGCGGGGGATAATCGTCTGATTTTCTACCTGATGGCCGGATTCCAGCAAGCGCTGAACGCCCCGTTGTGCCGCGTCCTGGTTAATGCAGTAGCCCGACGGCGCGATAAGATGAAACTGAGACATGGCAATTCCTTGCTGAATGAGAAACTAATTGTCTATATCATGCCGCGTATACGCCGCCCGCTTCAAGAGGCGGCGCACCGCGATGACCGGCTATAAGGATAGATGACGTGAAATTGAGATGGTTTGCTTTTTTGATTGTGTTGCTTGCTGGCTGTAGCTCCAAACATGATTATCAAAACCCGCCCTGGAACCCGGAAGTGCCCGTAAAACGGGCCATGCAGTGGATGCCGATCAGTGAACAAGCCGGAAAGGCCTGGGGCGTTAGTCCACGACTGATCACAGCGATTATTGCGGTGGAGTCCGGCGGTAATCCAACGCTCGTCAGCAAATCCAACGCGGTGGGGCTGATGCAGCTTAAAGCGTCAACGGCGGGAAAAGAGGTCTACCGTTACATGGGCTGGAGCGGGCAGCCGTCGACCAGTGAGCTGAAGAACCCGGAACGCAACATTTCGATGGGGACCGCCTACCTGAGCATTATGGAGCATGGGGTGCTGAAGGGGATTCAGGACCCGGAAGTGATGCAGTATGCGCTGGTGGTGTCTTATGTAAACGGTGCCGGCGCGTTGCTCAGAACCTTCTCCTCTGACCGGAAAGAGGCGATAGCAGAAATTAATGGCATGGACAAAGATGAGTTCTTTGAGCATGTAGCTAAGAATCACCCGGCACCACAGGCACCTCGTTATATCTGGAAAGTTCAGAAAGCGATGGATGCCATGTAATGCCGTACACGGGCGGCGGTTACGCTGCCCGACTTTTCTCACAGAACTTTATTGGCGCGTTGCCGCGCTTCCCGCTCCAGTGAATAGATAATACGCTGAAGCTCGCGCTCTGCGCCGGGCCCCACGTTAAGGAAACGGAAGCTCAGGCGTGGCGTAGTGATAGTCTCGTTTTTGCTGTCTACGACTTTGCGATCGCTGATGGCAATCAGCTGTGCATCAAAATAAAAGCGACCCCAGCCTCCCATATCCAGTTCTATCTGGGTAAAGCGCATGCCTTCAACCAATCCCTCAGGAGTCGCGGTATCCATCAGCGCGCCCATACCGCCAAGAGACAGATCGAAGAGGCGGAAACGGATCTCTTTTTTGTCAGGCATTTTGGCCTTACAAAAATAGGCTGGCTGAAGTGGAGCGCTGATGCGGAAATACTCACGACGCTGGACAAACCAGAGATTGGTGGGAAGAGGCGTAACAAAAGCAGGAAGCCCCTGGTATTCACTCAGTTCCAGTCGTGGCAGCACAAACTCAACTTTCGCACCCTGCGTTTCGGCCATCACTGCGATATTTTCCGCTTTCAGTGCGGCACGGTTTTCATACTCCTGACTGCCCAGGTCGATAACCAGCCGCTCCTGCGAGGCATCAAGGATCTTGCTGATGAACTGATTATTCGACCAACTGATGCGCAGCGGCACTTCGCCTTTTTGCAGGTCGCGTAATACCCCTAATACAGCCAGCGGATTTTGCTTGAGGAACTGCTCACTGTAATGACTCACGCCGGATGGCTCCTTGAAAGATGACAGACTGTCTTAGCGTTATCGGCAATCAACAATGAAACTTAATACAAACCGGTGAGTTTTTTTTGCCTGTTTAAGCAAAGATAAGTCGGTGAGATGAAAATGGTTTTCCGGCGATGACCTATACTTAAGTTAGCTGTGCAGAAGGTTTTCTGCGCACGCGTTAAACCTGCAAGAGGGCATCGCTATGGGTATCATCGCCTGGATTATCTTTGGTCTAATTGCCGGCGCTATTGCCAAACTGATCATGCCGGGGCGTGATGGTGGCGGTTTTATTTTGACCTGTGTACTCGGGGTCGTTGGTGCGGTTGTGGGCGGCTGGCTGGCGACGATGTTTGGCTTTGGAGGCAACATAAGTGGTTTCGACCTGCACAGTTTTCTGGTCGCTGTCGTGGGTGCCATTGTGGTGCTGGTCATATTCAGGTTACTGCGACGAGCATAAATTGACATAAACGGCTCTCTGCGGAGGGCCGTTTTTTTACCGGAGTATTGATTTGCTAATCTAAATGATAATAATTGTCGTTCCTAATTGTATCTAACAACAAGACGACATTATGAATACCTCACGTTTTGCGCTGTGCGCCCTGGCAGGTGCCGTCACGCTGGCATTACAGGCCCAGGCGATTGCCGAAGAATCCACCATCGTTGTTACGGGCTCAGAGCAGGGCAGCGCGCTACCGGCCTGGACGAACAGCGCCACGAAATCGGCCGTTGCTGAAAGTAAAACGCCGCAGGTCATCACGACCCTCTCTGCGCCGGAAATAGAAAAGCGTCACGCGAATTCGGTGAATGAAATCCTGCGCTATGCCCCGGGCGTCTCAACGGAGGTACGGGGGAATACCTCCTATATGAGCGAATATAAAATTCGTGGCTTTACCGTTGACCAGGAGTTCTACAACGGGCTGCAACTACCCTATAACGTCACCGGAAACACCAAGGCGCGCATCGATCCGCTGTTAATAGACAGCGTTGATATCCTGAAAGGTCCCTCATCGGTCCTATACGGCGGCGGTTCGCCGGGCGGGCTGGTGAATATTCAAAGTAAAAAGCCGCAGCGAGAAGCCCGAACTGAGGTCGGTTTTAACACCGGGAACCGTAATCTGAAAGAGGGCTATCTCGACTCAACCGGACAAATTGCCGGCAGCGACTGGAGTTATCGTCTGCTGGGTAAAGCGACGGAAAATGACGATCAGCCGCACACTACCCGGTATGAAAACTACCTGATTGCCCCATCTGTCACCTGGCAACCGGACAGTAAAACCCGCCTCACCCTGGATGCCCTGGCGCAAAATACCCCGAGCCTGACCCCGTCTAACCCTCTGCCGATCGCTTACCTGCGCTCGAAATACGCGGGCAAGCGCGATTACGCCGGAGATGAGTGGAATGGATTTAAGCAGCGTCAGTGGATGCTGGGCTACAGCTTCGAACACGAATTTGACAGCGGCTGGGGCTTTAATCAGAAAGCGCGCTATTTCGACGTTGATACCCACCAGCGCAGCGTCTACGCGACAGGGACGGGAAGTGAGGTGTACCAACTCAACCGCTTTGCCTACACCACCGATGAAGACCTTAAGAGCTTTAACATCGATAACCAGGTGACCAAAACCGTTACGCTGGGTGACTGGAAACACCATCTGCTGGCCGGGTTTGACTATCAGAAGCTGAACTCCCATTTCCACTATCGCTACGCGTCGGCCACGCCGGGTATGGATATACGTCATCCTGACTATTCGCAGATCCAGGAAAGCGCGCTGGGGCTCTACACCGCCCAGAAAAACCGTCTCAGCTACCAACAGAACGGTTATTACCTGCAGGATCAGGTGGAGTTTGGCGGCCTCAACCTGCTGGGCAGCTTGCGCTACGACGATTACCGCTCCGTCACCACCAATTATCTGCAAAACGGCGATAAAGCCTGGGTATCGCAGGACCGCGTTACTAAACGCCTGGGGGCGCTTTACGCCTTCGACAACGGGATTTCGCCATTTATCAGCTACTCAGAAGGTTTTGCGCCGGTGTCACCGCAGGGAACGCTCGTGGCGAAAGACGTCAAACCGACCACCAGCAAGCAGGTGGAAGGCGGGGTAAAATATCTGCTGGCCGACTACGCCACCACCTTTACCGCCTCGGTGTTTAACATCCGTCAGAAAAACGTCGTCACCTCCGATCCGGGCTTCCTGAACTATCGTCAGACCGGGGAAGTGGAATCAAAAGGGGCAGAACTGTCCGCCATCAGCCGTCCGATGGAAAACCTTACGCTGATTGCTAACTATGCCTACACCCACGCGATCAATACGGAAGATGACAAGTACAAAGGGAAACGTCCAACGCAGGTGCCGGAAAATGCCTTTAATCTCTGGGGGGATTACACCTTTGAGAACACGGCGTTGAAAGGGTTGATGCTGGGTGCGGGCGCACGCTACACCGGGCCGATGGAAATCTCTCCGGCTAACGATGCGGGTAAACTGGGTGGTGCAACGCAGTACGATCTGGCGGCTTCGTACCGGATGGGGGAAATTATGCCTTCGCTGGCAGGGCTGACGCTTAAGGCCAGCGCACAGAACATCACCAACAAAGAGACGCTAACCTGCTACGACGCGACCAACTGCTGGATTGGGGGTGACAGGACGTATCAGCTAGGGGCGAGTTACAGTTTCTAAGCAAAGCCCGGTGAGTACAAAACGTAGGCCGGGTAAGGCGTAGCCGCCACCCGGCAATACTCACTTACTGCGCCGTCGCTTTCACCGGTGCCACCTCATCATTTGCCGCAGGCTGATTTTCCGGCACGCTGTCACACGGTTTCGCTTTCGGACACACCCGATCCAGCATCTTCAGCGTTACGCCGTTACTCCAGCCGAAGCCGTCCTGCAGCGGATACTCGCCTCCGCCGCCACCGGTCCCGGTTGTCGACACGTCATACTTCTCGACCAGTTTCTTTTCGCGGTCGTAAGTATGCTGAACGTTCTTCAGGAAGCGCCAGGTTACCTCCATCGAGACCTTCTCTTGCCCGTAATTCTGCAGACCTTCCGCGGCCACCCACTGCAGCGGGGCCCAGCCGTTTGGCGCATCCCACTGCTGACCACTGTTGATGGTGGTGGTGGAAATCCCGCCCGGTTTCAACAAGCGAGACGAGGTTGCGGCTGCCACTTTGTCGGCCCGATCCTGTGCCGCCGCCTTCACGTAAAGTGGGAACAGGGCTGCCGCCGTGAGTTGATTACGCACCTTTTTGCTCTTGAGATCGTAATCGGCGTACCAGCCCTCTTTATCATTCCACAGATGGCTCTCGATGGCTTTCTGACGCGCGGTTGCCAGCGTTTCGTATTTGCTCGCGCTGGCGGCATCGTCACTTTCCTGGCTTGCCCGCGCCAGCAGTTTTTCCATCTTAAACATCAGGGCATTCAGATCGACGGGCACAATGCTGGTGGTCCGGATCGTGCCGAGCTTTTGCGGATCGTCCATCCAGCGGGAGCTAAAATCCCAGCCCGAAGCCGCAGCGGAACGCAAATCACGGTAGATCTCCGTCGCGGGACGGTTAGGGTTACTTTTGGCGGTATTCACATCGTCAAGCCAGGACTCCGGGCGCGGGGTATCGCGGTCATCCCAGTAGCGGTTGAGAATGGCGCCATCATCCAGTTTCACCACCCGTTTACTGGCTTGCCCCGGCTGAAGGGCATCTACGCCATCCATCCAGTAAGCGTACTCTTTCTCCATCTGCGGACGATATTTCTTCAGCGCATCGCTGTCGTGGGTCGCCAGCAGCTCAACCATCATTGAGAAAAACGGTGGCTGGGAGCGGCTCAGGTAGTAGCTACGGTTGCCGTTGGGAATGTGGCCGAAGGTGTCAATCTCATACGCAAAGTTATCCACCATGTCGCTGATTTTGTCCCAGTGATTGCTTTCCGCCAGGCCCAGCATGGTGAAATAGCTGTCCCAGTAGTAGACCTCACGGAAACGCCCGCCGGGCACCACGTAAGGTTTGGGTAACGGCAGAAGGGAATCCCATTTGTTGCTGGCTTTATCCGTGGTGCGCGTCAGTACGGGCCAGAGATCGTCAATGTGCTCACGTAAACTTTGTCCAGCAGGCGGAACATATTTTTCCCCTTCCGCAGGGAGCGTGAAGTTCATCTCGACAAAGTGGCGTAAGTCAAAGCTGGACTGCGTGTGCTGCATCCGATAATCCGCCAGAATCATTAGCGGGTCGCTTTTAGGGATGGCATCAGCGAAGGTTTTCTGATCGGGAAACAGTTTGGCACTTTGCACATCATTGAAAAGAGGGCCCAGCAAGATATCAGGTGAGGTTGTCTGGGTCGCGGGGCTATCGTCGGCATAACCCAATGTCGTTACGCCGAGCAGCGCGCCGCCTAACGCAAGGGGCAAGAACGCAGGGCGTAGTGTACGAGGTCTTATCATTAGTTCGTCTCCTGTCTTCACTAAACAGCGTGACCGCTGTTGTCAATCACCTGAAAACCTTAGACGAATATTGCCTGCTTCGCGTTAAATATTGCTGTTCGGTCAGGCCTCTTCCGGCGTCTGGCTGGTTTCCCGCAGCGTGCCCGGCGCATGTCCAATAATGCGCTTAAATGCCCGGCTAAATGCCGCCAGAGAGCCGTATCCCAGCCGCAGCGCGACGGTTTCAATCGGCTGATTTTCGTGTCGAATGTACTGAATGGCCAGCCTCATCCTCAGCTCGCTGAGATATTTTGCCGGCGTAGTTCCCGTCGCCGCCAGAAACCGTTCTGCGAATACAGAACGGGAAGTCCCCGCTTCTTTTGCCAGGTCTGCCACGCTCCAGTTCAGGCCAGGCTGCTGGTGCATAGCGTAAATGGCGCGGCTCAGGCGTGGGTCACGCAGTACCTGCACCCAGCCGGTGGCTTTGCCACAGCCGCCTTCAACCCAGCCACGTACGATTAACGCTGCCACCACGTCGGCCAGTCGCGCCAGGATCCCCGCGTACCCGGCCTGACGCGCCACGGATTCCCGCTCCATCGCCGCCAGCAACGGATGGATCTCCGGCCAGGTGGACATCAACCGGCTGACCATCATCACTTCCGGCATCGCCTTGATCAGCGGCTGCATCCCGCCCAGCTCAAAATCCATGCACCCGCTAAAGATGATGGTGTTCTCGCTTTCCGGGCAGGGCTCGCAGGTGATGGCACACACCGAGCTGCAGATGGGCTCGCTGGGAAAGGCGTTAATGGGCGTAATGGTCGCCTGCTCGTCTGAGAGCAGGGCATGGGAATTGCCGGCAGGAATAAAAAGGGCGTCACCACTGCTCAGTTCGAACGTTGCACCGCTCTCCATTCGCAGCAGGGCGCTACCGTGGCTTACAAAATGAAACTGCGCCCTACCGGGCGCCTGATGGAACGCGACGCCAAACGGTGCACTGGCCTGGATCCGTCGGTATTTCACACCTGACAAACGCATGCCGCGTAAAAGTTCGCTGATCAGATCGGGTGACTGTACGGTCATGGCGCAACTCCGGACGAATAATCAATAAGTGGAGATTATATGTCATAGATCGTCCAGGGTGAACCTTCTATGCTTTTGCGACAGTTGTCACATTTTCATAACGGGAGAACAACAGATGAATTCATGTGTCGCGGCGAGAGAGGCCATCGCGCCTGCAAAACCCGCCTGGCGAGCGGTCTATTCACTGGGGCTGGGAGTGTTTGGGTTGATTACGGCAGAGTTTCTGCCCGCCAGTTTGCTGACGCCAATGGCTGCGAGCCTGGGGGTAAGCGAGGGGATGGCGGGTCAGGCCGTAACCGCCACCGCGCTGGTGGCGCTGGTCACGGGATTGCTGATCACGCCGGCCACCAAAAACATCGACCGCCGCTGGGTATTGATGTTTTTCTCCGTGCTGCAAATCATCTCCAGCCTGCTGGTGGCTTTTGCGCCCAACCTGCACGTCCTGCTGATGGGGCGATTGCTGCTGGGGGTTGCCATCGGCGGATTCTGGGCGATGTCGACGGCCACGACGATGCGTCTGGTTCCTGCGGATAAAGTGCCGAAAGCGCTGGCGGTGATCTTCTCCAGTGTATCAATTGCCACCGTAGTTGCTGCACCACTGGGAAGCTATCTGGGTAGCCTGATCGGCTGGCGTAACGTCTTTATTCTCTGCATTCTGCCAAGTATGCTGGCGCTGCTGTGGCAGCTCTGGGTGCTGCCTTCCATGAAACCGGAGAGCAGCGGTAGCCTGAGTACGCTGTTCCGCGTGCTGCGTCGTCCGGGGATGATCGGCGGCATGCTGGCGACCATTCTGATCTTCAGCGGCCACTTTGCCTTCTTTACCTACCTGCGTCCGTTCCTGGAAACAGTAGGGCAGGTAAGCGTTGAGAGTATTTCACTGATCCTGCTGGGTTTTGGACTCGCCAATTTTGTGGGCACCTCTGTCGCCGGGCACCTGCTGGCACGTAATCTGCGCCTGACGCTGGCGCTGGTACCGTTTGCGATGGGCGTACTCGCCCTCACGATGGTGGCGTTTGGTCATCTGGCGATGCTGGATGGATTCCTGGTTGCGTTGTGGGGCTTTGCGTTTGGTCTGGTTCCGGTGGGCTGGTCAACCTGGCTTGCTACCACCGTTCCGGATGAAGCCGAAAGTGCAGGGGGGTTGCTGGTGGCCTCAATTCAGCTGGCAATCAGTGCGGGTGCGGCCGGGGGCGGGGCGGTATTTGACCTCAACGGTGCCAGCGGCGTATTTGCCGGAAGTGGTTTCCTGCTGGTGACGGCGATGGTGATTGTGTTTATGGGGGTGAGAGTGAAGGCGGAGTGATTAATTTGCCGGGTAAGCGTTATCGCTACCCGGCTTCAGAGTTACAACCCTTTCTTATCCATCCACAAAGCCAGATCTACCAGGCGGTTTGAGAATCCCCACTCGTTGTCATACCACGCCAGGATCTTCACCATATTCCCGCCAATCACCAGCGTGGAAAGCCCGTCGATAATTGAGGAGCGTGGGTCGCCCTGGTAATCGCTGGAGACCAGCGGTTCATCGCTATATCCCAGAATGCCTTTCAGTGGCCCGCTGGCGGCAGCGTGACGAAACGCGTCATTCACTTCTTCAACAGTCACGTTACGACTTAGCGTTACCGTTAAATCCACAATCGACACCACCGGAACCGGCACGCGCAGGGAGTAGCCTGTCAGTTTACCGTCCAGGGAAGGGATGACTTTCCCCAGCGCTTTTGCCGCACCGCTGGAGTACGGAACGATTGACAGGGCTGCAGCACGTGCCCCGCGCAGATCTTTTTCAGGCTGATCGTGCAGCGCCTGACTGTTGGTATAAGCATGGGTCGTGTTCATCAGACCATGTTCAATCCCGAACTGTTGATGTAGCACTTGCGCAGCCGGAGCCAGGCCGTTAGTGGTACAACTCCCGTTACTTACGACAACATGCCGGGCAGGATCGTACTGTTCGTGATTGACCCCCATCACTATCGTCAGATCATCGTTTTTTCCGGGAGCGGAGATGATAACGCGCTTAGCGCCACCGTGGGTGATATGCACAGCCGCTTTTTCCCGTTCAGTAAAGAAGCCGGTGGCCTCAATTACCACGTCAACACCGGCATCACGCCACGGAATATTCGCCGGGTCGCGTTCGCTGTATACGGTAATTCGCTGACCATCCACCTGCAACGCGCCGTCAGCCGCTTCAACGGGAACCGGCAGGGTACCGAGAAGGGAATCGTGTTTGAGCAGATGGGCGAGGGTTTTGCTGTCCGTCAAATCGTTAATGGCCACGATCTGCAGATCCGCGTTGCCCAGCGCCGCGCGCAGGAAATTACGTCCAATACGGCCGAAACCGTTAATACCGACCTTAACCATGGTGCACTCCTTATCTGTGTTGTCTGGAGTCACTGTAGGCGTCAGGTCGAATGGCGTAAACGACAAAAAAGGATCAGATTACGCCATTTTCCGGCAATGAAAGCGCTGGCGGTACTCACCCGGTGTGAGGTGGAGCTGTTTCTCAAACACGCGTCGCAAATTAATACTGCTGCCAAACCCGGTTCGCTCAGCAATAAGCTCAAGGGGATCCCGGGTCTGCTCCAGCATCTGTCGGGCGGCAGCCAGACGCGCTTCAGTGACGTAGCGGGCCGGAGAAACCCCGGTCTCACGAGTAAACACACGGGTGAAATTGCGCGGGCTCATCGCCGCTTTCCCGGCCAGATTTTCCACGCACAGGTCTTCCGTGAGGTTTTGCAGGATCCAGGTTTGCAACGCACTGAGCGGCCCAGAATCGCCGGGTTGCTGAAGGCTATAACGGCTGAACTGCAGTTGCCCACCGGGGCGGCGCAGATACATCACCATATCCTGCGCCACGTCGCGGGCGAGGGTAAAGCCATAGTCATCTTCCACCAGTGCCAGAGTCAGATCGAACCCGGAACTTACGCCGCCAGAGGTCCAGACAGGACCATCCTGAACATACAGCGGACCACTTTCGACCCTGATAGCCGGATACTGGGCTTGCATTGTCTCCAGCAGTCGCCAGTGGGTGGTCGCGCGACGACCATCGAGCAATCCCGTCTGGGCCAGCAGCATCGCACCGCCACAAATTGACGCTATCCTCCGCGCATGCGGCGCAGCAAGGTGCAGCCAGTCCACTACAGCGATACTTTCCTGTTCATTCATACCGCGACCGGTGATGATAATCGTATCCAGCGGTTCACGCGGGTCCAGCTCCGGCAGACGGTAGTCTGCCAGCAGATTCAGGCCAGACTGACCGTGGATCACCTGATGGGGCTGAGTGGTGGCGATGATAATGCGATAGCGGGGACGCGAAATACCTTCCGGATGCAGTCGATTGGCCTGCATCAGAATGTCAGCGATACCGGCGGCTTCAAACAGCATGCCGCCGTCAGGAACAATAATCAGTATTTTCTTCATGTCCTGAAAAGTACCTTTATTACAGAATAAGTCAAGCGGCGGAGCCTGCCCGCGTTTATGGCAAAGCAAAGCGATTTAAGTTCTTTGTTATTTCAGACGTTATCCCCGATCGTCAGGGCACAGTCTCTGGCGAAACGGCGTCTGAAGGAATGGGTAAACGAAACTCCCTCTATTTACATCCGCAACAACGCGAACAAATCCGTCATCTCGCATCGGGTTTTATATGGCGAAGCGAACTGCCCACGTGGCTATTGATCGTTACTATTTATGCAGGCTGGTTTGCCACGCTGACGTTCTGGCAAACGCTCGGCCTGCTGCCCGCCACGCTGCTGCTCATCGGGTTTACCGCCTGGTACATGTCCCTGCAGCATGAGCTGATCCACGGGCATCCCACGCGTTTTGCCTGGCTTAACCAGCTGTTTGGCACGCTCCCGCTGGCGGTCTGGTACCCGTACGGCCTGTACCGGGACTCCCATCTTGCCCATCATCGGCACCATAGCCTGACCCATCCGGTGGATGACCCTGAGTCGTACTATTTTACGCCGGAGAGCTGGGCGCGCTTCTCCCCCTGGCAGAAGCGCGTGATCCAGGCGCGGAATACCTTTACCGGGCGGATAGTGCTAGCGCCGCTGCTGGATATCGTTCAGACACTGGGCAGTGCCGTGGCGGCATTTCGCCATTTTCAACTGCGGGCAATATCAATGTGGCTGGTTCACGGTTTGCTGCTGGTGGCTCTCTTCGCCTGGATGACGCAGACCGGCTTTTCACCCGTCTGGTTTGTACTGGCGGTCAGTTATCCGGCGCTGGCGCTGACCAAGGTTCGATCGTTTTTCGAACATCGCGCGGCGGATGACCCGCTCGCACGTTCCGTCATTAACGAGGCCGGGCTGTTCTGGCGGGTACTGTTTTTGAATCTCAACTATCATTCAGTACATCATGATTTACCGGGCGTGCCCTGGTATGGACTGAAGACGATCTACCAGCAAAACCAGGATGCGTATCGGCTGCGAAATCGTGGTTTTCTCGTTATGGGCTATGGCGAATGGTTCCGCCAGTTCTGGAGAAGACCCGTTAACGTTACCGTTCATCCGGGGAGCCAACAAAGGACAAATGATGAGTAACCTGCTGGCATTTCCCATGTATGCCGTGGATCAAGCCAATACCCGCGCGCTTTGGCTAACGGTAAAGAGGTTGCTGGTCGCACGTGGTGTGTCCGTTGACCGTGTCCCCGGCTGGCCGGAATCCAATCTGCTGACCCACTGGCAACAGCCTGAGCTTATCCTCAGCCAGACCTGTGGTTATCCGTTGGTGACGTTGCTACCGGACGTGCAGGTGGTCGGCTGTTTTCACTACACCGCTCCGGGCTGCGAGGGGATCCAGTACCGCAGTTTTCTGGTAGTGCGTGCGGAGGATCGGCATCTCGCGCTGGCTGATTTTCGCGGTCGTCGCGCGGTCTGTAATTCCGCGGACTCGCAGTCCGGCTACCGTGCGCTGCGAAAAAAAGTGGCTGACGACAATTTTTTCTCACAAACAACATTCAGCGGCAGCCATCGCCAGTCGCTGATTGATGTCAAACGCGGAGAAGGTGATATCGCGGCCATCGACTGTGTGACCTGGGCGCTGCTCCAGCGTCACGAGCCGGAATGGCTTGAGGGGCTCGCGGTCATTGACCGTACCCCTTTGACGCCGGGGCTGCCGCTGATCACCTCGCATAACACCTCGCCTGAAACGCTTAACGCCATTCGCGATGCGCTCCGCGCGCTGGTGGAATCACCGGAAAATCGGGACGTTTGCGCCGCGGTGTTGATCGGCGGTTTTAGCGCGGTGACACGCCAGGCTTACGCTTCATTGTCTGCCTGAAAAATCTCCTGAGCGTCAGTAAAACAGCGCAGCGCCAGCGAGGAGACGGGCTTCTGTCTGCGCATAATCAGGCCGACGGGCGCCTCAATGTTTGCATCGGTGATGGGGACTATCCTGAAATTGCTGTTCAGGTCTTCCAGCCCGTTGTTCAGCGGCATCACGGCGCAGCACACGCCGCTCTGCACCGCCTGAATGATCTGGAACGTGGAGTCGCTTTCAAAAACAGATTTGGGTTCGATCCCTGCTGCGTTAAAGCTGGCCTCCATATGCGCCCGGTAGTGCATCCCTTTGGTCAGGAACCCCAGCGGAAAATCCATCAGGTCGCGCCAGGTCAGCGTGTCCTGATCCAACTGAAAGTGACGCGTATCGTGCAGCAGGCCCATCTTCGTTTTTGGCAGCTGGATAATGTCAAACAGGCTGGTGTCGATGCTGTTGAGGTAGCATATACCCAGCTCAAGCTGATTGCGGCTGACGCCATCGGCGATCTGTGCCGAGGACATGGAATAAAGGCTGTAAGTCAGTTCCGGGTATTTTTGCGTCAACAGGCGGATAAAGGTCATCGGGTCCACGCTCGCCAGCGGGACCATTCCCAGGCGTAACTCACCCACCACCTGGCCTTTGCACAGCGCGGCTTCGGCCTGTAATCCGTCATGGGCAGCAAGCAAGGCACGCGCCCATGCCAGAATGCGTTCACCTTCCGGTGTAAAGCCTTCAAAGCGCTGCCCGCGCACAATCAGCACCAGCCCAAGCTCCTCTTCCAGGCTGCGGATGCGCATGGAGAGCGTCGGCTGGGTGATGTTGCACTGCGAGGCCGCCTTACCAAAGTGGCGGGTCTGATCGAGCGCGATCAAATATTTTAGCTGTTTTATATCCATCGTTTACTCGGCGCGAACAGCCTTACAGTATGCGGATCTCTTTCGAGCGCAGGGTGATGCGAACCGGAACCGATTTATAGGACGGCGTACCGCTGTCCTTATCCAGATAATCGAGTGGAACCAGCACGTTGGCTTCCGGGTAGTACGCCCCGACAGATCCCTGTGCGATGCTGTATGCCACAACGGTAATATCTTCCAGACGCTGAACACTGCCGGGGAGGGCGGTTTCGATATCCACGCGATCGCCGTGTTCCAGCCCGGCCTGTGCCATATCATCTTCATTCATAAACAGCACATCCCGGCGGCCAAAAACGCCACGGTAGCGATCGTCCAGGGCGTAAATGGTGGTGTTGTACTGATCGTGGCTGCGCAGCGTGATCAGACGCAGAACATGCTCTCCTTCACCACTGGCATTTTCATGCACGCCGTCGAATATTGAGAACATCGCTTTGCCCGTTGCGGTTGGCCAGATACGTTTCGTTGGCGGTAGCGGCATGCGGAAGCCGCCGGGAACGCGGATCCGCGCATTGTAATTCTCGAACCCAGGAATGGTTTGCTCGATGAGATCGCGGATGCGGTCGTAATCCTCAATCAACGTCATCCAGTCCACGCGGGTTGCCTGCAGAGTGGCTTTCGCCATGCCGGCGACAATGGCCGGTTCAGCCCGCAACAGGGGAGAAGCAGGCTTCAGCTTGCCTGAAGAGGCATGCACCATCGACATGGAATCTTCGACGGTAATGGACTGACGCCCGGTGGCCTGGACATCCAGTTCTGTACGACCAAGACACGGTAAAATAATCGTCTCTTTACCGACCAGCAGATGGGTACGGTTGAGCTTGGTCCCGACGTGCACACTCAGTTCAAGTGACCCCATCGCCGGAAAACCGCGCTCGTGATCGGGCATCGCGACGGCAAAATTACCGCCGAGGCAGATGAGCGCTTTCGCGCGGCCGTCGATCATGGCTTGCGTTGCCTGCACCGCATCATGGCCGTGGTGGGAAGGGGGCTCAAACCCAAAAACGTCTTTCAGACGCTGCAGAAATGCCGGTGTCGGCTTCTCGCTAATCCCGACGGTGCGGTTCCCCTGCACGTTTGAATGACCGCGCAGAGGGCAGATCCCCGCGCCGGGCTTGCCAATATTGCCGCGCATCAGCAGCAGGTCTGCAATCAGCCGGACGTTAGCCGTGCCTTTATTGTGCTGGGTAATCCCCATCCCGTAAGTAATGATAGTGGCACTGGATTTCGCATAGGCGTCGGCCACGCTTTTAAGGGCCGCCTTGCTTAACCCTGACTCTCGCTCGATCTCGTCCCACTGCGTATGGGCAATATCGGCAGCAAAGTCCTCAAAGCCCTGGGTGTGCTCGGCAATAAACGCGTGGTCGAGCACGTTACCGCGTTCGGCCTCCATGTACAGAAGGTGTTTAGCAATACCTTTTAACGCGGCGGCATCGCCTCCGGCCTTCACCTGGAAGTAAGTCGACGCGATATCTGTCGAGCTGTAGGTCGCCATTTCAATGACGCTTTGCGGGTCCGCAAAACGTTCCAGAGCGCGTTCGCGTAGCGGGTTAAAGACGATAATCGGCACGTTGCGGCGCGCAAGCTCATGAAGGGTACCCATCATCCGTGGGTGGTTAGTCCCGGGGTTGTGACCGATGGAGATCACCAGCTCTGTTTTATCGAAATCATCCAGTGAGACGGTACCTTTCCCGATACCAATCGAGCGTGGCAATCCGACGCTGGTGGCTTCGTGACACATATTCGAACAGTCGGGGAAGTTATTTGTACCGTATTCACGTGCAAAGAGCTGGAAGAGGTAGGCCGCTTCGTTGGAGGCGCGCCCGGAGGTATAGAACTCAACCTGATCCGGATCGAGCTCGCGCAGGACCTCACCGATGCGTTGAAACGCCTCGTCCCATTCAACAGGCCTGAAAGTATCGCTTGCCCGGTCATAGCGCAGGGGATGTGTCAGACGGCCGTATCCTTCCAGTTCAAAGTCTGACTTAGCCAGCAGTGAGGTAACTGTGTTTTCGGCCAGAAACGCCGGGGTGACGCGTTTGCTGGTCGCTTCCCAGGTCACCGCTTTCGCGCCGTTCTCACAAAACTGGAAGGTCGATTTGTGTTCTTTATCAGGCCATGCACAGCCCGGACAGTCAAAGCCGTCAGGCTGGTTGGTACGCAGCAGCGTCGCGGGGGCATCAAAGGTATCCATTTGGGTACGTACCGCGATGGCGGTGGCTTTTAACGCCCCCCAGCCTCCGGCAGGACCGTCATAGTGCCTTATTCCGGGAACTGAGCGTCTTTTCTTATTCATACCAACTCCTGACTCGTTAACTCATACACCGTCGGACCAGTAAAACCACTGTGGGAGGCAATAAGCGCAAGCAATGATCAGCACGTGTATCAATGCACACGGTGTTGCAAAGCGCTTTATCTTAAATACCTCTTTATTACAGTGAGTTATCAACGATGTAATCTAAATATTTAAAGAAATTATAACGAAATTTTATCATTTTGATAATAAATCTTATCTATCACACATTCGGTGGGATAGATGACGCAGGAAGAAAAAATGATGTAGCAGCGGTAAAACTTCATATGAAAGGCGGGAAGGGTGAGCTAGCGGTAAACCTCAGCATAAGTTGGTTTAGAGAAAAATCTGAACATTCTGGCAGCATAAAAGTTTACTCATGCTTAATTGTTAATTCATTCAATTGATGTCTGAATAGACAGTTATCACCATACAAAATACAAACTTATTTTGGGGTGTGAAATTAAACGCCTGCCAATGACCGAATTAATCTCATTTAAGGTGCCATGCTGGAAAAAATAAACATACTCTATCGATGCAACAAATAATTCATAATGAATATATTCTGTGCAAACCGAAAATAAACGAAATTCTACTAATTATGGTAGTGGTGAAAATAGGGTTTCTGCGTTAATGCAACTGGTTCTCTTTTGGGTTTTTCTTTTGTTAAAACATGTGGTTGTGTTAGTTGTTTGCCTGATAATTAGCTCATTGAGACTGCGCCACTTTGTTTGTCAGATTAATCCTATAATGCGCCAGGTGCTTCATTAACCATCACTTGCGGGGCGTTAAATATTGAATTGATGCGAAGCTCATGTAAACTTGCTTGCTGTTTGTCAAAATATGTCAGGAAGACACTGGGCCTTATTCTGAGGGGCTCGTGCGGTAGCTATGCCCTTAAAATAGTCACGCCCCGAAAATATCCTGCATGTTTTAACTTTTGTACTTAAAACAAACTTCATTCCCTCATCTTCATCATCGAAATATCGCTACGGAAAAGCATATGAAAATGCGCGTACTGTTTTCACTTCTGTTTGTAATGGCGGTGGCGGGCTGTAAAGCGCCGCAGAAACCTGTGATCAACGACGATACGATCGTGACCAGCCAGGTCAACGGCGTCACCTTAACCCACCGTCACGCCGTTACCCCCCCAGCAGAATTCACCCAACTCAATGAGCCGTATCGTGCCATGTATCCGGCATCCGTGATGAGCCGTCCTGACTTTGGCGGAAAGGTTATCCGTACGCTGGAAACCGGAAAAACCTACGTGGTGCTGGGGCAGGTTGAACACTACTGGATGGCGCTTGCCGATGAAGGACAAGACCAGCTGATTGGTTACGTGCCGATGCGCGCCGTTATCAAGGCCGATCAGTACGACGCGGCCGTGCGTAAACAGGCCATTCGTCCTAAGTCACGTAAAAAAGCAACCTGTGTCGATGTTGATGGCAACAGCAAAGCCTGCAAAGACAGCGCTAACGGTACCTGGATCCTGAACTAAACGGCTTTTATGAGCGTGTTTTTATGAATAATAAAAATTTTCATCGGCTGTGGTTGGTCTTTTACGCGGTGGTTTTCACCTTTGTCAGTGGTTGTACGTCGTCTTCACACAGCGACCCTTCCCGCTACAATCTGCAGTTTCAGGCTCATCCACAAATCAATGAATCTGCGCCGCTTAAAGTCCGGGTACTGTTGTTGAAATCCGATGCGGATTTCATGTCCAGCGACTTCTATTCCCTGCAGAACAACGCGTCAGCAACGCTTGGCGCGAATCTGCTGAACAGCGATGTGTTCTTCCTGATGCCAGGACAGCTGTCGAAAACCCTCAGCGGACAAAGCTCTCCGGAGGCCCGCTATATCGGTGTGATGGCGGAATATCAAATGCTGGATGGCAAAAAATGGCGCGTTTCAATCCCTCTGCCTGTGCCAGGCGAAAATCATCTCTATCAGTTCTGGAAATGGTCCGCGGATGAACTCCAGGCCAACGTTTTTCTCGACGTGAATGGCATTCGTGTCATCAGTCAGTAACGCGCGTTAAAACAGGAAACACATCATGATGAAAGCAGAAAAGGTCGTCTGGACCGAAGGCATGTTCCTGCGTCCACACCATTTTCAGCGGGCTGAAAGCTATCTGCTCAACCATGTTCGTGAATGGGGTGCGCTACAGCGGTCCTATCTTTGGGGCTTTCTGGACGTTGAACTCGATGAAGCCATGCTGCGTCAGGGATGCATTGCCCTGAGCTACTGCAGCGGGTTGCTGCCGGACGGCACCTTTTTCCAGGTGCGCAACGGGCGCAACGGGCCTGCACCGCTGAAAATCCCCGACAACCTCACCAATGAAAAGGTGGTGCTCGCACTGCCGGTTCGCCGTGGCGAGAGAGAAGAGGTGATTTTTAGCGAAGAGCAGGCCTCTCTGGCGCGCTTCATCGCTTTTGAGCAAGAGGTAGAAGACGATAACGCCATGTCGGTGGGGGATGCCACCGTCCAGTTTGGCCGTCTTCGTCTGACCCTGATGCTGGAAAAAGATCTGACAGCAGAATGGACCGCCATCGGCGTGGCGGCAGTGACCGAGAAACGTAACGATAACCTCGTGCGACTCGATAACAGCTACATTCCGCCAATGCTGAACGCCAATAACAGCCCGCAGATCTACAGCATGATCAACGATCTGCACGGCTTACTGGTGCAGCGCAGTCAGCAGATTGGCGGTCGTCTGCGTCAGCCTGGCCGCTTTAACACCTCTGAACTGATCGAATTTACGCTGTTGTCGCTGGTGAACCGCCATCTGGGCGAGGTTTCTCACTTAAAAACGCTGCCGCTGCTGCACCCGGAAACGCTCTGGCGCAGCTGGCTGCCGTTTGCCACCGAACTCGCCACCTGGACCTCGCAACGTCACGCCGAAAACGTACTACCGATTTACGATCATGACGATCTCGCGAACTGCTTCAGTAAATTGATGCTGATGCTGCGTCAGGGGCTGTCGCTGGTGATGGAAGACCACGCGATTCAGCTGCCGCTTAACGAACGCTCTCACGGTCTGAACATCGCTACGGTGCCTGAAACCAGCATGGTGCGCGAGTTTGGTTTCGTACTGGCGGTAAAAGCCAGTGTGCCAGGCGAACACCTGCAAACCTATTTCCCTGCCCAGATGAAGATCGCGCCGGTATCGAAAATCCGCGATCTGGTCCAGTTGCAACTGCCTGGCATTATGCTGCGCGCCATGCCGGTTGCGCCACCGCAGATCCCATGGCATGCGGGCTACAGCTACTTTGAGCTGGAGAAAGGCAGTGAGCTGTGGCACGAGATGGATAAGTCCGGTGCATTTGCCCTGCATCTTGCAGGGGAATTCCCGGGGCTGGATATGGAGTTTTGGGCCATCCGTAGCCCGACAGAATAATATAGCGAGCGCTAAATATGCAGGAACGACAGGATACCGGCAGTGATGCCGCGATTACCGGAGCCAGTAGTAACAATCCGCTGGTGGCGGCCGCTAATCCGCTGCTCAATGCGATTCCGCAGATCCGTCATTCGGTGTCTCATGACGATCAGGTGGCATTACGCCAGCGTCTGATCGATGAAATTCGCCGTTTCGAAGTCCGCTGTCAGCAGGCTGGCCTCGCCTATGAGGTGATCGTCGGGGCACGTTACTGCCTGTGTACGGCCCTGGATGAAGCGGCTGCGCTGACCCCCTGGGGAAGCAGCGGCGTCTGGTCAAGCAACGGTCTGCTGGTGACGTTTCATAACGAAACCTGGGGCGGCGAGAAATTCTTCCAGCTGCTGGCGCGCCTGTCGCAGAACCCGCGTGAACATATTCTGCTGCTGGAGATGATCAATTACTGCCTGCTGCTTGGCTTCGAAGGGCGTTATCGGGTGCTGGATAATGGCCGCACCCAGCTCGAGACGATCAAGCAGCGACTCTGGCAGATGATCCGCGGCGTGCGTGGAAGCTATCCGCCACCGCTTTCTCCCCATCCGGAAGATCGCCCGGTGCTGCGCAAACTGTGGCGTCCGATGGTGCCGCTCTGGGCTTGTGTCGCGCTGGCCGGGTTTATCGCCTGCCTGTTCTACATCGTCCTTAACTGGCGTCTTGGCGACAACACCAGCCCGGTGCTGGCGAAGATTTACCAATCCCAGCTACCGGAAACCACCATCCAGCAGCCAGCTCGCCAAGTACCTGCGGTGTTAAACCTGCGCGGATTCCTGAAGCCTGAAATCGAGGCGGGTCTGGTCGCGGTGAAAGATGAAGCGGACCGCAGCGTTGTTATCCTGAAAGGTGATGGGCTGTTTGCCTCTGCTTCCACCGTTGTGCGTGACCGCTATGAACCGGTGATTAACCGTATTGCGCAGGCGATGAATAACGTCAGCGGCAAAATTCTGGTGGTGGGCTACAGCGACAACGTACCGATCCGCAGCGCGCGCTTTGCTTCTAACTATGAACTGTCTCTGGAACGCGCCCGCTCGGTACAGAAAATGCTGCAGGGAAGCCTCTCCCGGCCCGATCGTGTGAAAGCGGAAGGGCGGGGCGAAATTAACCCGGTGGCGCCGAACACGACGCCTGAAAATCGCGCCCGTAACCGCCGTGTGGAAATTACTCTGCTGGTGTCGCCTGAAAATACACAGGCTGAGCTGAACGGATTGCCGCAAGGAAACTAAGGATGCTGACTACACTTCTTTCCATTTTGACCAACCGCATTCTGTGGAGCTTCCTCGGCGTAACGGCGCTTGCGGCGGTGATCTGGATGATCGGTCCCCTGTTGTCCATCGTGGACACCCGACCGCTTGAGTCTGAACAAAACCGCATTATCAGCATCGCTGTGGTCTATCTGCTCTGGGCACAAGGCCATATCCTGCCGCGGTTGTACAATGCCTGGCTGAACCGCAAGCTGATGGACAAGCTCAATGAGAACACGAGCAAACCGGAAGCCGCGGATCCGCAGAAACGACTGAACAGCGAGGAGCAGATCCTCGCCAGCCGTTTTGATGAAGCCGCGCAGATGCTGAAAAAAGCGCACTTCAGCAAAGCGGGGCAGAGTGCCCAGTGGACGCAGCGCTTCAGCACGCAATATCTGTATCAACTGCCGTGGTACGTCATTATTGGCGCACCGGGCTCCGGTAAAACCACGGCGCTGGTCAATTCCGGGCTGCAGTTCCCACTGGCCGATCGTTTCGGTAAGACCGCATTGCGCGGTATTGGGGGGACACGTAACTGCGACTGGTGGTTCACTAACGAGGCGGTGCTGCTGGATACGGCGGGTCGCTATACCACTCAGGAGAGCGAGCAGGTACAGGATGCCGGAGAATGGCTGGAATTCATGGGGTTACTGCGTAAGTATCGCCGCCGCCAGCCGATCAACGGTGTCATCATCACTATCAGCATTTCTGACCTGCTCACCCAGTCTGCCGAGGCGTCCCGCCAGCAGGCGGTGAATCTGCGTCAGCGCCTGTCTGAGCTGCATGAACAACTGGGCATTCGCTTCCCGGTGTACGTGATGGTAACCAAGGCGGACCTGCTTAAAGGCTTCCGTGCATGGTTTGCCGACTACGACAAAGCCCAGCGCGATCAGATCTGGGGCTTTACGCTGCCGTGGGAGCAAACCAGACACGCCGATTACGACCTGATGGGCAACTTCCAGCAGGAGTTTTCTCTGCTGCAGCAGCGCCTGGACGCCGGGTTGCCGGAAACCATGCTGAAAGAGCATGACGCAAAAACCCGCGCCGAAGCCTATCTCTTCCCGCAGGAGTTTGCCGCGCTGCGTCCGCTGCTGGCGGACTACCTGAGCACGGTCTTCGCCCGTTCGAATTTCGAAACCGAGTTTTCCCCGCGCGGGATCTACTTCGCCAGCGGGACCCAGGAGGGCATGCCGTTCGACCGCGTGATGGGCGAACTGAACCGCGCGCTCTCTTTACCTGAAGGTGCCGAGGGCGATAGCTGGGATGCCGTCAGCAAAGAGGCACCCATTCCAGGAGCGAAAGGCCAGAGCTTCTTCATCAAGAATCTGCTGCAAAACGTCATTTTCCAGGAAGCCGGTATTGCCGGAGAAAACCGCTGGTGGGAACTGCGCAACCGGGCGGTGATCTGGTCCGGCTATGCAGCACTGCTGTCTCTGCTGGTGATCCTCGGTGGACTGTGGCTGACCAGCTACGCCAAAAACAAGGCGTATCTGGAAGAGGTCGATGCGAAGGTGCCGCTGCTTGATCAGCAGAGTAAAGCCTTACAGAACCAGCCTCAGCGTGACCTGTTTGATCTGCTGCCGCTGCTCAATGGTCTGGTGGACCTGCCGAAGAGTGACACGTTTGATGTAAACGATCCGCCAGTATCCCGCCGTATGGGTCTTTATCGTGGGGATGACGTCAGTGATGCATCGCAGTCTCTGTACCAGAAAGCGTTGGATCAGATGCTGCTGCCTGCCGTCGCCATGCACATCACCACCTGGCTTCGTAACGACAACGGCAGCGATGTGGAATACAGCTACGAAGCGCTAAAAGCCTATCAAATGCTGTATCAGCCAAAGCACTACGACGGCAAATTCCTGCATTCGTGGGTGATGCTCAATCTGCAGCGCAACCTGCCGCAGAACGTCACGAAGGCGCAACTGCAACAGCTTGAATGGCATCTGACGCAGCTGCTGGAACCGAAAATTCAGGCCTCCCCGTACGCCCAGGACGAATCCCTGGTTACCCGCGAAAGAGCGCTGATCAACCAGCAGCCGCTCTCCACCCGCGTATATGGTCGTCTGAAGCGTCTGCTGGAACATGATGAAAATCTGAAGCCGGTTTCTCTTACCGACCTGGGAGGACCGCAGAGCGAACTGGTGTTTTCACGTAAAAGCGGCAAGCCGGTGAGTGAGGGTGTGCCGGGGCTTTATACCCCGGACGGCTACTGGAAAAGCTTTAACGGCCAGATTGACAGCGTCACCACCGCCCTGCATGAAGACGATGCCTGGGTGCTGGGAGCCGCCACGGCGCAGGAAGATAAAAAGCAGATCGATAACGCCGTGCGCCAGCTCTACATGCGTGACTTTATCGCGAACTGGGATCCCTGGCTCGCCGACATTCAGCTTAACAACAGTGCCGACCTTTCTCAGCGTATCAACACCGCACGCCTGCTTTCTGGCACAAACTCGCCGCTGCGCCGTCTGGTGCTGAGCCTGAGTCAGGTACTGACGCTGTCTCGTGATGAACCAGCAGCAGACAATGCCGGTAAAGCACAAGATCAAAGCAACCGCGCTACCCGCACGCTGGAAACGCTGTTCAGCAATAACAACTCTGCTCCGTCACAAGCTGCCGTTGTCGCTCAGTCACCGGAACAACTGGTTACCGATCACTACGCCCCGCTGATTGAGCTGGCGCAACCGCTGGAGAAGGGCGGTAAGACTATCGTCTTTGATGACTTTCTTAAGCAGGTGGACGAGCTTTATCGTTACCTGACCGCCGTCCAGGACGCCGCCAACAGCGGCATGCCGGCACCGGGCGGAGAGGCGATCAGCCGTCTGCAGGCCAGCGCCGGTCGTCTGCCGGGTGGGCTGCAAACCATGTTCAGCAACATGGCGGTGGGGGCCAGCAGTGATACCCAGCGCCGCGATCTGGACAATGTGCGTAAGCGGATCAATGTCGAAGTGGGCGGATTCTGTCGTCAGGCGATTGCCGGTCGCTACCCGCTGGTACGCAGCGCCAGCACCGAGGTCACTCCTGACGATCTCGCGCGTATGTTTGCGCCGGGAACCGGGCTGATGGACGCCTTCTTCCGCGACAATCTGACCAATAAAGTGGATACCACGCAGGCAAACTGGCGCTTTATGCCGGGCATTGACGGCAAAACGCTGCCGGGAAGCGAAGGGCTGCTGAGACCGTTCCAGCAGGCCCAGTCCATTCGCGACGCTTTCTTTGCTAATGGCGCCACGACCCCGTCTTTCAAAGTGACGGTCCGCACCGTGCGAATGGATAACACCATTCTGAACCTGACGCTGGACGTTGATGGCCAGCAACTGCGCTACAGTCATGGTCCTCAGGCGGTGCAGATCATGAACTGGCCAGGACCAGGTGGTACCAATCAGGTTCGTATGCAGCTGGGGCTGGCGAATGGCAGCACGGCAACGCTGGTGACCAACGGTGCCTGGGCGCTAAACCGCTTTTTCGATAAAGCGAGCACCAGCCCGGGGGCAGGTAGCCTGAGCCGCCAGGCCACGTTCAACGTCGACGGACATCAGGTCACGCTGGAGTTTGCGCCAAACAGCATTCGCAACCCGTTCCAGCTTCCTCGTTTCTCATGCCCATAACCGCAAGGACAGCCGTATGACGAATACCCCTGCGATGAACCGCTACAGCTGGTATGGCAAGTTACCCAGCGCCGGAGATTTTTTGCAGCGTCGCTTTCCTGACACTTTACAGCGCCAGTGGTCACACTGGTTCCAGGTTGGCCTGCTGGCCTGGCAGCAGGAAGAGCAGCGCAGCGGCGAGCGCCAGTTTCACAAAGCGCCGGTCTGGAATTTTGTTGTCCCCCCGATGCTGGGTAGCCAGATGATCCAGATGGGCTGTCTGCTGCCCGGCCGCGACAGCGTTGGTCGACAATACCCGGTTTGCCTTCAGCTGAGCTTCGCCCCGACAGAGTGGTCGACGAGCCTGCTCAGCCAGGCTGAAAGCTGGTATCAGCAGATTGGGCGCCTGGGTTTGCACGCGGTGCGCAATAGTTTTTCCGCCTCACAGCTGGATGAGATGCTGATGACCATTCCGGCGCCGCAGCCCGTTGAGCCGCAAAAGCGTTCTGACATCCTTGATGTGATTGGTTATGACGAAGACGGTCAGAACACGCTGGGCTGGCCCCAGGCCGCGGAATGCTTTGATCCGCTGCGCCAGACCAGCTACTGGTGGACTAACCGCTGCGATGGTTATCCGCTGTACACCCATGTTCACAGCGGTAACTTTACCGGGCAGCTTTTCACCCTGCTGTTCGACCCGGCAGGGGGCGCCCGCCCGGGCCGTCACGGTCTCTATCCGCCCATGTTTGAATAAGCAGGGATCTCATGAATATCGAAGAATTTCTCGCGCCAATAAGCCCCGACAAGCCCTGCGGCGAAAACCTGGAGTACGACGCCGACTTCCAGATTATGAATCAGGCAAGTCTTGGGAAAGCAGAACAGCAGTTTGGCGACACCATTATCCCGGCGGAGCCTGCTGACTGGAACACGGTTGAAAAATACGCCACCAGCCTGCTGACCCGCACCAAAGATCTTCGCGTACTGCTGGCACTCACGCATGCCTGGACCCGCCGTCGCGGGCTGGCAGGTTACGCAGACGGACTATTGCTGGTGCAGGAGGCCATCAGCCGTTACTGGGAGCCGCTTTATCCGCTGCTGGAAGAGTATGGCGAAACCGATCCGTTCTATCGCATTAACGCTCTGGCAGGGCTGAGCGATAAATCTGACCTCACCGTCGCCGTGCGTAATGCTTCGCTGCTGCGTTCAAACGGCGATGAAATTTCGCTCCGGGATGCCCAGGCGCTGCTGGATGGCAGCAAGACCGAATGTCCGGATTATCCGGGCGGTCGTCCACGGCTGATTGACGAACTGGCTCGCGGCGACCAGCCGGGTACCGCCGCGGTTATCGTCATTCACGAACGGCTGCAGGTCATTCGCGATCTCCTCACCGGGTATCTCGGTGAAAGCGGCGTACCCGAAATGGAGCAGCTGCTGAAAACCGTGGGGCTGGTCGCCAGCGCGTGTCAGGTGACCGACATCAGCAAGCTGCTGCCAAACCGTGAAGCGCAGGCTGAACAACATGCTGAGCAGCAACAGGTAGCAGCACAGCCCGTTCAGCAGGTCACCGACTGGCGCAGTGTGCAGGTCACCAGCCGCGCCGACGCGCAGCTGATGCTGGAAAAAGCGAAGCAGTATTTTGCGCAGTACGAACCGAGCCACCCTGCGCCGCTGATGATTGAACGGGTACAGCGGCTGTCAGAACTCAACTTTATGGACATTATTCGCGACCTGGCGCCGGACGGCGTTAACCAACTGGAAAACATCTTTGGACGCCGCGAATAACGCGTCCAGGCATTATGACGACAGGCATGGAGCCTGCCGTTTCAACTTCACCGCGCATCTTTGATGGAGAACATCATGGCAATGAGTAACAGTGGGCAGAAATTCATCGCACGTAACCGTGCCCCCCGCGTGCAGATTGAGTACGACGTAGAGATCTACGGTGCAGAACGTAAAATTCAGCTGCCGTTTGTGATGGGCGTCATGGCCGATCTGGTCGGCAAACCGGTTGAAAACCTGCCGGCCGTCGACGAGCGTAAATTCCTCGAAATCGACATCGACAACTTTGATGAACGCATGAAGGCACTTAAGCCGCGTGTGGCGTTCCAGGTGGATAACACCCTGACCGGCGAAGGTAAGCTCAATGTCGATCTGACCTTCGACAGCATGGACGACTTCCTGCCGGATGCGGTGGCCCGCAAGGTTGAACCGCTGAACAAGCTGCTGGAAGCCCGTACACAGCTCTCCAACCTGCTGACCTACATGGACGGCAAAAACGGTGCGGAAGAGCTGATCGCGAAAATTCTCCAGGATCCGACGCTGCTCAAATCCCTGAGCCAGTTGCCGAAAAATGACGAAAGTGCGAAAGGTAGCGAGGAATAATCGATGAGCAACCAGACTCAACAACATGAGCAGCAGGCGGGTCAGGCGTTCAGCCAGGATGAATTCAGCGCGCTGCTGAACAAAGAGTTCCGCCCGAAAACCGATCAGGCGCGTTCCGCGGTAGAAAGCGCGGTCAAAACTCTGGCGCAGCAGGCGCTGGAAAATACCGTCACTTTCTCCAACGACACCTACCGCACCATTCAGAACCTGATTGCCGGTATCGACGAACAGCTGTCTCAGCAGGTGAACCAGATCATTCACCACGACGAGTTTCAAAAGCTGGAAAGCGCCTGGCGCGGTCTGAGCTACCTGGTGAACAACACTGAAACCGACGAGATGCTGAAGATCCGCTTTATGAGCATCTCCAAGCAGGAGCTGGGCCGCACCCTGAAACGCTATAAAGGCGTGGGCTGGGACCAGAGCCCGATCTTCAAGAAAATCTACGAGCAGGAGTACGGCCAGTTTGGTGGTGAGCCGTTTGGCTGCATCGTGGGTGACTACTACTTCGACCACAGCCCGCAGGACGTTGAGCTGCTGGGTGAAATGGCGCGCATCGGCTCTGCGGCGCACTGTCCGTTTATCACCGGTACCGCACCGGGCGTGATGCAGATGGAATCCTGGCAGGAACTGGCTAACCCGCGCGACCTGACCAAGATCTTCCAGAACACCGAATACGCCGCCTGGCGTTCACTGCGTGAATCCGAAGATGCCCGCTATCTGGGTCTGGTGATGCCACGCTTCCTGTCACGTCTGCCGTACGGCATTCGCACTAATCCGGTCGACAGCTTTGACTTTGAAGAGCAGACCGACGGCGCGAACCACAACAGTTACTCCTGGGCGAACGCGGCGTATGCGATGGCTGCCAACATCAACCGTTCTTTCAAAGAGTACGGCTGGTGCACCTCGATTCGCGGCGTGGAGTCCGGCGGGGCGGTAGAAAACCTGCCATGCCACACTTTCCCGAGCGATGACGGCGGTGTGGACATGAAATGTCCGACTGAGATCGCCATCAGCGATCGTCGTGAAGCCGAGCTGGCGAAAAACGGCTTTATGCCGCTGGTTCACCGCAAAAACTCCGATTTTGCGGCCTTCATTGGCGCGCAGTCTCTGCAGAAACCGGCCGAATACCACGACCCGGATGCCACCGCCAACGCGCGTCTGGCCTCTCGTCTGCCGTACCTGTTCGCCTGCTGCCGCTTTGCGCACTACCTGAAGTGCATCGTGCGCGACAAAATTGGTTCCTTCCGCGAGCGTGAAGAGATGGAACGCTGGCTGAACGACTGGGTAATGAACTACGTAGACGGTGACCCGGCCAACTCCTCTCAGGAGACCAAATCCCGCAAACCGCTGGCGGCTGCCGAAGTGCAGGTGCAGGAGATTGAAGACAACCCGGGCTACTACGCCGCGAAGTTCTTCCTGCGTCCACACTACCAGCTGGAAGGCCTGACCGTTTCCCTGCGTCTGGTTTCAAAACTGCCGTCGCTGAAGACGAAAGACGCGTGATGAATGTAGCCGGCCCATTGGGCCGGCAACTTTTCGGTTAATACGAGATAGCTAATGAATTTGACTGTGAAAGCGTTAATACGAAAATTCATCAGCTATTTAGCCATTTATACGTTGCTAATAATTTCATTCATGCTGTTTGTGGCGGTATCCGGCTACTATCTGTTTATCTTTGACTGGCCGGATGATGTTCCGCGAATCGCAATGCATGGGTTCTTATGTGCTGGACTTAATGCATTAGCGATAGGGATATACGTTGTCGCAGAGAAATGGAAAGAGAGAAGTTAGTGCCTCACGCTGGCAGATGCGCTACTGAGCATATGGCAAAGGATATAAGGTGAAACATTTCTGTTTTTTCCTCGCGTTTATGACTTTTTATGTGTGTGCTGGAAATAACTATCCTGATTTTTATCAGCAGCAAACATACCGGCAGGTTTTAAAAGATTTAGTTCTGGCGCGCTGTCTTGCTCAGGTGGCAGATAAAGGCAGTCAGTTTTCTGCTGATGCGGCCCGAAGTGCGAGCACATTTATTGAGTGGATACCTTTTGATGCTGAAAATGGCACGGATAAAGTGAATGCCCTCATCGAAAAATATAAAAATCAAATTAATGGTTTTCATTCAGAGCGAAAACCCGATGTCAAAGGCGTAACCTTAAACTGTCTACGTCTTTATCATAGCGACGAACTGAACAAACTGGTTCCGCAAGTCATCATTGGCGATCCTGACCGTAGCTGGATCCAGGATAACCCAGAGTAGTAAAAGACTTCACATTCTTTCCGTTCATTCAGGGGGGAGTGTAAGACTGTCAAATGACACGGGTCATTTGATGTGAGGCAGAGGTAAAATATGGACGGTTTTATTCAGCCCCATGCTTTCCTGTTTGCCATATAAGTGCTTTTTCGAAAGCAATATTGTTCATCCACGAAGAGTAGATATTATGGCTATTGATATGTTTCTGAAGGTCGAGGGTGTTACGGGCGAATCTAAAGATTCTAACCACACCGGCTGGACTGATATTACCTCCTTCTCCTGGGGCGCTTCCCAGCCAGGTAATATGAGCGTTGGCGGTGGCGGCGGTGCCGGTAAAGTTAACTTTAACGACCTGCACGTAAACGCGCTGATCGACAAATCCACCACCGCTATCCTGAAACACTGCGCCAGCGGTAAACACCTGACCAAAGTTGAGCTGTCCGTCTGTAAAGCGGGCGGCCAGCAGGTGGAGTACACCCGCATCACGCTGGAAGACGTGCTGGTAACGTCTGTTCAGTACACCGGTGCAGATAACGGCGATACCGTTGGTGTGACCTACGCATTCCAGGCTGCGAAAGTGAAACAGCAGTACTGGGAGCAGACCACGTCTGGTGGTAAAGGTGCTGAAAGCAGCGCTGGCTGGAACATCAAAGAGAACAAAGAAGCGTAATTGCGTATGTGACCGGGGAATTTTCCCCGGTTATTACGATTGGTTCACAACCCGGTGTATATTTGCGATGGAAAAAGCGTTAACGGTTATATCCATTGTATTATCATGTAGCGCCTGTATATCCCATCCTGCTCAGTTTCAGAGTCTAACCGTTAAGTTAGAAAAAATGTTCCCTGTTTTGGCGTTTCGAATGACACTGAACCAGGTGAGGCTGTGTTAGTTTATGAACCTTCGATATCTAGACGTGTAGGTAACGGATGGGAGACTGTTTTTTCTCCAGGGAAATATCCTTCCCGCCATATTCTAAAATCTGAAGAGTGTCTTCGATGGGATAAGGTGGACTGGCGGTCAGGAGAGTATGATGTGGTATTAAAGTCGAGAAATTATAATGGCGCTATTCGATATGCGACTCGCTTTATGCTCAGTATAAATTCTAAAGGTGAATTGTCGCTGGCTAAAATAGAATAGAGGCGTTTTCAAATGTTGGCGTTTTAAAGAAGTGCCAACATTTGGGTACTAATTCAACTCCATTTTTATTTTAATGTTTTTACTTATTCGTGAGCGTTTTTGTGAAAATCAAAGGGAATGAACATGGCTAGTCAATCATTAGTTAATCCGGGATATTGTATTGTTCAGCAACCAGGAACCCTGGATTTCCAGGCAAGGCACTTGTTCAACAATCCCAATAGTGATGCTGCACGTTATTTCATGCAGGTTAATAGTGATATGCAGTGGTCAAAACCTGGGCAGATGTTGATTCTTGATGCGCCGGGAAGTAATAATGCTGTGCAATTTAAGCAATTACAGCTTGCAAAAAAGAAAGTCAATGGTGCTCTGGCCGATCTTAACTCTGGAGAAGCGAATTTCTTTAACCAACATTTTAGTACCATAGCCGCAGTCACTAATTTTATGGATAAGTCCCTTGGTGTCGTTGCTGATGCAGGTGAAAAATATTTCAGTGAAATAGAAAAAAAACTTAAATCCATTGAGTTGGCTTACCAGAATCAGTACAGGGCGCAAGGGACATTGATAAGCCAACAGTTTTTTGTTGAGCGTCAGCGCCTCTTTTCTGAGTTGGATGGTTTATTAAACAAATTGTCCCGACTGACCTTAAAGATGAAACCCTATAACGAATTGAAGCATGCATTAGGCTTGTCAAGCAGATCCATTGTACATGAATGGAGTACAGCCGGAGTCGCTTCAATTCGTGGTTATTCAACTTATATCGATAATGCCTCTAAGGCTGCTCGCTTTCTTAAAGCGGGAGGGTGGCTTGCAATAGGTTTTGCAGGTGCAAATACCACTAATGAAGTTTACAATGCCTGCACCGCGGGACGAGAGCAGAGTTGCTCTAAAGTCGCTGTGAAAAAATACAGCAGCTTTGGTGCAAGCCTGGCAGGGGGTATTTACGGTGGTAAATACGGAGCCATGGCAGGTGCTGGTGTATGCGTTGCGCTTGGTGTTGCGACGGGGGGCGCAGGACTGCTCGCCTGCTCCATTGTCGGGGCTGCTGCAGGAGGATACGTTGGTGGCGAGATAGCGGGCGGAGCGACTGAGTATATGATGGATAAAATATGGTGAATATAGAGAATTTATTATTACTACTTATCGTGGTTTTATTGCTGATTGTTGTAATTATGGATCTGCGCAGTTCTCGTTATTTCAAAAAACACGAGGCTGATTATAATCAGTTACTTTCAGACTATCGGCGTAAGGGATATGATCTGGATCTTGTAACCGACTATGCTTCTTTTTTTGGTTCGCTGGCCAATTATCAAAAAATAATCTGGTTTGTTCGCCTTTATAAAGGCGTTAAAATGAAATTTACGCGTGAAAGGCTTGTTCAGGAAGATGCTTATAAATATGTACAGTCGTTACCTGAAGAAAGAATTGGTTGGATACTAAAGTTACATCGCCGTTATAAGTTACAGGCGTTAATATTCACTCTATGGCTCATTGTTGGATTATATTTTATCATCTTCATTAAATAGTTTTTGATATTCAATTTCTCAAACGCTGCCGCTCTCGCTCCGAGAGCGGCAGCGTTTGAGCGCTAATCATACCAGCAGGAATACGCCATGCGATTCACGATTATTTCTACAAAACCCGGTCATCAGCCGCCACAAAGCAGCTGTGATTTTTACGCCCCGGGCGGCACCATTGGGCGCGGTACGGATAACAACCTGGTGTTGCCGGATAATGACCGCACTATCTCTCGTCTGCAGGCCATTGTTCACGTTGACGCTCAGGGTGAATGCCGCGTGACCAACCGTGGCAGCGTCACCCGCGTGGTATTAAATGATATTCCGCTGGAGCGGGGGCGTCAGGTTGAACTGCAGGATGGCGACATTCTTGGTATTGATGACTACCGCCTCGAAGTGACCGAGCTGATCCACGACACGCAGCCCGTGAGCCGTATGGCGGCCAGCATGCAGCAGCAGGCACGTCCGACTGTCGCACCCGCACCCGCTCCGCAACCGAAGCCTGTGAGTGCAGCGCCACGAGCGAAAGCAGAGCCGACAGCCGTGCCAACTGAAATCTGGGATAACCTGATGCAGGAGTTCTCTATCTCCGACAGTATCTCCAGCAACCGCGCAAAACCGCAGCCTGCAGCTTCGCACGATCCCTTCTCCCAGCCTGCGGCCCCGGAGCGTAACGCTGAAGATCCGCTGGCGATGTTCAACGACAGCGATCCTAAGCTTGAGCGTAAGAATGTCGATCCGGACACGCTGTTCAGCGATGAAGCGTTGTTCAAAAAAGAGAGCATCTTCGATGACGTCACCCCGTCAACACTGGTGCCGCCGGTAGAGAGTAAACCCGCACCAGAAGAAGAGGCGACAGATGAACTCGATCCGCTGGCCCTGTTTGGTGGCAAGGCCAGCGCGCCAGCTGCACGTAATGATGACCCACTCGGGCTGATGGGCGGCACGCCGTTAACCCATCCGGATGAGGTCATCGACAATCAGCCATTACCTGAACCTGAGCAGGAAGACAACGTGCTGGCTGATTCTCCGCTGTTTGCCCCTGAGCCGCAGGAAGCACCGCGTGCAGAAGAAGCGCCCGTGCGACCAGATTATGCAGGCTTCACGATGCCTACGCCGCAGGCTGTGACGCGCAGTAGCGCTCAGGCCCCTAAGGGCCGTCTGCGTATCGATCCGGTCAATAACACTGCCACCTCAACCGCCACGGTAAACAATGGCGAGAAGGGCGATGTGTTGCAGGGTGAACTGCTGGAGGCGCTGCTGGAAGGCATGGGCCTGAGTGAAATGCAGCCGGTGCCGCAGTTTGACCGTGAAAATATGCGTCAGCTGGGGCAGATTCTGGGTATGTTCTCTCAGGGAACCGTGGCGCTGCTCTCCTCGCGCTCCATCCTCAAGCGCGGCGTAAAAGCCGACATGACCATGGTGCTGGACGATGCCAACAACCCGTTCAAGCTGTTGCCGACCGGCAAAACCGTGCTGATCCAGATGTTCGGCACCCCGATGCCGGGCTTTATGCCGCCAACAAAATCCGTGCGCGACGCGCTGATCGATCTGCAGGCGCATCAGCTGGGCATGATCTCCGGTATCCGCGCCATTATTGCCGCGATGCTACAGTCCTTTAACCCGGAACAACTGGAAGAGCAGGCGAAGCAGAACGGCATGACCTCCCGTCTGGCGCTACCGGGCAGCCGCAAAGCCGCCCTGTGGGACTATTTTGTCCGCAGCTATGGTGAGACGGCCGGTGAGATTGAGGATGACTTCCATACCCTGTTCGGCGAAGCCTTTCTTCATGCGTATGACATGGAGGTGAATCAGTACAAAGACTCACAGAGCGGATCGGAAGACAAATGAATATCGCAACGGCTTCTCTCTCCCGCCAGGGGACGCGCGCCAGCAACCAGGATCAGACGGGAGAAACCATTGGGGAACGTTCAGCCTGCTTTGTCGTCTGTGACGGCATCGCGGGCCTGCCGGGTGGTGACGTCGCCGCTGAACTGGCCCGCAACAGCATTATCTCCCGCTTCGATGGCAACAAGCACCTCAACGCGCAGCATATACGTGACTATGTGAAAACGGCGAACCGCACCATTCTCAGTGAACAGCAGGCGGTACAGGACTATCGCCGGATGGGCACGACGCTGGTCAGCCTGTTTATTGACAGGGATTACGGTCTGGCGTACTGGGCGCACGCCGGAGACAGCCGTCTGTATCTGTTTCGTCGGGGCTGGTTGTGGCATGTCACCACCGACCACAGCCTGGTGCAACAGATGAAAGACGCAGGACACCAGACTGACAACCTGAACAGCAACCTGCTGTATCTGGCGCTGGGGATTGAAAACGGTGGACCGGAAGCGAGCTATAGCGACGTGGTTCAGGTTGAAGACGGCGATGCCTTTTTACTCTGCACAGACGGTTTCTGGCATGGCGTCAGCGAAGAGCAGATGAAACAATCGCTACACATGGTCAACACGCCGCAAGAATGGCTGACCTTAATGAACCAAATTATTCAAAAGAATGCCGAGCAGGAGGGGAATGCGCAGGATAACTATACCGCCCTGGCGGTATGGATGGGCAACCCTCAGGACACCACATTGCTGCACACACTCTCTGACGCAGCACAATTTCTTCCCTGCGGAACTGATTAGACACACAAGGAACGATATGAAACTTTGGCTATCGGGTTTGGCACTTCTGACGGTGGCTTCCACCGCGCAGGCTGAGAATTTCCGCATTGTGCAGTCACCTGCGCAGAAGCTGGATATCTGGATCGACAACATCAAAGACAACACGCCGCAGAGCTGGTGTAAGCCCGAGGTGGCCCTGCGTATTGTGGCGAATGGCAAGAAAGACGTTTCCGTTCTGGAGAACTTTGTGCCACGTCTTGGCTCCCTGCTGGAACACCAGTGCAGCAAAGTGAATAAGCTCAACTGGACGCTTAACGATCCGGCGGGCACGACGCTGGCACAGGGCACAGCAGGTAAAGCACAGGATTGGGCGCTGGTGGTGAAACAGGAGCAGTCCGCCCCTGCAGCGACCGTAACCGCAACCCCTGCCAGCGGTGCATTAGTGCCGCCGGACCAGAATGTCGCCGCCCAAACTGCTGCCGCCGACCGCACGCCGTGGCAGGAATTTACCCTTCAGGATGGTTGCCACCTACGCACCTTCTGGGAAGGGGGCTCCTCAGCACCGGCGCTGTTTATTCCGGATACTGACACCACCCGCTGCGGTAACGGGAGCTGGCTGAGCGGACACGCCGTCATCTCGCAGTCCCGTAACGGCGGGCAGAAAGAGATGGCAGTGACGTACATTCATGGCTTCCCGGTAACGGGGCTGAATCAAAGCGCCAACCCTGAAAACGCGCTGATCACCTCCGTCAACAAAGAGCGCATGGTATTCAGCACCCCAAACAGCGACCAGAGCTGGATGATCCTGCCTTACGACGACACCCTAAATAGCTGGAAGAGCAACGGCACCGTAGCGGTGGAGATTTCCCGTGAAACCGCCAGCGACGATGCAAAACTGCAGGCGCGTATTGCGGCAGTGAAAAAAACCTGGAGCGCCTGGGTTGCACCCGGTACCCCGGTGAATATCGTTCTGATTGATACCCTGCGTCCTCAACTGCGCGACCCGGCAGTCGGTGCGTGGCGCGCGGCGAATTAAGGAATGGCTATGAATACGCTTTATCAACACCTGGCGGGTGAGTCGCTCAGCGACGCGCTGGCACGTCTTGAAGCCGAAATCAAAGCCCGTCCGGCAGATGCCGATCTCCGCGCCGCGTTCGTGCAGTTTTTAACCCTCAGCGGCAACTGGACGCGTGCGCTGACTCAACTGAAAAGCTGGCTGGCGCTGAAGCCTCAGGCAAAGCCAACGGTTACGCTGCTGGAGCAGTCAATCCAGGGCGAGTTGCAACGTGCGCAGGTAATGGCGGGACAAGCGCGTCCGGCCATGCCTGAAACCCAGTGGCCGTGGCTGACCACGCTTGCTGCGGCGCTGAGCGAAGAAGGCGAACAAGCAGCGGTACTGCGTCTGGACGCCCTTGAACAGGCGCAGGCAAACCCGGGACACCTCACCCTCGAAAACGAGGAAACACAGACGTTTGACTGGCTGATGGATGGCGATGCCCGTCTCGGTCCGGTGTGTGAAACCATTGTGAACGGTCGCTATTTCTGGCTGCCGTTTAGCGCCATCGCAGAAATCCGCTTCCAGGCCCCGGCCAGCGTCACCGATCTCGTCTGGCGCCATGCGCTGGTACGTCTGACCGACGGTACGGAACAGGTGTGTCAGATCCCGGCGCGCTATCCTTTTGCGGACGATGCCTCCGATGCGGTCAAGCTGGGACGCACCACCGAGTGGCGTCCGCTCGACGAGGACGCCACCCTTTACGAAGGGATGGGGCAGAAAGCCTGGCTGAGCGAACAAAGCGAAAGCCCGCTGCTGACGCTAAGCCTCGTGACGTTTGCGACGGATGGAGCCGATGAGTAATCCCGCTGGCGAAGGCGATCTGCTGCGCAGCGGCTGGCAAGCCCGCAGCAAGCAGGAGAAGGTGGGGGCGCGCGATAAAATGCAGCCCTCACTGCTGGATCGCCTCACCGATAACGACCCGGAAAAAAAACGCGAGTCGGCCAACAGCAATCTGATCACCCACGCTGCGCTGCGTCGCAATGTCCTGCGGGATCTGCAGTGGCTGTTTAACACCATTAACCATGATGCGTCCGGTGATTTGAGTGCGTTGCCACACGTCAACCGCTCGGTGATCAACTTTGGTGTTGCGCCGCTGGCCGGGAAGCGCATGTCGGATATCGAATGGCACGACATTCAGCGCAAGCTCACTGAGGCCATCATCAATTTTGAACCACGTATTTTGCCGCAAGGGCTGCAGGTTCGCTGCGTATCGGATACCTCATCGCTGGATCTGCACAACGTGCTGTCCATCGAAATCAAAGGGCGTTTGTGGTGTGTGCCATACCCGCTGGAGTTTCTGTTTCGCACTGATGTCGATCTGGAAAACGGCCATTTTGAACTGAAAGATGCGGGGTAATCATGGAAAGTAAACTGCTCGAATACTACAACCGTGAACTGGCCTACCTGCGCGAAATGGGGGCTGAATTTGCAGAACGCTACCCTAAAGTCGCCGGACGGCTGGGCATGCGTGGCATCGAGGTTGCGGACCCGTATACCGAACGTCTGATGGAGGGCTTTGCCTTCCTGACGTCCCGCGTGCAGATGAAAATGGATGCGGAGTTTCCGCGCTTCTCTCAGCGCCTGCTGGAGATGATTGCACCGAACTATCTCGCCCCGACCCCCTCAATGGCGATTGCTGAAATCCAGCCAGACAGTAGCCGGGGCGATCTGAGCAAAGGCTTTATCGTGCCGCGCGGCACTATGATGGACAGCCTGGCGCTGAAAAAAACCGGCGTGACCTGCAGCTATACCACTGCGCACGAGGTCAACCTGCTGCCGCTGAAAATCGAGAAAGTCGAACTGGGCGGGGTGCCTGCTGACCTGCCGCTGGCGCAGCTGGGCCTGAGCCAACGGGGGATCAACAGCGCGTTACGGATCCGCATTGCCTGCGACGGCCCGCAAAACCTCGGTCACCTGGATTTCGACCGTCTGGAATTTTTCCTCGGCGGTCCTGACATTGAAGCGCTGAAACTGCTGGAGCTGGTGATGGAGCACCACGCCGGGATCGTCTGCCAGACGGTCAGCCCTCAGCCGCAGCGACAACTGCTGGCATCTGACGCTTTGCGTCAGGAGGGCTTTGAACCGGATCAGGCGCTGCTCCCGGACGATCTGCGTAACTTTGACGGTTATCGCCTGTTGCAGGAGTATTTTGCTTTTCCGGCACGTTTCCGCTTCATCAGCCTGAGCGGTCTGAGCAGGCTTATTCAGCGCTGCGAAGACGAAAAAGCCTTTGATATTTTCATCCTGCTGGATAAATCGGATGAACAGCTGGAGCGCGTCGTTGATGCCAGTCATCTGGCGTTGCACTGTACGCCGGTGATCAATCTGTTCCCGAAAGTGGCGGCGCGACAAAAGCTCAACGACGGTCAGCATGAATACCATCTGGTGGTGGATAACATCCGTCCGCTGGATTATGAAATTTACGCCGTGAATAAAATCTTCGGCAGCGCCGACGGCCAGCGTGACGACCAGACGTTTCGTCCTTTCTGGAGTACCTGGAGCGGCGATGCGGGTAATTACGGTGCCTATTTTTCTCAGCGCCGGGAACAGCGCGTGCTCTCAGAACATGCTCTGCGATACGGCACCCGTACCGGTTATATCGGTTCGGAGGTCTTTGTTTCGCTGGTGGATGAACAGCATGCACCCTGGCAGGAAAACCTGCGCTACATCTCTGCAGAGGTGTTGTGCACCAGCCGCGATCTGCCGCTGATGCTGCAGCAGGAGCTCGGGCAATTCATTATGGCTGACTCCATGCCGGTGAAATCCCTGACCTTGCGTAAAGGCCCAACGCCACCGCGTCCGGCGCTGGCCGAAGGGTTCAGTACCTGGCGGCTTATCAGTCAGTTGCAGATGAACTACCTCAGCCTGATGGACAGCGAAAATGAAGAGGGCGCGGCGGCGCTGCGTCAGCTGTTAGGGCTGTATGCTAACCTGGCAGAAACGCCCGTTGCGCGTCAGGTCGAAGGGGTTCGCCACTGCGTGCTGGAACCCGTTCACCGTCGTGTTCCTGAACCCGGTCCGGTCGTTTTCGCCCGTGGGATCGGTATTACCCTGACGGTGGATGAGCGGGCGTTTTCCGGTGCCAGCCCCTGGCTTTTTGGCAGCGTGCTGGAGCGCCTGTTTGCCCGGCTGGTGTCGATCAACAGCTTCACCGAGTTCACCCTGCAAAGTCAGCAGCGCGGCGAGATCGGCTACTGGGCTCCGCGGATGGGTAAAAGGGCGCTGCTATGAGTGACGTTGCTGTCGCACCGCTGCGCGTCCAGCGCCTGACGCCGCTGCCGGATACGTTCTGGCATGGCGTTCGCGAGACCCCGTGGCGCTACGATCTGTTCCAGCTGTTAAGGCGTATTGATGCTCAGGGCGGCGAGCGCTACCCGCTGGGACGCGCGCCACTGCCAAAGTTTGAGCCGTTACGCATCGGTCAGCAGCCGTCGATGAGTTTTGCGCCGTCGACGGTGGCACAGGTCGGCCTGCGGGAGGAAAGCGGGCTGCATGAAGTGTCTATCCTCAGCTTCGGCCTGTTTGGCCCTAACGGCCCGCTGCCGGTACACATGACCGAGTACGCCCGCGAGCGTATTCATCATCACCAGGACACCAGCCTGAGCGCGTTTGCCGATCTGTTCCATCATCGTCTGACGCTGCTGTTTTATCGCGCGTGGGCGGATGCGCAGCCTGCAGTCTCTCTGGACCGCGCCGACAACAGGCGCTTTGAGGGGTATCTGGCGTCGCTGATTGGTATGGGACAGCCGGGCCAGATGGACAAAGGCAGCCTGAGCTCGCATGCCCGTTTTACCCACGCCGGGCACCTGACCCGTCACGGGCGGGATCCCGAGGGGCTGGAGAAGATCCTGCGCAACTATTTTAAAGCGCCGGTCAAACTGATAAGCAACGTGCCGCAGTGGATGCCGCTTTCACCGCGTGAGCAGGCGCAGTTGGGCGAAGGACGTCGTTTGCCTCGTCTGGGCGAATCTGCGTTTCTCGGCGTTGCCGTCCGCGACGTGCAGCACAAGTTTCGCATCGACATTGGCCCGCTGAGCGCGGAGGAGTACAACCGTTTTCTGCCGGGCGAAGCGTGGGTCACCGAGCTGCGCGACTGGGTGCGCCAGTATCTTGGGGTGGAGTTTGAATGGGAAACACGGGTGATCCTGCGTGAAGACGCGGTACAGGGCACCACGCTCGGCAGCGCCGGGCGATTAGGCTATAACACCTGGCTGGGACTTCAGCCGCAGCCTGTCCCGCGTGGCGACCTGGTGTATTGCGCAGAGCGATAATTTTTCTAACGCATTGTTATCAACGGAACCGAACATGTCAGAAATTAGCCGTGCCGTGCTTTTCGGCAAACTGGATACGCTGTTATTTACCTCTCTGGAAAGCGCCACTGCGTTCTGCAAGCTGCGCGGCAACCCCTATGTTGAGCTGGTGCACTGGCTGCATCAGCTGATGCAGCAGCAGGATGGCGATCTGCAGCAGGTCATCCGCCACTTTGGTCTCGACGAACAGCAACTGACGCGTGATATCGTGGCCGCGCTGGACGCACTCCCGCGCGGCGCGAGCTCCGTTTCCGATCTCTCCGAACATATCGACAGCGCTGTGGAGCGCGCCTGGGTGTTCGGCTCGCTGAAGTTTGGCGTCAGCCGTATTCGTGGCGGGCATTTGCTGATCGGCATACTGAAAACCTGGAATCTGGCTAACGTGCTGAAAAGCATCTCTGCGCAGTTTACTCGCCTTAACGTCGAGGTGCTGATTGAGCAGTTCGACGCTATTTGCGCCAACAGCAAAGAGACGCAGCAGGCTGCTGCCGCGGCGGATGTGCCAACCGGTGCGGTACCGGCTGCACAGGGCACGCTGGCCCAGTATGGTCAGGACCTGACTGCGCGTGCCCGTGAAGGGAAAATTGATCCGGTGGTCGGGCGTGATGAAGAGATCCGCCAGATGGTCGACATTCTGATGCGCCGCCGTCAGAACAATCCGCTGCTGACCGGAGAAGCCGGGGTCGGGAAAACGGCCGTGGTGGAAGGACTGGCGTTGCGTATCGCCGACGGCGACGTGCCGGAACCGCTGCAAAATATTCAACTCTGGCTGCTGGATATCGGCATGCTACAGGCCGGTGCAGGCATGAAAGGCGAGTTCGAAGCGCGTCTGCAGGCATTAATCAATGAAGTGCAGTCCAGCGCTACACCGATCATTCTGTTCATTGATGAGATCCACACTCTGATTGGCGCAGGTGGCCAGCAGGGGACCGGTGATGCGGCGAACCTGCTCAAGCCAGCCCTGGCTCGCGGGCAACTGCGTACCATCGGGGCCACGACCTGGGCAGAGTACAAAAAATACATTGAGAAAGATCCGGCGCTGACCCGTCGTTTCCAGACGGTACAGGTTCACGAGCCGGATGAAGCCAAAGCCATTCTGATGCTGCGCAGCACCGTCTCGCCGCTGGAGACCCATCACCAGGTCCTGTTGCTGGACGAAGCGGTCAGCGCGGCGGTGAAGCTGTCGCATCGCTACATTCCGGCGCGTCAGCTACCGGATAAAGCTGTTGCGTTGCTTGATACCGCCTGTGCCCGCGTCGCGGTCAGCCAAAGCGCGCCACCTGCGCAGCTGGAAGACTGCCTGCGCCACCTTGCCGCGCTGGACGTGGAAATTGAGATAGCGGAACGCGAAGCCCGCGTGGGGGCAGGTGACGTCGATCGCGTGACGGCATTACTTGCAGATCGCGACGCGTATGAAACAAAGCGCGAAGCCCTGGCCCAGCGTTGGGAAGAGGAACGCAGCCTGGTGCAGGAGATTATCCGCCTGCGTGCCGCGCTGTTTGCAGCGGGCGACGACGATAACGCTGAGCTTCGCCGCCAACTGGCGGAACAGCAGCAGGCGCTGAACGCCTTGCAGGGTGATGAACCGCTGCTGTTCGCGGCGGTGGATGAAAACGTGGTCGCTGCAGTGGTTTCTGACTGGACCGGCATCCCGCTGGGCCGGATGGTGAAAAACGAGATCGACGCGGTGCTGAACCTCGCCGACACGCTCAACCAGCGCGTTATTGGCCAGCGTCACGGTCTGGAGCTCATTGCCCGTCGCGTCAAAACCTCACGGGCGAAACTCGACGACCCGAACAAACCGGTCGGGGTCTTTATGCTGTGTGGCCCGTCTGGCGTCGGTAAAACCGAAACCGCACTGGCGCTCGCCGAATCGCTGTACGGCGGTGAACAGAACGTTATCACTATCAACATGAGTGAGTTCCAGGAAGCACACACCGTTTCCACCTTAAAAGGTGCGCCTCCGGGGTACGTAGGGTATGGTGAAGGCGGGGTGTTAACCGAGGCGGTCCGCCGTCGTCCGTACAGCGTGGTGCTGCTGGATGAAATTGAAAAAGCGCACCCGGACGTACACGAGATTTTCTTCCAGGTCTTCGACAAAGGCTGGATGGAAGACGGCGAGGGTCGCCACATTGATTTCCGTAACACCATAATTATTCTGACGTCTAACGTTGGCACCGATCTGATCAGCGCCATGTGTGCCGATCCGGATCTGATGCCGGAGCCAGACGCCCTGAGCGGCGCGCTTCGCCAGCCACTGCTGGAAGTATTCCCGCCAGCGCTGCTGGGCCGCCTGCTGGTGGTGCCGTACTACCCGCTCAGTGACGAGATGCTGGGGCTGATTGTTCGCCTGCAGCTCAAGCGCATTCAGCGTCGTCTGGAAGAGAATCACAGCATTATTTCTGAGTTTGACGACAGCGTGGTGGAACAAATTGTTCAGCGCTGTACCGAGGTGGAGTCTGGTGGTCGCATGGTGGACGCTATCCTGACCAATACCCTGCTGCCTCAGATGAGCCAGATCTTACTTACCGCCAGCCGCAGCGACGAGCAGTATCGACGTCTGCATGTCACCTGCGAGCAGGGCGAGTTTCACTGTCAGTTTGCCGCGTAATAATCATCAAGAGAACTGTAAAAGATGACGGATAATGATAACAATCGGACTGTTCCAAACGCGCTCCCGGTCGGGTATCGCTTCAACGAGTTTGAAATCAAAGAGGTGATCGGCGGCGGCGGATTCGGCATCGTCTATCGCGCGTGGGATCATCAGCTCGAACGCACTATCGCTATCAAAGAATTTATGCCTTCTTCGCTCGCCGTGCGTGGCGATGACATGACCCTCGTGCTGCGCAGTGAGCGCTTTGGCAAAGCCTTTTCCGCAGGCCTGAACAGCTTTATTCAGGAGGCCCGTCTGCTGGCGCGTTTTAACCACCCGAACCTGCTACATGTGCTGCGTTTTTGGGTACAAAACGACACTGCCTATATGGGGACGCTGTTTTACAGCGGTACCACGCTTTCTCGCCTGCGTGAAGAAAAGCCGGAGCTGATTAACGAGGCCTGGATCCGTCGTACGCTGCCGATGTTGTTTGGCGCGATTAAGACCATCCATGACGAGGGTTATCTGCACCGCGACATCTCCCTGGATAACATTCAAATTCAGGAGAACGGTCTGCCGGTACTGCTCGATTTCGGCTCCGCACGTCGCACTATTGGTAACCTGTCTGACGAAACGGAAACCATGTTGCGCCCTGGCTTTGCGCCGATTGAGCAGTACACCGACGACAACGAAAGCGAGCAGGGCCCGTGGACAGATATTTACGCCCTCGGCGCGGTGTTGCGTACGCTAATTGTGGGATCGCCGCCGCCGGTCAGCGTGGTGCGTTCTATCCAGGACACCTGCAAACCGCTGGTAGAAATCATGCCGCAGGGCTATTCCATTCCGCTGCTGCAGGCCATTGACCGCGCGCTGGCGCTGCACATGGAGGACCGTCCGCAGTCAATCGACGAGTTCGCCGCGCTGATTGAGATGCCGGTCGCCGGTATCAACGATGTGCTGACGGCGAAAAAACCTGGCACGATGCTGGTTCCGGTGGAAGAGGAAAAACCGGCTTCTGTACTCGACTGGCGTCGCTACAAGATCCCTGGGATGGTTGCCGCAGGTGTGCTGGTGGGCGTTGTCGCCGGAGCGATGCTGTTTAGCGGCGGCCATGATGCGCCTGAGCAGGCTGCACAGGCACCGGCAGAAACACGTCCGACAGAAACCGCCGCGAACACGCCAGACGTGAAGCCAGAAACGGCGAAGGTTAATGAACAGGCGACGGCGCAGCAGGTGCCACCGCCCGTCGACGCCAGCCCGGTTGCCCTGGTCTATATCCGTATTCTCGACGGCGAAACGCTGAGAGTAAACGGCGAGACAAAAGCGCTGCGTCCGGCAACCAACGGCTATGCGTCGCTCAAGCTGCCCGCTGGTGAAGTGAAGATTGAATTGCAGGGCAACGGAAGAACGCGTACCCAGACGCTGGATATTGCGAAGCCTGGCACCTGGCTGGTGAATCCATAAGTAAGGTAGACAGGGACAGGTAACAGGACGGAGCGAATGTATAACATTAAGTTTGTCTATCTTTTCAACGAGAATGTCTCGCCAGCGCTTTTTGCGAAAATTATCCGCCCGTCCGTTGCCGGGCAGTGGATTATGTCGGTTCCTGACAATTCGCTGCGCTCCCTGTTCACGCGCTACGATTTGCTGCACGCCATCACTGGCGCGAATCCTTATCAGTCAGGGCGTGATACCCGTAAGCTGATTGTGCAGGATCTCGATATGGGCAGGGTCGTTGCTATTGACGAGAGCTATCGCAACTGGTCGTCGGTGACGGAGATGTTTTATATCAATGCCGATGGCCGTCTGCAGGCCGCCTCGTTGAACGGTCTGGGCTGGTACCCGGTAAGTACCATTGTCGATCGTTACGAAACGATGGTGCGAACCTATGGTTCTCGCCCTGCGCCAACAGTGCTGCCGAAGCAGGTTGTGAAATCCAAAACGGCACAGATGCCGGATAAGCCGACACCGGGCAAAGACGGTAAAACCTACGCGGCGCAACTGCAGGAGATGACCAAGGCAGAGCGTTGGCAGGCACGTAAGGATCTGATTGCGAAGGGAAGCAATAGCGTGTATCCCGACGCGCAGATTGCGGCTAAACGCCTGGCGGCGAATAATATCGCGGTAGAAAAAGCGAAACTGGCGGAGAATGTGTATAAGACCGTGAACCCGCTGGAAACCACGCCTGGGGTGCCTGAGGGGTGGAAGGATATTAGTAATGATGCGAGTGCGTTAGACAAATTAGGTCTCAAAAGCAACATGCTCTATGATAAGGCCAACTCACCTGATTTTCTTTCACGTGTTTATCAGCCTGATCCCAAAGTGTTCGGTAAAGACATGAATCCCACTTTAGTCTTTAGAGGCTCGAGGGAGCCAGAGTTTTTCCCAATGAAAAACATGGCTGACTGGAAAAATAATGCCGCTCAAGGATTAGGAATGGAATCTGATTATTATAGAAAAGCCGTTCAAATTGGTAAGCAAATATATAGATCAGGTCAAAAAATAGATATTGCGGGGCACTCTCTGGGAGGTGGTTTAGCTTCAGCTACATCTGTGGCGAGCGGTCAAGCAGGATGGACCTTTAATGCGGCCGGTTTGCATTCAAGCACTGTTGAAAAGTATGGCGGAAGCTTGCTCGGTAATAAGGATAATATTCAGGCTTATCGTGTTGAAGGCGAACTGCTGACTAAAATTCAGGAAGTGAATCTTGTGGAAGACTATAAAATGTTGAACGGTCACATCCCAACACTTATAGCCAAAGAAGAAATCTCTGCCATTATGCCTAACGCTGCCGGTGTTGTACACGATCTTCCCGGTGGGACAGGCGGTCCGCTGGATCGACATGGGATTGGTCAGGCAATAGACTGCATAGAACAGCAGAAGGATGAAGACATTTCTATTATCAGGAGCCGCGCGTGAAATCATTTTTAACAGGCTGGGTAGTGCTTGGTTTCATTTTAATGGTTCAGGGGTGTAAACAAAATATGGATTTAAAACCAGACAATTATTTTAGCGGGCAACAGCTAACAATAGCCCGTGCAATCGAGAATGGTGAGGTCGATGAGGTGATGAAATTAGCTTCAGAGACTGATTTAGACAAGCCTGGCAAAGAAGATATGACATTATTATTTTGGGCTGTCATGAATTCAATAAACGATAAAAAAACGGCAAACCATTTGAAAATAATTACTATCCTGGTTAAGTCAGGGGCAGACCCCTTACAGCCTAGACCAAATGGAGGGAGTAGCCCGGCTGAGTTTGTGCTAAAAGCAGATAGCGGTGTCTGGATTAAGGCTATGCTTGGCGGTGGCTTATCTCCGAATGCAAAAGATAAAATTTTTGATGAGCCAATTATATTTCAAACTATTGAGGCAAAAAATACAGAGACGCTGCAAGCGATGCTTGATCAAGGAAGCAATATTAATGTGATTGATTCATTAGGAAAAACGCTGTTGATTGATGCCCTTGATTACGGAGCCTATGATCATGTACTTCTTTTGCTGCAGCGTGGAGCAAACCCTGAGATAAAAGCTGAAAGTGGCTGGTCGATGGGAAATCAATTGCAGCTCGAACTGGATAGAGCGAAAGAGGGGAGCGAGTTATACAAGAAGCTCAACGAAATTAAAGAGGCGCTTATTCAACATGGCGGGAAATGGCCACCGACTCCAGTTAAATAGGATATGTATAGCATATGCATCTCGCTGTTCGTCTGATGCTGATTTTTATCGTTTTGTTACAGGGATGTAGACAGAACACAAATCAAAATCCGCAAGACTACTTCGGTGGCCAGCAACTGGTTCTGGCTCAGGCTATTGAAAGTGGCAAGTTCGAAGAAGTTAACAAACTTGCCCCAAAAACCGAGCTCAACAAACCAGGGCAACATGATATGACTCTGCTGTTCTGGGCTGTGGGATGCTCAATAAATGATCGAAATTCTGTCTCGAAATTAAAAATAATAACTGATCTGGTAAAGAGTGGAGCGGATCCACTCCAGCAAACTCAGAAAGGTGATAGCAGCCCGGCTGAATTTGTTCTGAAAAGTGATAATGGTGAATGGATAAAGGCAATGCTAGATGGTGGCTTATCGACTGATGCTAAAGATAAGACTTTCAATAAGCCAATAATATTCAACACGCTTGAAGCAAAAAATACCAGGACACTAAAGGTCATGATTGACAGAGGAGCAAATATCAACGTCACTGACTCGCTCGGAGATACTTTACTGATGTATGCAATGGATTACGGTAAATACGAGCATGTACTGTTATTACTGGATAGTGGTGCGGATCCTACAATTCCTGGAAAAGGTGGCTGGACTTTAGGTAATCAACTTGAGCGTCTTTTAACTGACACAAAAGAAGATGACGAGCACTATCAAATCCTAAATAAGATAAAGGAAAAATTAATTAAGCACGGCGGTAAATGGCCACCAGTCCCAGTAAAATAAGAGATAAGCAGGACATGACTGGAAAAGATAAGGTTTTCTTTTTTTGGGGTGGTATGGATATTCTTGCCATCATACTCTATTGTGTGAACTCAGTACGAATGGGAAGAATACCTGTCATTTCGGATACCCAATCATTTATTGATCTATGGTATGCACACAACGCTGTAGTGCCTGGCATATTCGTAATGATCCTTTTTATCCTGGATCTAGGACTTCTGCTTTCTTTTGTTGTCTCAGCAATTCTTTTCTTTAAACGGAAGCACTGGGCAGTTAAGTTTGCTCTGTTTCAAGAAGTTTTTCGATTGATATCATTCCGTTGTTCCGTTTCATTATTCCCGTTGCTGGTGGGCGTTACTGGTATCTCGAATGTTTGGGTTAATCTTATTTTATTCATAATCTCCGAAACGCTAAAATTGTACTCCCTAAAATATTATAAATATGTGCAGAAGGGAGTTTCTGCGTAAAATAGTGCTTTTATCTAGCACTGAGGGGCGAATGATTCTTCGAAATTTTTTCGTGTTAGTAATAGTAATCCTTTTGCCAGGTTGCAATTGGGATGTAGAGATGGGCCCCCGGGATTATTTCAGTGGTTCACAGCTTTTTCTGGCTGAGGCAATTGAGCGTGGCGATACGAGTCATGTAAAAAAACTTGTGGCAACAACTGAACTCAACAAACCTGGTAAAGAGGACATGACGCTGCTCTTTTGGGCGCTGATGAATACGCTCTATGATAAGAAAACGCAACCGCGCCTACAGATTGTGACGGAACTGATAAGGGCTGGAGCCGACCCGCTTCAACCAAGGCCTGATGGAAAAAGTAGCCCGGCAGAATTTGTTCTTATGGCAGACAGTGGGGAGTGGATAAAGGCGATGCTGGATGGTGGTTTATCCCCGAATGCAAAAGATTACGTTTTTGATAAACCCATTATTTTTCAATCAATTGAAGCAAAAAACACCGAGACGCTGAAAGTGATGCTTGACCGGGGCGGTAATATCAACATTACGGATTCACTTGGTAATACGATGCTCATTGATGCTTTCGATTTTCATTCCTACGATCATGTTTTCCTTTTACTGGAGCGTGGGGCTGATCCTGACATTCGTGCTGATAATGGTTGGACATTAGGAAATCAGTTGCAGCGTTTTCTGAGAAAAACAAAAAAAGACAGCGACGAGTATAAAGACCTTATTGCTATTAAAGAATCACTTATTCGACATGGTGGTAAGTGGCCACCAGAGCCGGTCAAAAGAGGGATTGAGTGAATATAACCGCGAAAAATAAAATATTCTATTTCTGGGGCATTATGGATGTCATTGGTATTGTGTTTTATTCAATTGGCCCATACCACTTGCTTCAGTCATGGTGGGATTCTACAGGCGGAAACTTTGGTGTTATTATCTTTATGCTGATAGCAGGAGGGGTAAACGGTTTATTGGCGGGGCTTTTTTACCTCGTTTACCTTCTGTGGCCGGTTTCATTATGCTTCTCTGCCTGGTTTTTTTTCACAACGCACCGATATGCCGTCCGGTTTGCTCTGGCGCAGGAAGTACTGCGCCTGCTCACCATGAGTTGTTCGGTGACCTTGTTCCCGATGATTATAGTCGGTCTTGGAATGAGTGTTATCCCTCTCAATATCACGCTGTTTGTTTTTTCTGAAATAGTGAAAATTGGTTCGCTCATATTTGTAATGAAAAAATATTGTTCTGTGAATATCAAGTCTGATTCAGAATAGACATTATCATCGTACGTTTATTGCCTTAATTATCTACATCGCATAAGCCATATGGATTAACGATTATGCTCAACCGAATTACCGTTCAGCTCCCGGTCGAGGGGCTTCTTTTCTGGAAACTTTCTGGCCGCGAGGCGATGTCCGAATCGTTCGCCCTGACGCTGACGCTGCTCGGCACGGATGCGCGCATTGACCGCAGTAAACTGCTGGGGCAGCCGGTCACGGTCACCATTCCGACGCAGAATCTGCTCACTTCCCGCTACATCAACGGCAAAGTCACACGTGTGGGGGTCAGCGCCGTGGAACTGACGGGCACCCGCTATGCGGTCTATCAGTTGACGGTAGAGCCAGATTTGTGGCCGATGAAACGTGACCGTAACCTGCGAATCTTCCAGGGCCAGACGGTGCCACAGATTGTGAAAACCCTGCTGGGTGAGCATCAGGTCAACGTTGAGGATAAACTCACCGGCAGCTACCGGGTGTGGGATTACTGCGTGCAGTATCAGGAGTCCAGTCTGGACTTCATCAGCCGTCTGATGGAGCTGGAAGGGATTGCGTATCACTTTAATCACGAAGCGGACAAACATACGCTGGTGCTGACCGACGCCGCGACGCAGCATCAGCCGTTCAGTGGCTATGAGGTCATTCCTTACCACCAGACACCGTCCGGCGGCAGTACGGACGAAGAGGGCATCAGCCAGTGGGCGCTGGAAGACAGCGTCACGCCGGGGATTTACAGCCTCGACGATTATGACTTCCGCAAGCCGAATGCGTGGTTGTTCCAGGCTCAGCAGAACCCGGCGTCACCGAAACCGGGCAGCATCGACGTCTACGACTGGCCGGGTCGCTTTGTGGAAACAGGGCATGCGGAGTTCTATGCCCGCATCCGCCAGGAGCGCTGGCAGGTGGAGCATCAGCAGATTCAGGCCACCGCGACGGCGGCAGGAATTGCGCCAGGCCACACCTTCTCGTTAACCAACGCGCCGTTCTTCAGCGATAACGGTGAGTATCTGGTGACGGCCGCAGGTTACCACCTCGAAGAGAACCGCTATGCCAGCGGCGAGGGGGAAACCATTCACCGTACCGATTTCACGGTCATCCCGTCGGCGGTGGTCTACCGTCCGGCGCAGTCCACGGCATGGCCACGCACCTACGGGCCGCAGACCGCGAAAGTGGTGGGACCGCAGGGGGAAAGTATCTGGACGGATAAATATGGCCGCGTGAAGGTGAAATTCCACTGGGACCGTCTGGCGAAGGGCGATGACACCAGCTCCTGCTGGGTACGCGTGTCGAGCGCGTGGGCGGGCCAGGGCTACGGCGGGGTACAAATCCCGCGCGTCGGCGATGAGGTGGTGGTGGACTTTATCAACGGCGACCCGGACCGTCCGATTATTACCGGCCGTGTGTATAACGACGCGAGCATGCCACCGTGGGCGCTGCCCGCGGCAGCGACGCAGATGGGCTTTATGAGCCGCACGAAAGACGGTTCCGTCGACAACGCAAACGCTCTGCGCTTTGAGGACAAAGCAGGTGCAGAGCAGGTGTGGATCCAGGCCGAGCGCAATATGGATACCAGCGTTAAAAACGATGAAACGCACAGCGTCGGCGGGGAGCGCAGCCATTATGTTAAGAAAAATGAATTGCATCGGGTGGAAGCAAACCAAATCCAGGCCGTAAAAGGCGGAACCGAAATCCTTACGGGTAAAGGCAAGCTGGATGCGGCGGTAGAGCAGTATGTCATTGCTTCCGGGACGAAGCTGCGGCTGGTCTCAGGTGAAAGCGCTATTGAGCTGAATGCTAACGGCAAGATTAACCTGATCGGCAAAGAGTTTAACTTCTTTGTTGAGGGCGATGGTTATATCACCACAGGCGGTAAGCTGCATCTGAATACCTCCGGTACAAATCCAGGTACCACGGCACCGGGAGCGGGACATAAAGGGGATATTGATGCGGCGGTGCAGGAGAAATTTACGACCAAAGGTGAGTAAGGCAGGAGCGGTGCTTGCCGCTCACTTAAAACGTTATCCGTTATGAATCTGAGTGCTGCACCGCTTCGGTTTCACCATGAAAAAACCTGACTCTCTTGCTTTAGTCTTCATTTTTCACCAGTGGTGAGAAACGCAATACACATTCCTTAAATGACAAATAACGTGAAAAAGTGCATCCCGACATATCTCTGCTGTGCCCTGATGTTGACCTGTCTGAGCAGTTATGAAGTATTGGCTCAACAGGTTTTAGTAAAACAGGATTTTTCTGTGCAGGTAAAAGACCATACTGTCGCATTGGGCGACAGGTGGACTCATGACGTTGCGCGTAAAATCGAGGTGCCGGTTGAAGGGAATTTTGTTGGTGAGGTTCCTTTTGACGGAACCAATTATAAATTCTACCAGCATCAAAGGGCTGGGTTAGAAATATTCAGTTCCAATCTCTGGTGGGATAAAGCGGAAAGACGCGTTGATGATTATATCGTGTCGCAGATTACGCTGACGGTAGCGGATATCAAAACGCCGCGTGGTATCCATGTGGGTTCAACGACGACGGAACTGAATAAAGCATACGGTGACGGTCTGGTCGAAAATGATTCCGGGGAACGGTGGGTTTCCTATGAATTGGGTAAGAAATTGCTCTCTTTTGAGATTAAAGACAGCAAGATCGCAAAAATAACAATGAATTACGATAATGGTACTTCAGAGTGATTATGACCAGAAAATATTTGGCAGCTGCCTTGCTCGCAGCTTTATTGACTGGCACTGTTGAACCGTCATTTGCACTTGAATTATCTCAGTACAATAACCTCGATACGGTAAGTCGCATCGTTGACGACAGTGCAGTGACAGACAATCTCAGGAAGGCGCTGGGTCGAGATTACGAGACGTTTATTGATAACTTTGATGTCTTTGGTGAACCGCATACCACCCCAGGTGGCGGATTGTTTGTTGAAGGCTGGCTAAAAGATCTTTATCAGGAGAACGCATCAGCTCTGGTCATCAATCCTGACGGCAAAATCTTTGCGGCCTGGGTGGTTCCGGAGTCTGACGTTATTCATTATCGGTCATCTGATAATAGTCCGGATATTCATGCCGATATTCGGCAATGGGCCGCCAGATTCAAGACGATGCATTTTGCAACGATGAACTAATCAAGATTATGCACCGTAAAATTTATTGTCAGCAAAGGCAGCCATATTTTAGTCGACCAGTCAGGTCATTGGCTCACAAAATAAAATAGCCAGCCAGCCAGCCAGCCAGCCAGCCAGCCAGCAGGCCAGCAGGCCAGCAGGCCAGCGTGAATTGGCCATTCCTCTCTCAATAGTCATCATCCCGAGTTCACTTATGAAATACACCCTTCAGGAAGGTTCGTTTTCCCTATTCCCTGCTGCCTGGCAGGATAACAGCATGAACATTATTCGTGATGACGAAAGTGGGTTGTCCGTGGTGGTCAGTCGCGGCGTTATCCCGGATGGCAGCAACTACGAACAAGAGTTCCACCGCCAGTGGGATGCTCTGCGTCCTCAGATGGGTGAGATTGCCCAGAGTGAATTCCGCAACGTAAAAGCCGGGCCTGACGGAAAAATTAACGGGCTGGAAGTCGAGACCACCTTTGACCGTAATGGCCAGCGCCTGTGGCAAAAACAGCTGGCCGTTCAGACACCGGGCAAACCGGTATTGATGATTTTTACCCTCTCGGCACTCAGAGCCTTCACCGAAGAGGACGAGGTGCGCTGGAGCGCGCTTAAGCAGAGTCTGACGCTAAACGACAACCGGAATGTGTAAGGCATGAGCGATAACAACGCGGCCCGTAAGGGCGATGAGATTATTCACTCCAGCATTTTTGCTGACATCACCAGCATTGTGGCGGAAGGTGCCGCCTATGCGGTGATCGGTGCGGCGGTGGGCGCGGCAGCCACCGTCGCTGCACCATTGCTGGGGGCGGGGGCTGCTGCCGCAGGCGTGGCGGCGATTGGTTCCAGCTGTTTGCTGAGCGGTATCATTGGCGGGGTGCTGGCAAACGTGGCGGGCATCACCGACGATATCAGCAACGCTGCGGAGGGATTGGGTAATGCACTTTTCCCGCCATCGCCTGCGGGTAAAATCACCACTGGCTCGAATAACGTTCTGACGAATGCGATCCCTGCTGCACGCGCGGCGGGCACGCTGACGCCCGCGGATACCCCTTCGCCCGAACCGCAGTCCCCGGGTAGCTTTGCCGATTACGCGGGCATGCTGCTTTCCGCTGCCGGACAGTTCGGCAGTGAAATGTGGCAGCCGAGTGTGGCATCTGCCGCTGCGGGGACTTCGCCGCTGGAAGAAGACAAGGTGGCGTGCGAAAAACACTCCGGGCCGCAGTATCTGGCAGAAGGCTCCAAAAGCGTCTTCATCAACGGACAACCCGCTGTGCGTGCGAAAGATCGCACCACCTGCGAAGGCACCGTTTCCGACGATGTCTCCCCGAACGTGATCATTGGCGGCGATACGCTGACGGTCCGCGATATCAAAAGCGGCAAAACGCCTGGGCTGGCGCTGGGGATGATTGCGCTATCCTTGCTGCGCGGGCGTCCGGGCAAGATCCTGAAAAACATGCCCTGTGCGCTGGCGGCAGCCGGCGGCGGGATGCTGGCCGATATGGCCGTCAATGCCGTGTTTGGCTCCTCGCATCCGGTTCACGCCGCCACTGGCGTGAAGGTCTTGAATGACGACGACGAGCTCGACTTCTCGCTGCCGGGGCGTTTCCCGCTTCGCTGGCAGCGCAGCTATAACAGCCTGACCACCCGCGAAGGGCTGTTTGGCCTGGGCTGGGCTACCACCTTTGACAGCTATCTGACGCTGGAAGAGAACAACGCCACCTGGTTCGATGAAACAGGACGAGAGCTGACTTTTGAGCTGCCGCCGGTTGACCGCGCGTTTTACAGCATCAGCGAAGGCATCATTATCCGCCGCAATGAGAGCGGCGACGTGGCGATTGCCGACGATGACGGCGCTGTGTGGCGTCTGTATAAACCAACCCGGGCGGAGCCATCTATCCTGCGTCTGGCCTCTCTCAGCGACGAATACGGCAACGCGCTGCTGACGGAGTGGGATGAGCACGGCAGGCTGGTCGGTCTGCACGATGAGTTGCGGGCGATAGATGTCACCCTGCGCTATGAAGATGAACGTTTCCCGCAGCGCGTGACCGCTGCCAGCCATTTTGACGGTAACCAGACATGGCCGCTGATGCAGTGGCGCTACGATGCGCGCGGACAGCTGGCGAGCGCGACGGATGCTTCCGGCGTGGTGACGCGTGAATACCGCTATAACGACCACGGCCTGATGGTCTGGCATCGCCTGCCGGGCGGTCTGGAAAGTGAATACCGCTGGAAAAAATTTGACCACTGGCGCGTGGTGGAAAACCGCACCAGCACAGGGGATGGCTGTCGCTTCACCTACGATCTGAACGCCGGGCTGACCACCGTTGAACACTACGATGGTCAGAAACGTCAGCACTACTGGAACGCGCAAAATCTGATCGTCCGCTACGTTGACGAGCGCGGCGAGAACTGGCGCTACGCGTGGGATGACAACGAGCTCCTCACGCAACGCATCGATCCGCTCGGGAACGTCGTCACCTTCGTCTACGACGACATGGGCAATCGGGTGCAGGAGATCGACGCCGACGGCAATGCCCGTACCACGACCTGGCTGGAGCACCGTGCGCTTCCCGCGGCGATTATCGAAGCAGACGGCAGTGCCACCCGGTTCTGGTACGACGAACACCACGGCCTGAAACGCGTGGTGGACCCGATGGGGCAGACCACGCAGCTGCGACGGGATGAGTTCGGTCAGGTGGTTGAAGAGGTGGACGCCGCCGGGAACAGCCGCTACCAGGAGTACAACGAGGCCGGACAAGTCGTGCGTGCGACGGATTGCTCTGGCCGCACGACCCGGTATCACTATCATCCGCTGGGCTGGCTGACGACTGAGATAAGCGCTGACGGTGAAGAGACCCATTACCGCTATGACGCTACAGGGCGTCCGGTGCAGCTCGATCGCCCGGAAGGCTGGACAGAGTCGCTCAAATGGAACGAACGTGGCCTGCCTGTGAAGCATGCTGGCGCCGACGGGAAAGAGAGTGAGTTCAGATACGATGAGGCAGGGCGCTTAACTGCCATCCGCAATACCCGGGGCGAAGAGGTTCGCCGCCGCTGGGACAGCCGCGGGCGTCTGATTGCTCTGGAAAACGAAAACGGCGAAGCGTATCAGTTCCGCTGGGGCGCAGACTCGCTGCTGCTGGAAGAGGTGGGGCTCGATGGGGTGGCCTCGCAGTATCGCTACGACGCCTGCGGGCGCACGATAGCGCGTACCTTTGCCGCCGGTCATCCCGAAGCCATTACTCACGCCTTTGCCTGGAGCGCGAGCGGCCAGTTGGTCGCCCGCACCACGCCGGAAGGGCAGACCCGCTACCATTACACCCCGTCCGGGCTGTTAAGCCGGATTGGCCTGCACCCTGCGCTTTCAGCGGATGCGTGGAGCACCGAGGCAGAGCAGGAGCTTGCCTTTGAGTATGACGCGCTCGGTCGCGTCACGCGCGAGGCGGGTGAGCACGGCGAGCTGGCGTGGCAGTATGACGCGCTGGGCAACCGCACGTCCGTCACGCTGCCAGATGGCCGCGAGCTGAAGCAGTTCTACTACGGCAGCGGGCATCTGCTCAGCATTGCCCTTGATAAGCTGTCGGTCTCCGACTTTACCCGCGACGAACTTCACCGGGAGACCAGCCGCACCCAGGGGCTGCTGACCACCCGCAGCGAGTACGACCGCCTCGGCCGCCTGCATCGCCGGGACGTCTTCACCGGCAACGCTCAGCGCCCTTCGCCGCGTCGCTGGTCCCGCCGCTGGGATTACGACTACCGCAATAACCTGGTGCGGGAAGAGCGGGACGATAACCCGTTCAGCTGGTACCGCTGGCAGTACGACAGCGCCGGACGTCTGCTCGTTCAGGACGGTACGCTGCCCGGACAGGAGCAGTGGCGCTGGGATGCGGCCGGTAACCCGCTCGAAGGCACTGCTGAGAAGATCACGCACAACCGCCTGACGCAGCTGAACGGCATTCGCTGGCGCTATGACATCCACGGCCGCACCGTGGAAAAAGATAACGGCCAGACCCGCTGGCACTACCGCTATGACGGTGAACACCGCCTGACGGAGGTCATCAGCCAGCCGCGGGACCGCAATAAACCGCAGACGCAGGTCAGCTTCCGCTACGACCCGCTCGGACGCCGCATCAGCAAAACGCGCCGCCAGATGCTGGGCGGTCAGCCAGCCGGCAAGCCGGTCACCACCCGGTTTGTCTGGGAAGGGTTCCGCTTGCTGCAGGAAGTGCACGGGGATGTGCCTCTGACCTACGTCTACAGCGACCAGGACAGCTACGATCCGCTGGCACGTATTGACGGCGTGGATGCGCCGGAGATTTTCTGGTTCCACTGCCAGCCCAACGGCACGCCGGAGCGGATGACGGATATCGAGGGGCAGGTGCGCTGGGAAGGAGTGAACAGCGCCTGGGGCAAGCTGCTGCGGGAAAGCGAGACGCAGATATCAGGATATTCTCAGAACCTGCGGATGCAGGGGCAATACCTGGACCGTGAGACAGGGCTGCACTACAATCTGTTCCGGTATTATGACCCGGACTGCGGAAGGTTTACGCAGCAGGACCCGATAGGGTTAAATGGCGGGTTAAATCTTTACAGCTATGCTCCTAATCCTATAATCTGGACAGATCCTTTAGGTCTAACACCTTGTAAGGGTTTACCTTCTACACGTAGGGCTGGGGGAACAGGCAAACATTATGATCCTGTAAATGGACAAGGGTTGTATGTGCTACACGATGGAAAGAATATTATCTATGTAGGACGTGGGGATGCACCAACGCGTTTAAATAGCCATGCAAATACACCGGGTAAATCTCATTTGGAACAGCTGACTATATTTGATAATAATTTGACCAAGGCTGAAGCTAAATACTTGGAACAAAGAATTATGGATCTTAATGGTGGAGCTAAGTCAACGAATTCCTTAACAAATCTCCTCAATAAAATCAGATCATATAGTCCTAATAACCCAAATGCTAGCACATATGATATTGCGGGTCATAGCAGTGATTGGGGTGGGAAAGTATTGAAAGATGCGTTATCAATTCTGAAAGGTAATGGTTTATGAAAGTAAAATATAAAGAGGGTGACATTTTTGTCATTCCATTGAGTAATGGGGAATATGCGATTTGTCATATTGTTTTTGCTCCAAGCAAAAAATTTAAGCAAGCAATAGGGTTCTGCATATTATCATTACAGCATACTGAAGAACTTATGGATAGCGGTTCATTAACGCCTTTAGTTTTTGAAAAGTTTGGTAAGGAGATGAAAGTTATCTTTACTGGCAACCAAAATATCAGCAAAGGCGTTTGGAAAATTATTGGTTACGCTGATCTCACAGAAGAAAAAAAACAACTGAAAATATTTAATTATGCAGGTGGTTTGTATAATGGAGAGGACGAAATCAGGAGATTATCTGTTGCAGAATACCCTAATTACACAACAATGGGGGTATCAGGGTTTGAGCTTGTCGATAACATTCTGACCAATATTTGAGTATCAGGGGAAGGGTGCTTCCCCTGTCACCTTTCGTATTACAGCAACTCATTAACGCCTTGAAAAATATCACGGGAATTTTATTTTTTGATGGCCTGACCTCACATTATAGGTAGAGCGAGAATAAAAATAGAGGTAATGTAATGAATGATAAAAAAATACAAATAGTTGACCTACTGATTTCGCATAGTCAAATATTTTTACGTTCCCGAGATTATGACGAAAAACTGAGTCAGTGGGGAAAAGGCAATGTTTCTCAAGGTGCTGTTCTACACAAGGATTATGTTATATTCGATCCATTACCAGAGGACGCGTTTGGAGCAAACGTCAATATCAAAATAGAGAATGCTTTCAAATTGGATGAAAATGCTCAGCGCTGTATTGTTGTACCATTTTTCATTACGGATAAACATAAGCTGCAAATCGCTTCTGTAACTGAGAAATTCGATTTAAATATAGATGTGAACGATAAGGTTTATTCACTCTTTTATGAGATTTGTGAAGGGGATGAAATTTACTATAATTTCACTCTTGTACCGACAAAAGAAGCTATTACTGCTAAGTTTTTGCTAGATGACCCTTGGGGAGGAATAAAAGATTATCCTCTCAAAGAAGGTTTTTTTTAAGTTAAAATTGGAATATAAAAAAACTACGTCACGCCACTGTATGGAGTTTTCGTTCAAAATAAATCAAAAATAAAACAAGAAGTTAATCACATCGCTGTCTGTGACGATGTAATCTTTCCCACCGTCCCCAAGGGCTGCTGACCAGCCGCAGCGAGTACGACAGCCTTGGCCGATTGCATCGCCGCGTCTTTACCGGCAATGCGCAGAGCCCTTCACTTTATGGAGCTTGAAGAAGTAGCGATTCCAGGCTCGGGGAATGTAAATTAGGTTGCTATATGAATGTTAATAAAGATGATGAACTCCTTGTAATAGTAAAGAACGAAGGAAGATTTTTTTGGTTTGTTGCCTTTAAAGAAAAGTGGGTTTTGGACAGAGTTAAATGGGTAGACGATTTTGTGAAAAGCGGGGTAGAAATAAACCTACAGGATATCCATAAGGAAAGATATGACATACCAGTAGTAAATGAAGAAAACGTACAGATATTCATTGATAACTTAATTAAAGATGGTTATTTATACGATAAGGATGATATAGCTGAGGCGTTTTACAATAGACTTTCAGAAAAAACAACCTGGTGGGATATATATGATCTAATGCCGGATTTATTTATAGACTTTGATAGTAAGCGACTATTTTCTGAATATGTTGAGAGTATGCATTATCACAAATATGTTTCTGATGGGTGGTTAGGTGAACTTGTTGATTTCTGCAGTGATGGATCGTTACCTCAAGATGAAATGTTCTGGATAAAAAATGAAACAGATTATAGAAGCGTTGTGATCGCTAAAGGGTAAAAATATACTTTCGGCATATCATTTTTAGACTATGCAATGTTCTATTCAACACGTTAATTATTCTTTATATTAAATGAACAAAAGCCGTTACCAGCCGTTTTGACAAACTTCAATGCACTGTGTTAAAAATATATTTCTCAGCACCTCCCCAAGGGACTTTTTTTATTGCTTAACACCCACTCTCCCAAGGGAAGTCGTCATTGTCAGTAACTGTGCGGTAAAAAACGGCTGGCATGATTGGTTTTTTCCTATGATTCTTAACGTGTTGTCCCAATCCGGACCCGCGTATTAAGATTAAAATACACATAAACGTTATACCAATACCGGGTGGCAAAAGAGGAGCTGCATAAGCAGTTCCAACAAGCGGTTTAAAGCAGAGCTAAGAGGCAAAGGATGAGTACGGTTTACATTGTCATACTGACCTATATCAAACCACTTGAAGAGGTTGACGCAGCGATACCTGCTCATGTTGAGTGGCTTAAAAAGGGGTACGAGGAAGGGATATTCCTGGCGTCCGGTAGACGGATCCCAAGAAACGGTGGGGTCATTGTCGCGAAATGTGAGAGCCTTGCCTCTCTTGAAGAGCGCTTACGCGAGGATCCTTTTCAGAGGTTAAAGCTTGCGACTGCCGAAATCATTCCCTTTGAACCCAGCATGAAAACAGAACTCCTGGAAAATGTGTTTTAACCCCGGAATAAAAAAATCCACGCCAAAGCGTGGATTTTTTTCATTCAAAACAAATCAAACGTTAAACAGGAAGTTCATTACATCGCCATCTTTAACTATGTAATCTTTCCCTTCCGCACGCATCTTGCCTGCTTCTTTCGCGCCTTGCTCACCCTTGTAGGTGATGAAGTCTTCAAACGCGATTGTCTGCGCACGAATAAAGCCTTTCTCGAAGTCGGTGTGGATCTTACCAGCCGCCTGAGGCGCAGTTGCACCTACAGGGATGGTCCACGCACGTACTTCTTTCACGCCAGCGGTGAAGTAGGTCTGCAGGTTCAGCAGCTCATAGCCTGCGCGGATCACGCGGTTCAGGCCCGGCTCTTCCAGACCCAGCTCGGCCATGAACTCTTCACGGTCGGCGTCGTCCAGCTCGGCGATGTCGGATTCAACGGCAGCGCACACCGCCACAACCACAGAACCTTCAGCCGCCGCGATTTCACGCACTTTGTCGAGGTACGGGTTATTCTCGAAACCGTCTTCGTTAACGTTGGCGATGTACATGGTTGGCTTCAGGGTCAGGAAGCTCAGGTATTTGATTGCCGCCTTGTCTTCTTCCGTCAGATTTTTCAGCGCGCGCAGCATGCCCGCGTTTTCCAGCTGTGGCAGACATTTTTCCAGCGCAGCCAGTTCCGCTTTCGCGTCCTTGTCGCCGCCTTTGGCTTTCTTCTGCACGCGGTGAATTGCGCGTTCGCAGGTGTCGAGATCAGAGAGCGCCAGCTCGGTGTTGATAACGTCGATGTCGTCAGCCGGATCCACTTTGTTGTTTACGTGGATAATGTTGTCGTTCTCGAAGCAGCGCACAACGTGACCGATCGCTTCGGTTTCACGAATATTGGTCAGGAACTGGTTACCCAGACCTTCCCCTTTGGATGCGCCTTTTACCAGGCCCGCGATATCCACGAATTCCATGGTGGTTGGCAGAATGCGCTGCGGCTTCACGATTTCCGCGAGCTGGTCCAGACGCGGGTCCGGCATTGGTACAACACCGGTGTTAGGTTCGATGGTACAGAACGGGAAGTTCGCCGCTTCGATACCCGCTTTGGTAAGCGCGTTAAACAGGGTGGATTTGCCCACGTTTGGCAGACCGACGATACCGCATTTGAATCCCATTTCTAAATCACCTTAATATCTTGATAATCAATCCGTTAACGATAACCGATTGATGAAAAGTAAATAACTACGCCTATTATACACGTAACCCGCATGACGCGCGGTAAAAAAGCCGGATCGGGCGGATTATTGCGCTTTGAAAGCGTGTAAGCGGTTTGTCGCTTTGGTTAACCCATCTTTCAGCCAGATTTCAGTGCAGCGAGCCGCTTCGTCTACCGCCCCGTCAATCAGTTTCTGCTCAGAAACCGGGGGTTTACCGAGTACGAAACCAACAACTTTGTTTTTATCGCCCGGATGACCGATTCCCACGCGCAAACGGTGGAAATTCGGGTTATTACCCAGCTTGCTGATGATATCTTTTAGACCGTTGTGGCCACCGTGCCCGCCGCCCAGTTTGAATTTTGCCACACCAGGCGGGAGATCCAGCTCATCGTGCGCCACCAGAATTTCATCCGGGTTGATACGATAAAACGTTGCCATCGCCGCCACGGCTTTACCGCTCAGGTTCATAAAGGTGGTTGGCACCAGCAGACGAACATCAGCGCCAGCAAGGTTGATACGTGAGGTATAGCCAAAGAATTTAGGTTCTTCACGCAAAGGAGCACGTAACCGCTCGGCCAGGAGATCGACGTACCATGCCCCGGCATTATGGCGTGTTGCCGCATACTCTGCGCCTGGGTTGGCGAGGCCGACAATCAGTTTAATCGTCACGATTCAATTCCTAATGGGTTCCAGATCTGGCGCGTAGTTTACTGTCTGACGAGCCGCTTGACAAAATTCTGCGATCTTCACAGCGGAATACGAATAATTTCTTATTTGAACAATTAGAATTTCAAGCTGTTCAACGTCTTATTTGTAAACTTTTGTTTGGATGTGATCGGTAATTGTGATCATTCACGCAACTCATAAAAGAGGCGTTGTCTATACTTTACACACAAGGATTAGGGGCTTTTCCCCTGACAACCCAAAGTTCCGGAGGTGACACATGAAACGCAAAAACGCTTCGTTATTCGGTAACGTGCTGATGGGGTTGGGACTGTTCGTGATGGTAGCCGGCGTGGGTTATTCAATTTTAAACCAACTGCCGCAGCTTGACCTCCCGCAATACTTCGCGCATGGCGCTATATTGAGCATCTTCATTGGTGCGGTATTGTGGCTGGCAGGGGCCCGCATGAGCGGTCGTGAGGAAGTGTGTGACAAATACTGGTGGGTGCGCCACTACGACAAGCGCTGTCGTCGCGACCAGCACAAGCACAGTTAGTGCGACGATAAAGAACACCGAAACGGCTCCCAAGGGAGTCGTTTTTTTTTGCACGGACATGAAGCAGGAACCGCATATGATGAAGGGAATATGGATGGTGCCTGCCGTGCTTGCATCGCTCCAGCAGGCCACCCGGGTGATGATGCAGAGACGTTATTCTGCATCAGGCCACTCACAGATCCGCTAATGCGGCTTCACGGTTAGGGTAGAAGGAGAGTCGGCCAGGGATTGGCTGCACGCCCGCGCGCGCCATGGTGCGTAGAGGCTGGAATTCCAGGTTACTCACGCGCAGCTCACAGCCTTCCGGCAGACGTTTCACAAAGCGCTGGAAGGCATCCAGGCCACCGGCATCCAGCACCGGAACGGCATCCCATTTAAGCACCACAATCCGTTTACCCGCGATGCGGGATTCGAGATCGCTGAACAGCCCCTCCGCGGCGGCAAAGAACAGCGGGCCAATCACGCGCAGAACCAGCACATCGTCAGGCACTTCGACGTTCACCGGGGAAAGACGCGTCATCTGCGCAATACGACGCATAAACAGCAGGGACGCCAGCACAATCCCGACGCTGATGGCAATGACCATATCAAACAGCACGGTCAGCGACATACAAAGCAGCATCACGATAATGTCGTCTTTCGGGGCACGGCGGAGCAGGTTCACCACCTTATGCGCCTCACTCATGTTCCAGGCTACCATCAGCAGCAGAGCTGCCATGGCTGAAAGCGGTAGCCAGGAGAGCAACGGAGCAAGGATAAGCAGGGCGAGGATCACCAGCACGGAGTGGATCACTGCCGAAATGGGGGATGTTGCCCCGGCACGCACGTTTGCCGCGGAGCGTGCGATGGCTGCCGTTGCAGTGATGCCGCCAAAGAACGGTGCGATAAGGTTACCCAGACCCTGACCAACGAGCTCGCTGTTGGCTTTATGCTTCGTTCCCGTCATGCCGTCCAGTACCACCGCGCAGAGCAGAGATTCAATGGCCCCCAGCATTGCCATTGAGAAGGCCGCGGGAAGGAGGGCGCGCAGGGAATCCCAGCTTAGCGTGAAGCTGGAACCGGGCATATCCCACGGCAACACCAGCTGCGGTAACAGCTGCGGAATACCGCTTCCCTGTGAACCGTCCGCCAGAACATAGTGGAATTGCGAGCCGATAGTAGCGACATGGCCACCGAACATATTGACGATGGCCATTACCGCGCAGCCCAGCAGCAGTGCGGGCAGATGGCCAGGGAGACGAATGCCCAGACGAGGCCACACAATCAGTGTACCCAGCGTCACAATCCCGATGGCGGCGTCGCCCAGGTTGGCGGTCGGCAGCGCCATAAATAGCGCACCGACTTTTTGCAGATAGTGTTCAGGTACGTGAGCCATCTGCAGGCCCAGGAAGTCCTTGATCTGCATGGTTCCGATGGTGATACCAATCCCGGAGGTGAACCCCAGCGTCACGGAAAGGGGAATGTATTCTATCAACCTGCCAAAACGGGCCAGACCAAACAAAATCAAAAAGACGCCGGACATCAGGGTGGCAACCAGCAGGCCTGCCAGGCCAAACTGCTGGGAAACCGGGTAGAGGATCACCACAAAGGCAGCGGTCGGGCCAGAGACGCTAAAGCGTGAACCACCGGTCAGGGCAATGACGATCCCGGCAACGGCCGAAGTATAAAGGCCATACTGTGGTGCAACGCCGCTGCCAATCGCCAGCGCCATTGCCAGCGGAATGGCGATAATGCCAACGGTGATCCCGGCTATCAGGTCACGTACAAAGCGTGACGAGGTGTATTTCTCTTTCCAGCAAGCGTCGATGAGGGCGCGAAAGGGCAGAACATGTGAGGAGGTTACGTTTTTCACAATTATCTATCTTCCAGATGCGCATCATCTGTCATGTGAATGGCAGGTGAAGGAGGCATTGATCATACAAATAAATATTAAAGACAAAAAAACCCGCCGCAGCGGGTTTTTTGGCCGTGCTCGATTAGTGTTCGAACATAGCTGAGATGGATTCTTCGTTGCTGATACGACGAATCGCTTCGGCCAGCATCCCGGACAGGGTCAAAGTACGCACGTTTGGCAGCGCTTTGATTTCGTCACTCAGTGGGATGGTATCGCACACCACAACTTCGTCAATGACGGAGTTACGGAGGTTGTTTACCGCGTTACCGGAGAAGATAGGGTGAGTTGCGTAAGCGAATACGCGCTTGGCACCACGTTCTTTCAGTGCTTCTGCAGCTTTACACAGCGTACCGCCGGTATCGATCATGTCGTCAACCAGCACGCAGTCACGGCCAGCTACGTCACCGATGATATGCATCACCTGAGAAACGTTAGCGCGCGGACGACGTTTGTCGATGATCGCCATATCGGTATCGTTCAGCAGCTTCGCGATAGCACGAGCACGTACCACGCCACCGATGTCCGGAGAAACCACAATTGGGTTGTCCAGGTTCAGTTGCAGCATGTCTTCCAGCAGAATTGGGCTGCCGAATACGTTATCTACCGGGACGTCGAAGAAGCCCTGGATCTGCTCTGCGTGCAGGTCAACGGTCAGTACGCGGTCAACGCCGACGCTGGACAGGAAGTCAGCAACAACTTTGGCGGTGATAGGTACACGTGCAGAACGAACACGACGGTCCTGACGGGCATAGCCGAAGTAAGGGATTACAGCAGTGATACGGCCTGCTGAAGCGCGACGCAGCGCGTCGACCATAACAACCAGTTCCATCAGGTTGTCATTTGTTGGAGCACAGGTGGACTGGATGATGAAAATATCACCACCGCGTACATTTTCGTTAATTTGTACGCTGACTTCGCCGTCGCTAAAGCGACCTACGGCGGCGTCGCCGAGGGAAGTGTACAGGCGGTTGGCAATACGTTGTGCTAGTTCCGGGGTGGCGTTACCAGCAAAAAGCTTCATATCAGGCACGAGAAGAACCTCAGGCATGCGTCCAGTGGTGGATAGCGTTCGCCGCAAACTGTGCGGGCCAGGCGAATACTACCCAGGCGGTGTATTAAAGAGCGCGATGCAACGTCTGGAACAGGGTGACGTTGTCACCGAAACTCAGTCTGCGCCAGAATGGCCTGCTGTAGGGGAGAGGTGTTCATCCCACGCGCTACAAAACCATGCAGCCAAACCGGCGCTTGCTCAAGCACCTGACGAGCGGCGGATTCGGTGTCAAATTCAGCAAAGACACAGGCCCCTGTACCAGTCAGGCGCGACGGCGCGTATTCTAACAGCCAGGAAAGCACCGCATCAACCTCGCGAAAACGTTTTCTTGCGATATCCTCGCAATCGTTGCTGAATTCACAATTTAATAACGTTTCTATTGACCGAACCGGAGTATCTCTTTTCAGGTCAGGATCTTTAAAGATGACCGGGGTCGGAATGCTCACGCCGGGATGGGCAACGAGATACCATTTTTCCGGCGGCTCGACCGGAGAGAGGATCTCACCTACACCTTCGGCAAATGCCGCATGACCACGAATAAACACCGGTACATCCGCGCCCAGCGTCAATCCTAAGGCTGCCAGTTCGTCCGTCGACAGCCCACAACCCCAGAGATGGTTCAGAGCAACCAGCACGGTTGCGGCATTGGATGAGCCCCCACCGAGACCGCCACCCATTGGCAGACGTTTCTCAATGCGGATATTTGCGCCGCTTCCTGTCGGTAGTCGTCCGGAGTCAGTTGTCGCTCTCATCAGCAGGCGCGCAGCGCGGACAATCAGGTTGTCCTCATGCGCAACACTTTCGACAGGCGTCAGCAGGCAAACCTGCCCGTCCTGACGCAGCTCAATCGAGATCGTGTCACCATAGTCAATAAACTGAAACAGCGTCTGCAGGGTGTGATAGCCATCAGCACGCTGGCCGGTGATGTATAAAAACAGGTTCAGTTTTGCCGGAGAGGGCCAGTGGGTCATCATTTAACGATCCAGTTGTCCATTTTCAGCTTGATACGCTGGCTGCCCTGGGTCAGTTCCATATTCGATGGCAGAGAAGGTTTACTGTTGCTGTCATAGGCGCTGTACACCACTTTCCAGGTTTTGCCATTCTGCGCGTAATTCACCTGGCTTAGACGGTACTGATCGTCAAGCTGGTAGTCGGTGGCATCCCCCGGCAGGCCAAGGATCCACTGGCGCAGGCTGTTGAGCGGGATAGGCATTCCCGTCAGCTTACCAATCATCTCTTCGGCATCTGTTGCGGTGTAATGCTGGCCTTTGTTATCGGTGATCTGCGCTTCGCCCGGTTTCGCGATAAGCTCCAGTTCGGTGCTGCCCAGCGGGTTCAGCAGCAGCAGACGGTAGTTGTCCTGGCCTGTTTGCTGCCAGAAGAAACGCGCATAAACCTTTTGTTCGTCAGAGAGATACGCGAAAGCGCCGCGAGTCTGGTACTGGCTCAAATTACGGACGTCCTGCTGGTGTTGACGCCACTGCGGAGAATCAGGGCTTTTGCCTGGGCCTTTTGGTTGGGTGACAGTACAGGCGGTCAGAACCAGTGCGGCCAGCGGCAGCAGGCGAATCAGTCGGGTCATAATGAGGACAAATCCTTGAGATACGTTGCAGTTATAACTGTTAATGCTAGCGTTGAAGGGGCCCACCGTCTACGTTCAAATTATCTCAAAGCGCGATGTAACCTATTACTCCGAAAGGGTGCAGTCTCTTTTATTGATCTCGCGCATCCTGTATGATGCGTTCTGCTAACCTTATTAACGCTGGTACTACTCCCGCTCAACATGACCTTATTAGCACTCGGCATTAACCACAAAACAGCCCCGGTTTCGCTGCGAGAACGCGTAACGTTTTCGCCAGACACGCTTGACCTGGCGCTGGACAGCTTGCTTGCACAACCTATGGTGCAGGGTGGCGTGGTGCTCTCGACGTGCAACCGTACCGAGCTTTATTTGAGTGTGGAAGAGCAGGATAACCTGCACGAGGCGCTGATCCGCTGGCTATGCGACTACCACAATCTCAACGAAGACGAACTGCGCAATAGCCTGTACTGGCATCAGGACAATGATGCCGTCAGCCATCTGATGCGCGTGGCCAGCGGGCTGGATTCGCTGGTTCTCGGCGAACCGCAAATTCTGGGGCAGGTGAAAAAAGCGTTTGCGGATTCGCAAAAAGGGCATCTGAAGGCCAGTGAACTGGAGCGTATGTTCCAGAAGTCATTCTCCGTGGCTAAGCGTGTGCGAACCGAAACCGACATTGGTGCCAGTGCGGTTTCTGTTGCTTTCGCGGCCTGCACCCTTGCACGCCAAATCTTTGAATCCCTGTCGACCGTTACCGTGATGCTGGTGGGTGCGGGCGAAACCATCGAACTTGTCGCGCGCCATCTGCGCGAACATAAAGTGAAAAAGATGATTATCGCCAACCGTACCCGCGAACGTGCTCAGGTGCTGGCGGACGAAGTGGGCGCAGAGGTGGTGGCGTTAAGCGACATTGATGAACGCCTGAAAGAGGCGGACATTATTATCAGCTCTACCGCCAGCCCACTGCCGATCATCGGTAAAGGGATGGTGGAGCGTGCGCTGAAATCCCGTCGTAATCAGCCGATGCTGCTGGTGGATATCGCCGTCCCGCGCGATGTTGAGCCAGAAGTCGGTAAACTGGCTAACGCCTATCTTTACAGCGTGGATGACCTGCAAAGTATCATTTCGCACAACCTTGCCCAGCGTAAAGCGGCGGCAGTGCAGGCGGAAACCATTGTTGAGCAGGAAACCAGTGAGTTTATGGCCTGGCTGCGCGCGCAAAGCGTCAGCGAGACCATCCGCGAGTACCGCGGGCAGGCGGAGCAGGTGCGTGATGACCTGACAGCCAAAGCGTTAGCGGCCCTGGAACAGGGTGGCGACGCAAATGCGATTATGCAAGATCTGGCGTGGAAACTGACCAACCGCCTGATCCATGCCCCAACCAAATCTCTTCAGCAGGCTGCCCGTGACGGGGATGATGAACGCCTGACTATTCTGCGCAACAGCCTCGGGCTGGAATAGCGCCCTATACCCATTTTCTAAGACAAGGTGCACTTACGCCTATGAAGCCTTCTATCGTCGCTAAACTGGAAGCTCTGCACGAGCGCCATGAGGAAGTACAGGCGCTGCTCGGTGATGCCGGGACCATTGCGGACCAGGAACGTTTTCGCGCGCTCTCTCGCGAATACGCGCAGTTAAGTGATGTTTCTAAATGCTTTACTGACTGGCGACAGGTTCAGGAAGATATTGAAACTGCGCAGATGATGCTTGATGACCCTGAAATGCGCGAAATGGCGCAGGAAGAGTTGCAGGATGCGAAAGCGCGTTCGGAAGAGATGGAACAGCAGCTTCAGGTGCTGCTGCTGCCGAAAGATCCGGACGATGAACGTAATGCATTTGTGGAAGTCCGCGCCGGTACCGGCGGTGATGAAGCGGCCCTGTTTGCCGGGGATCTGTTCCGCATGTACAGCCGCTACGCTGAATCGCGCCGCTGGCGTGTGGAGATCATGAGCGCCAACGAAGGCGAGCATGGTGGTTTTAAAGAAGTGATCGCGAAGATCAGCGGCGACGGCGTATACGGTCGTCTCAAGTTTGAATCTGGCGGTCATCGTGTGCAGCGCGTACCTGCCACCGAATCGCAGGGGCGTATTCATACGTCAGCCTGTACCGTTGCGGTCATGCCGGAGCTGCCGGAAGCGGAACTGCCGGACATCAACCCGGCGGACCTGCGTATTGATACCTTCCGTTCCTCCGGAGCGGGTGGTCAGCACGTTAACACCACCGACTCCGCCATCCGTATTACCCACCTGCCGACCGGTATTGTCGTTGAATGTCAGGACGAACGTTCGCAGCATAAAAACAAAGCCAAAGCGCTTTCCGTGCTCGGTGCGCGTATCCACGCGGCAGAAATGGCAAAACGCCAGCAGGCAGAAGCGTCTACCCGCCGTAACCTGCTGGGCAGCGGCGACCGCAGCGACCGTAACCGTACCTACAACTTCCCGCAGGGGCGCGTGACCGACCACCGCATCAACCTGACGCTTTACCGTCTGGACGAAGTGATGGAAGGCAAGCTGGATATGCTGATTGAGCCTATTGTGCAGGAATACCAGGCCGATCAGCTGGCGGCGCTGTCCGAGCAGGAATAATGGATTTCCAGCGCTGGTTACGCCAGGCCGTCGGTGAGCTTTCAGAAAGTGAGAGTCCAAAACGCGACGCCGAAATCTTGCTTGAGCATGTGACGGGGAAACCGCGCACGTATCTGCTGGCTTTTGGGGAAACACAGCTGGCTTCTGAGCAGGAGACGCAACTTGCCACGCTGCTTGCCCGTCGTAAGGCCGGTGAGCCGGTGGCGCATCTGGTTGGAGAGCGGGAATTCTGGTCGTTACCTTTGTACGTTTCGGCAGCGACCCTGATCCCACGTCCGGACACCGAGTGTCTGGTCGAGCAGGCGCTGGCGCGTTTACCGGCTAGCGCCAGTCGAATCCTCGATCTTGGCACTGGCACGGGCGCTATTGCACTGGCGATTGCCAGTGAACGCCCGGACTGTGATGTGACGGCAGTGGATGTGATGCCAGACGCGGTAGCGCTGGCAAAGCGTAACGTGGACAGGCTCGGCCTGACTAATGTCACCGTACTGCACAGCAGCTGGTTTAGCGCGCTGGAAAATCACACGTTTGGGATGATTGTCAGCAACCCTCCTTACATTGACGAACATGATCCGCATCTTGCGCAGGGAGATGTCCGTTTCGAACCGCTGACGGCCCTGGTCGCCGCTAACGAGGGACTGGCCGATCTTGATCACATTGTGACAACGTCACGGAAGCATTTAGTTCGCGGCGGCTGGCTGCTGGTGGAGCACGGCTGGACGCAGGGAGAAGCCGTGCGGGCGCTGTTTACGCAAGCAGGCTACACCGCAGTGGAAACCTGCCGCGACTACGGCGGCAACGAACGTCTGACGCTGGGGCAGTGGTGATGAGCCTGTTTACTGTGCTTATTTCCGCTCACCTGATTTCCGTTGCGCTGACCATCGGTTTTTTCATCGTGCGCTACTGGTGGCGTTACAGCAACAATCCGCTGATGGATGCCCGCTGGGTGCGTGTCGCACCGCACTGTATCGATACGGTTCTGTTCCTGACTGGCGCCGGACTCATGTGGAAGACCGGCTATCTGCCATTTACTGATAAAGGCGCATGGCTGACTGAAAAGCTGTTTGGCGTTATCATCTATATCGTTTTGGGTTTTATCGCGCTTGGGCGTCGTCGTCCGCGCAGCCAGCAGGTGGGATTTATTGCCTTTCTGCTGGGTCTGGTGGTGCTGTACATCATCATTAAACTCGCCACCACAAGAATACCGTTACTGGGGTAAGTCATGAAGTCCTTAGCCGATTTCGAATTTAATAAAGTGCCGCTTTGCGATGGCATGATCCTGATTTCGGAGATGATCCGTGACGATTTTACGTCGCAGTATGTCTACGATGAGCTGGAAAATCTGGTCAGCCTGGCGCGTGAAGAGATCAATCAGGCGCGTCCGCAGGACTGGCAATTAGAGAAGCTTCTGGAACTTTTCTACGGCGAATGGGGTTTCTGCGACACGCGTGGCGTGTATCGCCTGTCTGACGCATTATGGCTGGATCAGGTCTTAAAAAATCGTCAGGGCAGCGCCGTTGCGCTGGGCTCTATTTTGCTGTGGGTCGCACACCGTCTGGATATTCCACTGGTGCCGGTCATTTTCCCGACGCAGATGATCCTGCGTGCCGAGTGGCTGGATGGTGAGATGTGGCTCATTAATCCGTTTAACGGCGACACGCTGGATGAGCATACGCTGGACGTCTGGCTGAAAGGCAATATCAGCCCGGTGGCCGAGCTTTTTAACGAAGATCTCGACGAGGCGGATAACTCAGAAGTGATCCGCAAGCTGCTGGATACACTGAAATCAGCGCTGATGGAAGAGCGTCAGATGGAACTGGCTTTGCGTGCCAGTGAAGTGCTGCTGCAGTTTAATCCGGAAGATCCGTATGAAATTCGCGACCGTGGGCTTATTTATGCTCAGCTCGATTGTGAACACGTCGCGCTGAATGATTTGAGTTATTTCGTGGAACAATGTCCGGAAGATCCGATTAGCGAAATGATTCGCGCGCAGATCAACGCGATCTCGCACAAACAAATTACACTGCATTAATCTTAACTCCGATTCACACCTGAATAAGGCGATCCTATGAAACAAAAAGTGGTTAGCATTGGTGATATCAACGTGGCAAACGACCTGCCGTTCGTGCTGTTTGGCGGTATGAACGTGCTGGAATCCCGCGATCTCGCTATGCGTATCTGCGAACACTACGTGACTGTGACCCAGAAACTGGGTATCCCGTACGTGTTTAAAGCCTCTTTTGACAAAGCCAACCGCTCCTCCATCAACTCTTACCGTGGCCCGGGCCTGGAAGAGGGAATGAAAATTTTCCAGGAGCTGAAACAGACCTTTGGCGTGAAAGTGATCACCGACGTGCATGAAGCCGCTCAGGCGCAGCCTGTGGCCGATGTGGTAGATGTTATCCAACTGCCGGCGTTCCTGGCTCGCCAGACTGACCTGGTTGCCGCGATGGCGAAAACCGGTGCGGTGATCAACGTGAAGAAACCACAGTTCGTGAGCCCGGGTCAGATGGGCAACATCGTCGATAAGTTTATCGAAGGTGGCAACGACAAAGTTATTCTGTGCGATCGTGGTTCAAACTTCGGTTACGACAACCTCGTTGTGGATATGCTGGGCTTCAGCGTGATGAAGAACGTCTCTAATCAGTCTCCGGTGATCTTCGACGTGACGCACGCACTGCAGTGCCGTGATCCGTTTGGTGCAGCGTCCGGCGGCCGCCGTGCCCAGGTTACCGAGCTGGCGCGCGCCGGTATGGCAACCGGCCTGGCGGGTCTGTTTATCGAAGCGCACCCGGATCCGGCTAACGCGAAATGTGACGGTCCATCCGCGCTGCCGCTGGATAAGCTCGAGCCGTTCCTGAAACAGATCAAAGCGATTGACGATCTGGTGAAGAGCTTCGACGAGCTGGATACCAGCAACTAATAAAAAAACCCGCTTCGGCGGGTTTTTTTATGGGGCATATTGCCGGGTGGCGCTTCGCTTGCAGGGCAAAAAGGCTACGCAAATATCGTCATCAGATACGCAATAAACAAGGCCATATGCGCCGCACCGTTCAGCACGTTGGTGCGTCCCGTCGAGAACGAAATCTGACACAACAACAGTGATGCCACCATCACGATCATCTCTGGCGCACCCAGCGCAAACTGCAGCTCATTACCGGTCATAAAGGCAATCAGCGTCACCACTGGTACGGTAAGCGAAATCGTCGCCAGCACGGAGCCGAAGAACAGGTTCATTGCGCGTTGCACCTGATTATTCAGTACCGCTTTCAGCGCGCCCAGTCCTTCAGGGGACAGAATCAACAGCGCTACCAGGAAGCCGGTAAAGGCCACCGGCGCGTTCAACTCGGTTAACAGCGTCTCCAGCGAATTGGCGTTCATCTTGGTGACCGCGATAACCGCAATCAGATGCACGATCAGCCAAACCGTGTGCCACGCGCTGCTGTGGGCCGACGGTTTACCGTGATGCGGGTCGTCATCGTCGCTGTCGTCTTCATGCTCATACACAAACAGACTCTGGTGCGTTTTGGTCTGAATCAGCAGGAATACGCCGTACATGGCCGCGGAAATCAGCGCAACCAACAATGCCTGACCGGTGGAAAAGTTCGCGCCCGGCAGCGCCATCGGGAACACCAGCACGATAATCGCCAGCGGGAAGAGGGCAATCAGATACTGTTTAATGCCGAACAGGTTCATATACTGGGTCGCGAATTTACGACCACCCAGTAACAGCGAGAAGCCCACCAGACCGCCCGTCACAATCATAATGATTGAGTAGAGCGTATCGCGCATCAGCGTCGGTGCGGCATCACCGGTCGCCATCAGCGCAGAGATCAGGCTAACTTCGAGGATAACAACGGAAAGACTAAGAATTAACGAACCGTACGGCTCGCCCAGACGGTGGGCTAATACGTCGGCATGGCGAACGACGCTAAAGGCGCTGGTTAAAATACCAACCAGAGCAAGAATATTGATACCAACCACCACTGGCAGTGACTGACTGCTTCCCCAGAAGAGCAGCACAGCCAGTGCCAGAACCGGGAAAATGAGTGACGTCTCCTTGTGGCGGGTCTTTACCGCCTCGTGTGTTGCTGTCATGTGCTTCTCCATCAATGCAGGTGCTTGTAATTATAGATAGATTTTTGAGGTCATTAAACTAACAGATCTCTGTTAAATACCCTTTATTTTTTACTTAATTTTACCATTTGTCATAATTTTTGTTTCTTGATGGGTAAAATGCAGAGTCTTTGTTTATTAGTCATTAAATAACAATGTATTAAAAATATAATATCCTCATAAATTATTGCCGGGTGGCACCATACCATATCGTCGTCCACACTTATCTCTTTAGCCAAAAGAGAGGTCAGTGATGCCCTATAAAACGAAACGCGAATTACCCGATAACGTGCAAAACGTGCTGCCCGCCCACGCGCAGGATATCTACAAAGAAGCGTTTAACAGCGCATGGGATCAATACAAAGATAAGGACGATCGCCGGGATGATGCCAGCCGTGAAGAGACGGCGCACAAAGTCGCCTGGGCCGCCATAAAACATGAATATCAGAAAGGAGACGACGATAAATGGCATAAAAAGAAATAGCCGTGAAATAATTCGCTGCCTTCATTTTGACTTTTCAGGCGGTTGAACTTCCGTTGTATTGCAACTGGTCCGCTAATTGCTTATCGTTATTTGACTGCTGGCAAAATGACCAGCACCTAAGGCCGGGAAGGCGAATTACAGATGTCGCAAGGAAGCATGCAGTGGCGGAGGTGTAAAGTGTTAACGCGTGATTTCTTAATGAAGGCAGATTGTAAGACGGCATTTGGTGCTATTGAGGAATCGCTTCTCTGGTCGGCTGAACAACGTGCGGCGTCACTCGCTGCCACGCTTGCCTGCCGCCCGGATGATGGCCCGGTATGGATTTTTGGCTACGGCTCTCTCATGTGGAACCCGGCTCTGGAATTTGTCGAATCGGCAACGGGAACGCTGCCGGGCTGGCACCGCGCATTTTGCCTGCGTCTGACGGCCGGGCGTGGCAGTGCGTGTCAACCTGGGCGCATGCTTGCACTGAAAGAGGGCGGACGCACCACGGGCGTGGCTTATCGCCTCCCGGATGCCACGCTGGAAGAGGAGCTCACGCTGCTCTGGAAGCGCGAGATGATTACCGGCTGCTATATGCCGAGCTGGTGCAAGCTGGAACTGGACGACGGACGTACCGTCAATGCGCTGGTCTTTATTATGGACCCGCGCCATCCGCTGTATGAAGCGGATACCCGTACGCAGGTGATAGCCCCGCTGATTGCTGCCGCCAGTGGCCCGTTGGGTACTAATGCGCAATATCTCTTCTCTCTTGATGACGAGCTGACTCGCCTCGGTATGAAGGACGACTGTCTGAACGAACTGGTGGTGAGGGTAAAGGCTCTGCTGGAAGGAAACCCGCTTAACAGCTCGCTGCGACCGGGTTTTGCCTGAGAATACGCCCGGCTCGCCGGGCGTTTAATGTTATGCTGCTACGTAGCTGACAGAATGCTCCAGTGACTGACTGTGGCTGTCGATCAGCACATCCCACGTGCCGGTATAGGGCACCGTAAGCCAGGCTTTATCATCCTGCACGGTCAGAATATCTGCCTGCGATTGTTTTTGTGCTTTTGAACTCATCAGATGAATACGGCAGCGCTCTGAACAACGAACCACTACCGTATCCCCGCCAAACAGTTTCAAACTTGTTTTTACCAGTGCCATTTTTTACCCCGTAGTCTTAAACAACGCTCTCCCTGCTGCCATATCCGAGCGTGATATTGTTCACAATTCACTCATTGCATAACACCAAAGGGGAGGGGCCGGGATGCTGATTTTGATCAAAAAATGGCATAACGATTAAACAAAAATGACAAAATTCCTAAAAATTTCAGCTGGCGCGCGTTTTACCCGCTAAACGCGCGCCGGGATAAAATTAAATGCGGAAATGTCCGGCGGTTTCAGCAAGGTCACCCGCCTGGCTCTGCAGGGCGCCCGCGGCGGCGGCGGATTGCACAACCAGCTCGGCGTTCTGCTGTACCATTCTGTCGAGATGGGTTACCGCATGGTTGATCTCATGGATACCTTTCATCTGCTCGCTGGTGGCGATGGAGATTTCACGCATGATGCCCGAGACGCTGCCGATGCTGGCGCGGATTTCATTCATGCTTTCCCCTGCCAGATGCACGTAACGGGAGCCCGTTGCCACGCTGTCAGTGGTGGAGTCGATGAGCGATTTGATCTCTTTCGCCGCCTGAGCGCTACGGCTTGCCAGATTACGCACCTCTCCTGCCACCACGGCAAACCCACGCCCTTGTTCCCCGGCTCGTGCTGCTTCCACCGAGGCGTTCAACGCCAGAATATTGGTCTGGAAGGCAATGCCGTCAATTACGCTGGTGATATCGCCAATTTTTGCGGATGCCACTTCGATGGACTGCATGGTGCTGATTGCCTGCGATACCACCTCTCCACCGCGCGCCGCGGCCGCTGAGGCTTTGCTCGCCTGGTCGTTGGCTTCTGCTGCAGACTCATTCGACTGCGTCACGGAGGCGGTGATCTGCTCCACGGCACTGGCGGTCTCGCGCAGGCTGGATGCCGCCTGCTCGGTGCGTCCGGAAAGATCCTGGTTACCAGCCGCAATTTCCTGCGCGGCATTTTTTACCGATGCGCTGGCATCACGGAGCTGTACCATGACGACGGAGAGTTTATCGCTGAAGGCGTTAAACGCTTGTGCAATCTGCGCGACTTCGTCTTCACCATCATCCGGCAGGCGCTGTGACAGGTCGTTAGTCCCGTTAGCAATGTTGTGCATCGCGTCGCGGATGTCAGACAGTCGCTTCAGCAGACGGGCAATCAGGAAGTGAACAATAGCGGCGCTCAGCAGAGCCAGGATCACCAGCGAGATAGCCGACGCTTTAAGCAGGGAACGCATGCCGGATGTCGCATCGCCATTGTCGAGGGCGACAACTAACATCCAGTTAGTGCCTGGCACGGCCGTCGCAACAAAGGTTTTTTCTTTGTCATCGAATGTGCCGTCAACCGGATTACCGCTTTTCAGCGCCGCAAAATCGATACCTTTGATCGTCTCGGCAAACGGTTTAAGCGTCAGCGCCGGATCATTGGCAGCAATCACGGTGCCATCGCTGGTCAGAAGTAATCCACTACTTGCCGGGGTCGGATGGATCCCGCGCACGTTAGCGACCACGCTATCCATGGCCACATCGCCTGCTACCACGGCTTTCAGGGTGCCATTTTCTTTCACCGGCACGGCGAACGTCACCACCAGCTTCCCGGTACCGGCATCTACGTAAGGTGCGGTGACGACCGGGGCGTCCTGGCTTACCACCTGCTGATACCAGGGGCGAATGGTCGGGTCATAATCCGCGGGGACGCCCGCTGGGTCAGAGAATTTGGCTGTCTTGCTGGCATAACCAACATAGACGTTGGTGAATCCCCCCGCCTGCGCAAGCTGTTTGAATACCGGAACCGGATCGTCACTCAGCGCCACGGTCTGAGCGGAGGCGATCACCGTCATTTTGCTTTTTACCCAGTCGGCAATCGCCATGTTATGGCTGGCGCTGGTGCTGGTCAGGATATCGCGCTGTGACTGCTGGTTATCCTGACGCGTGACCTGGAAGTTGATAACGGTATTAAGGAGAAGGGCGACGACCAGACAGCCTGCCGTCGCGGCGATGATGCGTGCACGAATCGATCTGAACATAAGTGAAATACCTGCTGTGTTGTTTCCATGCCTATCGGCAACCTTGCAGGTAAACTTGATGCTGAAACCGCGTCCATAAGAAAATAATATTTTTACGGGTTTATTATTAAAAAGTTAATACTTTATCGGCGGACAGCGTCCACTCGGCCAGCTCAACCAGCGTACCAATCTCTACACCATCAATCAGCGGCAGCCCGGTAATGCCGCGGCCGTCGGTGCAGGTCTTGCACAGCTTCACCGGCACATTTTGCGCGGTGAGGATCTCCAGCATTTGCTGAATGTTGTAGCCTTCTGCAGGTTTCTGTCCCTTCAGCCCGGCAGTGACCGCGTCCGACATTAAAAAGAGCCGTAACTCCAGTTCGCTCTCTTTATCGCGGAGTGCGATAGCCAGACGCAGGCTGTTAAAAAGGGATTCGCTGCCGTAAGCCGCACCGTTGGCGATGATCACTATCTTCTGCATGTTGACTCCTGTTCTTAAAAAGGCACGAATAATATAGGGTTTACCAAGTTTACGCCGTCTACAGCCGACAATAAACTTCAGGATATTCCTGAAATTTCCCGTAAGGCTGCAATTCTTTCTTAATAGCGTTAAGGTAAGAGCGTCTTTAACAAAACCCAGGCGCTAAACCCGACGTTGATGGCTGTATCGTCCTGCATTCGCTTTCTGTTATTACTCCCCCTTCTTACGGCGGGAGCCGTTCACGGTGCCCCGAATTCCTTTATGCATCAGGCAGAAAATCCCTTTGATAACAACGGGGATAGTTTGCCCGATCTCGGTATGTCCCCCCCAACTGGCGAGGGAGAAAAACACCTGGCCGAAATGGCAAAAGCGTTTGGTGAAGCCAGTATGACCGATAACGGTCTGACCACGGGCGAGCAGGCGCGCCAGTTTGCGTTTGGTCAGGTACGTGATGCGGTGAGTGGGGAAGTGAACCAGCAGATTGAATCCTGGCTCTCCCCGTGGGGTAACGCCAGCGTAAACTTGCTGGTGAATGACGAAGGTAAATTTAACGGCAGTAGCGGGAGCTGGTTTATCCCCTGGAATGATAACAACCGTTACCTGAGCTGGAGCCAGTTTGGCGTGACGCAGCAGACGGATGGCCTGGTCAGTAACGCCGGGGTAGGTCAGCGCTGGATCGCCGGCAAGTGGTTGCTGGGCTACAACACGTTTTACGATAACCTGCTGGATGAAAACCTGCAGCGTGCCGGGCTGGGCGCGGAAGCGTGGGGCGAAAATCTGCGTCTGTCTGCTAACTACTATCAGCCGTTTGCCAGCTGGCGTGACAGCTCGGACGTTCAGGAGCAGCGCATGGCGCGTGGGTATGATGTCACCGCCAAAGCCTGGTTGCCGTGGTTCCATCATCTGAACACCAGCGTTAGCTTCGAGCAATATTTTGGCGATAACGTCGACCTGTTCAACACCGGAACCGGCTATCACAACCCTGTCGCGGTAAATCTGGGGCTCAACTATACCCCTGTTCCGCTGGTCACATTGACGGCCGCCCATAAGCAGGGAGAGAGTGGCGTCAGTCAAAATAATCTCGGACTGAAGCTTAACTATCGCTTCGGCGTACCGCTTATAAAGCAGATCTCTGCCGGAGAAGTCGCCGCCACGCGCTCCCTGCGCGGGAGCCGCTACGACTCGCCGGAGCGGGACAACCTGCCGGTTATGGAGTTCCGCCAGCGCAAAACGTTATCAGTGTATCTGGCGACGCCACCGTGGGATCTGAAAGGGGGCGAGACCGTGATGCTGAAGCTACAAATTCGCAGCACGCATGGTATTCGTCAGATCCACTGGCAGGGTGATACCCAGGCATTGAGCCTGACATCACCGGCGAACAGCAACAGCGGCGATGGCTGGAGTGTGATTATGCCTGCCTGGGATAGCCGGGAAGGGGCAACTAACCGCTGGCACTTGTCGGCAGTGGTAGACGATGAGAAAGGCCAGCGCGTCTCTTCCAATGAGATCACGCTTATCGTGGTGCAACCGCTGGTCGCATTACCCAACGATGACCCGCGCTGGAGGCTGCTGCCGGATGAGTAATGCTTAAAAAATCCGTTCCTGATGTACCCACACAGCGGCTTCAACGCGGGATTTTAACTTCATTTTCTTCAGCATGTGCTTCACATGTACTTTGACCGTGCTTTCGGTGATATCCAGGCGGCGGGCAATCATCTTGTTTGGCAGACCCTGAGCAATCAGCTTGAGAATGTCGCGCTCGCGTGGCGTTAACTGACTGACGTCGCGATCGGAGGTGGCGCGGTTGGCGCGCAGGCTGGCGGCCAGTACCGGCGTTAATGCTTCGCTCAGCACCATCTCACCTGCGGCAGCCTGTTGCAGCGCTTTAAGCAGATCTTCCGGCTCCATATCTTTCAGCAGATAGCCGTCCGCGCCACGCTTTAGCGCTGTGACCACATCTTCTTCATGGTTCGACACGCTAAAGACCACCACGCGACCGGAAAGGGATTTTTCCCGCAGCTTGTCGAGGGTTTCCAGACCGTTCATGCCGGGCATATTGAGATCAAGCAGGATCAGATCGGGATCAAGCGCTTCGGCAAGCTCAATGCCTTGTTCACCGTTGCTGGCTTCGCCTACGACGGTGATATCGGGTGCCATGCTGACCAGCTGTTTCACGCCAGTACGCAGCATCGGATGGTCGTCGATCAACAGAATTGATGCCGGTTCCTGATTAGTCATGGGTTTCTCCTTGAGCAGTTGTGAGCGGTTTCTCGGGAATAAAGGTGACAACAACTTCCGTGCCACCTGTCTCTCTCCGGCGAACCTGGCAATCACCGCGCAGGCTTTGGGCGCGGTCTCGCATGATGATTAAACCATAGTGGTTAGTTCGTTCGGCATTTTCCGGCACGCCGCGGCCGTTGTCATGAACCGTGAGCCTGACCTGATTAGCGTGCTGGCTGACGGTGACGGTTACCGCCGTCGCGCCGGCATGTTTGAGCACGTTACTCAACGCCTCACGGGCGATCTGCAGTAAATGAATGGCCTGATGCGACGGGACAAACCGTGGCGGTAACTGGTAATCCAGCTTCACCGGGAACCCCAGCCGGGCACTAAATTCGTGACAGCTGGATTCCAGGGCGGGGCGCAGGCCAGGTTCAGTGAGCTGCAGACGGAAAGTGGTCAGCAGTTCACGAAGTTGCACCCAGGAGGTATTCAGTTCGTTGCGGATCTGGCTCAGCAGCTGTTTATTACTTTCCGGCATCTCCGTATCCTGCATTTGCAGGCAGCTCACCTGCATTTTCATACAGGAGAGCGACTGGGCGATGGAGTCGTGAAGCTCGCGGGCGATGGTTGCACGCTCTTCCATGACGATCAGCTGCTGCTGTTTTTCCTGATGACGGTCGAGCGCCAGCGTGGCCGTCAACTGTTCAACCAGCGTATCAACCAGCTGCTGCTGGTCGTGGCTAAGGTGACGACCGGCCGGCAGGGTTGCCAGCAGAATGCCGTACTGGGTGTGGTTGTCCGTCAACCGCCACTTCAGCGTGGTGCCGCTTGACGTCAACGGCGGCAAGCCGCGAGGACAAAGATGGCAACCTTTGTCATCACAGGACATATCGGACTGACAGGTAAATTCCTGGTGGTTATCTTCGTCTTCCACATCATAGACCCGCAACTCCAGGTCGTGAAGCAGGGTCAGATTTTGCAGGCCATTCAGTACCGGCGAGAGACGCTCGCAGAGCGGTACCTGCATATGCAGACGACGGTTGGCTTGCCACAGGAAGGAGAGCATCTCGTTTTTCTGCTCCAGCCCGGCCGTTTTTTCCTGAACGCGCTGCTCCAGCACCGCGTAGCTTTCGGAGAGTTCTGCCGACATGGTATTCAGCGCCTGGCCGAGCATCGCCATCTCGTTGCGCCCGCTAATGTGCGTGCGCTGGGTAAAATCGCGTGCGGTGACGGCGCGGGCCATTGCCAGCAGCTGTTTCCAGGGATTCAGCAGCCGTGCACGGAGCCAGACAATCGTGAAGATGAGTAATAGCCCCATACACAGAGCCATTGCACGGTGCATCATCACTACCCGGTCAATACGCAATTCGGTGGTTTGGTCAAAAGAGGAGACCAGGGCATCAATGCGTGATACGAAACCTGCAACGTCATGCGCAACCGCTTCTGGACTGCGCGCCTGCTTCAGCCCCGGCTGCAGTTGGTTATGCCAGTAACCCTGGAGTGCTTTAAGCTGAGATTGCTGACCGGCGCGAATGGCGGCGTTTTCCAGTTCCGGGCTGAACGCCGTGCGTTCCATTTCATCGATCAGTGGCTGATCGCCCTGCGTCAGAGGAACCGATGCCAGCAGACGGTAACTCTGCATGCGTAGCGAGCCTGCCTCATTGATGGCATGCGCGTTACCCTGTACTCCCTGTACCAGCCAGCCGGAGATCGCCATGCCCGTCACGCCGAGGGCGGTGGACAGCAAAACGATCAGCGCGACCTGATTCACGAGTGTCAGCGGAGATAAACATCTTTTTAACATAGAGTTGCCGTGCTCCTGACGTGGCCTGCTTGCAGGAATGGCGCTATTCTGGTGCATACCCTGGAGTATACCCATACCAATAAAGGATTACTCCCAAATTGCCAACGGAGTAACGGGAAGGGGGTGGGGGTAGCAAGGAAACGTCAGCACCGTGAAAAACCACATCTTTTTTATCGTAATAACCTACTCATTAAGGATGAGGGCTTTTTTTGCACCGCAAATCCTCCCACTTTTCCTTTGATTTATATCAACTTACCGCCGCTCTAAAACCCTAATGTTTGCAGCATCATTCGAGAATCAGAGGTGTCTATGAGTCACTCATCCGCTCCCGAAAGGGAAAATGGTGCCGTTATTACAGACTGGCGTCCAGAGGATCCGGCGTTCTGGCAACAGCGCGGCCATCGTGTAGCAAGCCGGAATCTGTGGATTTCCGTTCCGTGCTTGTTGTTAGCGTTTTGCGTCTGGATGTTGTTTAGTGCGGTGGCGGTAAATCTGCCAAAAGTCGGTTTTACCTTTACAACCGATCAGCTGTTTATGTTGACCGCGCTACCGTCTTTATCCGGCGCATTGCTGCGAGTGCCTTACGCGTTTATGGTTCCGGTGTTTGGCGGCCGTCGCTGGACGGCATTCAGCACCGGTATCATGATCGTGCCATGTGTCTGGCTCGGTTTTGCGGTGCAGGATACGTCTACCCCGTTTAGCGTGTTCGTGATTATCTCCCTGCTGTGTGGCTTTGCGGGTGCGAACTTCGCCTCCAGTATGGCAAACATCAGCTTCTTCTTCCCGAAAGCGAAACAGGGCGGCGCGCTGGGTATTAATGGCGGTCTCGGCAACATGGGCGTGAGCGTGATGCAGTTGATTGCCCCGCTGGCGATCTCTGTCTCCATTTTCGCAGCGTTTGGCGGCGGTGGCGTTGAGCAAGCGGATGGCTCTTCCCTGTATCTGCAAAACGCCTCCTGGATCTGGGTTCCGTTCCTGGTGATCTTCACTCTGGCAGCCTGGTTCTTTATGAACGATCTGTCAGCGTCAAAAGCGTCACTGAGCGAGCAGTTGCCGGTGCTGAAGCGCGGGCATCTGTGGGTAATGGCGCTGCTGTATCTGGCAACGTTCGGTTCGTTTATCGGATTCTCTGCGGGCTTCGCCATGCTGTCGAAAACGCAGTTCCCGGACATTCAGATCCTACAGTTTGCCTTCTTTGGGCCATTTATTGGTGCCCTGGCGCGTTCGCTGGGTGGCATGGTGTCTGACCGTCTGGGCGGGACGCGTGTGACGCTGGTGAACTTTGTGGTAATGGCTGTCTTCTGTGCGCTGCTGTTCCTGACGCTGCCAACTGACGGACAGGGGGGTAACTTCACCGCCTTCTTCGGTGTGTTTATGGTGCTGTTCCTGACTGCCGGGCTGGGCAGCGCTTCTACTTTCCAGATGATTTCCGTGATCTTCCGTAAACTGACCATGGATCGCGTAAAAGCGCAGGGTGGAACCGAAGAGCAGGCGATGCGTGAAGCGGCGACGGACACGGCGGCAGCGCTGGGCTTTATCTCTGCCATCGGCGCAATTGGCGGCTTCTTTATTCCGAAAGCGTTCGGTATCTCTCTTGATCTGACCGGTTCTCCGGCGGGGGCAATGAAAGTATTTCTCGTCTTCTATATCGCCTGCGTTGTGATCACGTGGCTGGTATATGGCCGTAATACTAAGAAAAATAAGTAAGTTTGATTATCCGTTTACGCGGCCTTCGGGCCGCGTTTTTTTTGGCTCGTGAATAGTTACAACATACTGGCGGGTTTGCAGAGGAAATCTGCGGGTAACACTGTGATCGCCATCGCTTTGCAGATGGTTCTACCCCTTAATACCTGGGATGTTAAATCGTCTCCGCCTTTTTGTATGGCGAAATAAAAAATATTAATATAAATCATAATTATATGAAAAATAAAAAGCTACCGCTTTGGTGGTATTCGCTCTAATACCTCGCCTGAAAGTCCCTCGTCGTCTTGATCGTTATCAATTCTCCCCCTCTTTCAGGGCGTTACCTTCGCTGCAAATCAGCAATGTCGATTTAGAGAGCCACAGGCTCCACACAGGAGATACCCGATGAGCAAATTTTTGGACCGGTTTCGCTACTTCAAGCAGAAGGGTGAAACGTTTGCCGATGGGCACGGCCAGGTTCTGGAGACTAACCGGGACTGGGAAGACGGTTACCGCCAGCGCTGGCAGCATGACAAAGTCGTCCGTTCGACCCACGGCGTGAACTGCACTGGCTCATGTAGCTGGAAGATTTTCGTTAAGAACGGTCTGGTGACATGGGAAATGCAGCAGACCGACTATCCGCGCACTCGCCCGGATATGCCAAACCATGAGCCGCGCGGCTGCCCGCGTGGGGCGAGCTACTCCTGGTATCTCTACAGTGCTAACCGGCTGAAATACCCGCTGATGCGCAAGCGCCTGATGAAAATGTGGCGTGAAGCGAAAGTTCAGCACAGCGATCCGGTTGATGCCTGGGCGTCTATTATCGAAGACGCTGACAAAGCGAAAAGTTTTAAGCAGGCTCGCGGCCGCGGTGGCTTTGTGCGTTCTTCCTGGAAAGAGGTGAACGAGCTGATTGCTGCCTCTAACGTCTATACCGTTAAAACCTACGGTCCGGATCGTGTAGCGGGCTTCTCACCCATCCCGGCGATGTCGATGGTCTCTTACGCCTCCGGGGCTCGCTATCTGTCACTTATCGGCGGTACCTGCCTGAGCTTCTACGACTGGTACTGCGACCTGCCGCCGGCGTCTCCGCAGACCTGGGGCGAGCAGACCGACGTGCCGGAATCCGCCGACTGGTACAACTCCAGCTACATCATCGCCTGGGGCTCTAACGTGCCTCAGACCCGTACGCCTGACGCGCACTTCTTCACCGAAGTCCGTTACAAAGGCACCAAAACCGTAGCAGTGACCCCTGACTACGCGGAAATCGCCAAGCTCTGCGATCTGTGGCTGGCACCGAAGCAGGGTACCGATGCCGCGATGGCGATGGCGATGGGCCACGTCATGCTGCGTGAATTCCACCTGGATAAGCCTAGCCAGTACTTCACCGACTACGTGCGTCGTTACACTGACATGCCAATGCTGGTCATGCTGGAAGAGCGTGATGGCTACTACGCTGCAGGCCGTACGCTGCGTGCTGCCGATCTGGTGGACGCGCTGGGCCAGGAAAATAACCCTGAGTGGAAAACCGTTGCGTACACCAGCAACGGCGAGCTGGTGGCGCCAAACGGCTCTATCGGTTTCCGCTGGGGTGAGAAGGGTAAGTGGAATCTTGAGCAACGCAACGGCACGACCGGTGAAGAGACGGAACTGCGCCTGAGCATGCTGGGCAGTCAGGACGAGATCGCCGATGTGGGCTTCCCGTATTTCGGTGGTGAAGGTTCCGAGCACTTCAACAAGGTCGAGCTGCAGAACGTTCTGATGCATAAGCTGCCGGTAAAACGCCTGCAGCTGGCTGACGGCTCCACGGCGCTGGTCACCACCGTTTATGACCTGACCATGGCGAACTATGGTCTGGAACGTGGTCTGGGCGACGAAAACTGCGCAACTCACTACGACGAGGTGAAAGCCTACACCCCTGCGTGGGCGGAGCAGATCACTGGCGTTCCTCGGGCACAAATCACCCGTATCGCTCGTGAATTCGCAGAAAACGCCGACAAGACGCACGGCCGTTCGATGGTCATCGTCGGTGCCGGTCTGAACCACTGGTATCACCTCGATATGAACTATCGTGGCCTGATCAATATGCTGATCTTCTGCGGATGTGTCGGTCAGAGCGGCGGTGGCTGGGCGCACTACGTGGGCCAGGAAAAACTGCGTCCACAGACCGGCTGGCAGCCGCTGGCGTTTGCCCTCGACTGGCAACGTCCGGCACGTCACATGAACAGCACATCCTACTTCTATAATCACTCCAGCCAGTGGCGTTACGAGACCGTAACCGCGCAAGAACTGCTCTCGCCAATGGCGGATAAATCCCGTTACAGCGGCCACCTGATCGATTTCAACGTGCGCGCAGAGCGCATGGGCTGGCTGCCATCGGCACCTCAACTGGGCGCCAACCCACTGCGCATTGCAGAAGAGGCGAAGAAAGCGGGCATGTCGCCGGTGGATTACACCGTTAAGTCTCTCAAAGACGGTTCCATTCGTTTCGCGGCAGAACAGCCTGAGAACGGTAAAAACCATCCGCGTAACCTGTTCATCTGGCGCTCCAACCTGCTGGGCTCGTCCGGTAAAGGGCACGAGTACATGCTGAAATATCTGCTGGGCACCGAGAACGGTATTCAGGGGAAAGATCTGGGCAAGCAGGGCGGCGTGAAGCCAGAAGAAGTGGAATGGAAAGATAACGGCCTGGACGGCAAGCTGGATCTGGTGGTGACCCTGGACTTCCGTCTGTCCAGCACCTGCCTGTACTCCGACATTGTGTTGCCAACCGCGACCTGGTATGAAAAAGACGACATGAATACCTCGGATATGCATCCGTTTATTCATCCGCTGTCTGCGGCTGTTGACCCTGCGTGGGAATCGAAAAGCGACTGGGATATCTACAAAGACATCGCGAAGACATTCTCCGAAGTCTGCGTCGGGCATCTCGGCAAAGAGACTGACGTGGTGACGCTGCCCATCCAGCACGACTCCGCTGCCGAACTGGCGCAGCCGCTGGACGTGAAGGACTGGAAAAAAGGCGAGTGCGACCTGATCCCGGGTGTCACCGCACCACACATTATTGCGGTTGAACGCGACTACCCGGCAACCTGGGAGCGCTTTACCTCTATCGGCCCGCTGATGGAGAAAATCGGTAACGGTGGGAAAGGGATCGCCTGGAATACCCAGAGCGAAATGGATCTGCTGCGCAAGCTCAATTACACCAAAGCGGACGGCCCGGCCAAAGGTCAGCCAATGCTGAATACAGCGATTGATGCCGCAGAGATGATCCTGACTCTGGCACCGGAAACCAACGGCCACGTCGCCGTGAAAGCGTGGGCGGCACTGAGCGAGTTCACCGGCCGCGACCATACGCACCTGGCGACGAATAAAGAGGAAGAGAAAATCCGCTTCCGCGATATTCAGGCCCAGCCGCGCAAGATTATCTCCAGCCCGACCTGGTCAGGCCTGGAAGATGAGCATGTGTCCTATAACGCGGGCTACACCAACGTTCACGAGCTGATCCCATGGCGCACCCTGTCAGGCCGCCAGTCGCTGTATCAGGATCACCAGTGGATGCGCGACTTCGGTGAAAGCCTGCTGGTGTACCGTCCGCCAATCGACACCCGCTCCGTGAAAGCCGTGATGGGCGCGAAATCGAACGGTAACCCTGAGAAGGCGCTGAACTTCCTGACGCCGCACCAGAAGTGGGGTATTCACTCCACCTACAGCGACAACCTGCTGATGCTGACCCTGTCGCGCGGCGGTCCGATTGTCTGGATGAGCGAAACGGATGCCAAAGATCTGGGTATTGAAGATAACGACTGGATCGAAGTGTTCAACAGCAACGGTGCCCTGACGGCGCGTACGGTGGTGAGCCAGCGCGTACCGGCCGGGATGACCATGATGTACCACGCGCAGGAACGTATCGTTAATCTGCCGGGGTCAGAAATTACCGAGCAGCGCGGCGGGATCCACAACTCCGTGACCCGCATTACGCCGAAGCCGACCCATATGATCGGTGGCTATGCTCAGCTGGCCTACGGCTTTAACTACTACGGCACCGTAGGATCGAACCGCGATGAGTTCGTGGTGGTACGTAAGATGAAGAATATTAACTGGTTAGACGGCGAAGGTAATGACCAGGTACAGGAGAGCGTAAAATGAAAATTCGTTCACAAGTCGGCATGGTGCTGAATCTGGATAAATGCATCGGCTGCCATACCTGCTCGGTCACCTGTAAAAACGTCTGGACCAGCCGTGAAGGTATGGAATACGCCTGGTTCAACAACGTGGAAAGCAAGCCGGGCACCGGCTTCCCGACCGACTGGGAAAACCAGGAGAAGTGGAAGGGCGGCTGGATCCGTAAAATCAACGGCAAGCTGCAGCCGCGCATGGGTAACCGCGCTTGGCTTCTGGGAAAAATCTTCGCTAACCCGCATCTGCCGGGCATCGATGATTACTACGAGCCGTTTGACTACGACTACCAGAATCTGCACAACGCGCCGGAAGGCAAACACCAGCCGATCGCCCGTCCTCGCTCGCTGATTACCGGCCAGCGCATGGACAAGATCACCAGCGGTCCAAACTGGGAAGAGATTCTGGGCGGCGAGTTCGAGAAACGCGCCAAAGACCAGAACTTCGAGAACATGCAGAAGGCGATGTACGGCCAGTTCGAAAATACCTTCATGATGTATCTGCCGCGCCTGTGCGAGCACTGCCTCAACCCGGCGTGCGTGGCGACCTGCCCGAGCGGCGCCATCTACAAGCGTGAAGAAGACGGCATCGTGCTGATCGACCAGGATAAATGTCGCGGCTGGCGTATGTGCATCACCGGCTGCCCGTACAAAAAAATCTACTTCAACTGGAAGAGCGGGAAATCCGAGAAGTGCATCTTCTGTTATCCACGTATTGAAGCGGGGATGCCGACCGTCTGCTCTGAAAGCTGTGTAGGTCGTATTCGCTACCTCGGCGTGCTGCTGTATGACGCGGACGCGATTGAAAACGCCGCCAGCACCGAGCACGAGAAAGATCTGTATCAGCGTCAGCTGGACGTGTTCCTCGATCCTAACGATCCAAAAGTGATTGAACAGGCGCTGAAAGATGGCGTACCGCAGAGCGTGATCGACGCCGCGCAGCAGTCACCGGTGTACAAAATGGCGATGGACTGGAAGCTGGCGCTGCCGCTGCATCCGGAATACCGCACGCTGCCGATGGTCTGGTACGTGCCGCCTCTGTCGCCGATTCAGTCAGCTGCAGATGCGGGCGAACTGGGCAGCAACGGCATTCTGCCGGACGTGGAAAGCCTGCGTATTCCGGTTCAGTACCTGGCGAACCTGCTGACTGCCGGTGATACGCAGCCAGTACTGCTGGCACTCAAGCGGATGCTGGCAATGCGCCACTTCAAACGTGCGGAAACGGTAGACGGTGTTATTGATACCCGTGCGCTGGAAGAGGTCGGTCTGAGTGAAGCGCAGGCGCAGGAGATGTACCGCTATCTGGCCATTGCCAACTACGAAGACCGTTTCGTCGTACCGAGCAGCCACCGTGAACTGGCTCGCGAAGCCTTCCCGGAGAAAAACGGCTGCGGCTTTACCTTTGGCGACGGTTGCCACGGGTCAGACAGCAAATTCAACCTGTTCAACAGCCGCCGCATCGACGCCATGGATGTGACCAGTAAAACGGAGCCGCACCCATGATTGAACTTGTTATCGTTTCTCGTTTGCTCGAGTACCCGGATGCTGCGCTTGTGCAGCATCAACAGGAACTTTTCGATGCACTCGCAGCATCTGAAAACCTGGATAAAGAGGATGCCCAGACATTGGGCATTTTCTTCCGGGACCTGTTAACGCGTGATCTTCTGGATGCGCAGGCGGATTACAGCCAACTGTTTGACCGGGGTCGCGCAACCTCTTTACTGCTGTTTGAACATGTTCACGGTGAATCCCGTGACCGTGGTCAGGCGATGGTTGACCTGATGGCTCAGTATGAGCAGCACGGCCTGCAGCTCGACAGCCGCGAGCTGCCTGACCATCTGCCGCTGTATCTGGAGTATCTGGCGCAGTTGCCGAAAGAAGAGGCCCTCGGTGGTCTCCAGGATATCGCGCCGATCCTGGCGTTGCTCAGTGCGCGTCTTCAGCAGCGCGAGAGCCGCTATGCGGTACTGTTCGAGTTGCTGGTGAAACTGGCTAACGCATCTGTCGACAGTGAAAAAGTGGCGGAGAAAATCGCCGATGAAGCCCGCGACGATACGCCGCAGGCGCTGGATGCCGTCTGGGAAGAAGAACAGGTGAAATTCTTTGCTGACCAGAGCTGCGGCGAGTCTGAAATCTCGGCTCACCAGCGCCGTTTTGCCGGCGCTGTGGCCCCGCAATATTTGAATATCTCTAACGGAGGACGGCAATAATGCACTTCCTGAATATGTTCTTCTTTGACATTTACCCGTATATCGCGGGCACCGTGTTCCTGGTGGGAAGCTGGTTGCGTTATGACTACGGTCAGTACACCTGGCGTGCGGCCTCCAGCCAGATGCTGGATCGGAAAGGGATGCATGTGGGTTCTAACCTGTTCCACATCGGTATTCTGGGGATTTTTGCCGGTCACTTCCTCGGGATGCTGACGCCGCACTGGATGTATGAAGCGTGGCTGCCCATTGAGGTGAAGCAGAAGATGGCGATGATCGCAGGGGGTGCTTGCGGTGTGATGACGCTGGTGGGTGGTTTACTGCTGTTGAAACGCCGTCTGTTCAGCCCGCGTGTGCGTGCGACCACTACCGCAGCGGACATCCTGATCCTCTCCCTGTTAATGGTGCAGTGCGCGCTGGGCCTGCTGACCATTCCGTTCTCAGCACAGCATATGGACGGCAGCGAAATGATGAAGCTGGTCGGCTGGGCACAATCTGTGGTGACTTTCCACGGTGGTGCGTCGTCGCATCTGGACGGCGTGGCGTTTATCTTCCGCCTGCATCTGGTGCTGGGGATGACGCTGTTTGTGCTGTTCCCGTTCTCCCGACTGGTACATATCTGGAGCGCGCCGGTAGAGTATTTGACGCGCAAATACCAGATTGTGCGCGCCCGTCGCTAATTTGCTGTTTTGATCCCAACCCCGCACTCGCGGGGTTTTTTTTCGCCCCAGCCCAGGTTATTGCCAGCCGCAGCAAACAATATCAGTGCGCCGCCCGCCAGCTGCGTCAGGTTCAGCGAGTGTCCGAATACCAGATTATCGACAATAATCGCTACCACCGGATAGATAAACGACAACGAGCCGGTAATGGGTGTAGGCAGCTTCTGGATCGCGCTATAGAGCAACTGATACATAATGCCGGTATGGACGATGCCCAGCGTCAACAAAATTGACCACGGAAAATCCCCTGATAATGAGAGCATGTGGGCAAAAGGCAGAAGCATTACCACGCCGGTCAGCACCTGAATAAAGGCAATATGCTGCGGCGCAATAGATCGTAGCTTACGAGCGATAATGGCGGTCACTGCGTAGAAGAAGGCTGCCGCCATTGCCAGACCGATACCCGTCAGCCAGTTGGAACTATGCGCTCCGGTCAGCTCACTGGAAAGCAATATCACCACACCGCCAAAGGCGAGGAATAGCCAACCCCATTTCACCAGGCTGACGCGTTCACCTAAAAACATCCCCATCAAAACCAGCATAAACGGCTGGGTGTTATACACCACAGTAGAAAGACCAATAGAGATCCGTTCATAAGCAGCGAAGAGCAGGAGCCAGTTCACCACGAGTGCCACACCACCGAGAATGGCCAGTAACAGTGTTGTCCGGGTGAGGGGACTGAACGGCTTTTGACTCATCCAAATAAAAATAAACAGTGCGATGGCTCCGATAAGGCAGCGCCAGAACACAACTTCCGTTACTGGCAGACCGGAAAGTAAAACAAACGCGCCAATCGAGCCGGAAATTAACATCGCCAGGCTCATTTGCCAGACGCCTTTATGTAAATCACACATCATCCACCTCCTGATTGTATGACGCTATTGTCGAGAATCGCTGTCGGGTTTTACAGAAGTGATATAAGGTTGAATACGTTAATGACTTTTTAAAATTAGGTGAAAATGATGGAATACCTTCTCGATGATATCGACCGGCAAATTTTGGCCTGTCTGGTCGAGGATGCGCGTATGTCTTTGAAGGTGCTCAGCGGACGCATCGGTCTGACCTCACCCAGCACGGCAGAGCGGCTGAAAAGGCTGGAAGAGCGTGGTGTGATTCAGGGGTATGGCGCACGAGTGAATCTGGCGGCGCTGGGGTATACGCTGCAGGCGCTGGTGCGTGTGCGGCCTTTGCCGGGGTTATTGCATAAGGTGGATAAATACATTCAGGCGATGCCGGAGTGTATTGAGAGCGACAAAGTCACCGGGGAAGATTGCTTTGTGATTAGGCTGGTGGTGCGTTCAATCGAGCAGCTTGATGGGTTGCTGGACGGTTTGGCAGAACATGCCCAGTGCAATACGTCGATTGTGAAGAGTTCGCCGGTGAAGAGACGCTTGCCGCCGATGTAGTCGTTTGTCGCCAGGTGGTCGATTCGGTTTTGTTATGATTTTGGGAAATGATGGTGGTGGGGGAAGGATTACTCGGCGCGTTGCGCCTCGCCCTTCGGGTCGTTGCCTGCGGCAACGCTTTCTCGCTGCGCTCGAATCGAACCTTAGTCGAAGCTTCTCATCCTTCCCCGTTACGGAAATACATGATACTGGGTGCGAACAGAAGATTTGGAGTCATTTGAAAGTGATGGTGGTGGGGGAAGGATTCGAACCTTCGAAGTCGATGACGGCAGATTTACAGTCTGCTCCCTTTGGCCGCTCGGGAACCCCACCAGGGGTAATTCAAATTTTGAGGTACTGCTGAGAGATGGTGGTGGGGGAAGGATTCGAACCTTCGAAGTCGATGACGGCAGATTTACAGTCTGCTCCCTTTGGCCGCTCGGGAACCCCACCACGGGGTAATGCTTTTTACTGGCCTGCTTCCTGTCGGAAGCGGGGCGCATCATATCAAATGAGACGCCCCTGTAAAGCATTCCTTTAGGGAAATGAAGTTGTTTGGCTGCTTTTTATCCGTAAAGGTGCAAAGCTAATCAATTCATTTTCCAAAAGATTAAAGAATGATAGTTCTGTTACCGTAGACGAAGACGCGCTGGGCAAGCACCTGATACAACGCACGGCTTAAGACGTTCTTCTCGACGTCACGTCCCGCGCGCATCATGTCCTCTGCGGTATAGGTGTGATCCACGTGAATCACGTCCTGCATGATAATTGGACCTTCATCCAGATTGTCATTCACGTAGTGCGCAGTCGCACCGATAATCTTCACGCCACGCTCGTACGCCTGATGATAAGGACGTGCGCCAATAAAGGCTGGCAGGAACGAGTGGTGAATGTTGATAATCTTGTTTGGGAAACGCGCCACGAAGGATGGCGTCAGCACGCGCATGTATTTCGCCAGCACGACGTAGTCGGGATTATGCGCTTCAATGGCCTGCGCCATCAGGTCGTCGTGCTCTTCACGCGTATGACCTTCGTGACTCACCAGTTCGAACGGAATATCAAAACGCTCAACAAGCGTGCGCAGCGTCTCGTGATTGCCGATCACGGCAGCAATTTCGACATCCAGGCCACCGTAGTTTGCTTTCATCAACAGATCGCCAAGGCAATGTGCTTCTTTGGTCACCAGAATCACGACGCGGCGTCGACCTGCAGGCGTCAGTTCACGTATGGAGCCTTCCGGCAACGCGCTATCCAGATCGGCAAGCAGGGTCGTGTCGTTGAAAATACCTTCCAGTTCGGTACGCATGAAGAAACGACCGGTACGGTGGTCAACGAACTCGTTGTTCTGCACGATATTCAGTTCATGTTTGTAACAAATGTTGGTAATTCGTGCGATCAGTCCTTTTTGATCGGGACAGATGGTGCGCAGAACTTTACGTTGTAGTGATTGCATCGCCGGGAAATCCTGTTTGTGTATTTGCGAAGTCTGGGTTGTCAGGCATTACTGCCCGCAACACTTTTTAAATTTTTTACCTGAACCGCATGGGCAGGGATCGTTACGACCAAACTGTGGGCGCGTTCCGTCAATATAATACCATTGCCCGCTTTCCTTTAAGAACCGGGAACTCTCGATAATGGCCGCCGTTTTATCGCGCTCGATAAAGCGGGCAACAAAGCTGACGTAGCCTTCGTTGTCGTCGTTTCCGGCCGATGCTTCAAAAACGGTCAGTCCAAGCCACTGCGTGTTGGCGAAGCCAGCTTCAATGTCCTGGCGAAAATCGGCGGCATGGCAAGACGGGTGCCAGGTTTTGATCAGATAGTCTGCGTCTTTGATCACAAAAGCAGTGTACCGTGAACGCATGAGGTGTGACGGGTCTGGTGCAACCTGATCGCCAGAAAGATATCGCTGGCAACATAGGCTATACTCCAGAGCGCTACCACAAGGGCAGAGTTGAGACACGATTCTCTTCCTGGAACAAAAAATAAGGGCGTAAAACGCTTCGGGTAGCACTATGTTAACTGAGCAGTTGCGTTGATGTCATGTCAGGAATCCAGGGGACGTAAAACAGGGCTAATGAGAAAGGTTAAAATTGGACTGGCGCTGGGCTCAGGTGCAGCCCGGGGATGGTCACACATCGGCGTGATTAATGCCTTAAACCAGATGGGTGTTGAGGTTGATATTGTTGCAGGGTGTTCAATAGGATCGCTTGTCGGCTCCGCTTACGCGTGCGGAAAGCTTCCGGAACTTGAAACCTGGGTACGTTCCTTCAGCTACTGGGACGTGCTGCGCCTGATGGACCTCTCATGGCAGCGTGGTGGGCTGTTGCGCGGTGAACGCGTTTTTAACCAGTTCCGCCAGGTTATGCCTCTTGAAGACTTCACTGACTGTCAGATGCCTTTCGGCGCTGTTGCGACGAACCTCAGCACGGGACGCGAGCTTTGGCTTACTGAAGGTGATATTCATCTTGCCGTTCGTGCCTCCTGCAGTATGCCGGGACTAATGGCTCCTGTTCCGCATAACGGTTACTGGCTTGTCGATGGTGGCGTTGTTAACCCGGTCCCTATCTCCCTGACGCGTGCGATGGGTGCCGACATCGTCATTGCCGTGGATTTACAGCATGACGCCCACCTGATGCAACAAGACCTCATGCCGGTGAATCTCCAGAGCGAAGATGCCGAAGGCGAGAAACTGGCCTGGCATGAACGTTTGCGTGGAAGAATCGGGCGTATGGCCGCACGACGCTCTGTGACTGCGCCGACGGCCATTGAAATTATGACTACCTCTATCCAGGTTCTTGAGAATCGCCTTAAGCGAAACCGCATGGCTGGCGACCCTCCAGATATTCTGATTCAACCGTACTGTCCGCAAATATCTACCCTTGATTTCCATCGAGCTGAGGCCGCCATCGCAGCGGGCTCGATAGCCGTCGAAAAGAAAATGGATGAGCTGTTGCCTTTTGTGCGAACAGCACGTTAAGCACCTTTTTTTGATTACTTCAGCAAAATCTGACAGGCGGTAGTGCTGATAGCATGCCACTATTTAATTACTGTCAGCCAGGGGAGGAACCATGACGCAGCCATTGGCCGGAAAACACATTTTGATTGTTGAAGACGAGGCCGTTTTCCGATCGCTACTGGATTCGTGGTTATCCTCAATGGGAGCAATCACTTCGCTGGCTGAAGATGGCATAGACGCACTGGAAAAAATGGTCAGCATCACCCCGGACCTGATGATTTGTGACATTGCGATGCCGCGTATGAACGGACTGAAGCTGGTTGAACATCTGCGTAACGAAGGCAATCAGACACCGATTCTGGTGATATCTGCCACAGAGAATATGGCAGATATTGCCAAAGCGCTGCGAATTGGGGTTCAGGATATCCTGCTTAAACCGGTCAAGGACCTGAACCGGTTACGAGAGACGGTGTTAGCTTGTCTTTATCCGAACATGTTTAATTCCCGGGTAGAGGAAGAGGAACGTCTGTTTCAGGACTGGGATGCCCTGGTAAGTAATCCACCTGCCGCGGCTAAACTGTTACAGGAACTCCAGCCGCCCGTACAGCAAACTATTTCACATTGTCGGATAAACTATCGCCAGCTGGTTGCTGCGGACCAACCTGGGCTGGTGTTGGATATTGCACCGCTGTCTGATTCAGACCTGGCTTTTTATTCCCTGGATGTTACCCGGGCAGGGGATAATGGTGTATTAGCGGCGTTATTACTTCGTGCGCTATTTAATGGTCTCTTGCAAGAGCAGCTATCGCATCAGGGGCAACGGCTTCCGGAACTGGGCAGTTTACTAAAACAAGTGAACCAACTTTTTCGTCAGGCCAATTTGCCTGGACAGTTTCCGCTATTGGTCGGTTATTACCATAGTGGTTTAAAGAATCTGATCCTCGTTTCAGCGGGCCTCAACGCCTCACTGAATACGGGTGAACATCATATTCAGGTAAGCAACGGTGTGCCGCTTGGGACACTGGGAACAGCGTATCTTAATCAAATTAGCCATCGTTGCTCCTCCTGGCAGTGCCAAATTTGGGGTGCCGGGGGACGGTTACGATTAATGTTGTCCACGGAATAAGCAATTGGATCGTAATTTTAAGATTGCTTTACCTGTGTTTTGTGGGGAGTGCTACTATCCCTGCCCAGATTCATGCGTATTTATCCTAATTGATCGGCAACGCGTTCTTTTCAGACCCGAACTGTGGGGCGAGGCTGATATACTCAACGCGTTATTTATTGCATAAAAGTTCAAAACTTGAACAGCTCAGGAGAATTTGAATGGCTGCCCTAAATTCGAAAGTCAGAAAGGCCGTTATCCCGGTAGCGGGATTGGGGACCAGGATGTTACCAGCAACTAAGGCGATTCCTAAAGAGATGCTGCCTCTGGTTGATAAGCCATTAATCCAGTACGTCGTTAATGAGTGTATCGCAGCCGGCATCACTGAAATTGTGCTGGTTACGCATTCATCAAAAAACTCTATCGAAAACCATTTCGATACAAGTTTTGAACTTGAAGCCATGCTGGAAAAGCGTGTTAAGCGTCAGTTGTTACAGGAAGTGCAGTCTATTTGCCCTCCGCACGTGACTATTATGCAGGTTCGTCAGGGGCTGGCTAAAGGCCTGGGTCATGCGGTTATGTGTGCCCACCCTGTTGTCGGTGATGAGCCAGTGGCGGTAATACTGCCTGACGTTATTCTGGATGAATACGAATCAGATCTTTCTCAGGATAATTTGGCTGAGATGATCAAGCGTTTTGATGAAACAGGTAGCAGCCAGATTATGGTTGAGCCAGTTGAAGACGTAACCGCTTACGGTGTGGTTGACTGCAAAGGCGTTAACCTTGAGCCTGGCGAAAGCGTGCCAATGGTTGGCGTTGTAGAGAAGCCAAAAGCCGACGTGGCGCCTTCTAACCTGGCAGTGGTGGGTCGCTATGTCCTGAGTGCGGAAATCTGGCCTCTGCTTGCTAAAACGCCTCCAGGAGCGGGTGATGAGATCCAACTGACCGATGCTATTGATATGCTGATCGAGAAAGAGACCGTTGAGGCTTACCATATGAAAGGTAAGAGCCATGACTGCGGTAATAAGCTCGGTTATATGCAGGCATTTGTTGAATATGGCATTCGCCACAATACCCTGGGTGAAGAATTTAAAACCTGGCTCAAAGAGAGCGTGGGTATTAAGAAATAACCAAGGCAGCAAATGTTTGAGACCGGTGAGGCGTTGCCCACCGGTTTTTTTATGCCCATAACACTCGTTATCCCGCTTGAATGTAAGAGATGGCAATAGCCGAATAAGATTCTATGACAGAGTGTAAGGGGATGTTGGTGATAAAATTGTGGTTAAAAAAAATCCCGCATTACGCGGGATTTTATGGAATGTGGCTTGATTAATCCTTGATCAGGAAGTCATCCAGCTGTTTACCTTGCTCATCCATGGCTTTCTTGATAACAGCAGGAGTACGACCCTGGCCAGTCCAGGTTTTAGTTTCGCCATTCTCATCAACGTAGCTATATTTAGCAGGACGGGCAGCGCGTTTTGCTTTGGTGCCGGTTTTAGCTGCAGCCATGCTGTTCAGCAATTCGTTTGGATCGATACCATCAGCAATCAGCATTTCACGATATTGTTGCAGTTTACGAGTGCGCTCTTCGATTTCAGCTGCTGCAGCGCTTTCTTCTTCGCGACGTTCATTAACTACAACTTCTAATTTTTCCAGCATTTCTTCAAGCGTTTCGAGGGTGCATTCTCTAGCCTGCGCACGAAGAGTACGGATGTTGTTCAGAATTTTAAGTGCTTCGCTCATTGTAGTAATCTCAAACTTATAATGGGGGGGTGGTTTGTTGACCTAATAATAGAGCCATAAATTCAGTTGTGCAATAGCCAGGAATGTAAGGAATTCAAAAAATACTAAATAAAGCCACTATTATTAATTACGCTAACTTAAATTTCATCTCCCAGGAATCTCGCTTGTTATCAGCGTAAGCCTGCGCAACCTGCTCGATTGCATCTTTTTTTGTGACATTTACCGCAGGAATTATAGTTGCTGCGGATAAATATCAGCCTTTTGTATTAGTTCCATTGAGCGATGTTAAGACAGTAATAGTTAATAAATAGTGAATTTTAATGAACATTGATTCCACTATAAAATGAAGTGTTATGTTTGACTGACCTTATAACATATAGACCTGATTGATTACGTTTACTCTCTGTTTTAACGGATTATTTTCGTAATCTGAGGGTGCTTAACTCCGCTCTGAACCGCATCGTCTGTGCGCTGAGTCGCTGTTGACCAGACAAAATATGGTACAATCAATCATCGGGAATATTACACATTGATTAGGGTTTTACGGCCAATGGCACAACTTTATTTCTACTATTCGGCAATGAATGCCGGAAAATCCACAGCACTGCTTCAATCCTCGTACAATTACCAGGAACGAGGAATGCGTACTGTTGTTTATACGGCTGAAATTGACGATCGCTTTGGTGCAGGGAAGGTGAGTTCCAGAATAGGCCTTTCGTCTCCGGCCAGGCTGTTTAACCCGCAAACTGACCTGCTGGAGGACATTAGCGCAGCGCATGCCGCGCAGCCTATTCATTGTGTTCTGGTTGATGAGAGCCAGTTTCTGACGCGTGAGCAGGTTCATGCGCTTTCAGAGGTGGTAGATGAGCTCGATATCCCTGTTCTTTGCTATGGGCTGCGTACAGACTTCCGTGGCGAGCTATTCGCAGGGAGCCAGTATTTGCTTGCCTGGTCAGATAAACTCGTCGAACTCAAAACTATCTGCTTTTGCGGCAGGAAAGCCAGTATGGTGCTTCGTCTCGACCAGGCCGGAAAGCCTTATGCAGATGGTGAGCAGGTGGTGATAGGCGGCAATGAACGCTATGTTTCTGTCTGCCGTAAGCATTATAAAGAAGCGCTGTCTGTAGGCTCGCTGACGGCGATTCAGCACGACAACAGAAAATAATTTTCACCGTGTTCTTCAGACATAAAAAAACCCGCCATTGGCGGGTTTTTTATCAGACTGTCAGTTAAGCGCTTTTCTTCGCTTTTTTGTCAGCTTTTACCGCAGGAGCTTCAACTTTAGCCACTGCTACATCACCTTCTTTGAACTCACGACCGTAGTAGGTATCCAGCAGAATCTGTTTCAGCTCGGAGATCAGTGGGTAGCGCGGGTTAGCACCAGTACACTGGTCATCGAAGGCATCTTCAGACAGTTTATCTACGTGGGCGAGGAAGTCAGCTTCCTGAACGCCAGCTTCACGGATAGATTTAGGAATACCCAGTTCAGCTTTAAGGCTTTCCAGCCATGCCAGCAGTTTCTCAATCTTAGCAGCAGTACGGTCACCCGCAGCGCTCAGACCCAGATGGTCTGCAATTTCAGCGTAACGGCGACGTGCTTGCGGACGGTCGTACTGGCTGAATGCAGTCTGCTTGGTTGGGTTATCATTCGCGTTATAACGGATAACGTTGCTGATCAGCAGGGCGTTCGCCAGACCGTGAGGAATGTGGAACTGAGAACCCAGTTTGTGCGCCATTGAGTGGCAAACACCCAGGAAGGCGTTAGCAAACGCGATACCGGCGATGGTTGCTGCACTGTGTACACGCTCACGTGCTACAGGGTTTTTCGACCCTTCATTGTAGGACGCTGGCAGATTTTCTTTCAGCAGTTTCAGAGCCTGCAGAGCCTGACCATCAGAGAACTCAGACGCCAGTACGGAAACGTAAGCTTCCAGAGCGTGAGTTACCGCATCCAGACCACCGAAGGCACACAGTGATTTCGGCATTTCCATGACCAGGTTGGCGTCAACAATCGCCATGTCTGGGGTCAGTGCGTAGTCAGCCAGTGGGTATTTCTGACCTGTTGCATCGTCAGTAACAACCGCAAACGGAGTCACTTCTGAACCGGTACCGGAAGTGGTAGTAACGGCGATCATTTTCGCTTTTACGCCCATTTTCGGGAACTTGTAGATACGTTTACGGATATCCATAAAGCGCAGCGCCAGTTCTTCGAAGTGAGTTTCCGGATGTTCGTACATTACCCACATGATTTTCGCGGCGTCCATTGGGGAACCACCACCCAGTGCGATAATCACATCTGGTTTGAAGGAGTTCGCCAGTTCAGCACCTTTGCGAACAACGCTAAGGGTTGGGTCAGCTTCAACTTCAAAGAAGACTTCAGTTTCGACGCCAGCCGCTTTCAGAACAGAGGTGATCTGGTCAGCGTAGCCGTTGTTGAACAGGAAACGGTCAGTCACGATGAGCGCACGTTTGTGGCCATCAGTAATCACTTCATCCAGCGCAATTGGCAGAGAGCCACGGCGGAAGTAGATAGATTTCGGAAGTTTGTGCCACAACATGTTTTCAGCTCGCTTAGCAACGGTTTTCTTGTTGATCAGATGTTTTGGACCAACGTTTTCAGAGATGGAGTTACCACCCCAGGAACCACAACCCAGAGTCAGGGAAGGTGCGAGTTTGAAGTTGTACAGGTCACCGATACCACCCTGAGAAGCAGGGGTGTTAATCAGGATACGTGCAGTTTTCATCTTCTGACCGAAGTGAGCAACACGTTCTGGCTGATTATCCTGGTCGGTGTACAGGCAAGAGGTGTGACCGATACCGCCCATGGCAACCAGTTTCTCTGCTTTCTCTACTGCATCGTCGAAATCTTTCGCGCGGTACATTGCCAGAGTCGGAGACAGTTTTTCATGTGCAAATGGCTCGCTCTCATCAACAACTTTCACTTCACCGATCAGGATCTTAGTGGTTGCCGGAACGGTGAAACCTGCGAGTTCAGCAATTTTATACGCTGGCTGCCCAACGATAGCGGCGTTCAGTGCGCCATTTTTCAGGATGATGTCCTGAACGGCTTTCAGCTCTTTGCCCTGCAGCATGTAGCCGCCGTGGCTGGCGAAACGTTCGCGAACCGCTTCATATACGGAATCTACAACAACAACGGACTGTTCAGATGCACAGATAACGCCGTTATCGAAGGTTTTGGACATCAGTACAGAAGCAACAGCACGTTTGATATCAGCCGTTTCGTCGATAACAACAGGAGTGTTACCTGCGCCTACGCCGATTGCTGGTTTACCGGAGCTGTACGCTGCTTTAACCATGCCAGGACCACCGGTCGCCAGGATCAGGTTAATGTCTGGGTGGTGCATCAGTGCGTTGGACAGTTCAACAGAAGGTTGGTCAATCCAGCCGATCAGGTCTTTTGGTGCGCCTGCAGCGATAGCCGCCTGCAATACGATATCAGCAGCTTTGTTCGTTGCATCTTTAGCACGTGGGTGCGGAGAGAAGATGATTGCGTTACGGGTCTTCAGGCTAATCAGTGATTTGAAGATAGCAGTAGACGTTGGGTTGGTGGTTGGAACGATACCGCAAATGATGCCGATAGGTTCTGCAATCGTGATAGTACCGAAGGTGTCGTCTTCAGACAGCACGCCACAGGTTTTCTCATCTTTATAGGCGTTGTAGATATACTCAGAAGCAAAGTGGTTTTTGATCACTTTATCTTCAACGATACCCATACCGGATTCGGCAACGGCCATTTTAGCGAGAGGGATTCGAGCATCTGCAGCAGCCAGAGCGGCCGCGCGGAAGATTTTATCAACCTGTTCTTGGGTGAAATTGGCATATTCACGCTGGGCTTTTTTAACGCGCTCGACGAGGGCGTTCAGTTCAGCGATATTAGTAACAGCCATAATGCTCTCCTGATAATGTTTAAACTCTTTTAGTAAACCAGCGCTCGATACGTCAGACAGTATAGACAGAGCTGATATGACTTGCGTAACACAAAATAAAACAAAGAGTTACTTTCTACACCAGCACACTAATTTACTAAAAGAGCCTTACCTTAGCATCATCCCTTTTTGTCAGGTGACCTCCCTGGGGTGTAACCAAGATTACTCACTTCTGAGTACGGAAATCATGATCTGCGTCAATTTTCCCCCAAGCTGATACCTTTCAGCAGGGTTATTTCTTTGAGATTTTTCCAGTGTTAAATAATTACGTAAGTATTGGAAGTGGCGCTATCATTGATTCTACATATGTTTAACATCCTGAAATGATAACGTTTTGGCACAGATTTCGAGTGAAGTATGCTAATAAAAAGGGTATCTTCAGCGCGATTTCACATGACAAATTGTCAGTCCCGGGCATGCGCATAAGCGGAGCAAAACGTGATCCAAACGCTCTTTGATTTTCCAACGTATTTTAAATTTTTTATTGGTTTGTTTGCCCTGGTCAACCCGGTGGGGATCATTCCTGTCTTCATTAGTATGACCAGTTACCAGACGGCGGCGGCCAGGAACAAGACCAACCTCACCGCCAACCTGTCAGTGGCTATCATATTGCTCACCTCCCTTTTTCTGGGGGACGCCATTCTTCAGCTCTTCGGGATTTCGATCGACTCTTTCCGCATTGCGGGTGGGATCCTGGTTGTGACCATCGCCATGTCTATGATCAGCGGTAAGCTGGGTGAGGATAAACAGAACAAACAGGAGAAGTCAGAAACTGCCATCCGTGAAAGCATTGGCGTGGTACCGCTGGCGTTACCGCTTATGGCTGGCCCCGGAGCCATCAGTTCAACGATTGTCTGGGGCACGCGTTACCATAGCCTGATGCATTTGATTGGCTTTTCCGTGGCCATTGCCATTTTCGCGCTCTGCTGCTGGGGAGTATTCCGCATGGCGCCCTGGCTGGTGCGCTTATTGGGGCAGACGGGCATCAACGTTATAACCCGTATCATGGGCCTGCTGTTGATGGCGTTAGGGATCGAATTTATTGTCACCGGTATTAAAAGCATTTTCCCCGGCTTGTTACACTAATATTTCATATGAAAGAACGGAGCTACAGCTCCGTTTTTTTACGTGATTATCAGCAAATCATATAACTAAAGTTGAAATGCTCACATATCATAATAAATTCTACTAATAATGTTCATCTCTTGTATTTCAATAAGTTATTAATTTCCTTCCAACCCACCTGCGCAGAAAACCTTCGATCGCTCTGTTATTTTACTCACATGATACTCTGGGGCTTGCTGAGAGATAACCGAAATGATATTAGTAATTTCAACATTCCCCTAGATGAATGTGCTAAATAATAACCAGTTGTTAAATTTTTGTACAAAAACACTCGATGATAGCGCAGCGACGCGCTTGTAGAGGAGGTTTCCTCTATCTTATTGAATGTCATGTTTTTTAGTGGCGTTTGATGTCTGGCAGGGCTGCCCTCAACGATACGGCTCTCACCGTAAAAGAGAATTGCTTAACAAATTTGCAAAATGTATTGGCGTGCGTTTACGCCATTTGATACTTTCCGGCCTACTATTTTGCAGCATAAAACAAGTAGATGAGAATTATTTTCATATGCTTCTCTTCTCAGATATCCAGCGCAGGTCTCAAACAGGGGAGGCCTGTAAAGAATCGACGCAAGACGGCCATACGAGCGGTCAGTAATAAAAAAGTCGGTGATAGCAAGAAGTAAAAAAGAAGAACCTGGCAGCAGCAAAAAAAACTCCTGCGCTGTACAGGCCCCAACAGGGGATTACACAGCTGGCGAAGGCCAGTCATTATAATGAGTGGAGTACCAACACAATGTCCATCATCACAAAAAAAAATCTGGTAGCGGCGGGGATTTTAACTGCGCTAATCGCGGGCAACGCTGCAATGGCTGCGGACGTACCTGCAGGTGTTCAACTGGCTGAAAAACAGACGTTGGTTCGTAACAACGGTGCGGAAGTTCAGTCTCTTGACCCGCATAAAATTGAAGGTGTTCCCGAGTCAAACGTTAACCGCGACCTGTTCGAAGGTCTGCTGGTGACTGACGTAGACGGCCACCCGGCACCTGGTGTGGCAGAAAAATGGGAAAATAAAGATTTCAAAGTCTGGACTTTCCATCTGCGTAAAGATGCGAAATGGTCAGACGGCACGCCGGTTACCGCCGAAGATTTCGTTTATAGCTGGCAGCGTCTGGCGAATCCAAATACTGCCTCTCCGTATGCGAGCTACCTGCAATATGGCCACATTGCCAATATTGATGACATCATCGCAGGCAAAAAACCGGTCACCGACCTGGGCGTGAAAGCGATCGATGCGAATACCTTTGAAGTCACGTTGAGCGAACCTGTTCCGTACTTCTATAAGCTGCTTGTTCACCCGTCTGTTTCTCCAGTTCCAAAATCCGCAGTGGAAAAATTTGGTGAAAAATGGACTCAGCCTGCCAATATCGTGACCAACGGTGCCTACAAACTGAAAGACTGGGTAGTCAACGAACGTATGGTTCTGGAGCGTAACCCGCAATATTGGGACAACGCGAAAACCGTGATTAATCAGGTGACGTACCTGCCAATTTCTTCCGAAGTGACTGACGTTAACCGCTACCGTAGTGGTGAAATTGACATGACCTATAACAACATGCCGATTGAACTGTTCCAGAAGCTGAAAAAAGAAATTCCTAAAGAAGTGCATGTCGATCCGTATCTGTGCACCTATTACTACGAAATCAACAACCAGAAAGCACCATTCACCGATGTTCGTGTCCGTACGGCACTGAAACTGGCACTGGATCGCGATATCATCGTGAACAAAGTGAAAAACCAGGGCGATCTGCCAGCATACAGCTATACCCCTCCATACACCGATGGCGCAAAACTGACTGAACCAGATTGGTTCAAACAGACGCAAGAGCAGCGTAACGCAGAAGCGAAGAAACTGCTCGCCGAAGCTGGCTATACTGCTGATAAGCCGCTGACCTTCAGCCTGCTGTATAACACCTCCGATCTGCACAAAAAACTGGCTATCGCCGTCGCCTCGATCTGGAAAAAGAACCTGGGCGCAAACGTGAAGCTGGAGAACCAGGAGTGGAAGACCTTCCTGGATAGCCGTCATCAGGGCACCTTCGATGTCGCGCGTGCTGGCTGGTGTGCGGACTATAACGAACCAACCTCCTTCCTGAACACCATGCTGAGCGACAGCTCGAACAACACCGCGCACTATAAGAGCCCGGCATTCGACAAGCTGATTGGCGACACGCTGAAAACAACTGACGAAGCACAGCGTACTGAACTGTACTCTAAAGCTGAGCTGCAGTTGGATAAAGATTCCGCGATCGTTCCGGTTTACTACTACGTCAACGCCCGTCTGGTGAAACCGTGGGTAGGTGGCTATACCGGTAAAGACCCGATGGATAATATCTACGTTAAAAACTTGTATATTATCAAGCATTAATGGCAATGAGTGGGGCGAGTTCACTCGCCCCACGGTGTCTAACCGACGTCACAATATATAGGCACACGCCAGAAGGTACGGGCAATGTTTAAATTTATCCTACGTCGCTGTCTTGAAGCGATTCCAACGCTGTTTATTCTGATAACAATTTCCTTCTTCATGATGCGTCTTGCGCCGGGAAGTCCATTTACCGGTGAACGTACGTTGCCGCCAGAAGTCATGGCGAATATTGAAGCGAAATATCACCTGAACGATCCTATCTCCACCCAATACTTCAATTATCTGAAGCAGCTGGCTCACGGTGATTTTGGACCGTCATTCAAATATAAAGACTATTCCGTTAACGACCTGGTGGCTTCCAGCTTCCCGGTATCGGCAAAGCTGGGTGCTGCGGCATTCTTGTTGGCCGTTGTTCTCGGGGTGACTGCAGGCGTTATCGCCGCGCTTAAACAAAATACCAAATGGGATTATACCGTAATGGGGGTGGCGATGACTGGGGTAGTCATACCCAGCTTCGTTGTCGCGCCGTTACTGGTGATGATATTTGCCATCACGCTGAAATGGCTACCTGGCGGTGGCTGGAACGGCGGGGCGTTAAAGTTCATGATTTTGCCGATGGTGGCATTATCTCTGGCGTACATCGCCAGCATTGCGCGTATCACCCGTGGTTCAATGATCGAAGTGTTGCATTCGAACTTCATTCGAACCGCGCGCGCTAAAGGGCTGCCGATGCGTCGGATTATCTTCCGCCACGCGCTCAAACCGGCGCTGTTGCCTGTGCTCTCCTACATGGGGCCGGCATTCGTCGGTATCATCACTGGCTCAATGGTTATCGAAACGATCTACGGTCTGCCGGGTATTGGTCAACTGTTCGTAAATGGCGCGCTCAACCGCGACTATTCGCTGGTACTGAGCCTGACCATTCTCGTTGGTGCGCTGACCATTCTCTTTAACGCAATTGTCGATGTGCTGTATGCCGTCATCGACCCGAAAATCCGTTACTAACTGGAGCACGCCATGATGTTGAGTAAGAAAAACAGCGAGGCGCTGGAAAACTTCAGTGAAAAACTGGAAGTAGAAGGTCGTAGCCTCTGGCAGGACGCGCGCCGCCGCTTTATGCACAACCGTGCCGCGGTAGCCAGTCTGGCCGTACTGGTGATCATCGCGCTGTTTGTGACCCTGGCGCCGATGCTGTCGCAATTTACCTATTTCGACACCGACTGGGGCATGATGTCCAGCGCACCTGATATGGAGTCCGGACACTATTTTGGTACGGATTCCTCCGGACGCGATCTGCTGGTACGAGTGGCTATCGGAGGCCGTATTTCGCTGATGGTTGGTATCGCTGCTGCACTGGTGGCGGTGATTGTGGGCACGCTCTATGGCTCACTCTCAGGCTACCTTGGCGGTAAAGTGGACTCCGTGATGATGCGTCTGCTGGAAATCCTGAACTCCTTCCCGTTCATGTTCTTCGTTATCCTGTTGGTGACCTTCTTTGGCCAGAACATCCTGTTGATTTTCGTGGCTATCGGGATGGTTTCCTGGCTGGATATGGCGCGTATTGTCCGCGGACAGACACTGAGCCTCAAACGCAAAGAGTTTATCGAAGCCGCGCAGGTGGGTGGCGTATCAATCGGTAATATTGTGGTTCGCCATATCGTTCCTAACGTGCTGGGGGTGGTGGTGGTTTATGCTTCACTGCTGGTACCAAGCATGATTCTGTTCGAATCCTTCCTGAGCTTCCTGGGGCTGGGTACGCAAGAGCCTCTGAGCAGCTGGGGTGCACTCCTGAGTGATGGTGCAAACTCCATGGAAGTCTCTCCGTGGTTACTACTTTATCCGGCGGGTTTCCTGGTCGTTACCCTGTTTTGTTTCAACTTTATCGGCGATGGCCTGCGTGATGCCCTCGACCCGAAAGACCGTTAAGGAGCGCCGTCATGACAATTATTGAAACGGCCACTGCGCCGCAGGCGCAACAGCAGAGCAAACTTCTGCTGGATGTGAAAGATCTCCGTGTAACCTTTAAAACCCCGGACGGAGACGTAACCGCCGTTAACGATCTCAACTTCGACCTGCGTGCAGGTGAAACGCTGGGGATTGTTGGTGAATCTGGTTCCGGAAAATCCCAGACTGCATTTGCGTTGATGGGACTGCTGGCTGCAAACGGTGTTATCGGAGGTTCCGCGAAATTCAACGGACGTGAAATCCTCAACTTGCCGGAACATGAGCTGAACAAGCTGCGTGCCGAGCAGATCTCGATGATTTTCCAGGATCCGATGACTTCGCTGAACCCGTACATGCGTGTTGGCGAGCAGCTGATGGAAGTCCTGATGCTGCACAAAGGTCTGGGCAAAGCGGAAGCGTTTGAAGAGTCAGTCAAAATGCTGGATGCGGTGAAAATGCCGGAAGCCCGTAAGCGCATGCGTATGTTCCCGCACGAATTTTCTGGCGGCATGCGTCAGCGTGTGATGATTGCGATGGCGTTGCTGTGCCGGCCAAAACTGCTGATTGCTGATGAACCCACCACCGCGCTGGACGTCACCGTTCAGGCACAAATCATGACCCTGTTAAACGAGCTTAAGCGCGAGTTCAACACAGCGATCATCATGATCACCCACGACCTTGGCGTTGTGGCGGGCATCTGTGACAAAGTGCTGGTGATGTATGCCGGCCGTACCATGGAATATGGCAACGCGCGTGATGTGTTCTATCACCCAGCCCACCCGTACTCAATTGGTCTGTTGAATGCGGTACCGCGTCTCGATGCGGAAGGGGAATCTCTGCTCACCATTCCGGGTAACCCGCCAAACCTGCTGCGTCTGCCGAAAGGTTGTCCGTTCCAGCCGCGTTGCCCGCATGCGATGGAAATCTGCAACAGCGCTCCGCCGCTGGAAGCGTTTGCACCAGGCCGCCTGCGCGCCTGCTTTAAGCCGCAGGAGGAGTTGGTATGAACGCATTAGATGAAAAACGCAATGTGCTGCTCGAAATCGCTGACCTTAAAGTGCATTTTGACATCAAAGACGGTAAACAGTGGTTCTGGCAACCATCTAAGACCCTGAAAGCGGTCGATGGTGTCACGCTGCGTTTGTACGAAGGCGAAACCCTGGGCGTGGTAGGGGAGTCTGGCTGCGGTAAATCCACCTTCGCGCGCGCCATTATTGGTCTGGTAAAAGCCACCGGCGGCAAAGTGGCCTGGCTGGGTAAAGACTTGTTGGGGATGAAGCCTGACGAGTGGCGTGACGTGCGTAGTGATATCCAGATGATTTTCCAGGATCCACTGGCATCATTGAACCCGCGTATGACCATCGGTGAGATTATTGCCGAGCCGCTGCGTACTTATCATCCGAAGATGGCTCGTCAGGAAGTTCGCGATCGCGTGAAGGCGATGATGATGAAAGTTGGCCTGTTGCCTAACCTTATCAACCGCTACCCGCACGAATTCTCAGGCGGCCAGTGTCAGCGTATTGGTATTGCACGTGCGTTGATCCTCGAACCGAAGCTGATCATCTGTGATGAGCCCGTCTCCGCGCTGGACGTATCCATTCAGGCACAGGTGGTCAACCTGCTGCAGAAACTGCAGCGTGAAATGGGGCTGTCACTCATTTTTATCGCGCACGATCTGGCCGTGGTGAAACACATCTCGGACCGCGTACTGGTAATGTACTTAGGCCATGCAGTGGAGCTGGGCACCTATGATGAGGTGTACCACAACCCGTTGCACCCTTATACCAAAGCGCTGATGTCCGCAGTACCGATCCCCGATCCCGATCTGGAAAAGAATAAAACGATTCAGCTTCTGGAAGGGGAATTACCCTCACCGATTAACCCGCCGTCGGGCTGCGTCTTCCGTACGAGATGCCCAATGGCCGGGCCGGAATGTGCGAAAACGCGACCGGTTCTGGAAGGCAGTTTCCGACATGCGGTTTCCTGCCTGAAAGTAGACCCGTTATAATCGCAAGGGCTGACATGATGTCAGCCCTTATTTTTTGCGAGGTTACTGTGTCGCTTTTAATCACGCCCGCCCGTCGGCGGCTTTACCATTTTTTATTCGATCCTGAAACCGTAACCGGGAGACGCTTCGAAGGCCTCTGTGGTTTATTTGCGCTGCTCAGCGTGGTTGTGATCTTTATTGAGTCTGGTGTCGGGACGCAATACCACCTGACGTTTGACGAGTGGCATATTTTTGTCTGGCTTGAGTTGGCGATTACTCTGGTCTTTACCGCGGAATATTTCCTGAGAGTCATTTGCTGGCCCAACCCGGCCAGATATGTTTTCAGCTTTTGGGGATTTATTGATTTAGCGACCATCCTGCCACTCTATGTGATGTGGCTGTGGCCGGAAATTAGCCTGAGTTACGTCTTTGCCTGGCGAGCGATGCGCGTCATTAGGGTATTACGTATCCTTAAATTACTGCGTTTTATGCCGTCATTGCACGTGTTCTGGAGCGCGATTGTCAGCGCACGGCACCAGCTTATTCTGTTCTATTCATTTATTGCCATCGTCATGATTGTTTTCGGCGCGCTGATGTATCTGATAGAAGGGCCAAAATATGGCTTCACGACGCTTAATGCCTCGGTCTATTGGGCTATCGTGACCGTGACGACCGTGGGTTATGGTGATATCACACCGCATACCCCATTGGGACGTATTGTGGCATCAGTGCTGATCCTGATTGGCTATTCGGTGATTGCAATCCCAACAGGGCTCATTACCACACATATGAGCAGTGCCTTTCAGAGTCGCAAACAGCAGCGCAAATGCCCGAATTGTCATCAGGGTGAGCATGAACACAGCGCACGGTTTTGTAACCGCTGCGGAAGCGAATTACCGGATTAAATAAAAAAGGCTGCAATCGCAGCCTTTTTTACTATTCGCGCCAGAGGATATGGCACAGTTTGTGGTCTTTCTCGCGGCACAGCAGGACGCGGGCGAAGATGTCATTTATTTCGCCGCCATCTTCATCGGCCAGCCCAATCACTACTTCGGCAAAGAAGTCAGGATTAAGGTCGAAATCCACATGCTCAGCCCAGTCTTCTGAAGGGTCGAACAATTCGGCACCGCCGCGCTCTTCGAACTGCAGATTAAAGAGGATCACGTCTGCGGGATCGAGGTTATCAACCGCCAGTTCGAGAAAAATGTCATAGGCCTGCTCGAGCGTTTCGTCTTCGGTCAGGCGATTGTTCAGATCCATTTCCATGATGACTACCTGTTTAACATCGTTGGGCACGTTTTACAGCAACGGACTAAAGAAGTAAAACAGTCGTTCGGCAATTCTCTGCCACATTGGACGTTTTACCCACAGTCTGGCATCCAACAGTCGCGAGCGGGAGATATAATCATCCTGCACCGCCGCCAGGTCACCGCCAAAACCGGCGTCATCAATCACAAGTGTGATTTCAAAATTGAGCCACAGACTCCGCATATCCAGGTTGACTGTGCCCACCAGGCTTAATTCACCGTCGACGAGAACGCTCTTGGTATGGAGTAATCCGCCTTCAAACTGATAAATTTTCACCCCTGCGGCCAACAGTTCGCTAAAGAATGCCCGGCTGGCCCAGCCTACCAGTAGGGAGTCATTTTTGCGTGGCAAAATGATACTCACGTCAACACCACGTTGCGCCGCCGTACAGATTGCGTGCAGCAGGTCATCGCTGGGGACAAAGTATGGCGTGGTCATGATCAGGTATTCACGGGCTGAGTAGGTTGCCGTCAGCAGCGCCTGATGAATCAAATCTTCAGGGAAGCCTGGCCCGGATGCAATCGTATGAATGGTGTGCCCGCTGGCCTCTTCAAACGGCATAATATTGCCGTCCGGTGGTGGTGGCAGAATACGTTTACCGGTCTCAATCTCCCAGTCGCATGAGTAAACGATACCCATAGAGGTGGCAATCGGCCCCTCCATTCTTGCCATCAAATCAACCCATTGCCCAACTCCCGAATCCTGTTTAAAGAAGCGTGGGTCGACCATGTTCATACTGCCGGTGTAGGCAATATAGTTATCGATCATGATCATCTTACGGTGCTGGCGGAGATCCATCCGGCGCAAAAAGACACGCAGGAGGTTAACCTTCAGCGCCTCAACCACTTCGATACCGGCATTACGCATCATGCCCGCCCACGGGCTGCGGAAAAATGCCACGCTGCCTGCAGAGTCCAGCATCAGTCGGCAGTGAATGCCCCGACGTGCTGCGGCCATCAGGGATTCAGCAACCTGATCGGCCATACCACCGGGCTGCCAGATGTAAAACACCATCTCAATGTTACGGCGAGCCAATTGAATATCGCGGATCAACGCCTGCATAACATCGTCAGAAGTGGTCAGCAACTGGAGCTGATTGCCTTTGACACCGCCAATCCCCTGACGGCGCTCGCAAAGTTTAAACAGCGACGCGGCAACACTGCTGTTCTCTTCGGCAAAAATATGTTTGCAGGCTTTAAGGTCGTTAAGCCACTTCGCGGTCGAGGGCCACATGGCGCGGGCACGCTCGGCGCGGCGCTTGCCCAGATGAAGCTCACCGAAAGAGAGATAGGCAATGATCCCTACCAGCGGGAGGATGTAGATTATCAGAAGCCAGGCCATGGCAGAGGGTACGGCTCTGCGCTTCATCAGGATGCGTAATGTCACACCCGCGATTAACAGCCAGTATCCCAGAATGACCAGCCAACTCACCACGGTGTAGAAGGTTGTCATAGGTTAAAAAATCCTTTTGAAAGCGTATTGTTATGAGTGTACGCATCAGGATTCATCTGGCAAATAAAAACGCCAGGTAAAAGCGCTGGTTTGCTGTAGTGTTGGGTTTATAATGGCATCTCTGTTAGAGAAAGAGTTGTAGACATGAAGCGCAGTAGAACTGAAGTAGGGCGCTGGCGCATGTTGCGACAGGTGAGTCGTCGCAAGGCACGTTGGCTGGAAGCACAATCCCGCCGCAATATGCGTATTCACGCCATCAGAAAATGTGGAATGACCCGGCACCGCAACGCGTTGCTGTTCGCAGTCCAGGATATCTGAGAACCATGAGGGCACCGCAAGGTGCCCACTGATTTTATAGCGTCTGATTTTTAGGAATAGCGTTTTTGCAGCGATATTCCCGTTGTTTTTAGCAAAAGGAGGGAGAAGTGTTTGCGGAGTTTGGTGTACTGAATTTCTGGACGTACGTTGTAGGCGCATTTTTTATCGTGCTGGTACCAGGGCCGAATACCCTGTTTGTGCTCAAAACCGGGATTGGTCACGGCGTTAAAAAAGGGTACCTCGCCGCGACAGGTGTATTTATCGGCGATGCGGTACTGATGTTTCTGGCCTGGGCGGGTGTTGCGGCATTAATCCAGACCACGCCGGTACTGTTTAACATCGTGCGCTATCTCGGGGCTTTTTATCTGCTCTGGCTGGGGGGCAAAATGCTCTGGTCGGTGGTGAACCGTCAAAAAAACGCTCATGAGAGCGGGCCCGAACCTGCCAGTACGATCATGAAACGCTCGTTGGTGTTAAGCCTGACCAATCCCAAAGCGATTTTGTTCTACGTATCGTTCTTCGTTCAGTTTATTGATGTGAATGCCCAGAGCACCGGCACTTCTTTCCTGATCCTCGCGACAACGCTGGAGCTAATAAGCTTTGTGTATATGAGCTTCCTGATCTTCTCTGGCGCGTTTGTGACGCGTTATCTGAAAACCAAAAAGAAACTGGCAAAGCTGGGGAACGGTCTGATAGGGCTGCTGTTTGTTGGGTTTGCGGCAAGGTTGGCGTCGCTGCATTAATGTGAAGAAACAAAAAGGCTCCTGCTGGAGCCTTTTTAATGTCTGGCGTAACTGGAAAGCCGCGCCAGACAAGGCTTCACGTTTTACTGCTAGCAGTCAAAAGCCATAAAAAGCGGCTAGGGTGTGGACACATTGTGGACACTCTGACCACCATTAGCACCCTTCAACGGGTTAAGCGAAATCGCGTCCTGCAGGTACTGAGGAGCGAAGTGCGCATAGACCATTGTCTGCGCAATTTTCGTATGACCTAAGATCCTCTGCAGTGTGATGATGTTGCCCCCGTTAATCATAAAGTGCGTCGCGAAAGAGTGTCGTAGCGCATGTGTTGCTTGTCCGGCCGGTAAATCGGGCTTAACCTCTTTGAGGGTTCGCCTGAAGTCAGCATAACTGGCCTCAGGAAATAGAAAACCTCGTGTTTTGCCGACTACGTAAGCCGCAACTTCATCAGAGATCGGGACCGTGCGCGGTGTGTTGGTTTTCGTCTTAACGAAAGACACCCGGTTATGAATCACATTCTCCGCCTTCAATCGCGCAGCTTCTCCCCATCTTGCTCCGGTACTCAAACACAAAACCGCAATTTTACGATTATCACCTGAGAGCGCAGCAAGTAAGGCATCAATTTCCTCAAGAGTGAGATAGCCCGTTTCGGCTGTCTGCTCTTTCAGTTTTTTGAATCCCCTGAATGGATGCTCACCGTTATACAGTTCTGACTCAATCAGGGTTGTGAACATCCCACCTAGCGTGATCAGGTCGCGGTTGATGGTAGTTGGCTTAATACCTTCACCCCGACGTTGAGCACAATATTGCGTTATCAGGCTCTTGGTGATCTGGAAAGCGCACGGGTTTCCGGTCATCGTTTCGAAACGCTCAATTTTCCTGAGATACGATTGACCGTGCTCCTCATGTTTACCTTTCAGCTTCCACCATAACTCTTTCAGTTCCGACAATTGGCGTTTGTCCGTTGGTTTTGAAAGCCATTCCTTTGAGTGATGGTTATATTGAGTATGCTTTTCAAAAGCCATCGCCTCGCTTTTCTTGTCGAACTTCCGACGGATGCGTTTTCCGTTACGCCCGGTCGGTCTAATGTCCACTTCATATCGACCATCATCGAGCTTTTTAACAGACATAAAGCCTCCCGATGATGTTACTGCGTACTTCAATTTCCTGATTTAAATAGCAAAAACTCACTGTGCATTTACTGCACAAATAAGCGCCATAAATAGTTAGCCAGTTTTCTGGTCTGAGTGGGATGACGTTGTTGTCTGCTGCCCAAAGTGCGCGAGAGCCGGTGCAATCTGCCCAGCTTCAGGTGATATCGTCTCTGTCATGAACCACATAGTGTATTTTTTGAACTGAGGATGATTCAAAATCTTCATCACTGCCTGTATGCCCATATCTTTTACACCCTTCTCGTAACTCGAAAGAGAGCTGTATGGAACGCCTGTTAAGTCACTGAATTCTTTCCTATTCATACGTTCTGACTCACGCATGATCGCTAGCTTTTCATTTACGGGTATCATCGTAATTAACACTCCACTATTGATAGAAAAACGATAACGGAGTAATCTTCAATTCGTTATCGCAATCTAATGGCTCCAATATGGCAATTAATAGCCATTAGGAGCAATTAAAACACTAACGAGGAATACTCACAAATGAATAGGGTCATTGATAGTGTGAGCGACGCCGTTCCATACCAGGAATTCGCGCGCCTTATTGGTAAAACACCTGCAGCCGTTAAAGGCATGATTGAAAAGGGGAAGCTACCTGTAGTCGAGATGACTGATCTGCAGTCAACGAGTGGGCGCGCAGGGGAATATTGGGTTTATCTGCCTGCCTGGAACAAGGGGATGAAGATGGCATATGACAGCCGCCCGAAGGAAATTCGTGATGGTTGGCTGATGTGGCTCGGATTAGGGGAGCCAGTATGAATAGTGAACCTCGCTGTATTGCACAGTTGCTTCGAAGAGAAAGTCCTAAACCTACCAACTTCACTATCACTCACGGTCGTGGACGTAAGGGCATCATCATCCGAACCCGTAAGACGGGTGTTATCGAGAAGCTTCGTCGCTTGGTCAAAAAGAGAGGACTGTGGTTATGACGGTAATGACACTTGATGTGATCCAGAAACAACCAACAGCACTTCGCAGTCTGGTCTGCAAGTATCTGGCTCAGCCTCGCTGGCAGGACACTTGCGATTTTTACAATCAGATGATGGAGCGGGAGCGTCTTACGGTTTGTTTCCACGCACAATTAAAACAGCGTCACTCTGTCATGCGCTTAGAGGAAATGACCGAAGCCGATCGTGAGCGTCTTGTTTGTGCGCTTGATGAATTGAGAACTGCATTTGCCCGGCGCCGACAATTTGGCGAGTCAAAAGCAATTTTTATCAGTCGCCTAACCGTTAGCCAAAGGCGCTCATTGTTTCTTCATGCGGGACTGACAGAGCAGGAATTTATGATGCCGCACTGGCGTTTGAATGAAGAGGATTGTTACTGGCGTGACAAACTTTTCCGCGCTCTACGAGAGCTGTTCAGCCTTTTTGAGTACGCACCAACTATTTTAACCTCGGTAAAACCTGAGCAGTATTTACATTAATTAATCTGGATTCGTTTTATTACGCGCCTTACAGCGTGGGGACTCCTTTTGTCTGGAGATAGGCAAATGCAAAAACAAAATACAGCGCAGCGGGGGATGTATTCGGCACATCTGGCGCAGGCAGTAAGCGAGGCACAGCGCGACTTGGCGACCCGTTACTCTTCTCAGTTTGATGCGCTTATCGCGTACATCAGTAAGTCAGAACTTAATCGCACCGAGATTATCGAGTTATTAGGCCAGGAGTCGGAAAAGTTACACAACTCAATTTTCGGTAGAGCTGGTTAACCACTGTTAACAGGAAGCAAAAATGAGCATACGCATCGAGATTAATAACCAATACGTCATCACCAGTGACCGCTATCAATTCATTTTGCAGGAAAAAAAGACCGCTACATCCGGGAAGAATGAAGGAAAGGAATGGTTGGACGTTGTGGGTTACTACCCAACTATCCCTAAGCTTATCTCAGGCTTGGTTTTGCATGATCTTTTGACCAGCGATCTTACCGGCTTCTCAGCTTTGGAAGCTCGGATTGAACGCATGGGGAAGCAATGTCTGGACGCTTTTAAATAATATGTCCAACGAACCTCGGGGGCGTGTTGCCCCCTCGCCACCACCACCATTTTTGAAGGGCACCAGTGATTCATTCGTTGGTGCTTATCCCTGGAATAACGTCACCAAAGAGGCCATTGGCCGCGACAGACCCCTTACACGTGCCGAACTCCGTCAGGTGCAAGGTGTTTTAAACCGGATTGACCGTCTGCCGTTTTTCCTGCAAACGCTGTTTACATCGCGTTATAACTTCATCCGCCGTAAAAAGAGCCCTTTAGGTGGGCTGTATTTCCTTAAAAACACGTTTGAGCGCAAGCTGCTGCCACGTCTTGAGCGTGTTAATGAGCTGTGCGGGATGAATGAAACCGCCTCGATTGGGTTTCTGTCCGAGCGCGACCAGTATGCGCGCTTGCCCGATATGAATGACAAAGCGCTCAGGAAATTTGCGGCCAGAATTGCCTCACAGCTCTGGAGCAAATACGAGGAGTTAAGCGACGCATGGGCGGAGGCTTACGGCGGGAAAGAGACACTTTTCACCGATGAAGCTCAGTCGCACCTATACGGGCAAGTGGCCGGTATTGCTCGCGCATTAAACATCACCCCGATGTACTGGAAAAAATACCGTAAGGGTCAGATGACGATCCGCATGGCCTTTTCCGCTATTTCACGACTGATTAAAGACGAGTGGTGGGTCAACCAGCTCAAGGCGCAGCGGATGCGCTGGCGCGAGGCGCTGCTTATCGCAGCAGGTGAGGTCAACAAAGACCGTTCACCTTACGCAAGCAAAATAGCGATCCGCGATGTTCACGCGCGCCGCCAGGCTAATCTCGAATACCTGAAATCCTGCGAGCTCGAAAACAAAGTAACCGGCGAGCGTATCGACCTCATCAGCAAGGTCATGGGGAGTATTTCAAATCCTGAGATACGCCGCATGGAGCTGATGAACACCATCGCCGGGATTGAGCGCTACGCGGCCAACGCCGGTGATGTGGGGATGTTTATCACCCTGACCACACCCTCGAAATATCATCCGACCCGACAGGTCGGCAAAGGCGAAACCAAAACGGTGCAGCTCAATCACGGCTGGAACGAAACCGCATTCACACCCAAAGACGGCCAGCGCTATCTCTGCCAAATCTGGAGCCTGATGCGTACCGCGTTCAAAGATAACGATTTAGAGGTGTACGGGATGCGCGTTGTCGAACCGCACCACGACGGTACGCCTCACTGGCACATGATGCTGTTTTGCAAACCTGGTCAGCGTAAAGCCATTAACGAAATCATGCGTCGTTATGCCCTCAAAGAGGACGGACACGAAAAGGGAGCGGCAAAACAGCGCTTTGAGTCTCGTCATCTTAATCGGGGCGGCGCAGCGGGTTATATCGCTAAATACATTGCCAAAAATATTGATGGCTACGCGCTCGACGGCCAACTCGACCACGACACCGGCAAGTCCCTGAAAGATACGGCCGCAGCCGTCACCGCATGGGCGTCTACATGGCGCATCCCGCAGTTTAAACCGATTGGTCTCCCGACGATGGGCGCTTACCGCGAACTGCGCAAGCTGCCGCGCGGGGTGAGTATTGCCAGCGAGTTTGACGACAGGGTTGAAGCCGCGCGAGCTGCTGCAGATGAAGGGGACTTTGAGCGGTACATCATCGCGCAGGGTGGGGCAAACATGCCGCGTGATGCTCAGGCCGTAAGGGTTGCCCGTAAGGTGACGGATGAGGTCAACGACTATGAGGAAGATATCGAGAGGATTGTCGGGATTTATGCCCCTCACCTCGGGGCTCACCGTGTCCATGTAACCCGTACAGCCGAATGGCGAATCGTGCCAAAGGTTTTGGCCGTTGAGCCTTTGACCTTGAAAAGCGGCTCTGCCGCGCCTCGGAGTCCTGTCAATAACTGTGGAAAGCTCACCTACGGTGGCGATCCAGTTATGACCCCCACACCGTCTGAGCAAGCCGCAGCGGTGTTAAATCTGATTAAGCGCGGGGTTATTGGCTGGAATGAGCCGGACGTCCTGAAGGTGCTTAACGGGGCGTTAAAAGTTGGCGCACCGCGCAAACATCGGCAGCAAAGAAGCAATGCTCCGCTCAAAACCAGCGAGCAAGCGCCATCAGCCAGGATGACGAAGCCCGAAAGGGATCGCGTCGCAAAAATTCGTTTCGATTTAGCTCAGGAGGGCATTACCCCGGAATGGTGGGCGCTCGATGTGCTGGCTCGTGGGGCAACTGTGATTTATGGCGATAAAAAATTCAAATACGCGGCTGCTGAAGGGGTGCCGGGATTTTCAATGCAAGAGGAGTGAAGTTAATGACCAAAATCAATGACTTAAAAATCGCACCAGAGCATTTTGAAGCAGTGAAGTCAGGGGAAAAACGCGCTGAATTTCGTATCAATGACCGTGATTATTCCTGTGGTGATGTTCTCAGGTTGCATGAGTGGGAACCTAAGCAAGGATATACCGGGAAACGTGTATCGGTAAGGGTCACAGACGTTACTGATTTAACCGTGTGGGTGGGAAACTATGTAATGCTGAGCGTCCAGTTACTTGTTCAGGATGAACCTTGCGGTATGTCCCTGTTGAACTGGAAAGAACTTAGCAAGAAAGGGCTGGTTTTCAGAATTAATCACGAAATTTTGCACCCATTAGGTCTGGCTATTGGATATGAAACACTTAACGGCGTTTCGGCTGGGGCTTTCGTGGCCGATGATGGTGTATGGCAATATTCAGCCGAGCTGGTCGCCGATGCTAAAAAAAATGGGTGGTTAAAATGAGCCATACGCTAATGATGCCAGCACCGCCCGTGCATTCGAAACACAACGTTAAGCTGATGGCCGTCGTGCATCGCCTGCAGCAAATCATGATTAACGAGAATCTGACTCCTGACGAGCTGGTCGGGTGTGCAGGTGTAGTGAGAGACAACTATCGCCGATATAGCGACATCAGCAATCCGAAATCATATGCGATCACACCGGTAAACATGCCCAAATGCCAGCCACCACGGCAAAGATAAGAACAGCGCCGGTGCTTCAGTGCCGGTGGTGTTGAACAACGAGCCCGGCGAGGGGCTATGGCGGGTCATGACTTGGATTTTCAGGTGGTCTATTGGGAGAGAAGTTAGAGTATTTTCGCCCTGGAGGCTGGGTTTTCTTTAGCGGTCTAAAGAGCACGCAGCGGGAACTGATTAGGGCGCACTTATGATGGCGTTTTTATGATTGAGTACGAGCGACCAGTATCGCTACATGATGGTATGGATTTTATTACCTCGAGGAAAAAAGTAGTGGCTAAAAGCGAGGAATTATAGAGATGATAAGACATTCACTAGAGCAGTTTCCTTTTTGATTTTACTCACAACGTTTGTAACTATATATTGCGCGTTAAATTTCAACTCTATAAATTAATCTTACTTTTCGCAAGGTCTTAAAGGATTTTAATTATGGGAATGAAAAGCCGATTAAAAAAAGAACGCAGAGCTTCTTGTCATCAAGATGATTTGCATTCAGCTTCAAAAGAACAAACCTCTGCATACACCCCACCAAAAACCATCTTCAGATTTTTTAAAGAGAAAGAGCACGCTGAAGCCCTTTGCAATGGGGACGTTTGGTTAAGTACTCTTCAAACATGTCGAGAATATGAAGACCCTCTTCAAGGAGATCCTAAAGAGGCAACACATACTTATAATGCAGGGTCTACTGTTTTACATGGTGATGGCACTGAAGAAGATTTTGTCACGAAAGCAGCTCGTCTTGGCATTAGAGTCCATCCGGGAGCAAAAGACATAACATTAATAGGTGGCTTTCACTCATTCTCCATACCAGATGCATATGTGCTTTGCATGACACAGGAATTTGACCCATCAAAGCTGAGTGATACTTTCGGTAATTATTGTGTGGAGATATCTGATCCAAAACAATTTTTCGAAGTAATTTCTACAAAATTGCATACTATCATCCCTTTAAAAGATGGATATATGGGTCCAATAACTTACGATACAAGAGACCACTCGGTACATGAGGCTATGCCCGGTATAATCGGATTCGTTAAGCCTAAAGACACCTATTCTGAACAGAAAGAATTTAGATTTCTCTGGCAAACTTATGACAAAAGAGCCATTAAACCATTTCTACTTAGCTGCCCGGAAGCTGCCGCATTTTGTCGGATAATTACATGACATTAGCTATGCCGTTATGTGTGCATAAGTTAGGTGCATGATTTTGCATGCGTCATGGTTGAACGATCTTGTCACGCCACACCATACCTAGTGCGGTTCCAGAGTATCCATGCAACTGCATTAAAAGCGACCCGTTAAGCGCGCAGGCGAGGCGGGGATAGCACTGCGCGCCAGACGTGGTGACAGGATTTATTTTGCACGTCTGTGTGAGTCGTGGTGGCGTGCTGAGTGCTGAGGTTGAATCGTGAGGTTGTCGCGGGGTTACGTGGCGTGTGCAGCGTCTGGCTGGCTCTGAGGGGATGCCGCCCAAAGGCGGCATTTCAGACGGGGTTTATTCTGTCTCGATGCTGTAATCCTTAAAGCGGATCACTTCCATACCGAGCCATTCATTGATTTCTTTGAAACGCTCCTGCAGCGGCGTCAACTCGTTACGCACAAACACCCGTGCCACTTTCTCGATATCGCCCATCGAACCGATATTTTCAGGCTTGCCGCCCATGAGCTGGAACGGCACGCGATGCGCGTCGAGCAGGTCAGCGGCGCTCACCTTCTTGATGTTAAAAAAATCATCCTTTGTGGCGACTTCACTCAGCGGCACAATCTTGATGCCATCCGGTTTCCCGTTTGGTGCGTAGAAAAACAGGTTTTTGAAATTACCGAGTCCTTTCGAGTCACGCATGGCGGAGCGCAGCGCCTCAACGTCGGTGCTGCTTTGCGCCGCATCGGTCACGTACATAATGTAACCCGCGTGCGCGCCGTTCTGGTAATACTTTCGACGAAACAGCGTGGCGGATTCATTCAGCCAGGCGGAATTGAGCGCGCTAAGGTATTCCGGCATCCCGTAGAGCTCCTGATTGATATCGGGCTCAAGCAGATGGCACACCGAGCCGGGGGCGAACTGGTGCGGGTGGGTAAAGCTCGACACGTACCAGTAAACGCCATCCTCGACGCCACGGCGGGTGTATTTGGCCGGGGAGGTTTCCAGCTTCATGAGCTGGCCGGTCACGCTCATGCGCTTTTCGAGATAGCCGTTGGCAAACACCAGATAATCGAGCACAAGGCGGCTGAAGTCCTGACGTGACAGCAACGGGTGCGGAATGTAGGTGCTCGTCAGGATGTTGCGCTTAACGTAAATCGGGGAGCTGTGATGTACTGCGGCGCGCAGGCTTTTCGCCAGCCCCGAGAAGTTGACCGGCGGCTCGTACCATTTGCCGTTATTGATACACTCGACATAGTCGAGGATATCGCGGCGATCCAGAACGGGCGACGGCTCACCAAAGGTGAATGCCTCCATTTTCTGTGATGCGCTGGCGGTCATGGTTGCTGTCTGTTTTGGCTGTTTCTTTTGGCGTTTTTTCATCTTAGTTAATATCCAGAATGGAGCTTGACTGCATACCGCTACCAGCGGAAAGCGGCTCGTTTAACAGCGAGTGCATGGTTGCCCAGGCGATATCCGCGTGGCTGGCCTCCTCACTGCGGCTGGCTTCATAGGTGGCGCTGCGGCCACTGCTGGTCATGGTTTTGCGGATAGCCATAAATGACTGCGTGATGTCGGTCGCCCCGGCGTCATATTCCAGACACCCGCGTCGGATGGTGCCCGGATAAGTGAGAACACCATGACAGTAAAATATAAAACGGTCATCACCAAAGCCGGTGCGATTAAGCTTGCTGCAGCGACCGTCCCGAACGGGAAAAAAGTGAATTTTACGGCGATGGCCATCGGTGACGGTGGCGGCACATTGCCGGTGCCTGATGCCAGCCAGACAAAGCTCGTCAATGAAGTCTGGCGCCATACGCTGAACAAAATCAGCCAGGACAACAAGAATCAAAACTATGTGATCGCCGAGCTGCTCATCCCGCCTGAAACCGGCGGTTTCTGGATGCGCGAAATGGGGCTCTATGACGACACCGGCACGCTGATTGCCGTCGGCAACATGGCGGAAAGCTACAAGCCGGAGCTGGCGGAGGGGTCAGGCCGCGCGCAGACCGTGCGTATGGTCATCATGGTAAGCGACATCGAGTCAGTCGAGCTGACGATTGACGCCTCAACGGTGATGGCAACGCAGGACTATGTTGACGATAAAATCGCTGAGCATGAGCAGTCCCGCCGTCATCCTGACGCCACGCTCACCGCAAAGGGTTTCACGCAGCTAAGCAGTGCGACCGACAGCACGTCTGAGGCGCTCGCAGCGACGCCGAAAGCGGTCAAGGCGGCGTATGACCTTGCTAACGGTAAATACACGGCTCAGGGCGCAACCACGGCGCAAAAGGGTATTGTTCAGCTCAGTAGCACGACCGACAGCGTGTCTGAGACGCTCGCAGCAACACCGAAAGCCGTAAAAATAGCGATGGATAACGCAAGTGCGAGACTGGCTAAAGAGCGTAACCTTGCTGATTTACCAGATCCGGCGCTGGCAAGACAACACCTCGAATTAGGTGCTTTCCACACTGATGATAACTTCACCAGTGTATCAGCTCCCAAAGGGGGGGTATTTTTTTATATCACGTCTTCTGGTCACTGGGGGGTACAGGACTCTGCTGGCAACCCCTTACCATTAGCGGTAGCCAATGGGGGTACTGAAGCAAACACACTGCTGGGTGCAAGGGTGAAATTAGGGGTTGCGTCCTTTAGCGGTGACGGGACGCTTACCACCATGTCCTCACCTGATGGGAACGCTTATTTATACATTGACGACGACGGACATTGGGGGGTTCAGGACTCAGCGGGAAACCCTTTACCTTTAGCGATTGACAATGGTGGAACGGGATCAAACACATTGCTCGGTGCCAGAGTGCGACTGGGGGTTTCTTCGTTTGGTTCCGATGAGGACCGGTCGACAATGTCTTCACCAGGCGCAACAGCTTTTGTTTTCGTAGATAAAAACGGAGACTGGGGCGCGCTGGATTTAAAGGGCAAGACAATCCCTCTGCCGCTTTCGCGCGGTGGTCTTGGGGCAACTGATGCCGCAGGTGCCAGAACAGCCCTTCAACTGGGTAGCGCAGCAACTAAATCTGTAGGGACTGGTTCAGGGCAAATCCCAGACATGAGCACCTTTCAGTTTTCTGCTTCCGTAAAAGGGTATGAAAAGCTACCGTCAGGAAAGATTCGTCAATGGGGGACAATCAGTATCCCCGCTGCAAATGCCAGCACAGATTTTTCGATTGATAGCTTCGCTATTCCTTTCCCGAATGGGGTGTTGAATTGCCGCGCAAGCGGGACTTCAACGCTGACCGATACGCCATGCTTTGCCACGGCGGAGGCTATAAGCAAGACAGAAATTCGGCTCAAGGCTATTGCTGTGAATTTAACCAACAAGACTATTACCCAGGGCATGGCTGTTGACGTTGCCTGGGAAGCTATCGGAGCATAAAAATGTCGGAATTCATTTATAGCGCCAAAAATAACGCCTTCTATCCGGTAGATATGAAAGAAGATTATGTAGCTGCCGGATCATGGCCTGAGGACGGAAGGAAAGTCAGTCAAGCCTGTTTTCTTGAGTTCACCTCAGTAAGCCATACGGATAAGTACCGGATTGCTGGTGACGATGGTTTTCCGGCATGGGAGGCCGTTCCCGCCCCAACAAGAGAGCAACTGATTGCAATGGCGGAGTCTGAAAAATCGCGATTAATCGACTTTGCTAACGCCAGTATCAATGCGAAGCAATGGCCAGGAAAGGCTGCGATCGGACGGCTTAAAGGTCAAGAGCTGGCTGAGTACAATTTGTGGCTGGATTATCTCGATGCATTACAGGCAGTGGATACGTCGAAAGCCCCGGATATTCACTGGCCTGAATTCACCTCGTAACCTGAGCCCTCCACCCGGAGGGCTTTTGTTTGTTGTCTCATTCCCCCGCCAACGGCATTGCATCGCACCCGCAGAACACACAACAGAAAATAGTCGCACCCCTTAACCACGGAGTTAAACAGATGGGCGACTATCATCACGGCGTCGAGGTCATCGAGATTAACGATGGCACGCGCACCATTTCCACCGTCTCGACGGCCATCATCGGCATGGTCTGCACGGCCAGCGATGCTGACGCAAAGACATTCCCCCTTAACGAGCCTGTGCTGATTACCAGTGTGCAAACGGCTATCGGTAAAGCCGGTAAAAAAGGCACGCTGGCAAAATCCCTGCAGGCCATCGCCGACCAGTGCAAACCGGTCATTGTGGTGGTGCGCGTTCCCGAAGGTATCGAAGACCCTTCCGACCCGGAAGCGGCACAAAAAGAGACCATTTCCAACATCATCGGCACGACGGATGAGAACGGCAAATACACCGGTCTGAAAGCACTGTTAACGGCGAAAACCGTCACCGGCGTTAAGCCGCGCATTCTCGGCGTGCCGGGGCTGGATACGCAGGAAGTGGCGACCGCGCTTGCGTCGACCTGCCAGAGTCTGCGCGCGTTCGGCTATGTGAGCGCGTGGGGATGCAAGACCATTTCTGACGCCATCAAATACCGCGAGAACTTCAGCCAGCGTGAGCTCATGGTGATTCACCCTGATTTTCTGGCATGGGACACTACTGCAAACGAAACCGATATTGCATGGGCGACCGCCCGCGCGCTCGGCCTGCGTGCCAGAATCGACCAGGAAACCGGCTGGCACAAAACCCTGTCTAACGTCGGCGTGAATGGTGTTACCGGCGTCAGCGCCTCGGTCTCATGGGATTTGCAGGAGCAGGCCACCGACGCCAATCTGCTGAATCAGGCCGGGGTGACAACGCTCATCCGCAACGACGGCTTTAAATTCTGGGGTAACCGCACCTGCTCGGACGATCCGTTATTCGTGTTTGAAAACTACACCCGCACGGCGCAGGTGCTGGCCGACACGATGGCGGAGGCGCACGCGTGGGCGATGGATAAACCCGTTACAGCAACGCTCATCCGCGACATCGTCGCCGGTATCAATGCGAAATTCCGCGAGCTGAAAAATAACGGCTATATCGTTGACGGCTCATGCTGGTACGACCCGGAGTCAAACAGCGTGGAAACCCTGAAAGCCGGGAAACTGTACATTGACTACGACTACACCCCCGTCCCGCCGCTGGAAAACCTGACCCTGCGCCAGCGCATCACTGATACCTATCTGGCAGACCTGTCAGACTCGGTCAACAGCTAAGGAGCTCAGAGCATGGCGTTACCACGCAAACTCAAATACCTGAATATGTTTAACGACGGTCTCAGCTACATGGGCGTCGTTGAATCCGTCACCCTGCCAAAGCTGACCCGAAAGCTTGAGAAATACCGTGGCGGCGGGATGCCGGGCTCGGTGTCAATCGACCTCGGCCTCGACGACGACGCGCTGTCGCTTGAGTGGACGCTGGGCGGTCTGCCTGACGTCGCGCTGTGGGCGCAGTACGCGTCACCGGGTGCCGACAGCGTGCCGCTGCGCTTCACAGGCTCTTTCCAGCGCGATGACACCGGCGAAATTTCCGCCGTTGAGGTGGTCATGCGTGGCCGTCACAAGGAGTACGACGGCGGCGAGAACAAACAGGGCGAAAGCGGCACGACCAAAATCGCAACCGAGTGCTCGTACTACCAGCTCACGATCGACGGCAAGGAGGTCATCGAGATTGACGTCGTCAACATGGTGATGAAAGTCGACGGCGTCGACCGTCTCGCTGAGCACCGCCGGGCGATTGGCCTGTAACCCGTTAACCGGTCAGCCAGGCTGGCCGGTCACTTACTCACATTCAAAGAGAGCAACATCATGGAAAACATCAACGAAACCGCCACCACCGAAACCGAAAACCCGAACATTGTGATCCTCGATAATCCAATCATGCGCGGTGAGCAGAAAATCGAACAGGTGACCGTTACAAAACCCAATGCCGGAACCCTGCGCGGTGTGAGTCTGGCGTCGCTGGCAAACTCTGACGTCGATGCGCTGATTAAGGTGCTGCCGCGCATGACTTACCCGGCGCTGACCGAGCACGAGGTCATGCGTCTGGAAGCATCAGACCTGATTTTGTTCGCCGGTAAGGTGGTCGGTTTTTTGTCGCCATCTTCGGCTCGCTGAATTTTTCCGACAACCTGTCGGTCGATGACCTGATGGCGGATATCGCGGTGATATTTCACTGGCCGCCATCAGAGCTGAACTCCCTGAGCGTGACCGAACTCATCACATGGCGCGATAAGGCGCTGCAGCGAAGCGGACACCACCATGAGCAATAACGTCAGACTTGAGGTACTGCTGAACGCAGTAGACCGGGCAAGCCGACCGCTCAAAGCTATCCAGACTGCCAGCAAGACCCTTGCTGGCGACATCCGCACTTCTCAAAACAGCCTGCGCGATCTGAATGCGCAGGCGTCCCGAATTGACGGATTCAGGAAAGCGAGCAAACAGCTTGCCGTGACCGGTCAGTCGCTTAACAAGGCGAAACAGGAAGCCGCCGCGCTGGCCGTCCAGTTTAAAAACACGCAGAACCCTACAACCGCGCAGGCGCGCGCGATGGAAGCGGCAAAGAAATCCGCCGCTGACCTGCAGCTCAAATACAACAGCCTCAGGCAGTCGGTACAGCGTCAGCGCACCGAACTCGCGCAGGCCGGGATTAATACCCGCACCCTGTCGGCGGATGAGCGCCGGCTGAAAACCAGCATCAGTGAGACCACTACGCAGCTAAACCGGCAACGTGAGGCGCTGGCGCGCGTCAGTCAGCAGCAGAGCAGACTCAGCGCCGTAAAAAGTCGCTATGAATCCGGGCAACAGCTTGCCGCCGGTGCGCGTAATGCCGGGATGGTGGGCGTCGGGGTGGCGACAGCCGGGCTTTATGGTGCGTCACGCTTTATTGCGCCGGGCATCGGTTTTGATAAGCAGATGTCAGGCACGCAGGCGATCCTCGGGCTCGATAAGGGCGATGATAAGCTCGCGGCCATCCGTCAACAGGCGCGTGATATCGGTGCGACAACCGCCTTTTCACCGGGTGATGTGGCGCGTACTCAGACCACGCTCGCGCGCTCGGGCTATAACGCCGATGATGTGCTGGCCGCGACCGGCTCGACCGTAAACCTGAGCCTCGCGGCCGACGTGGATATCGCAGAAGCCGCCGACATTATCACTAACATGCAGTCGGCATTTAACCTGCCGACCACTGAGATTGAGCGCGTCGCGGACGTGATGACGAAAGGCTTTACGTCATCAAATACCGGTCTCGTCGAGCTGGGCGAGGCGATGAAGTATGTCGCACCCATCGCAGAGGCTGCAGGGGCGAGCATTGAAGACACGACCGCCATGCTCGGTATTCTGGCAGATAACGGGATTAAAGGCTCGATGGCCGGGACGGGGGCAAGCGCCATTTTCAACCGTCTGCAGGCTCCTATGGGTAAAGCCGTAGAGGCAATTTCTGAGCTGGGCGTGAAAACCCGCGACAGCAAAGGGAACATGCTGCCGGTCGAGAAAATCCTCAAAGATATTCACAAGTCCTTTGTGAAAAACAAGCTCGGTACGGCTGAGCAGGGCGAATATCTGAAAGTGATTTTCGGCGAGGAGGCCATGAAGGGCGCGATTAAACTCGTCGCTGCAGCCGGTGATGGCTCACTCGATAATAAGCGCCAGCAAATCCGCGACTCGAAAGGCACGACCGAGCGCATTGCGAAAGTCCAGACGGATAACCTCGACGGCGATCTGAAAAACCTGCAGTCAGCATGGGAAGACCTGCAGATTGAGGTTTTCGAAAAAGAGGATTCAGCTCTGAGACGCCTGACCGTTTCCGCGACAAACTGGCTCGGCAAGGTTGCCGCGTGGGCGAAAGCAAACCCTGAACTGACGCAAACCCTGTTTAACCTTGTTGCCGGAGGGCTGGCGCTGATAGGTGTGCTGGGCGGGATTGGGCTGATTGCATGGCCGGTCATTGCCGGGATTAACGGGATTATTGCTGCAGCCGGTCTGCTGAGCGTCGTTTTCACCACTGCAGGAAGTGCCATTGTCGCTGCCGTTGGCGCAATTAGTTTGCCGGTGGTCGCGGTGGTCGCTGCTGTTGTGGCCGGTGCGCTGCTGATTCGTAAATACTGGGAGCCGTTGAGCGCATTTTTCTCGGGAGTAGGTGAAGGGCTGAAAGCCGTTATCGCGCCATTAAATGAAATGTTTTCACCGCTCATTCCGGTATTTGACGCCGTGTCGGGAAAGCTGCGCGAGGTCTGGCAGTGGTTCACTGACCTGATTGCACCAGTTAAAGCGACGCAGACGTCTCTCGACAGTTGCAGAAATGTCGGGGTGGAGTTTGGTCGAGACCTTGCTAATGCTCTGATGGCTCCTGTCAGACTTTTTAATTTCCTCGGCGGAAAGGTTGACTGGCTGCTGGAAAAGCTGGGCGTCATCAAAAAAGAGTCGGGTGAACTCGACCAGACCGCAGCAAAAACCAATGCCGCAACGGGCTCGCAAAATGGGTCTTATATTCCGGCAACCTCAACATATGGCGGTTATCAGGCATATCAGCCGGTAACGGCTCCCACCGGAAAGACTTACGTCGACCAGAGCAAGCCGGAATATAACATTCACCTGAGTGGTGGTATCGCGCCGGGTAGCGACCTCGACCGTCAGCTCCGCGAGGCAGTCGATAAACTTGACCGGGAAAACCGTGCGCGCCAGCGCTCAAGTATGCGCCATGACTGAGGGGGAAATGCATGTTAATGGTTTTAGGTTTATTTGTGTTTGAGCGCCGCACGATACCGCATCAGTCAATGCAGTACTCGAAGGATTACCGCTGGGTGTCAAACGACCGTATCGGCAAGCCACCGGCTTATCAATATCTCGGGGAAGGGGAAACCACGCGCACGCTGTCGGGCGTGCTCTATCCCGAAATCACAGGTGGCCGTCTGTCGCTGACCGCCATCGAGCTGATGGCCGACGAGGGGCGAGCGTGGCCGTTGATTGACGGAACGGGCATGATCCACGGCATGTACGTCATCGACAAGGTAACGCACACGCACACCGAACTTTTCAGCGACGGAGCGGCCAGAAAAATCGAGTTTAGCCTTTCCCTTAAACGGGTCGATAAATCGCTCGCGGCCATTTATGGCGACCTGCAGACGCAGGCCGACAATCTGGTCACGTCTGCCGGTAACTGGCTGGGAGGGCTGGCAGGATGATTACGGGTATGAATATTCAGGCCGGGGCGAAGATAGCCCCGGCGTTTATGCTCAAGCTGTATAACGAGGATATCACGCAGGATTTTAGTGACCGCCTTATCAGTCTGACCATGACCGATAATCGCGGATTCGAGGCCGACCAGCTCGATATCGAGCTCGATGACACTGACGGCCAGATAGCTTTGCCACCGCGCGGAGCAATGTTGACGCTGTGGTTAGGCTGGCAGGGGGCCGCGCTGATAAAAAAAGGGACGTTCACGGTCGACGAAATCGAACACAGGGGCGCACCTGATACGCTGACCATCCGGGGGCGAAGCGCCGATTTTCGCGGGACGCTGAACTCGCGCCGGGAACAGTCATGGCATGACACCACGCTCGGGCAAATTGTTGAGACGATTGCGGCACGAAATAAACTGACGGCCAGCGTGGCCGACACGCTGAAAGCCGTCGCAGTGCCTCACATTGACCAGTCGCAGGAATCCGACGCGGTGTTTCTGTCCCGCCTGGCTGAACGGAACGGGGCGTCGGTTTCGGTAAAAGCGGGAAAACTGTTATTCCTGAAAGCGGGGAGCGGTAAGACGGCCAGCGGAAAGCCCATTCCGCAGATGATGCTTGAGCGCGGGGACGGCGATCGTCATCAGTTTGCCATTGCTGACCGGGAAGCCTACACCGGCGTGTCGGCAAAATGGCTGCACACCAAAGACCCGAAGCCGCAAAAGCAAAAGGTGAAGCTCAAACGTAAGCCCAAAGAGAAGCACCTCCGCGCGCTGCAGCACCCGAAAGCGACAAAAGCCCCGGCAAAGACTAAAGCCAAAAAAGAGCAGGAAGCGCGCGAGGGTGAGTATATGGCCGGTGAGGCTGATAACGTGCTGGAGCTGACGACCATCTACGCGACAAAGGCGCAGGCCATGCGCGCCGCTCAGGCGAAGTGGAACAAACTGCAGCGCGGCGTTGCGGAGTTTTCAATCTCGCTGGCGATTGGCCGGGCAGATTTATTTCCTGAAACGCCCATCGCGGTGAAAGGCTTTAAGCGCGTTATAGACGAGCAGGCGTGGATAATCAGCCGGGTGGTGCATAACCTTAACGGGAACGGCTACACGACGGGCTTAGAGCTTGAGGTTAAGGTTTCGGATGTGGAGTATGAAAGCGAAGATGTAATGCAATAAAATTGATTTATGTCTTTGATGTATAGTGATTTAATGGTTAAAATTGATACATCATAAACGCTTTGAGGTGCTCGCCATGTTTCACTGTCCAAAATGCCATTACGCCGCCCACGCTCGCACAAGTCGGTATTTTACTGACACGACCAAAGAGCGTTATCACCAGTGCACTAACATCAATTGCAGCGCAACGTTTGTGACCACTGAGACTGTCGAGCGCTTTATAGTTTCACCGGGTGAAGTAGTACCCGCGCGGCCGCACCCCACAACATCAGGACAACATCAGATGCAATGGCTGTGATAAATGTTTTTTCATGCGCATTTAAAAAATAATGTTTAATGTCAATGGATGATTTGTTTGTTTTTTTAAACCATTACGTAATTTGTTATCTCGGTTTTACCTTTATTTGGTGATGAAGATCAAGTTAGTCTTTAAGACTCTAAATTTTTGGATATCAGGTTGTGGGTTTTCACCTGAAAAAATACTGGGAAATACATAAGGAAAAGTAATGACGACTCCCAAAGTATTCGTGTCTTACTCGCACGATTCGCAAGAACATAAAAAATGGGTATTGGATTTGGCAACTCGACTACGAAATAACGGTGTCGATGCTATTCTTGATCAGTGGGATTTAAAGCCTGGCGGTGACCTCACTCACTTTATGGAGCGAGGTTTAAGTTCTGCTGACCGTGTTCTTATGATTTGTACTGAGAAATATGTCGAGAAAGCTAATTCAGGCGCTGGAGGCGTAGGGTACGAAAAAATGATCGTCACAGCAGATTTATTGAAGGCTATTGATTCTGAGAAAGTTATTCCACTAATTAGGCAAAGTGGAAGCCGCGATGTGCCAACCTTTTTAAGGACAAAACTACATTTGGATTTTTCTCTTCCAGATCACTATGAATTTTCATTTGATGAGCTTATAAGGACATTGCATAATGCCCCTTTATATGAAAAACCACCAATATCCAATAATCCCTTTGCACCCGCTTCAATGATAACCCCTAACCGTACGGGGGATGGTGTTCTTGAAATAATGAAGCAAATTGTTGCGCTGTATGAGGGACATACACAAGATTACATCCGGTATGATTTTTTGGTAGCACAATCGTCAGTTTCCCGAATAATGTTGGATGTTTATATCGAAGAAGCGAAGTCTTTAGGGCTACTGACTCAAGATCCTGACAATGATGTTAGACTGACAGCAAAAGGTAAGCACTATGCTGTTCTAAATAAGCTTGTAGGCTAGAGTAATTCCAAATAGAACGGCAAAAACTGCTTCATCATATTTACAAACAGTTTATTTAAAGAGTAAGCCCCGTAATGACGGGGCTTCATTATCGATGTGGTCATTGTGTGGACATGAAATGAAATAAATCCTTTTATTTCAATATGTTGAAGCGTTAAAAAAAGCTCCTGCTGGAGCCTTTTAACATCAGAACACTTTTTTATAAGGGCGAACCGTCACCTTCGCATACACACCGGCCGCAACGTATGGGTCCGCATCAGCCCAGGCCTGAGCAGCTTCCAGAGATTCAAACTCAGCAATCACTGTGGAACCGGCAAAACCGGCGGCACCCGGGTCATTGCTGTCTACTGCAGGCATAGGGCCGGCGGTCAGTAAACGGCCTTCATCCTGGAGCAGCTGCAAACGTGCCAGATGCGCAGGGCGCACAGCCTGGCGTTTTTCGAGCGAATCAGCAACATCTTCAGAGTAAATCACGTAAAACACGGCGAAGCTCCTTAACCGGTAAAAGTGTCAGTTACGTTATGTGAAAGGGCAAACGACTGCAATGTAAAATAAAAACAATGTTAAAACCCTGATCTGAATGCGACTTTTTTGGCCTCTCATGCGCTAAAGTTGCTCCAGAACAAAGTGTCTTATTGAATATGATTGCTATTTGCATTTAAAATCAGGGTTCGGTTTTTTAACGTTGATGAATATGACTTCGATGACCCTTGATTTACCTCGCCGCTTTCCCTGGCCGACGCTGCTTTCTGTCGTGATTCACGGTGCTGTTGTGGCGGGGTTGCTGTATACCTCGGTTCATCAGGTTATTGAAATGCCCGCGCCCGCGCAGCCGATTTCGGTGACGATGGTATCACCAGCGGATCTTGAACCGCCGCAGGTTGCCCCTCCGCCGCCACAGCCAGTGGCTGAACCGGAGCCGGAGCCAGAGCCCGAGCCTGTTCCGGCGCCACCGAAGGAAGCGCCGGTGGTGATCCACAAGCCTGAACCGAAGCCAAAACCTAAGCCGAAGCCAAAACCGGTGAAGAAGGTCGAGGAGCGTCCAAAACGCGATGAACGTCCGGTTGAACCGCGCGCAACACAGACGGTCGAGAATGCGGCGCCTTCGCGTCCGGTGATGAACAATACGGCAACGACCTCAAAGCCAACGGTTACCGCGCCAGTGGGCCCGCGTGCCGTAAGCCGCAACCAGCCCCAGTACCCGGCGCGAGCTCAGGCCTTACGTATTGAAGGCCGCGTACGGGTAAAATTTGACGTCACTGCGGATGGGCGCGTAGATAACGTGGAAATCTTATCTGCTCAACCTTCTAATATGTTTGAGCGCGAAGTGAAATCGGCGATGCGCAGATGGCGCTATGAAGCCGGAAAACCGGGCAGCGGACTTATTGTGAATATCGTTTTCCGCCTGAACGGCGGGGCGCAGATGGAATAAAAAAAGCCTCCGAAAGGAGGCTTTTTTTGCCTGTCGATCAGGCTTGTGGAAGCTGACGAGGTTTACCCTCGCTGTCCACGGCGACATAAATAAACAGTGCTTCGGTGGCCTTATAACGCTGCCCAATCGGCTCAGAAGAGACTTTCTTCACCCAGACCTCGATGTTGATGGAAATGGAGGTATTGCCGCGTTTGACACAGCGCGCGTAGCAGCAGACCACATCCCCTACCGCAACCGGGCGCAGGAAGGTCATGCCGTCCACCCGCACCGTCACCACGCGCCCGTGGGCGATCTCTTTTGCCAGAATTGCGCCGCCCATATCCATCTGCGACATCAGCCAGCCGCCAAAAATATCGCCATTGGCATTGGTGTCAGCGGGCATTGCCAGTGTGCGTAAAACCAGTTCGCCCTGAGGGGCGTTAGTTGTTGTCATTGTTTTAACTCGTAACGGAAGACTTCAGGCGGGATGCTACTATGATTCGCGTGCGGAGAGAATAGACCAGAACGCCTGTCGTTGACGTTCTGGTCAGTCATTAATCAGTGGTTGTCGTCCTGCGGCATATGACGATAGATGTATACACCGCTTAACAGCGTGAAGATAAGCGTCAGCGCGGTCAGGCCAAAGACCTTAAAGTTGACCCAGATATCCTGCGGCAGCCAGAAGGCGATATAGATATTAGCGAGACCGCAGAGAATAAAGAAGATTGCCCAGGCAGTATTCAGACGCGACCAGACTACCTGCGGCAGCGTTAGTTCTTTACCTAACATGCTCTGGATAAGGGGCTTTTTCATGAACCATTGACTGAACAGTAACGCTGCTGCAAACAACGCATAAATAACAGTAACCTTCCACTTAATAAATTCAACATCATGCAAGGCAATGGTCAATCCACCAAACACCGCCACTAAAATGAACGTGATGAGAGCCATTTTTTCGACTTTGCGATAGCGAATCCAGCTATAGATCAGCACAACGGCGGTCACAACGATTAGTGCTTTTGTTGCAGCAAAAATGTCGTACAACTTATAGACAGCGAAAAACACCGCGAGCGGTAAAAAATCAAGAAACTGCTTCATTCTGTGATTCCATCTTCTGAGCGGGGCGGGAGACAGCGATGTCCCCCCGCCTCGGGATTACTGACGAATTAACATATACAGGCGGAACAGATAGACGAGCAGTACCGCTGAAATGAGATTGCTCAGCGTATTCGCCACCACGGCGCCAACATTAGGCGTTAATACCGCAAAATTCGGCGCAAACAATAACAAGAGCGTTTTAGCAAGCAGCCAGCCGATCACGGCGGGGGCCACCAGACGCATATTAGCCCATGCCAGTCTGATGCTGCTGCGCATTGCGGTAAAAATCCCCATCTTATCCTGCACAACCATCACAGGGGCAAAAGAGAGCACGATAGCCAGCAACACACCTGGTACCACGACCAGCATAATCCCCATCTGCACCAGCATGGTGGTTAAGAAGATTAGGATAAACAGCTTAGGTAAGACCGGTGCGCTGGCTCCAATCGCCCGTAAAGCGCTGACCCGATGTCCCGCTGACACCAGCTGAATCATTAGCAGAACGCCACCGGCCAGCACCGCATTACCAATAAGACCTGAGAAAGTGGATGCAGCGGAAGCCCGCAGCAGAATTTGTTGCTGCTCAGGCGTCATGTTTTGTACCAGTTCAAACAACCCTACGCTTCCTGCAAGGTGGTCGCCCTGGCTCAGGCTGGCAATTTGTTCTTCACTCGGTGAGAACGCATGGCCAAGCACCACCGTGATAAAGGCGCAAAGCAACGCGATCAGTAAAAAGGTAATGAACTGATTGCGGAAAAAGTTTCCCGTGTCACGGTAGACAGACTTCGCCGTGATAGACATGCACTCTCCTTGAGTATTGCAGGTGTTAATTAGCCGGCAATTGTACACCGGATGCACCTGCTGTGGCAGCATCAAGGCTTGTATGGAAAAGCATATCTTTGTAAAGCGGCGGTAATCCAACGCGCGCGCGTGCGCGGTTACAGGCTTCGTTGACCTGCCCATCTTCCCCAGACATGGCAAATTCCCGGCACGGGCTGGGGCGATCCTCATAGATAGAACATCGGGTCGAAACCCCAGGCTCACCCTGTAGCGCTGCACAGCGGACCTGTTTTTGGTTGGTGCCACTCATGCAGCGCAGAAAAGGCGTTAGCGGCTCTGTGAGATGAACCGGAACGGTACCGCTACCATCGCTGGCTTCGGCCCAGTAGAAAGAGACTCGAAAATACGCACAACAGGCTCCGCACGTCATGCACGGGTTCGTATCACTCATGGCACACCTGCAAAAGAAGAACGCATCAAATCAACTTGTGAGAGCGATAAATTATCCAGTCACCAGAGGAAGAGCAAGAGGGGAAAAAGGGAAAATTTTGTAACTGTGAAATGCCAAAAATTGACATGGGAACAACTTATTGCCTTTCAATGTGCCACAAAAAATTAACCCAGATCAATGAATGTTAAGTTACTGGTTTTAATGTGATCTGTGGCAGATCACTTATTACTCATTTGTGAGTATATTCTCATCCGCGATTAAAACCACAACGATGGAGCGGATATGAAAAAATTAGCGGTGGCAGCCCTTGTATTAAGCAGTCTCTCTGGCGGCGCGTATGCGCATGAAGCAGGCGAATTCTTTATTCGTGCCGGTTCGGCTACGGTTCGCCCTACTGAAGGTTCCGATAATGTGCTGGGGATGGGCGGTTTTAACGTCAGTAATAACACCCAGTTAGGTTTAACGTTTACTTATATGGCGACGGATAACATCGGTGTTGAGCTTCTGGCTGCAACGCCATTCCGCCATCGCGTAGGCCTTGGGCCGACAGGCGATATCGCCACAGTTCACCATTTACCACCAACGTTGATGGCGCAGTGGTACTTTGGCGATGCCAGCAGCAAAGTGCGTCCGTATATTGGCGCCGGTGTGAACTACACGACCTTCTTTGATGAGAAATTTAACGATACCGGTAAAGAGGCTGGTTTGTCAGACCTCAGTCTGAAAGATTCCTGGGGCATGGCCGGGCAGGTAGGTCTTGATTATCTGATTAACCGTGACTGGTTAATTAACGCCTCTGTCTGGTACATGGATATTGATACTGACGTACGCTTCAAAGCAGGCGGTCAGCAGCAAAGTATCAGTACTCGCCTGGATCCGTGGGTATTTATGTTCTCCGCGGGTTATCGTTTCTGATTTCATCTCCTGAGACTGGCCAAAAAACGGCCAGTCTTTCTGCAGGATTTCCCCTAGCGCACAACCAGCACCGGACATTTTGCGTGGCGGACAACGACTGCCGCGTTTGAGCCTAACAGATAGGTCGTAATATCAGGCCGATGAGAGGCAATAATGATCAGGTCTGCGTTGATACTGTCTGCCAGTTTCAGGATCTGGTCTTTAGGCGCGCCAGAAATGGCATGTGTCTGAACGCGTTCTGCGGGCAAATTGAACTGTTTTACCATCTCATTGAGTTTCTCCAGCGCCTCCTGCTGTATTTCCGCCAGTTTTGGCATCTCAACAGAATAGGCCAGCCCAAGAGAGGAGTAGTAGGGGAAAGAGGGAACGACCGTCAGAAAATGAACTTTACCGTTACTGATTGCTGCGTTTGCCTGTACATAAGGGATCACCTGTTCGGTCAGGCGACTCTCAGAGATATCGACAGGAACAAGAATCGAATTAAACATGCCACACCTCCTGTTTGTTTTTTATCCACTTAAAGTGTAGTGCTGTTGTAATGACATTCACTGTATTCGCGGTCAAAGTGGGATATAAGGCAGGTTTTGAGGCGGGAGAGACACCCCTGATAGGGGCGTCCGTGACAGCATTATTTCTGAATTAAATAGCGGATGGTCGGTCCGTCCTGCTGGATATCTAACACCGTGTAACCGTGGTTTTTGGCATCCAGCGGAATATTGTTGATGGACTGCGGACAGTCACTCACCACTTCCAGAATTTCACCTTTTTTGAGCTGCGGAAGCGCTTCAAGTGTGGCAACTGCCGGATAGGGGCAGGGTTCGCCGACCATATCCAGGCGATAATCAGGCACGATCTCTTTCATGCGGCATTCTCCTGCGTTTGGTTTTTAACAGTGGCTCTGCGGAAGAAACGTTTTTCCTGTGCGACAACCAGTAAAAAGGCTACCAGCAGCAGACCATAAGTGACCAGTAGACCGCCGAGGGGGCCGAAGGTGCTCAGCAGGTTCACCTTGTCCCAGTTGGTGGCAAGCACAGGGGAGAGGTCGTCCCAGAAGTAAGCCAGTATCGTCGAGCCGATAACATTTCCCAGACCCACCCACCAGTAATGCACCTGACCCTCAACGGCGCGGTACATCCAGCCGGTTTCACACCCGCCAGCCAGCACGATCCCGAAGCCAAACAGCAGACCGCCAATCACCGCGTTAGGACCTGCCCACATGATTTTCGGTTCGACACCTAACTGGACATAGCTGAAGATGCCGATGGCACTGACCGCCATCCCGGCGATAATCGCTTTCGCCATCATCGTGCGGCCGGTGATCCACATATCGCGAAACGCCGAAGTAAAGCAGATCTGTGCGCGTTCAATGAGAAGGCCAAAACCCACGCCAAACAGCATCGCCAGACCGAGTTTCGGCTGGTTCAGGGCTGTACACAGCGCCCACGCCAGCATGGCGAAAAAGACCAACATACCCAGGCGGAAGCGGCGACGGGCCTGAGAGGGCTTTTGCGTCAGTGGAGAAGCTGCACTCACCTTGACCATTTTGACCGGAATACGGAACAGCGGGAGAAGGGTAAATTTTGCGCCAAAGTAAGAGCCGATAGCCGTGGCGACGGCAAAGAACCAGGCATGCAGTGAAAACTGAGGAATACCAGTGAAGAAGGCGGCAAGGTTGCACCCCATCGCCAGACGCGCGCCGAAGCCGGCAATCATGCCGCCGACAATCGCCTGCAGAATACGGATTCGGCTTTTAGGCAGCCTCAGCTTGACGTTATTTGCCCATAGCGCCGCAGCTAAACATCCTCCGAACATACCCATGATCATCATCCCATCGATGCGGGTGAGCGGTGTGCCGTCCAGATGAATGAGTTTAAAGTAACCCCACTCTTCGGTATGTACCCCAGCCAGTTGTAGCAGTTGCCCACCCCAGCGCGTGAACTCGCCGGTGACGGCCCAGAAGGTGCCGGTAATGCCGAAATAGTAGGTAGAAAGGATCCCCGCCGCGATAACGGCCGGTACAGGTGACCAGAACTTAACCAGGTAAGTCTGTTTAAAGTATTGCCATGACATGAGTAAGCCTCTGAACTCAGAAGGTTTATGTTGATTTAACGGACTGGAATATATAACTCTTTTTCTTTCTCTAAAACTTTTTTCCAAATTACCGCCTATTTTTATGACCTCAATCATTAAACCGTGCCGCTAGTCCAACGGCAGCACGACCCCGGAATTCAGATAGCGAGCGTGATCCATTGCCCACCACGCTCTTCGTTGAACATGTCAGTTGTAGAATATGATTTAGGTATTTCACTATGATGGAATGGTTTCAGTCGCGAGATAAATTGAGACAAATTCTTTCGTGAGTGAAGGGCATAGCACCATCAATAAAGTTACGATTCCCCTGGAAAAAATGAGGCAAGATTGTTATCTATACTAGAAAGCGGGCTAACGCAAAAGACGGAAGAGACGTTTTCACATCTGCGGGTGAAAGTGTACATTCATAATGTATAAATGTAGCGAGAAATATTTTCTAAAGTTTACCTTATATAAATAAAAACACTTAGAATATGGCGCGACATTGTATAGAGCTAAACTTCCGGCGCAAAAGCGCCGGAAGTTTTCATCTAATAACTTGTGTTTTTTTATTGATTCCAATAAAATTAATTTTCTTTATGAAAGGTCTTTCAATAAAATGGTAGGTGAGTGAAGAGAAGAGGCATATTACCACGTAAGATAGGATTAAAATCAAAAAAGTACGTATATTTAATTCTGGTTTATTATTTTCCTGAAAATGAAGGATTATTGGAAATAAGACTAGCCCTTGCGTCAAATATAAGCTGTAGCTTATTGCGCCAAGGCGAATGGCTGCTTTTGTAATTAAAAGGCCAAAAAAATCAGCACCGGAAATTACAGCAAAAAACAGAGTGCAAAGGAATATCTTCTCAGGTGACCCGTAGAGTGTAGGTTGCACTAATATTATTATGAAGATAATGGTTGTAAATATGGTGTTGGCCGATTTTTTTGATATAACTATCCTATCCTTAATTTCACTGCATAACATCCCCGCGATAAAATATGACCATAAATATGCATCGCTAGTAAAACCTGGAAGGAAATATATTGAGAAGGCAAAAAGAAAAATGGTTAACTCAAATGACCATTTCTTGAACATAAACAACAGAGGGAGAGAAAAGTAAAAAATCCACTCCCAGCGCAAAGTCCACGTAACGCCAGCAAGAGCCATAAAAGGAAATTGGAATGTCGTAACAGGTGGTTTGTCATTCCAGAGTCCGAAATCAAACCAAGAGAGCACGTTTCTTATTAAACTAACAGAAAACTCCTTCCGTTCAGTTAATAAGAAAAGTAAACATAGGGCTGCTAAAGAGCAGAATATTGATAGAGGCGCAATTCTGTAGAAGCGTTTTTTATATAGTTCAACCCAATTCACATCGATTGATCTTCTTATTTTCCCCCAAAACAAAAAAGCCGTAATCATGAAAAATAAAGCAACGCCATATTTTCCCATATAAAGCAATAAGTCTGATGTGGGGGCCCAGTTGCCTTTTGTTATGTATGTGTAAGCACAGTCCATATGATGAAATATAACAAACGATGCAAGGACGTATCTAACTCCGTCTATACTGTTTGACCTTGCCGGGTCAGTATCTTCATCTATAAATTTGAATAGCGGTAGGCTAAAAATCACTATTGCCAATGCTAAGCATGTTAAAACCAGAAAAATCGAAAAATATAAATCCATCATCAAACCTTACGGATATTAATATAGGAAAAATAGTAGGGTTTTACCTAACCCAGAGACCATTCTATCATTGCTTCTTGTAATCGTCGAGGCCACATAATTCATTTAATTTTCTATTATTTCTTACGATTCTCGAGTCACGAGGCACTTAACATTCCCAACAGTGTACACAGGGATAAGTCACATGCATTTGTAAGTAGCTTTTACACCGCATGCAGCTAAGTCGTCTAAATATTCCCTGATTCAACCATTTACCTGCAGTGATAGGTGACGGTACTAATGGCCGTTGGCCGTGAATATCGACCAGCCTCTTATCAGTTGTGGACATCTTAACGCGAAAATATTCTACTCGATCGCCTCTCTCGAACGGAGAGCTCTAATCGCTTTCACGAAACTTGGCGGATAGTCTACCTGGTGAATGAAGTAAGCATTTTTAGTAAGCGTCTATTTCCATTCATACCTGACGAGGCGTTGCTTCAGAACATAGGATCAAGATGTAATTGCTCATCGAGTTCGTATAGATGAAGGATCCCCTAGCTTCGCCCCAGGATAATCTGGTAATCCACAACCGATTATCCACCGTGCGTCTTCAGCAGGAGCCTACACAGGCGTTGAATAACGATTTAAATAGTTAATGATATGTTAAGGCATGTTTGAATTAGATATTGGCATTTTCAATGACGAAAACTGATTCTATAACTACTGATGAATTCATGGTCATCCACCAGAGGTTGTTCAGGATCTCAAAGGCCTGGAGGGATTTATGGTTGACGTTTTTTTTACAAGCTGAAAGTTGCCGGATAGTAAGCATTAGATATAGCGATATCAAAGATGACGTATTGCATATCGCTGCAACACTAAAGTTTGAGTCGTGTACAATTAGACCGGGCAAGATACTGTGTCACATAGTTAAGTAAAGAAAGTTGTCTAACCCTCTGGATATCTATGTCTTCCAGAGCAAATTCAATCGCGTTAAAGGGCATGCAAAACCTGTAAAAACATTCGCTATGAACCTGACACTTAAAGAGGCCTTCATCTCAAATTTAATAATATGTGAGCGTGAGGTTTTTCATCAAAACGTAATTAAAATACACACCTCAATGGACTAATGTTGCACCACTGTTTTTTATACTCCATTCCGCTGAAGTATTTCCCAAGAGAGAAAATGATTTTTTTCTCATTCTGCTCACACAGTTCTCTGGCTCGATTATAATTTTCCCAAAGCAAGATGCTTCCCGCACCAATATTATTGTATTGAGGGTCGTATCCTCCATTGATGTCGTCGAAGTAAATCCACCCGGGGCATTCTGTTTTAAATATTAAATCAATGGCTATGATTTTCTTATTGATTGCGAGTGCGGATCCAAAAATCATATGTCTCAAGCTATTAATGGCATCCAGTAGATTTTCTCTTGGGTAGGGCGATACTTTGCCGCGCCAGCGAACATTAAACAAGTCTATGTAACTGTCGCAAATCTCGTCAGTGGAAAGATTGTTCACATCCAGTATTTCACCTCCAAGCTTGAGAAAACGACTCCTTTCCCCATTTCTTTTTCTAACCGTTTTTGTAGAAAATAGCGGTTTCATGTGACATATCTCATCATTCAGTATTTTACTGCTGAAGGAGTTGATGAATGAACTTTTCTGTAGTGGTGAAAGCTTTTTCGTCCTGACGGGAAGAAAGGATTTTGAATGGGTGGCGCTGGGTAAAATTATATCCTCAAAAACAAAAGGATGTGATTTTGAGTAGAGATTCAGTGACCCATTAATAGAATAAATTGATGAAACGACAATGCCATCTTTTTTTCTGCAAAAGAACTTGATTTCTTTATTTCGTTTGCTCGAAAGATAAGTTAGCACATCCGGATGTGTGCATACACTACCGCCATAAGTAGCATATGCCTGACGGTAAATACTCAGGTCACATTCTTCCCAGCCAAAAATGAAATTTCTCAACATGTTGTCCAAATATTATTACAATAGCAAACATGCGCATACATTATACTTTCCTTATAATAAGTAAATCGACAAAACGATATTGTTGACTGCCTGTTTAGTGAAGTGGGTAATTAAGTATTAGTTTGCTATTTATTGCAGTTGATATTAATGCTGTAAAGTGAAGAGGGAGTATAAAAAGAAGAAGAAGGGAACCGTCTGGCGGAGTTGCCAGACGGCGAAGGGGTTATGCTCTTCGGGTTGCGGCTTTCATTGCGCTTACGAATGTTTTCAGTTCGGCCAGCATCTGCTCGGGCTTATCAACGTTCTTCTCGATGATTTTGACAATAGCCGAGCCGGAAATCGCCCCTGCTGCTTTTGCTTCAATCGCTGCCGAGACCTGTTCAGGAGAGGAAATCCCGAATCCCTGCAGCGGCGGTGCGGCATGGTATTCAGCCAGCTTTTCTACCAGATGATGCAGCGGCAGTGCGGCTTTATTCTCGGCACCGGTCACGCCCGCACGGGAGAGCAGGTAGGTATACCCGCGACCGTAAGAGGCAATCTGGCGCAGCAGCTCGTCATCAGCATTCGGTGGGCAGATGAAAATCGGGGCAACGTTGTGGCGCATTGCTGTCTGGCGGAACGGTGCAGATTCCTCAACCGGCACATCCGCCACCAGTACAGAATCAACACCCACGCGTGCGCACTCGGCATAGAACTCATCGATCCCGCGGTTAAACACCAGGTTGGCGTACATTAGCAGGCCGATTGGGATTGTCGGGTGTTTCTGTCGAATGGCGGCCAGCATCTCAAAGCACTGGGTTGGCGTTACGCCCGCCGCAAAGGCGCGCAGCGTCGCATTCTGAATGGTTGGGCCATCCGCCAGCGGGTCAGAGAACGGGATACCCAGCTCCAGCGCATCGGCACCGGCTTCAATCAGGGCATCAATAATCCTCAGCGACTGTTCCGGGCCCGGGTCGCCCAGGGTAACGAAGGGAACGAAAGCGCCTTCCTGGCGGGATTTCAGTTCTGCAAATGCGTTATCGTAACGTTCCATCAGATTTCCCCTCGTGCTTTCAGAATATCGTGAACGGTGAAGATATCTTTGTCACCGCGACCGGAAAGGTTAACCACCAGCAGCTGCTCTTTCTCCGGGTTTTCTTTCATCATTTTCAGCGCGTGTGCCAGTGCGTGAGATGACTCCAGCGCCGGGATAATCCCTTCACTACGACACAATGTTTTAAATGCTTCCAGCGCTTCATCATCGGTAATGGAAACATAATCCGCACGACCAATGCTGTTCAGGTACGCATGCTGTGGCCCAACCGACGGGAAATCCAGGCCCGCTGAGATAGAGTATGATTCTTCAATCTGGCCTTCGTCGGTCTGCATCATCGGGGACTTCATACCGAAGTAGATCCCAACGCGGCCATGCTTCAGTGGCGCACCATGCTCACCCGTTTCAATTCCATGACCAGCAGGCTCAACGCCAATCAGGCCAACGCGGGTGTCGTCGATGAAATCGGCAAACATGCCGATAGCGTTAGATCCACCGCCGACGCAGGCGATCACCGCATCCGGCAGACGACCCTCTTTTTCAAGGATCTGCGCTTTGGTCTCTTCACCAATCATGCGCTGGAATTCACGTACGATAGTCGGGAACGGGTGAGGACCCGCAGCGGTACCGAGCATATAGTGCGCGGTTTCATAGCTGCCAGACCAGTCGCGCAGCGCTTCGTTACAGGCATCTTTCAGCGTGGCTGAACCACTGTGAACCGGGATCACTTCTGCACCCATCAGGCGCATACGGAACACGTTCGGCGACTGACGTTCAACGTCTTTTGCGCCCATATAAATGCGGCATTTCAGGCCGAGCAGGGCACTGGCCAGTGCCGATGCCACACCGTGTTGACCCGCGCCGGTCTCGGCGATGATTTCGGTTTTACCCATACGTTTGGCGAGCAGCGCCTGACCCAACACCTGGTTAGTTTTGTGTGCGCCGCCGTGCAGCAAATCTTCGCGCTTAAGGTACAGCGTGGTTTTGGTGCCTTCAGTCAGGTTGCGACACTTGGTCAGTGCCGTTGGACGACCAGCGTAGTTTTTCAGCAGGTCGGTAAATTCAGCCTGAAATGCCGGATCCTTCTGCGCGCTGACAAACGCCTCTTCCAGTTGGCGCAGAGCGGGCATCAGGATTTGCGGGACGTACATCCCACCGAACTCACCAAAATAAGGGTTTAGTAATGTCGTCATCTTCTCTTCCTTAATATGCACGCAGAGTTTTAAATACCGAGGCCAGCTTGCTGGCATCTTTGATACCCGGTTGCGACTCTACGCCTGAATTGAAATCGAGGCCTGCGCAGCCCGTTTTCGCGGCTTCCACGCAGTTATCCGGGCTTAATCCGCCCGCCAGCAGGACGTTATCCAGCTTTTCACCATTCAGCAGCGACCAGTCAAAACGCTGACCGGTGCCGCCCTGGCCGTTATCCAGCACGTATTTATCAACATGATTAAGATTACGCGCTGGCAGGGTGTCACCTACGCTCTGGGCTTTCCAGATCTGCACCTGCGGTGCCAGCGCGGTACGCAGAGCGTCTATATACGCCTGATCTTCATCACCGTGGAGCTGGACCGCGCTCAGGGATAAAGCGTCGGCTTTTGCCGCCACGTCCGTGATATCCGCATTGCGGAAAACGCCGACGTAGCTGAGCGGCGCTGCCGCTATCACCTCGCGCGCCTGTTCTACGCTGACAACTCGTGGAGATGAATCGACAAAAATCAGCCCTCCGTAAATCGCCCCCGCGTCATACGCAGCCCGGGCATCCTGTTCGCGGGTCAAACCGCACACTTTGTTTTCACCCAGCAACACCCGGCGCACCGCAGCGTTGAGGTCGTCATGTTCCATCATGGCGGAGCCAATCAGGAAACCGTTGGCGAAGTGGCTCAACTCACGTACCTGCGCGTAGCTGTTAATACCGGACTCGCTGATCACCGTCACACCGGAGCCCAGACGCGGCGCGAGCTGGCGGGTGCGGTTGAGGTCGATCGACAGGTCGCGAAGATCGCGGTTGTTAATGCCGACCACTCTGGCTTCCAGCGCAATCGCGCGTTCCAGTTCTTCTTCATTACTGACTTCTGTCAGCACGCCCATGTTCAGACTGTGTGCCACGGCAGAAAGCTGGCGATACTGTTCGTCGTCTAGCACCGAGAGCATCAGCAGGCAGGCGTCAGCCTGGTAAAAGCGCGCCAGCCAGATTTGATACGGGTCGATAATAAAGTCTTTGCACAGAATCGGCTGTGGTGCGATGCCGCTGACGATGGGCAGAAAATCAAAGCTGCCCTGGAAATATTTCTCATCCGTCAGCACAGAAATGGCGGACGCATGATGCTTATAAATACCAGCGATACGCGCCGGGTCGAAATCGTCACGGATAACGCCTTTAGACGGGGACGCTTTTTTGCACTCAAGGATAAACGCAGTGCGTGCACCCTGCAGGGCATCATAGAAACGACGGCTACTTGGAACGACGTCATTCTGGAAACTGGCAAGCGGCTGTTGTTGCTTGCGGGCTTCCACCCAGATGGCCTTATCGGCAACGATTTTCGCTAAAACGGTCTGCATTCTTTACCCTCTTGCCGCAAGTGCGGTAACGCGATCGTAAGCTGCACCAGAGCGCAGTACATCCAGAACTTTTTGAACGTTGGCCTTCAGGTCTTCCTCACCGTGCAAACGCATCAGCATGGCGACGTTGGCAGCAACGGCGGCCTCATGAGCGACCTCTCCTTTACCTTGTAATAAGCGCGTCAGAATGTCACGGTTTTCTTCCGGCGTACCGCCTGCCAGCGCTTCCTGGTGATATGGCGCTAAACCGAAGTCGGCGGCTTCCAGCTGATAACTCAGGATCTCGCCGTCGCGCAGTTCGGCTACCAGCGTTGGCGCATGCAGCGACACCTCATCCATTCCTCCACTGTGGACCACGGCGGCACGTTGATATCCCAGAACACGCAGTGTCTCAGCAATCGGCAGCACCAGTTCAGGGCTATAGACGCCAATCAGCGCCAGCGGCGGATGAGCCGGGTTTATAAGTGGCCCCAGTACGTTAAACAGCGTACGGGTTTTGAGCTGCTGACGAACTGGCATCGCGTGGCGGAAACCGGTGTGGTACTTCGGCGCAAACAGGAAACAGACACCCAGGTCATCCAGCGCTTCACGGGAACGCTCGGCGTTCATATCGAGATTAATACCGAATGCGGCGAGCAAATCGGAAGAACCTGACCGGCTGGAAACGCTGCGGTTACCGTGTTTCGCGACTTTCAAACCACACGCCGCCGCCACGAAGGCGCTGGCGGTGGAGATGTTGATGCTGTTGCTGCCGTCACCGCCGGTGCCAACAATATCGGCAAACGGATAGTCCGGGCGCGGGAACGGAGCGGCATTTTCCAGCAGGGCCGTAGCGGCACCGGCGATCTCCTGCGGGCTTTCACCGCGCACTTTCATGCTCACCAGTGCAGCAGCAAGCTGTTCAGGTTTCAGCTCGCCGCGAACCACGGCGGAGAAGAGCTGGTGGCTTTCCTGCTGGCTCAGGGTCTGCGCCTGGTACAGTTTTTCCAGAATCGGCTGCAGGGTATTAGTCTGTTCCAGCTTCTGTAATGCCCAGTCGAGAGTTTGTTCCAGCAGACGGGCTCCGTTAGAGGTCAGAATCGATTCCGGGTGGAACTGCATACCGCAGACGCGATCCGCATCATGACGCACCGCCATCACCATCCCTTCAAACGAGGCGTTAATGGTCAGTCCGGCTGGAATATTGCTCCCCACCAGCGAGTGGTAGCGTGCCACCGGGAGTGGGTTAGGCAAGCCGGCAAACATCGCCTGACCGTCATGTTCGATGCTGGACGCTTTGCCGTGCAGAATTTCGCCCGCCTGGCCAACGTAGCCGCCATAGGCTTCAACGATGGCCTGGTGACCGAGACAGATACCGATAATCGGCAGCTTTCCGCGCATACGCGTCAGCAGTTCTGGCATACAGCCAGCTTCACTCGGTGCACCGGGCCCTGGAGAGAGCATCAACACCGGGTTTTGCATGGTGGCCAGTCGGTCAATCAGCGTCTGTGCCGGCACGTGGTTGCGGTAGATAACGACGTTATGACCATTCGCACGCAGCTGATCTGCAAGGTTATAAGTAAAGGAGTCGATATTATCGAGCAGCAGAATGTCAGCCATCAGAAAATCTCCTGTGCATGGTGTGCGGTAGCAATGGCGCGAAGTACCGCACGCGCTTTACTGCGTGTTTCGTCAGCTTCAGACTGCGGAACAGAATCAAGAACAATGCCTGCGCCCGCCTGGACGGTGGCAATACCGTCTTCGACATAGGCAGAACGGATTACGATACAGGTATCAAGATCGCCGTGGGCGGTGAAGTAACCCACCGCACCACCGTAACTACCGCGACGACGGCCTTCGGCACCGGCAATCAACTGCATGGCGCGTACTTTTGGCGCACCGCTCAGGGTTCCCATGTTCATGCAGGCGCGATAGGCGTGCAGCACGTCGAGGTCGCTGCGCAGTTCACCGACCACTCGGGAAACCAGGTGCATCACAAATGAATAACGGTCGACTTTGGTGAGGTCAGCGACGTAACGGCTACCCGGAGTACAAATGCGTGCCAGGTCGTTACGTGCCAGGTCAACCAGCATCAGGTGTTCGGACAGCTCTTTATGGTCGGTACGCATTTCCAGCTCAATACGGCTGTCGAGATCGCGGTCAAGCGAGCCATCCGCACGGCGGCCACGCGGGCGTGTCCCGGCAATCGGGTAGATCTCAATCTGGCGGCTGGTGGCATCGTATTTCAGTGAGCTTTCTGGTGACGCGCCAAACAGGGTGAAATCGTTGTCCTGCATAAAGAACATGTACGGACTCGGGTTGCTTTTCTTCAGCACGTCGTAGGCCGCCAGCGGAGACGGGCAGGGCAGAGAGAAGCGACGGGAAGGTACAACCTGGAAAATTTCACCGGCACGAATCGCTTTTTGCATCTGGCGAACAACGGCGCCGTACTGATCGTCAGTCTGGTTGACGTCGCACGCCATCTTCTCCACGCGCTGCACCGGAAGCGCAGGCGGTGCTTCGGTCATTTGCTGCTGCAGCTGCGAGATGCGGTGTTCAAGGCGGTGTTTCTCAGACACAGACGGCGTGAACAGGCTCGCCTGAATGCGGGTATATTTTTTCTGATGGTCGATCACCAGCAAGGTTTCCGCCAGGTAGAAGCAGTAGTCAGGGCAGCGGTTGCCTTGCTCTGTTTCCGGCAAATCTTCAAAACCCGCGACCAGGTCATACGCAAACAGCCCACCGAAGAACATTGCCTCACGCTCATCTTCCGGTACGGACACCAGGTTTTGCAGCAGGCGGAAAGCATCGAAAACGGACAGAGAACAGAGACGTGCATCTTCATCCAGCAACTGGCTGACCGGCGGGAAATGCAGAACCCGCATTTCCGGATGACGTTCATTTTCAATTGCGGCAGGCAGGGCGGCATCCAACAGCGGCAGCAGCGACGCGCCATTTTCTGACAGTGCCTTAATGGTGACAGTGTCACCTAAAGCGGTAATGCGCAACGCGCTGTCAACCAGCAGCAGGCTCTTGAGATCGTCTTTGCTGTCGATATCCGCAGATTCCAGCAGCAACGTTGCCGGGCGAGCACCGCACACCTGATGAAACAGCGCGGTGGGGTTGTGGCGATAGGCCGCCTCGCAGGTTAGCAGTTCGAGGTGTGGTTTGGCTGTTTGCATGATGTTGTTCTCATTTATTCTGTTCAAAAAAAAGCCCGCTTAGTAGCGGGCTGGGTATCTGTTTGCATTTCGCAGACGCGTGACACTGCCCGATGATCAGGAAGTGCGCCACCAACCGTGCAGAGTGAAATGTGCTGTCATTTTCAGATACCTTTCTCGTGTGAACTTGCGTACTAGTTAACTAGTTCGATGGCAAGTTGTCAACCCTTGATTTCAGAATTTCACGTTAAGTCGGTATCATGGCGGTTTCGGATGTCTCCAACCTGCTATGGGAAGTGCTTTGAGCGATACCACCTACGCGATTATTTATGATTTACACAGCCATACACAGGCCTCTGATGGCCTGCTGACACCCGAGGACCTGGTTCATCGTGCCGTTGAAATGCGCGTCGGTACGCTGGCGATAACCGATCACGATACGACAGATGCCATTCCGGCGGCGCGCGCCGAAATCGCCCGCAGCGGACTGGCGCTTAATCTGGTGTCCGGTGTCGAAATCTCTACCGTCTGGGAAAACCATGAAATTCATATTGTTGGCCTGAATATCGATATAGACCATCCGGCACTTCGGGCCTTTTTGCAAGAACAAAAAACGCGCCGCAACCAGCGCGCAGAGATGATTGGTGAACGTCTGGAAAAGGCGCATATTCCGGGCGCGCTGGAAGGTGCTCAAAAGCTGGCGAACGGCGGGGCGGTCACGCGCGGTCATTTCGCCCGTTTTCTGGTAGAGGCGGGCAAAGCCACGACAATGGCGGATGTTTTTAAAAAATATCTTGCTCGCGGGAAAACCGGATACGTTCCGCCACAGTGGTGTACAATAAAACAAGCTATTGATGTGATTCATCATTCTGGTGGCAAGGCCGTGCTGGCCCATCCGGGGCGATATAATCTTTCTGCTAAATGGCTGAAAAGACTGCTGGCACACTTTGCCGAATGCGGTGGTGAGGCGATGGAAGTCGCCCAGTGTCAGCAGGCGCCCAATGAGCGCGCGCAGCTCGCAACTTATGCCCGTCAGTTCGGCCTGCTTGGGTCACAAGGGTCTGATTTCCATCAGCCTTGCGCCTGGATCGAACTGGGGCGCAAGCTCTGGCTGCCCGCTGGCGTTGAGCCTGTCTGGACGCTCTGGGAAAAGCCACAGCAAATTGAAGAGAGGGAAGTATGAGTCAATTTTTCTATATCCATCCGGATAACCCGCAGCCACGCCTGATTAACCAGGCCGTAGAGATCGTTCGCAAAGGCGGTGTCATTGTCTATCCGACCGATTCTGGCTATGCGCTGGGCTGCAAAATTGAAGACAAAGGGGCGATGGAACGCATTTGCCGTATTCGCCAGCTGCCGGACGGCCATAACTTTACCCTGATGTGTCGCGATCTCTCTGAGTTGTCGACCTATGCTTATGTGGATAACGTGGCGTTTCGCCTGATTAAGAACAATACGCCGGGTAACTACACCTTTATCCTGAAGGGCACGAAGGAAGTACCGCGTCGTCTGCTGCAGGAGAAACGTAAAACCATCGGCATGCGCGTACCGTCGAACCCGATTGCGCAGGCGCTGCTGGAAACGCTCGGCGAACCGATGCTCTCGACCTCGCTGATGCTGCCGGGAAGTGAATTTACCGAATCCGATCCGGAAGAGATCAAAGATCGTCTGGAGAAGGTCGTTGAGTTGATTATTCACGGTGGCTATCTCGGACAGCAGCCGACCACCGTGGTCGACTTGACCGAAGATGCACCAGAAGTGATTCGTGAAGGCGTGGGTGATGTTAAGCCTTTCTTGTAATGGTCTAAGCAGATATACTACGCGGCCATCAAAGCAGGGGTAAGCCCTCTTTTGACCTGATTCGACGCCTGTGAAGGCGACACCTGAGGAAGCTCAATGAGCGAGAAGTTACAGAAAGTGCTGGCGCGCGCCGGCCACGGCTCACGCCGTGAAATCGAAGCCATTATTGAAGCGGGCCGCGTGAGTGTGGACGGTAAAATCGCCACGCTGGGCGACCGCGTAGAAATTGTACCGGGGCTGAAGATCCGTATTGACGGTCATCTTATCTCCGTAAAAGAGTCCGCTGAACAGATTTGCCGCGTGCTGGCTTACTACAAGCCGGAAGGCGAACTGTGTACCCGCAACGACCCGGAAGGTCGCCCGACGGTGTTTGACCGTCTGCCTAAACTGCGTGGCGCTCGCTGGATTGCAGTAGGTCGTCTGGACGTGAATACCTGCGGTCTGCTGCTGTTTACCACCGATGGTGAACTGGCAAACCGTCTGATGCACCCAAGCCGTGAAGTGGAACGTGAATACGCCGTGCGCGTCTTTGGTCAGGTTGATGAGAATAAACTGCGCGATCTGTCGCGCGGCGTTCAGCTGGAAGACGGTCCTGCAGCGTTCAAAACCATCAAATTTACCGGTGGTGAAGGTATTAACCAGTGGTACAACGTAACGCTGACCGAGGGCCGTAACCGCGAAGTACGTCGTCTGTGGGAAGCCGTTGGCGTTCAGGTGAGCCGCTTGATCCGCGTCCGTTACGGCGACATTCTGCTGCCAAAAGGTCTGCCGCGTGGCGGTTATACCGAACTGGATCTGACGCAAACTAACTATCTGCGCGAGCTGGTTGGTCTGACGCCAGAAACCACCTCTAAAGTGGCAGTAGAGAAAGATCGTCGTCGCATGAAGGCGAATCAGATCCGTCGTGCGGTGAAACGCCACAGCCAGGTGAGCAGCAACCGCCGTTCCGGCAGCCGTAACAACAACGGTTAAAACAGAAGCCCGGTCAGCGTGACCGGGCTTTTTTTAGTAATCAATACCGATTTGCGCTTTGATACCCGCATCAAACGCATGTTTCACCGGACGCAGCTCGCTAACGGTATCTGCCAGCTCCAGAATATCCCGATGACACCCACGCCCCGTGACGATCACCGTCTGATGTGCAGGTCGGTTCTTCAGCGCACCCAGCACTGCTTCCAGAGGCAGGTAGTCGTAGGCGACCATATAGGTGATCTCATCCAGTAGCACCATGTTTAGCGAAGGATCGGCCAGCATTCTTTTGGCATGTTCCCAGACGGCGAGACAGGCGGCGGTGTCCGTTTCCCGGTTCTGGGTATTCCACGTAAACCCGGTCGCCATTACCTGAAACTCGACGCCATGAGGCTCAAGCAAATTCCTCTCGCCGTTGGGCCATATGCCTTTGATAAACTGGATGACACCGACTTTCTGCCCGTGCCCGACGGCACGCGTAGCGGTACCAAATGCGGCAGTGGTTTTACCTTTACCGTTGCCGGTGAACACGATGATGATCCCGCGTTCGTCCTGGGCTGCCGCGACGCGAGCATCGACCTGTTCTTTCAGACGCTGCTGGCGCTGCTGATGGCGTTCTTCACTCATTGGGAAATTCCTGGTTTACGGCCTGGCTGGGCGTCAAAGGTCATCCCTGTCTTGCGGCGACTGTCATCGCCCATTAGCCAGAGATAGAGCGGCATTATATCAGCCGGAGTTTTCAGCTTCTGTGGATCTTCGGTCGGGAACGCGCTGGCACGCATTTTGGTGCGCGTTCCACCGGGGTTAATGCAATTTACGCGCAGATGGCGGCTCTGATATTCCTCCGCCAGCACCTGCATCATGCCTTCGGTGGCGAATTTTGATACGGCATAAGCTCCCCAGTTCGCCCGGCCTTCGCGACCCACGCTGGAAGAGGTGAAGACCAGCGAGCCTGACTCGGATTTGAGTAATAAAGGAAGCAATGCCTGGGTAAGGAAAAACGTCCCGTTGACGTTGACCTGCATCACCTGCTGCCAGGTATCAGGATCCTGTTCATCCATTGGGCAAACATCCCCAAGCAAGCCGGCGTTGTGTAGCACACCGTCCAGTACTGGGTAGCGGGTACTGATGCGTTGGGCGAGTTCCTGGCACACTTCGGGAGTGCAGGTGAGTAAATCGAGCGTGTACCACGCCGCCAGTGTTCCACCAGCAGCTTCAATTTCCTGCGCGACACCTTTCAATTTCTCTTCGTTGCGGCCAATCAGAATAACGCTTGCGCCATATTCAGCGTACGTCAGAGCCGCCTCGCGGCCAATTCCGTCGCTGGCACCAGTAACGAGAATGATCCGGTTCTGTAGCAGGTTTTTTTGTGGTTGATAATGCACGGTGACTCCTCAGGCGTACAGTGACGCGATGACGCCTTCATGATGACTTTTCGGCTTTATGCCCGAATTAGCCTAATAATTCAATCAGTCTACAGGACGCATTACTGTAAAATTAACAATTTGCAAATATTTAAACTCCAGGCCGGGGATTCCTGAAGGCGGCTCGCAGAGGTAATGTCACGAGCGAGACGCATGGGCAGGGCTGTTGTACACTGCCGTGAAAGATTCGTGGTTAAATCAAGGTGGAACGCGTGGAATTACTTTCTCAATATGGGTTGTTTTTGGCCAAAATCGCGACGGTTGTCATTGCCATCGCAGTGGTTGCCGTTCTGATTGTCAACCTGACGCAGCGCAAGCGTCAGCGTGGGGAGTTACGCATCACGCGTCTGAGCGAGCAATATAAAGAGATGCAGGAAGATATGTCTCTGGCGCTGCTTGATAGTCATCAACAAAAACTGTGGCAGAAAGCGCAGAAGAAAAAGCACAAACAGGAAGCCAAAGCGGCAAAGGCAAAAGCAAAGCTCAATGCGCCGCAGGATAAGGCTACGCCACGTGTCTATGTACTCGATTTTAAGGGGAGTATGGATGCGCATGAAGTTTCCTCGCTGCGGGAGGAAGTGACTGCCGTTCTGGCCGTGGCGACCCCGCAGGATCAGGTTGTCGTGCGTCTTGAAAGCCCTGGCGGTGTCGTTCACGGTTACGGGTTGGCAGCCTCACAGTTGCAGCGTCTGCGTGAAAAACAGATCCCATTAACCGTTGCGGTGGACAAAGTGGCGGCGAGCGGGGGTTATATGATGGCCTGCGTAGCGGACAAAATTGTTGCCGCGCCGTTCTCCATTATTGGCTCAATCGGTGTGGTCGCGCAGATCCCTAACTTTAACCGTTTCCTGAAGAATAAAGAGATTGATATCGAACTTCACACGGCGGGTCAGTACAAACGGACCCTGACGCTGCTCGGTGAAAACACGGAAGAAGGGAGACAGAAATTCCGTGAAGACCTGAATGAAACGCATCACCTCTTTAAAGACTTTGTGCACCGTATGCGCCCCACGCTCGATATTGAACAGGTCGCGACGGGCGAGCACTGGTACGGTATCCAGGCGCAGGAGAAAGGGCTGGTGGATGAGGTCGGTACCAGTGATGACCTGCTGCTCAATCTGATGGAGGGCAGGGAGCTGGTTGGCGTGCGTTATACCCAGCGTAAGCGACTGCTTGACCGCTTCACCAACAGTGCGGCAGAGAGTGCGGACCGCCTGCTGCTCCGCTGGCTGCAGCGCGGACAAAAACCGCTGCTGTAAACAATAACGCGAGGCACATGCCTCGCGTTTTGCATTAATCGACCAGGTGATATTTCTCTGAAAGCGTATGCGCCAGGTATTTAAACATGTTAAACACGGCGGTGCTTTTCGGGGTCGGTAACCCCTGTTCGTCAAGGAAGTATTCGCCGCTGAAAATCAGCACGCCATTGCGCTGCTCTACGCCTGTGGCTTCAATGCCTGCCAGCGTATCTTCATGGTCACGGATAAGCTTGTTTGCTTCGATAAGCAGAGAGGCTCGGTCAATAGGTTGGGTCGTATTCTGCATAATCCACTCCTTAAACAGTGACAATAGTCTACGCCGAGCGCGCTTTGGGGGCAAATTTTCCCTGTAATCTGAGGGGATAAGGAGCAGGGGCCTGGCTGGCGGGATTTGCTTTTGCATGCTAATAAAGTTGCGTAACGAATTTTATCAGGTAGAGTGTGCGCTTTCGTCATTCTGGCAACAGAATTGCTTGACATTCGACCGGGAATTCGTCACGAATTATACGAAATGTGAGAAAAATACCCGATAACTCAATCACCTGGGCGTGTTTTCTTTGACGTCCGGTAAGACAAAGGGGTTGATATCTCCTGACGCGGCCGCAATATCATTGGCTCGCCGTCAGCGGAAGGGAAATCAACGTGCGGCGTATTCCTGGAAGAATTAAATTAGGTAAAGGTGAATATGGGTAAAGCTCTCGTCATCGTTGAGTCCCCGGCAAAAGCCAAAACGATCAATAAGTATCTGGGTAATGACTACGTGGTTAAGTCCAGCGTGGGTCATATCCGCGATTTGCCGACCAGTGGCTCAGCCAGCAAAAAGAGCGCAGACTCTACCTCCACCAAAGGGGCCAAAAAGCCTAAAAAGGATGAACGTAGCGCGCTTGTCAACCGCATGGGGGTTAACCCATGGCATAACTGGGATGCACAATATGAAGTGTTGCCCGGGAAAGAAAAAGTCGTTAACGAGCTGAAGCAGCTTGCTGAAAAAGCAGACCACATCTATCTCGCAACCGACCTTGACCGCGAAGGGGAAGCCATTGCGTGGCACCTGCGGGAAGTGATCGGTGGTGATGACAAACGCTACAGCCGTGTAGTGTTTAACGAAATTACGAAGAATGCGATTCGCCAGGCGTTTGAGAAGCCGGGCGAGCTGAATATCGACCGTGTAAACGCCCAGCAGGCGCGTCGCTTTATGGACCGCGTTGTGGGCTACATGGTCTCTCCACTGCTGTGGAAGAAGATTGCCCGTGGCCTGTCTGCAGGTCGTGTGCAGTCTGTCGCTGTGCGTCTTGTCGTCGAGCGTGAGCGCGAAATTAAAGCCTTCGTGCCGGAAGAGTTCTGGGAAGTCGACGCCAATGTGACCACGCCGGGCGGTGACGCTCTGCCGTTGCAGGTGAGCCATCAGAACGACAAACCGTTCCGCCCTGAAAACCGAGACCAGACCATGGCCGCCGTGGCGCTGCTGGAAAAAGCACGCTATCAGGTGCTGGAGCGTGAAGATAAACCCACCAGCAGCAAGCCAGGTGCGCCGTTTATTACCTCTACGCTGCAACAGGCTGCAAGCACGCGTCTGGGGTATGGCGTAAAGAAAACCATGATGATGGCCCAGCGCCTGTATGAAGCGGGTTACATCACCTACATGCGTACCGACTCAACCAACCTGAGCCAGGACGCGGTTAACATGGTGCGCAGCTACATCAGTGACAATTTCGGTAAGAAATACCTGCCGGAAAGTGCCAATCAGTTCGCCAGCAAAGAGAACTCTCAGGAAGCGCACGAAGCGATCCGTCCTTCTGACGTCTCTGTGTTAGCCGAGTCGCTGAAAGACATGGAAGCCGACGCGCAGAAGCTTTATCAGCTGATCTGGCGCCAGTTCGTAGCGTGTCAGATGACGCCAGCGCAGTACGACTCCACCACGCTGACTGTCGGCGCAGGTGATTTCCGACTGAAGGCGCGTGGCCGCATCCTGCGCTTCGATGGCTGGACGAAAGTCATGCCAGCGTTGCGTAAAGGTGATGAAGATCGCACGTTGCCGGCGGTTAACAAAGGTGACGAGCTGTCTCTGGTCGAATTGATCCCGGCTCAGCACTTTACCAAGCCGCCTGCGCGCTTCAGCGAAGCCTCCCTGGTGAAAGAGCTGGAAAAACGCGGTATTGGTCGTCCGTCGACCTACGCGTCAATCATCTCGACCATTCAGGACCGTGGCTACGTACGCGTTGAAAACCGTCGTTTCTATGCGGAGAAAATGGGTGAAATCGTGACTGACCGTCTGGAAGCCAACTTCCGCGAGTTGATGAATTACGATTTCACCGCGCAGATGGAAGACAGCCTCGACCAGGTTGCCAGCCATCAGGCGGAATGGAAAAAGGTACTCGACAGCTTCTTCAGCGACTTTACCGGTCAGCTTGAAAAAGCGGAGAAAGATCCTGAAGAAGGCGGGATGCTGCCTAACCAGATGGTACTGACCAGTATCGACTGCCCAACCTGCGGCCGCAAGATGGGGATCCGTACTGCAACAACGGGCGTGTTCCTTGGCTGCTCCGGTTATGCGCTGTCGCCAAAAGAGCGCTGCAAAACCACCATTAACCTGGTTCCTGAGAACGAAGTTCTTAACGTGCTGGAAGGTGATGACGCAGAAACCAACGCCCTGCGCGCCAAACGCCGTTGTAAAAAATGCGGCACGGCAATGGACAGCTACCTGATCGATCCAAAACGTAAACTGCACGTGTGCGGTAATAACCCAACGTGTGACGGGTACGAGATCGAAGAGGGTGAATTCCGCATCAAAGGCTATGACGGTCCGATTGTGGAGTGCGAGAAGTGTGGTTCTGAAATGCACCTGAAAATGGGGCGTTTCGGTAAGTACATGGCGTGTACTAACGACGAGTGTAAAAACACGCGCAAAATTCTGCGTAACGGTGAGGTGGCGCCGCCGAAGGAAGATCCTGTTCCGCTGCCTGAGTTGCCGTGTGAGAAATCAGACGCGTACTTCGTGTTGCGTGACGGCGCCGCAGGTGTCTTCCTTGCCGCCAACACCTTCCCGAAATCGCGTGAAACGCGTGCACCGTTGGTGGAAGAGCTGCATCGCTTCCGCGATCGTCTGCCTGAGAAACTGCGGTATCTGGCCGATGCGCCACAGCAGGATCCGGAAGGCAACAAAACCGTGGTGCGCTTTAGCCGTAAAACTAAGCAGCAGTACGTTGCGGCAGAGAAAGAGGGTAAAGCGACCGGATGGTCAGCCTTCTTTGTCGATGGCAAATGGGTTGAAGGTAAGAAATAATCTTCCCTAACCGTAGCTTACCTGTAAAAGGGCCGAATTTCCGGCCCTTTTTTATTACCTTGTTATTATTTTTTGTTCCGTACTATACAGTCAGGCTATAAATGATATAGTGGTTATAGTTAATCTGTTTTTTATTATTAAATCGTCTTAAGCGATTGACCGCATGCGCTAAATCGGATGGTCTGGCATGAAATTACAGCAGCTTCGTTATATCGTTGAGGTGGTGAATCACAACCTTAACGTCTCGTCTACCGCTGAGGGGCTTTATACCTCGCAACCTGGCATCAGCAAACAAGTGCGTATGCTGGAGGACGAATTAGGTATCCAGATTTTCGCCCGCAGCGGCAAACATCTCACGCAGGTAACGCCGGCAGGACAGGAAATCATCCGCATTGCGCGGGAAGTCCTCTCTAAAGTCGACGCGATTAAGTCTGTGGCGGGGGAGCATACCTGGCCGGACAAAGGCTCACTGTATATTGCCACGACGCATACCCAGGCGCGTTATGCCTTGCCAGGTGTTATTAAGGGCTTTATTGAGCGTTATCCGCGCGTCTCTTTGCATATGCATCAGGGGTCACCGACGCAAATTGCTGAAGCGGTGTCGAAGGGAAACGCGGATTTTGCCATCGCGACGGAAGCACTTCACCTGTATGACGATCTGGTTATGCTCCCGTGCTACCACTGGAACCGTTCGATTGTGGTGACTCCCGATCACCCGTTGGCGGGTAAAGGGTCGGTGACTATTGAAGAGCTGGCGCAATATCCTTTAGTGACCTATACATTCGGCTTCACCGGACGGTCAGAACTTGATACAGCCTTTAACCGCGCAGGATTAACGCCGCGTATTGTCTTTACCGCCACCGATGCTGACGTTATTAAGACCTATGTACGGCTTGGCCTTGGGGTGGGTGTCATTGCCAGCATGGCGGTTGATCCGGTTTCAGACCCCGATCTGGTGCGTCTTGATGCGCACGATATTTTCAGCCACAGCACAACGAAAATTGGGTTCCGACGCAGTACCTTCCTGCGTAGCTATATGTATGATTTTATTCAGCGCTTTGCCCCGCATTTAACACGTGACGTGGTTGATACTGCCGTCGCATTACGCTCGAATGAAGATATTGAAGAGATGTTTAAAGACATCAAACTCCCGGCAAAATAATCACTCCCGGTATCTTTCCCTGAGGGAAAGATACCGAAATAACGTCTCAAAGCTAAATTAGAATTATCATCATCTACGCATTCCCTGCCATATAATGTCATTACCCATTTTATCTGCAGGGTTATAATGTCGTGAATTGGCGACAAAAGTAGAAACTAATTTGACGCTTCGCAAATATTTCTTTTCAGTTATTTATTTCTGGTCAAAAGATTGAATATTTCATACCTCCCAATGCATAAATTCACTGGCTTTTCGGCTAAAGTTTCTTTAGGATTTATCTCAACAGATGATTAATTGTACCAATTGTTTGGTCCTAAATGATAAGCGATGTCGATTGTATGAGGTTAGCAATGCCTTCTGGAAGTGAAGAACCGCAAAGGGATCCTGCGCTTAAGCGTAAAGCCTGGCTGGCGGTCTTTCTCGTCTCCGCCTCCTTTTGGGCGGTGGTTGCTCTCCTGGCCTGGAAATATTGGGGTTAACTATGGCACTGACGGTACGAACAGAGACGGTAAAACAGATGCGTCAGCATCGTGACAATGGTCACAAGGTGCGGAAAGCACCTGCGAATACTGTGCCTGCATCCTGGAAACTGACGCCGCAGCAGCAAGCCTTTATTGATGTGTTCGCGGAAGACGAACCCAAAAAACAATAATTTAGTTGATTGCGTAATGATGCAAATAGTCTGAATAGTGACTCCGCATTTTTGTACTCTTTAATAAATACACATCAGTAATATAGAACTGAGGGCGACCTCGGAAACGTTTATAAATAATGCCTGGTGTCCCTATGATGAATAACACGACGTCTCATAAATACTGGTCATGGATCGGCGTTTTTACCGTGTCGATTCTGTTCTGGAGCCAGCTCATCTGGCTGGCCTTCCGTTAAATTGTAAAACCTCGCTGCGGCGGGGTTTTTTGTTTTCACCTTCTGAACACATCTGAATTTATCAATTTGGGTTGTTATCAAAACGTTACAGCGTCTTTGTGTTATCTTTAATTACGGCCCTGATGATTGTCAGGACATCTCTGTAATTAAGGAGGAGCTTATGTCGTTAACCCTACGCGAAGCCAGTAAGGACACATTACAGGCAGAAAATAAAACCTGGCATTACTACAGCCTGCCGCTGGCTGCCAGGACGCTTGGGGACATTTCGCGTTTACCCAAGTCCTTGAAAGTTTTGCTGGAAAATCTCTTACGCTGGCAGGATGGTGATTCTGTCACCCTCGAAGATATCCAGGCGCTGGCAGGGTGGTTGAAGCATGCCCACGCCGACAGAGAAATCGCTTATCGCCCGGCCCGGGTCCTGATGCAGGACTTCACCGGTGTTCCCGCAGTGGTTGATTTAGCCGCTATGCGCGAGGCCGTTAAACGCCTTGGCGGGGATACCGCAAAAGTGAATCCGCTTTCGCCTGTGGATCTCGTCATTGACCACTCCGTAACCGTTGACCGCTTTGGTGATGACGACGCCTTTGGTGAAAACGTACGTCTGGAGATGGAACGCAACCACGAGCGCTATGTCTTCCTGAAGTGGGGGCAACAGGCATTCAGCCGGTTTAGCGTCGTGCCACCAGGCACCGGAATTTGCCATCAGGTTAACCTTGAATACCTGGGTAAAGCCGTCTGGAGTGAACTGCAGGATAAAGAGTGGGTGGCTTATCCGGACACGCTGGTGGGAACGGATTCACATACCACCATGATCAACGGCCTCGGCGTGCTGGGGTGGGGTGTCGGTGGCATTGAAGCCGAAGCCGCGATGCTCGGACAACCGGTATCCATGCTCATCCCGGATGTGGTGGGCTTCAAGCTCACCGGAAAACTGTCAGAGGGCATAACAGCTACCGATCTGGTACTCACCGTCACTCAGATGCTGCGTAAGCATGGTGTGGTAGGTAAATTTGTTGAATTCTATGGTGATGGGCTGGATTCGCTGCCGCTGGCCGACCGCGCCACCATTGCCAATATGTCTCCGGAATATGGCGCAACCTGCGGCTTTTTCCCCATCGATGATGTGACGCTGGAATACATGCGGCTTAGCGGTCGCAGCGAAGAGCAGGTCGCGCTGGTGGAAGCCTATACCAAAGCGCAGGGCATGTGGCGCAACCCGGGCGATGAACCGGTCTTCACCAGCACGCTTGAGCTCGATATGGGCAGCGTTGAAGCGAGCCTTGCCGGGCCGAAACGCCCTCAGGATCGGGTCGCGTTGACTGACGTGCCCAAAGCGTTTTCCGCCAGCAATGCACTGGAAGTGAACGTGGCGCAAAAAGATCATCGCCCGATCGACTATGTCCTGAACGGGCATCAGTATCAGCTCCCGGATGGCGCGGTGGTTATTGCAGCCATTACCTCCTGTACCAATACCTCAAACCCCAGCGTATTGATGGCGGCAGGTTTACTGGCCAAAAAAGCGGTTGAGCTTGGGCTAAAACCTCAGCCGTGGGTCAAGGCTTCGCTGGCACCGGGCTCCAAAGTCGTATCGGATTACCTGGCTCAGGCCAAACTGACACCGTATCTCGACGAACTGGGCTTTAACCTGGTGGGTTACGGTTGCACCACTTGCATCGGTAACTCTGGCCCACTTCCTGAGCCGATTGAAACGGCGATCAAACAGGGTGATCTGACGGTAGGCGCGGTCCTTTCCGGCAACCGAAATTTTGAAGGGCGCATACATCCGCTGGTGAAAACCAACTGGCTCGCCTCGCCTCCGCTGGTGGTGGCATATGCGCTGGCAGGAAACATGAATATCAACCTGGTGACCGACCCTATTGGTCACGATCGCAAGAATGACCCGGTCTACCTGAAAGATATCTGGCCGTCTTCGCGTGAGATCGCGCTGGCCGTTGAAAAAGTGTCAACCGAGATGTTCCGCAAAGAGTATGCGGAAGTCTTTGAAGGTACGCCGGAATGGAAAGCCATCAACGTCGCAGGGTCGGATACCTATGACTGGCAGGATGATTCGACCTATATTCGCCTGTCGCCGTTCTTCGATGAAATGCAGGCTGAACCTGCGCCGCTTAAAGATATCCACGGCGCGCGCATTCTGGCGATGCTGGGAGATTCTGTCACTACGGACCATATCTCTCCGGCAGGGAGCATCAAAGCCGACAGCCCGGCAGGCCGTTATTTGCAAAGCCGGGGTGTCGAACGCCGTGATTTTAACTCCTACGGGTCGCGTCGTGGTAACCATGAAGTCATGATGCGCGGCACGTTTGCCAATATTCGCATTCGTAACGAGATGGTTCCGGGCGTGGAAGGGGGCATGACGCGCCATCTCCCAGGTACGGAAGTCGTTTCGATTTATGATGCGGCTGTCAAATATCAACAGGAAGGTACGCCGCTGGCGGTGATCGCCGGGAAAGAGTACGGTTCTGGCTCAAGCCGTGACTGGGCAGCGAAAGGTCCGCGTCTGCTTGGTGTTCGTGTGGTCATTGCCGAATCGTTCGAACGAATTCACCGCTCGAATCTTATTGGGATGGGGATCCTACCGCTTGAGTTTCCGCAGGGCGTCACGCGTAAAACGCTGGGCCTGAGCGGAGAGGAGCAGATTGATATTAGTGGTCTGCAAAATTTACAGCCTGGTAAAACGGTGCCAGTGAAATTAACGCGGGCAGACGGAAAAACCGAGGTACTGGAGTGCCGGTGTCGTATTGATACGGCAACAGAGCTGACCTATTACCAGAACGACGGTATTTTACATTACGTGATTCGTAAGATGCTGGATTGACGAAACCAGCCCGGCACATGTGCCGGGCTTTTTGCTCTTACTCTTTCAGCAGGTGGCCCATTTTTGCGGCTTTGGTGTCAAGATAGTGGGCATTTTTAGGATTGCGGCCCACAATCAGCGGTACACGCTCAACAATATTGATCCCCGCCTCGGTCAGGATTTCCACTTTTTTCGGGTTATTGGTCAACAGACGAACTTCATCTACACCCAAAAGCTTGAACATATCGGCGCACAGGGTGAAGTCACGCTCATCGGCGGCAAAGCCGAGCTGATGGTTCGCTTCCACCGTATCGTAGCCCTGGTCCTGCAGCGCGTAGGCGCGGATTTTATTCAGCAGACCAATGTTACGGCCTTCCTGACGATGATAAAGCAGAACCCCACGGCCTTCCTCTGCGATGTGAGTCAGCGCTGCTTCCAGTTGGAAACCGCAATCACAGCGCAGGCTGAACAACGCATCACCCGTCAGACACTCCGAATGTACGCGGGACAGAACCGGTGTCTGCCCTGAAATGTCGCCGTACACCAGCGCGACATGATCCTGTCCGGTTGCCAGTTCTTCAAATCCCACCATCAGGAAATCGCCCCATGGGGTTGGCAGTTTGGCTTCTGCCACACGTTTAAGCTGCATGTGATTCTCCAGAGTAGGCTGACACGTGCCGTGCCTTTCGCCTGTTTTGCTTTCTGTATCAGTTCATTTTGCCACAAGCTCAGCATGTTCACCTAATGGGCACCATGCTATATGAACGTTAAACGCACGATCCGACATATCCACGTATCGAATAAATTTCAGTTATGATTGTGACGCTTAGCAAAAAAGGAGAAGACATGCTTTCAATCGCCAGACGTACGGCAGCAGGTGCGGCCATTTTACTGATTATGCCTCTGGCCGTATGGGTTTCGGGCTGGATGTGGCAGCCTGGGCAGAATGCGGCATGGCTGAAAACGTTATATTGGATAACGGAAACCGTCACACAGCCGTGGGGAATTATTACCCATGTCCTTCTCTGCGCGTGGTTTCTGTGGTGTCTGCGTTTTCGACTGCGGGCAGCGCTAATGCTTTTTGCGATCCTCGGTGCTGCCATTTTGATTGGTCAGGGCGTGAAATCCTGGGTTAAAGATCATGTTCAGGAGCCACGGCCTTTTGTCGTCTGGCTGGAAAAAACTCACCATATTCCTGTGGATGAATTCTACAATTTAAAACGTAAAGATCGTGGCGCACTGGTGAAAGAACAGCTTGCTGAACAGCAGGATATTCCGAAGTTTTTGCGTAAACACTGGCAAAAAGAGACGGGGTTCGCGTTTCCTTCTGGCCACACCATGTTTGCGGCCAGTTGGGCGTTACTGGGCGTTGGATTACTCTGGCCGAGACGTCGAACCGTGACTATCGTGATTTTACTGGCCTGGGCGACCGGAGTGATGGGCAGCCGCCTATTGCTGGGGATGCATTGGCCGCAGGACCTGGAGGTCGCTACGCTGATCTCATGGCTGCTGGTCACGCTGGCGACCTGGCTTGCCGAACGACTCTGCGGTCCGTTAACGCCACCGCTCGAAGAGAAAGAAGAAATTGCCGAAAGGGAGCAAAGTGACGGTTGACGGTTGATAATCCGTCTTTCGCCCATAAATCCATAGCTGGCGCGTTACTTTTTCCGTTTCGCGCCCGTCACTAAAATGGTAGTTTATAAGACTGATTGCGGTGAATTGAACACACTTTATTCGCTTGAACCACATAACGGGAAGTAATGTGAAATATTTACTCATTTTCTTACTGGTATTGGCGATTTTTGTCATTTCAGTCACATTGGGTGCACAAAACGACCAACAGGTGACGTTTAACTATCTACTGGCGCAGGGCGAGTACCGGGTATCGAGCCTGCTGGCGGTCTTATTTGCTGCGGGCTTTGCCATTGGCTGGCTGGTTTGTGGTCTTTTCTGGTTGAAAGTCCGTGTTTCTCTTGCGCGCGCTGAACGTAAAATTAAACGCCTCGAAAATAACATTGCGCCTGCGTCCGACATTCCGGAAAGCTCTGGTGTGCCGGTCGTGAAGGAATAATCGACTATGCTGGAGTTGTTGTTTCTGCTTTTGCCTGTAGCCGCAGCCTATGGCTGGTATATGGGCCGCAGAAGTGCGCAACAAACAAAGCAGGATGAGGCCAACCGACTCTCCCGTGACTACGTTGCGGGGGTTAACTTTCTGCTGAGTAATCAGCAGGACAAAGCGGTAGACCTGTTCCTCGATATGCTAAAAGAGGATACGGGAACCGTTGAAGCGCATCTCACCCTGGGGAACCTGTTCCGCTCACGCGGCGAGGTTGACCGCGCAATTCGTATCCACCAGACCCTGATGGAAAGTGCCTCCCTGACCTACGACCAGCGACTCCTTGCGGTACAACAGCTGGGGCGGGATTATATGGCCGCAGGGCTGTACGATCGTGCTGAAGATATGTTCTCGCAGCTGGTGGATGAAACTGATTTCCGTATCGGCGCACTACAGCAGCTGCTGCAGATTTATCAGGCCACCAGCGACTGGCAAAAAGCTATCGATACAGCGGAACGTCTGGTTAAGCTGGGTAAAGATAAACAGCGCGTAGAGATAGCGCATTTCTACTGCGAATTAGCCCTTCAGCAGATGGGCAGCGACGACATGGACAAAGCCATGGCGTTGTTGAAGAAAGGCGCCGCCGCCGATCGTAATAGCGCGCGTATTTCGATCATGATGGGGCGCGTCTTTATGGCGAATGGCGATTACGCCAAAGCCGTTGAAAGCTTGCTGCGTGTTATCGACCAGGACAAAGAGCTGGTCAGTGAAACGCTGGAGATGCTGCAAACCTGCTATCAACAGTTGGGTAAGCAGGAAGAGTGGGTGGCGTTCCTGCGTCGTTGTGTGGAAGAGAATACCGGTGCGCCCGCAGAGCTGATGCTTTCAGACGTGGTTGAGAAGTATGAGGGGAGCGACACCGCGCAGGTTTATATTACGCGTCAGCTGCAGCGTCATCCAACCATGCGGGTATTCCATAAGCTGATGGATTACCACCTGAATGATGCTGAAGAGGGGCGTGCTAAAGAGAGCCTGATGGTGCTGCGCGACATGGTAGGCGAGCAGGTGCGCAGCAAGCCGCGCTATCGTTGCCAGAAGTGCGGGTTTACGGCGTATACGCTCTACTGGCACTGTCCTTCATGCCGTGCATGGTCCACCATCAAGCCAATTCGTGGCCTCGACGGGCAGTAATTTTTTAAAACACTGCATTTTAGTTACAACATACTGATGATGTTTACCGCTTCCTGAACTCCGTGCGGTTTGCCAGCCTGGCAGGAAAACAAATGGATTCTGTCAATTTGCGGCGGCGGCAGGTAGAATGCTCGCCGTTTATCTGTTCCGCGCCGCTGCGCGCCCATAGACGAAAAGGGCTGGTCATGACGTCTGTTACTTCCTCCACTTCCCGCGTAATTACGGATTCTCCTGTTGTTGTTGCGCTTGATTACAATAAGCGCGACGCAGCTCTGGCCTTTGTCGACGGTATCGATCCTCGCGACTGCCGTCTGAAAGTTGGCAAAGAGATGTTCACGCTGTTTGGGCCGCAAATCGTACGCGATCTGCAACAGCGCGGCTTTGACGTTTTCCTCGACCTTAAATTCCATGATATTCCAAATACCACGGCCCACGCTGTTGCAGCCGCCGCGGAGCTGGGGGTATGGATGGTTAACGTTCATGCGTCGGGTGGAGCAAGAATGATGACGGCCGCCCGCGAAGCGCTTCTGCCGTTCGGTAAAGATGCACCGCTGCTGATTGCGGTCACCGTGCTGACCAGTATGGACGAAAGTGATTTACGCGACCTGGGTGTGACGTTGTCACCTGCGGAACATGCTGAGCGCCTCGCACGTCTGACACAAAATTGCGGTCTTGATGGTGTTGTCTGTTCGGCTCAGGAAGCGGTGCGTTTCAAATCAGTCCTGGGTCAGGATTTTAAACTTGTTACCCCGGGGATCCGCCCTGCAGGCAGCGACGTGGGCGATCAGCGCCGTATAATGACACCTGAACAGGCACTGGCTGCAGGTGTTGATTACATGGTCATCGGACGTCCGGTGACGCAGTCTGCGAACCCGGCAGAGACCCTTAAGGCTATCAACGCGTCGCTGAAAAAGGGGGCGTAATGACAGATTCCAACAGCCGTCTTGTTTACTCTACCGAAAGCGGACGGATAGACGAACCGAAAACGAAAGCGGAACGTCCGAAGGGGGACGGTATTGTTCGGATCCAGCGTCAGACCAGTGGGCGAAAAGGAAAGGGGGTATGCCTTATCTCCGGAATCGATCTGGATGATGCGGAACTGGCAAAGCTGGCGGCTGAACTGAAAAAGAAATGTGGCTGCGGTGGTGCCGTGAAAGACGGCATAATCGAAATTCAGGGTGATAAACGCGATTTAATTAAATCGCTGCTTGAAGCCAAAGGCATGAAAGTTAAGCTGGCAGGCGGCTAAAAGAAATAAGCCACGACAAATGCCGTGGCTTGTTTTATATACGTGCGTAAGTCAGACCTGAAATGCGTTCTAAATAGCGTAATATCGGGGATGGCTTATCGAATTATTATTTACCAACCTGGTGACCGATAATACCACCGACAGCCGCCCCACCTAATGTCCCCAGCGTACTACCATCTGTTAATACTGCACCACCGAGAGCACCGGCACCGGCACCAATAGCGGTGTTGCGGTCACGTTTAGACCAGTTAGAGCAAGCGCTCAGGGACATTGCTACAGTGATTGCCAGAACAGCGGCGGCTACTTTTTTGCTGGTTAAGGTCATAATACTTTCTCCTGAATTATCGATTCACGGAAAGATGTACACATTAAGTATAGACGAATCGAATACTTAATTCTGTTCTCCGCGAAAGCTGGTCGCGCAGGCGTTACGTAATCACGCAGGTGATAGTCACTTCCTGTTATATCGCTAACATTAATTTTACGACTTTAGGGCAGCTTAAACAGGTAAAAACTCTTAAAGGGAGGTTAGGAATCATCTCAGAGAATGGGCTGCGTATGCGCCCGAAAGTCGGGCGCATAATGTGCTCAGGCGGGGGTTTTAATAATATTCACGATGAGTCCGTCATCTTCCAGTTTATTACGGTGGACGTCGCTCAAACGTTCATCGGTAATGACGCGACTAAAGCGAGAAATTGGCCCCATTGTATAAGGGTGAACAGCGTCAAATTTAGAGCTATCCGTAAGCACAATGGCTTCACATTCTTTTTCGAGTACAGCATTTACTACGTCAGAACGCATCATATCCCGGCCGGTGAAACCTGTCTCCGGTTGCCAGCCGTCGATCCCGATAAACGCCTTGCTGAAATGAACCTGCTGGACATACTGGCGTGTCAGAGGACCTACCATACTTTCACTTTTTTTCTGGTAAATTCCCCCCAGCAAAATCACTTCACAGCGTGTTTCTTTGAGTAAATGCGCGATATAGCTGCTGACCGTGATGATGGTAACGTCTTTTTGATCGGCAAGCGTACGCGCCAGAAGGGCATTGCTGCTGCCGTTTTCAATAAAAACGGTCTCACCATTGTTCACTAAAGATGCGGCAAATTCTGCCAGTTCACGTTTAAGCGCGTAGTTATTCATCATTCGCGTTTCAACGTCTTCGCTGTCGAGTGGGACAGCATATCCATGCGCACGACGGAGGTAGCTCTGTTTTTCCAGCAGATTAAGATCCTGACGGATGGTGACTTCAGAAACACCCGTGGTTTTAGCAAGATCGACCACGCTTACGCGCCCCTGATCGATGACCATCTGCAAAATGATTTGTTGTCGGGAATTCATAGCATCCATTTAATAAAGCGAAACGAGGTCGGGAACGCTGGGGTTAAACTTCCCACGGCGCCTTTGGCTGACGGTTTTCTGGCGCATTGTCGGCACCATTCTGAGCAAGAAGTTCAGACTTCAGTATCTCAAGATTACGGATCGCAGAGTGATAATCGCCCGCCACCAGGATATCCAGCACGGTATCAATACGTTGTGCTACAGCTTGTGCATCAATAGTAGACATAATCTCACCCCAGGAGCGAAAAGTTAATATTTTCAATGATGCAGAAAATAGGATCAAAAGAGAAGGGAAAAAATGCAATAACTAAATTACATAAACAACAGTGATAAATTTATTCCCTCTCATGCAGTGGGCTTAATGAGTGGATTAGTCTAAAACTGCGCGCAAGGCGCTTTTTTATAAGAGGAATTAGACTATGACAGTTATCAATCAGCCTACATGCACACTGTTTACCGATTCTAAACGTTTCACGCAGTTATCAGGGTATTACGAGGCGGAGCGCCGTACAGTCTGGATGATGCTGCAGGCCCAGCCGCGTCCTTGCTTCAATCATGCGCTAATTGAGGAGATCATGAACCTCTCATGGTTGGTGCGTCAGTCCGGTTTTGAGGTCGATTTTTGGGTAACCGGATCGCTGGTTCCTGAAATGTACAATACAGGAGGTGATTTACAGTTCTTCGTCGAGTGCATTCAGAACGGACGTCGGGAAGCGTTACGGGCATATGCACGTGCCTGCGTTGACTGCGTTCATGCGGCATCACGCGGGTTTGATACGGGGGCTATCACGCTGGCAATGGTCGAAGGCAGTGCGTTAGGTGGCGGGTTTGAGGCTGCTCTGGCGCACCATTTCGTACTGGCTCAGCGCGATGCCCGTTTAGGTTTCCCCGAGATTGCCTTCAACCTGTTCCCGGGCATGGGGGGATACTCACTTGTTGCACGTCGCTCCGGTATGAAACTGGCAGAGGAACTCATCTATAAAGGGGAATCGCATACGGCAGAATGGTACGAACAGCACGGGCTGGTGGATGTGCTGTTTGAACCTGGACAAAGCTACGTCTCTGTCAGGACATTTATCGACACGCTGCGGCCAAAATTGAACGGTATAAGATCAATGTTACGTGCCCGTACACGCGTTCTGCAATTGCCCCGCAGCGAGCTGATGGACATTACAGAAGACTGGGTTGATGCCGCATTCTGCCTCGAGCCAAAAGATATCGCCTATATGGAGCGTCTGGTTATACTGCAAAACCGCCATCATGCGGCGGGTTTACGCAAAGCCAGTTAACGCTGATTTCGCGATTGATATCGTTTTAGCCATCGCTCGAATACGGCAGCGGGCATCGGCTTAGCAAAAAGAAAACCCTGCCGTTCGTTGACGCCATTCTTAGTCAGAAAGGCGTCTTCTTTTGCACTTTCCACGCCTTCCGCAATCACCTGCAGATTTAACGCCTGTGCCACCGCAACAATCGCGCGAACCAGGGACTGGGAGATGGATTGCTTATGAATATCCCTGACAAAAGATTGATCGAGTTTAATGGCATCGATCGGGAATCGGGCCAGTTGCGAGAGCGAAGAGTAGCCCGTGCCAAAATCATCCAGATGAATTTGCGCCCCTAACTTGCTGAACTGCTGGATTACTGAAAGCGCCAGCTCTTCGTTCTCGATAAGACAGCTTTCGGTTAACTCAACGTCCACAGGGCAGTATTCAAAGTTCAGATCTTTGAGCGCCTGTTTTAAATCACTGAAAATAGTCTGATCGGCCAGCTGGCGCGCAGAGACGTTCACGGCCACGCGCAGATTAATCCCCTTGTCGCGCCATTTAGCGATCTGGCGAACCACGTCCAGCATCACCCAGCGACCTAAGGGCACAATCAAACCCGACTCTTCGGCATAAGAGATAAATTCCAGCGGAGGGATCAAACCGCGTTCTGGTGACTGCCAGCGGACCAGCGCTTCAAGACTACGGACTTCCCCACGCCAGGTTATTTTGGGCTGGTAGTGGATCAGCAACTGATCGTTATCAAGCGCTTTACGCAGGTTGGTGTCCAGCCAGAGATATTCAAACACGCGCTGGTTCATCTCAGGTGAGAAGACACAAAACTTACCCCGTCCGTTCTCTTTGGCGGTGTACATCGCAGTATCGGCATTGCGAATGACGCTTTCCCGGTCAATGCCATGCTGTGGTGCGAGCGCGATACCCAGAGAACAACCGGTGTAAATTTCAATCAGACCAATTCTGAACGGCTGGCGCAGACGGGTTAAAATGCGCGACGCCATTGCCTCCAGAGAACCCTGCGAGGTATTTGTGGCCATGACAATAAACTCATCACCGCCGAGTCGAGCCAGTATCTGGCCCTCATCAAGACAACTCAAAATAGCGAGGGCGACAGCCTGAAGCAGCTGATCGCCAAACATATGCCCGTAGGCATCGTTGACCTTTTTGAAGTTATCAAGATCGAGATAGACCACACCAACCTGCGTTTCGCCACGGCTGTCGATGGCATCTGAAATCAGTTCGTGGATCGCATTGCGGTTTGGCAACCCGGTGATGGTGTCGGTATTGGCCAGCACGCGCAGCCGCTCCTGAGCACGGCGTTCCTCTGTAATATCGGTACCGGAACAGATAAGAAAAATTTCATTTTTACCGCTGCCGCTGTGAACGAATTTGTTTCTGAACAGAAACAATCTTTGTCCTTTTCGCGTTTTGATCCAGCGTTCGACTTCATACGAACTGCCGTTACGAAAGAAACCGGTAATATTGCGCTTTGAAGCCGCTGCTTCGCTGCGGCTCATAAAGAGCTTAAACACGTTCTGGCCAATGACTTCCTGTTCTTTCAGGCCGGTGTACTCTTCACTTAGTCGGTTAAAACGCTGGATATTGCCGTTATGATCGAGAATAACAATGACGGAGTTGGCCTCTGAGACTACCTGCTCCGCAAATGAGAGGCCCTGTGCCAGATCGCGGGCCACGGAGGGGGTATCATTCCAGGAGGAAGCGGTGCCAGCCCACTCATTGCGGGTTATTTTGCGTCCGACAAGATGGACAGGGACATTTTCCCCGTACAAAGAGAGCGTCATTGAAATGCTGGAGGTAATAACAGTTAACTGACGGATGAGGTCAGCCTGTTCGTCGTCCAGCGACACCACCTGAGTCACGTCAGCATTTTCACTTGCGGCAAGATGCAGAGCGTTGCTGTCAGCTGATAATCGCCACCACGGGCTGTGAGTGCCCATGTAACGAAACAGCAAATTCTGCTCCAGATCGTCCATCATGTATTCTCCCGCAGCTGCTCATTAGCGCACAAATTATTCATTTGCTGTCGACTTTTCCGTTGTGAAACAGCGGCAAAACCGAAGTGAACTTATTGTTTTTTCCCTGAATTCTTATAATAAAACGAGTCACGCTAAAAAGGATACGTAGCGTATAAAAATTCACGTAACCGAATATAACAACACTCTTTTACTGTAGATAATTATGGTGAGTTTGGGCGGAGGGAGATTGAAAATAGTAAGAAAAAGTGATGATTTTGTGGTGAAAGATAAAAGTAAAATGTCGGCCTCTCCTGCAAAGAAAGGACCGACATTTTAACAGGTTATCAGGCGACAGGGCGCGCGATAATGCTGCGGGTTTCCATGCGAACTTCAGCGATGTTTACGTCAATCACATCTGTGACTTTGTAAACCGTTTCACCTTTAATTTGCACAGTCCCATTTTCCTGGCTACAGACCATTTCGTCACGGACAGCGTGCAGGAACGGAGCAGGGATAAAGGCGACAGCACCGTTATCCACCAGACGGACGCGCATACCGCCACGGCTGATATCAATGATCTCCGCAGCAAAGCGGGTATCTGTACCGGTTTTGTCCTTCAGGAAACGCGCGTACAGCCAGTCCCCAACGTCACGTTCTGCCATCCGGTTCAGACGACGACGATCGGCCATCTGCTGGGTGGTATCGTCCTGAGGACGTGCAATCGTTTCGCCTTTGATAATCGCTTTCAGCAGGCGGTGGTTAACCATATCGCCATACTTACGGATCGGGGATGTCCAGGTCGCGTAGGCTTCCAGGCCAAGACCAAAGTGCGGGCCTGGCTCTGTGCTGATTTCCGCGAAGGACTGGAAGCGACGAATGCGGCTATCCAGGAAACCAGAAGGCTGTGCGTCAAGCTCGCGACGAAGCTTGCAGAAGCCCGGCAGCGTCAGTACTTCTTCTGGATCAACGTGCACATCGTGATTTTTCAGCAAGGCTGCCAGCGCTTCGGTATTGGCCGGATCAAATCCAGTGTGGACGTTGTAAATGCCAAAGCCCAGTTTGTCTCGCAGCACGCGAGCGGCGCAAATGTTGGCAGAAATCATCGCTTCTTCAACAATGCGGTTGGCAATGCGTCGTGGCTCGGCCACGATATCCAGCACTTCGCCTTTTTCACCCAGAACAAAGCGGTAATCCGGACGGTCTTTGAACACCAGCGCATGGGTTTTACGCCACTCGCCGCGGTTCAGACAGATACGGTGCAGCAGACGAATCTGAGCGGCAATGGCGTCTGATTCCGGTTTCCAGCTGCCGGTGTTCTCCAGCCAGTCGGAAACATTGTCATAAGCCAGCTTGGCTTTTGATTCAATAGTCGCGGCGAAGAACTCAATATCATCTTCAATCGTGCCATCTGCAGCGATGGTCATGCGGCAGGCAAGCACCGGACGCACTTCATTTGGACGCAGTGAACAGAGGTCGTCAGACAGCTCGCGTGGCAGCATCGGAATGTTAAAGCCCGGCAGGTAGTTGGTGAACGCGCGGGTTTTCGCCGTATCATCCAGCTTGCTGCCTTCAGCTATCCACGCGGTTGGGTCCGCAATGGCGACAGTCAAATGCAGTTTGCCATCGGCACTCTCTTCAGCGTAGAGGGCATCATCCATATCTTCTGTACTGGCGCTGTCAATGGTGACAAATTCCAGGGCAGTGAGATCGCGACGAACCAGGCCTTCATCCTGCATCTCGGTTGCAACGCCATTCGGCGCCTCTTTTTCAAGATTATGGCGTGCAAGCGTCACCCACCACGGCACGAAATGGTCGTCGCCAAAGGTGATGAACTGGGTCAATTCAGCATAAAAACCGCGATCGCCTTTCAGAGGATGACGGCGCATTTCTGCTACGGCCCAATCACCTTCTTTAAAATCATGCTCAACGCCACGGGCGGCGCGGCAGGGAATAGCATCTTTCAGCAGGGGGTGATCCGGCACGATAGAAAGACGATCGTCTTTTCTCTGCACCTTGCCCACAAAACGGGTCAGGAACGGTTCGATCAGTTCTTCCGGCTCGGCGGACTCACGATCCTTCTCGGTATGAATGACGGCCATGACGCGATCGCCATGCATCACTTTTTTCATCTGCGGTGGCGGAATGAAATAGCTTTTCTGCGCGTCAACTTCAAGGAAGCCAAAACCCTTTTCTGTGGCTTTTACGACCCCTTCTGCACGCGGCGTCTGGGAATGCAGTTGCTGTTTAAGCTGCGCTAGCAGCGGGTTGTCCTGAAACATAATGTTCTATTTTCGTAGCCATTGAGCGGCTGACAGTTTTACGCGATTCTCACTGTATCAGCAAGCGCTCTTTGGGTAATTAGTATGGTTATTCCTCTTTACCAAACGCGACGTTCAGACGATTGAGCCAGCCATCAAATGCGCTTTGGCTTAGCAGTTCGATTGCATGTACGGCAGGGAGTCCTGCATCCATGAGCGGGGTAAACTGTGCGGCGCTGAAGCGGTCAGGAGAGCGTGTCAGCAGTTCTGTCGCTGCCGAAAGTGCGGGAGAGGTCAGAGAAATCTCTTCGCGAATATTGATCAGGATTTCTCCCGTCAGGTCGAGTAGCGTCGGTTCATGGCAAAGAACCGGCGTCAGCGCTTCAAGCGCGGGTTCCGACTGCCAGCGGGAGAGAGATTCAAGCTGATGTGCACTTGCATAGCGCAGTTCGACGACGGGTAAAAGCGGTACCCACGCGTCATGGGGCGTGGGCAGGGTGTGCGGCTGAATATGATGGCCCGGCAACCAGCGAACAGGATGTCCCAGCAGAGCCTGAAACACCGCGACTACGCGAGCCTGAAAACCAATAAAGCCGATAATCTGGTTAATCACCACAATGTCGTAGGTTGACAGGCCCACCTCATCAAGCTGGTTCCGGGCTTTATCATCAATGACATCAGGAGAGCTGGCGAGCTGGCGGGCATACTGGGTGATTTGCGCCAGACGTCGGTTGCTTTCACGCGAGGAGTCCGGGCCGGGAAGCGGGGCGAGGAGGGCGGCGTAGTGGTTACACAGCCGCTGAACGCCGCAGGCCTGCGCAACGGTTAACGCGGTACTGAGCCGATCGTAAGCGCTGAGCGTTTGCAGGCGATTCACGGGAACTGAGAGCGGAAACAGCAGTTGGCATAAGGCTCTGGCAGGAGTAAGCCAGCCTGTACAGGCGGCGACAATCTCATCAGGCAGGGCTAAATCGAGCAAAAAACGATCGTCGACGTTAGCGGCTTCGGGCACCAGGGGCAGAACATCCGTTTGCGCGTGGTTGGACTGGGTTTCGTGGTACCAGTGGCCTTTGCCGGAAAAACGGCGTTGTTCCATGTGCGTTCCTTGATCTCAAAATGGCGATCAATATCCTGGCGTAAGGCTGATAAAGGGAAAAATATTGTTAGGTGATAACAAATAGCAGAACGGAATAACGAAGGGTTGGTGCGGAGGGAAAAACTCTCTTCCCATGCGGGAAGAGAGCCAAACTTATTTAATTTCCAGCTCGTTCATTGCCGCGATGTTGAAGCCACCGTCAACGTGAACCACTTCACCGGAGATACCCGCGGAAAGGTCAGAGCACAGGAATGCAGCAGAGTTACCCACGTCTTCAATGGTAACAGTACGACGAATCGGGGTAACCGCTTCGCAGTGTGCCAGCATTTTACGGAAATCTTTAATACCGGAAGCCGCCAGGGTACGGATTGGGCCTGCAGAGATGGCGTTAACGCGCACACCTTCAGGACCCATTGCGTTCGCCATATAGCGTACGTTGGCTTCCAGAGACGCTTTAGCCAGACCCATAACGTTGTAGTTAGGGATGGCACGTTCTGCGCCCAGGTAGGACAGGGTCAGCAGCGCTGCGCCCGGGTTCAGCATCGCGCGGCAAGATTTAGCCATCGCCACGAAGCTGTAGGAGCTGATGTCGTGAGCGATTTTGAAGCCATCACGGGTAACCGCGTTCACGTAGTCGCCGTCCAACTGGTCGCCAGGAGCGAAGCCGATGGAGTGAACGAAACCGTCGAATTTCGGCCATGCTTTTGCCAGTTCAGCAAACATGCCATCGATGCTTTCGTCTTGTGCAACGTCACATTCCAGAACAATGCTGGAACCCAGCTGCGCGGCAAACTCTTCAACACGGCCTTTCAGCTTGTCGTTCTGGTAGGTGAACGCCAGCTCAGCGCCTTCGCGGTGCATAGCCTGTGCGATGCCGTATGCGATGGACAGTTTGCTGGCAACGCCGGTCACCAGAATGCGCTTACCGGAAAGAAAACCCATAGCTTTAATCCTTATATTCATTGTTGTGGCGATCGTCATCTTCTTGGGACAATCGTCGTTAAAACGCGGCGATAATATCACGTGTCGCGTGCTTAGTTAATCCGACCACTCTTTCAACGCGCGGTTAACGGTCTTTTCGCCATGCATCGGCGGTCAATGCTTCACCAAAATGCCCGGCAATCAGTCTTTTCGTCAGTTCATGAAGCGGGGACGCCATCACATCCGCCGTGCTGCCGCGCTCGACGACTTCCCCCTGGTGCATGACCATGACCTGGTCGCTGATATGTTTCATCATCCCCAGATGTTGGGTGACGTAGATATAAGAGATACCCTGTTTTTCCTGCAATTCCAGCATCAGGTTAATTAACTGCGAACGCATCGACATATCCAGCGAGGCAAGCGCTTCGTCGGCAATGATCACTTTCGGGCGCAAAATCAACGCGCGCGCCAGGCCCAGACGCTGTTTCTGACCCGGGGCTAACATATGCGGGTAATAGCTTTCGTGATCGGGCAACAACCCAACCATACGCAGGGTTTCGAAGATACGCTTACGGCGCGCCTCTGGCTCCAGGTCGGTGTTCAGACGCAGCGGAAAATCCAGAATTTGCGAAATGCGCTGACGTGGATTGAGCGAGGTTGACGGATCCTGGAAAATCATACGGATGCGCTGGCTACGGAAAGAGTAATCACCGAATTCCAGGGGATGATCGTCAATCAACACTTCGCCTGCCGTCGGTTCAACCATGCCGGCGAGCATTTTCGCCAGGGTGGATTTCCCGGAACCGTTCTCGCCGATGATCGCCAGGGTCTGTTTTTCACGCAGCGTAAAGCTCAGCGGTTTCACCGCGTCGACGGTTTGACGATGAAACAGCCCCGTACGGTAGCGAAAGGTCTTACTCAGGTTGCGAACTTCCAGCAAAGTTTCGACCATTTCACTCTCTCTCCATGTTCAGTGGGAAATGACAGGCGTAAAGATGATTTTTGGCCCCGGTCAGGCGTGGCGTCTCAATACATTTACGCTGAGCATACGGGCAACGCGGGCCGAGACGACAGCCTATCGGCAAGGACTCCAGCAGTGGAATGGCTCCTGGCAACGTATTAAGGCGGCTCTTATGCGGCATGGCGCTGCCAAAATCCGGAATGGCACGGATCAGCGCCTGCGTGTATGGATGATGCGGCGCGTTGATTAAATCTTCACTGGGCGCTGTTTCGACCGTTTGCCCGCAGTACATGACATCAATTTTGTCGGCCCATTTGCTAAGCATCTGCAGGTCATGGCTGATCAGCAAAATGGTGGTGTTGTTATTCTGGTTGAGACGCGACAGCAGGCGGAAAATTTGCGCCTGCGTGGTCGGTTCCATCGCGTTTGTCGGCTCGTCGGCAATCAGCAAACGCGGCTGATTAGCCAGCGCGATGGCAATCATCACTTTCTGACACTCGCCGTCGGTCAGCTCATACGGGAAGCTGCGCATGGCATCTTTATGATCTTTGATCCCGACGCGGTGCAGCAGCTCAATGGCGCGACGCTTGCGCCAGCCAATGCGCTGCCACCAGCGGCCTTTATAGGTCCAGCCTGGTATGTTCTGCATCAGCTGTTTGCCCACGCGCTCGGACGGGTCGAGACAGGATTGTGGCTCCTGGAAAATCATTGAGACGTTATGGCCCACCAGCTTACGACGCTCGCGGTGGGAGAGGCGCAGCAGGTCAATATCATCGAACCGCATACGGTCAGCGGTCACGCGCCAGTTATCTTTTGCCACACCGCAGATGGCTTTAGCGATCAGGCTCTTGCCCGAACCGGATTCTCCCACCAGCCCGCGAATTTCACCCTCAGCGAGGGTGATACTGATGCGATCGACGGCTTTAACCCAGCCTTCACCGGTTTTGAACTCGATAGTGAGGTTGCGAATATCAAGAAGCGGCATTATTGCACCCCCGCGTTAATTGCACGGCGAATACCGTCGCCCAGCAGGTTGATAAGCAGCACGCTCACCATAATGGCCGCACCTGGCAACATAACCACCCACGGCGCCACGTAGATGAGCTCCAGGGCATCGCCGAGCATTGCACCCCATTCAGGTGACGGCAGCTGTGCGCCGAGGTCGAGGAAACCGAGCGCCGCGATGTCCAGAATCGCCATCGACAGGGCGCGGGTGATCTCGGTGACCAGCCCGGAAGCGATGTTCGGCAGAACGGCGAACCACAGAATATTGAACGTTGTTGCCCCGTCCAGACGGGCGGCGACGACATACTCTTTTTCCAGCTCATCATGCACCATGCTGTAAACCGAGCGAACGATGCGGGGTAAAATCGCTAGCCAGACGGCGAACATGGCATGCGACAGATGCGGACCCGCAAACGCGACGACAATGATTGCCAGCAGCAGAGACGGGATCGAGAGCAGGGTGTCCAGAATGTGGTTCAACACCGCCGAACGCAGGCCATGGGTGGAACCTGCAAAAATGCCGAGCGCCAGACCACAGATCGTTGCCGCAAAGGTCACCACAAATGCGCCACCCACCGTTGGCGCTGCACCGCTCAACAGGCGGCTCAAGACGTCACGACCCAGGTCGTCAGTGCCCAGGAAGAAAGAGACCTCACCGTAGCGTGACCAGGAAGGCGGCAGCAGCTGATAGCCAAGGAACTGTTGGTCAATGCCATACGGCGCAAACCACGAGCCAAAGACGCAAAGCAAGACCAGACCGGCACAGCCATACAGGCCGATCATTGCCGTGGTGTCACCATAGAATTTACGCCACACGGTACGCAGCACACCGGGCGTGCGCTTTTCACTGTATACGTTATCGTAAGGCATACCATTCCTTATGCTTCAATGGGTTAGCCATCGCACCCAAAATATCGGAGATCACGTTAACAATAATCACCAGCGAGCCAATCACCATGACACCTGCGGAAATAGCCGCATAGTCCTGCTGGCGGATGGCGTTTATCAGCCAGCGTCCGAGCCCCGGCCAGCTAAAGACCATCTCGGTGATCATTGCCAGCGTTAACATGGTGGAGAACTGTAGCCCGAGTCGTGGGATCACCGGTGGCAGCGCATTGTGTAGCACATGACGGCGCAAAATGGTCAGACGTGATAATCCACGCGTGGCGGCGGCTTTGACATAGTTTTGATCAAACACCTCGATGGTGCTCAGACGCATCAGACGGATCACTTCGGTCGTTGGGGCAACCGCCAGCGTTAGCACCGGCAATACCATATGGCGCAGCGCGCTGACGATCATCTCATGACGCCACACCGAATCAGAGAGCCATGCGTCTATGATTGCAAAACCGGTCACCGATTTAACGGTATAGAGCAGGTCAAAACGACCGGAGACCGGAAGCCAGCCCATGGTCAGTGAGAAGAAAAGCGTCAGCAGCAGCGCCAGCCAGAAGACAGGGATCGAGAAGCCGAGCAGGGCGAGAGCGCTGATAAACTTATCCTGCCATTTGTTGCGATAAATTCCGGCCAGCATGCCCACGGGAATGCCGACCATCAAAGCAAAGCCGAAGGCCAGAATGCACAGCTCCATCGTGGCCGGGAACACCTCTTTCAGCTGCTGGGAAATCAGCTGCCCGTTAATGCTGGAGACGCCAAAATCCCAGTGCAGTAGACCGTTAAACCAGAAGAACCAGGCATCCCACAGCGATGACCCCTGAAGTGGGGCATGCGGCGTGAAATAGCTCAGGCTGAAGCCGACAAAATTCAGGAAAAAGAGCGTCACCAGCAACAGAAGAAGCCGACGTAAGGTAAAAATAATCATGGTTTTTTCACCTTTTGTTCTTTTTCGCGCGACACGCCGGCGAACGAGGCGTTGCCAAACGGGCTCAACACCAGACCTTTAATATCATAACGATAGGCCTGAAGGCGCAGGGAAGAGGCCAGCGGCAGTACGGGCAACTCCTGGGCAAGGATCTTCTGTGCTTCATCATAGGCGTCGATACGTGAGGCCAGCTGCTGGGAAGCCAGTGCTTTTTGCAGCACAGCGTCAAACTCCCGGTTACACCAGTGGGCATAGTTGGTCTGCGAGTTGATCGCCGCACAGCTCAGAAGCGGCCGGAAGAAGCTGTCCGGATCGTTACTGTCGGTCGCCCAGCCGGTCAGGGTTAAATCATGGTTCATGTCCATCAGGCGTGCCTCCTGGAAACGACCCTCAACCGGTACGATGATCACTTTCACGCCCACCTGCGCCATATCGGCCTGCAGCAGTTCGGCGGTTTTCAGTGGACTTGGGTTCCATGCCTGGGAGCTGGTGGGCACCCAAAGTTGCAGGGTCAGGTTTTCCGCGCCCAGCGCTTTCAGTTGTTCACGCGCTTTTGCCGGATTGTACTCCGTAATTTTAGCTTCACCGTCATAGGCCCATGAGGCGCGCGGTAAAATTGAGGCGGCGGTTTCCGCCGTGCCGTAGTAGATCGACTGCATCAGGCGCTGATTGTTGATCGCCAGCGCAAGGGCATGGCGGACGGCAGGATTATTTAACGGCGGTTTGTCGGTATTAAACGCCAGATAGGCAATATTCATACCCGGGCGTAACGTCAGGCGCAGGCGCGGATCGTCGCGCAAAATGGTGAGCTGGCTGGCAGCAGGCCAGGCGAGCACGTCGCACTCCCCGGTCAGCAGTTTTGACAGTCGTCCCGTCCCGCCAGAACCGAGATCGACCACGACCTGCGGCATCAGCGGCGTGCCGCGCCAGAAATGCTCGTGACGTTGCAGGCGAATATATTGACCCGCGCGGTATTCGGCGAGCTGGAACGGACCGGTGCCGACAGGTTGACGATCGAGCAGCTCCTGATGGTCCGATTTAGTCAGATTCGCCGCATATTCAGCAGACATGACTGACGCATAATGGGTTGCCAGGTGCCAGAGGAAAGAGGCATCCGGGCGCGTCAGTGTAAATTCAACGGTCCGGTTATCCAGCTTGCGCACGCTTTTAACCGTGTCGGCAAACTGCAGGCTGTCGAAATAGGGGAAGTTGCTGCCGTTAACATTATGCCACGGGTGGTTGCGGTTAAAGATTCGCTGGAAGGTAAAGACCACATCATCCGCATTCAGCTTGCGCGTTGGGGTAAACCACGGCGTTTTTTGAAACGCGACATCATCACGCAGATGAAAACGGTAGGTGGCGCCGTTATCAAGCACTTCCCAGCTTTCCGCAAGCTCAGGCACCAGACGATAGGTGTAAGGATCGACATCCAGCAGACGATCGTAAAGTTGTGCGGCAAGCGTATCGACAATCAGGCCGCTGCCCGCCTTTTGCGGGTTGAAAGTATCCACCTGACCGCTTACGCAATAGACGAAGCCGCTTTCACGAATATCAGGCTGCGCAACGTGCTCGGGCGCAGCAAAGGCCAGGCTGCTGAAGAGACCGAGTGCAAAAAAGGACGATAAAACCAGACGCATAATTTTTAAGGTTTTTAGGTTCGATCTGCAAAGTGTATCGCACTTACGCCTGCTTCGTAAAAATGTCTGCGGGTAAGTGCTGATATTGTCAGCGCATTTGATGCTTTTTGAGCAATGCCCTTAATTGATGGTAGGTCAGACCCAGGAGTTCAGCCGCACGTTTCTGGTTATATTTCGCCGTCTTCAGACTTTGCTCAAGCAACTGCTGCTCCTGATGATGCTGAAACTGACGCAAATCAAGAGGAAGAGTGGGGGACTCGCTCGCTAACGACGGTGCGGAAGCCGGCTGCATGGTGCGCTGGAAAGGATCGATAATGATGTTATCCAGCTCCGTCTCACTGCTGCCGTGGCGGTAAACAGAACGCTCAACGACGTTTTTCAGTTCACGGATATTGCCCGGCCAGCGGTAAGCAAGGAGTGTTTCCTGAGCAGATTCGCTGAAACCTGGAAACAGCGGCAGGCCGAGCTCCCGGCACATCTGAATAGCAAACTGCTCTGCCAGCAGCATGATGTCGCTTTTGCGCTCGCGCAGCGGTGGAAGCTGAACGACGTCAAAAGCCAGGCGATCAAGCAGATCGGCACGGAATTTTTCCTCCACCACCATTTCCGGCAGGTTGGCGTTAGTGGCGCACACCAGGCGCACATTGACCTGCAGCGGCTGGCTGCCGCCTACGCGTTCCAGCTCGCCGTACTCAATCACGCGCAGCAGTTTTTCCTGCACCAGCATGGGGGCGGTGGCCAGTTCATCAAGAAAGAGTGTGCCGCCATCGGCGCGTTCAAAACGCCCCGGATGGCGTTTTTGAGCGCCGGTAAACGCGCCCGCTTCATGGCCGAAAAGCTCGGTGTCGAGCAGATTTTCATTCAGCGCCGCACAGTTGAGGGAAATGAAGGGGCCATCCCAGCGCCCGGATAGATAATGCAGGCGGTTGGCGATCAGTTCCTTACCCGTACCGCGCTCACCAATGATGAGCACCGGTTTATTCAGCGGCGCGAGGCGAGAGACCTGTTCCAGCACTTCCAGAAAACTGTTTGCTTCACCGAGTAGATTGTCTTTGTATCCAGGCATGATGAAATTAACCACTCCTTAGCGATATTCACCAGGTAAGCATAGTTATCCGTTGCGTTAAAATCAATCAGATCAAGTAAAATCAATAAGATAAAAAACTGGCATGGTATTTGTATTATCTGTTCAGCAGGGCATTGCCCGATAACAGAACTATGAGGACTAGATTATGGGTATTTTTTCTCGTTTTGCCGACATCGTGAACGCCAACATCAACTCACTGCTTGAGAAAGCGGAAGATCCGCAGAAGCTGGTACGTCTGATGATTCAGGAGATGGAAGACACGCTGGTTGAAGTGCGTTCTACCTCCGCCCGTGCGCTGGCTGAGAAGAAACAGTTAACGCGTCGTATTGAACAGGCTACCGCTCAGCTGAATGAATGGCAGGAAAAAGCCGAGCTTGCGCTGCGTAAAGATAAAGAAGATCTGGCCCGTGCAGCGTTGATTGAAAAACAGAAGCTGGCGGACATGATTGCAGCGCTTGAGCATGAAGTGACGCTGGTGGATGACACTCTCAACCGCATGAAGAAAGAGATTGGTGAGCTTGAAAACAAACTGAGCGAAACCCGTGCGCGTCAACAGGCACTGGCTCTGCGCCACCAGGCGGCAAGCTCTTCACGAGACGTTCGCCGTCAGCTGGACAGCGGTAAACTGGATGAAGCGATGGCGCGTTTTGAATCGTTTGAACGTCGTATCGATCAAATGGAAGCGGAAGCCGAAAGCCATAGCATCGGTAAGCAGAAGTCGTTGGATCAACAGTTCGCTGACCTGAAAGCCGACGATGAAATCAGCGAGCAGCTGGCGGCACTGAAAGCCAAAATGAAGCAAGATAACCAATAATAATTTATGCGGCACCTGAGCGTGCCGCCATGCATCGTAAGACAAGGAGTACACATGAGCGCGCTTTTTCTGGCCATACCTCTGACTATTTTCGTGCTGTTCGTTTTGCCGATTTGGTTATGGCTGCACTACAGCAATCGTTCTTCACGGGGCGAGCTTTCCCAGAATGAACAACAGCGTCTGGTACAGCTATCGGAACAGGCGAATAAAATGCGCGAACGCATTCAGGCACTGGAAGATATCCTGGATGCCGAGCATCCAAACTGGAGGGATCGTTAATGTCTGGACTGAATCTGAACAAAAAACTGTGGCGAATTCCGCAGCAGGGTATGGTGCGCGGCGTCTGCGCCGGGCTGGCCCATTATCTTGATGTTCCAGTGAAACTGGTCCGTGTCGTCACGGTATTGTCTATTTTCTTCGGCCTGGCGTTTATCACCTTGGTGGCGTACATCATTCTGTCATTTGTACTCGACCCGATGCCGGAAGGTGAACTGGCTGCGGAAGGTGCGCCAACCAGCAGCGATCTCCTGAATGCAGTGGACGATCAACTGGCCGCAGGTGAAAAGCGGTTGCGGGAAATGGAGCGCTATGTCACCTCGGATACCTTTACGCTGCGCAGTCGTTTTCGTCAGCTTTAAGAGAGAGCCTACATGAAGCAAAACTGGCAACAGGCCGGTCAGAAGGTCAAACCCGGCCTGAAAATCGCAGGTAAACTGGTCCTGCTGACGGCGTTACGTTACGGCCCGGCGGGTGTGGCGGGGTGGGCAATCAAATCTGTTGCCCGTAAGCCCGTCAGATTGTTGCTGGCCGTGGCGCTGGAGCCACTGCTGCAGAAACTGGCCGGACGTCTCGCAGGAAAATTTAAATAATAGTGGTATGGCATGCGCATCAGCGTGCCGTTTCACTGTACGGTTTTATTCCTTTCATGTAGCCCCCATGTCATATTTTTAAAAAGAGATAATCCTTCAGGCAAAAAGGACGGCGATGAAGCGACTTAAGAACGAATTCAATTCACTGGTGAACCGCGGTGTTGACCGTCATTTGCGTCTGGCGGTGACAGGTTTGAGCCGCAGTGGTAAGACGGCATTTATCACCGCGATGGTGAATCAGCTTCTTAACCTGCACGCCGGGGCACGCTTGCCTTTGCTTAGCGCCGTGCGGGAAGAGCGTCTGCTGGGCGTTAAGCGCGTACCTCAGCGCGATTTTGGCATTCCACGATTTACGTATGATGAAGGGCTGGCACAGCTTTATGGCGACCCACCCACGTGGCCGACGCCAACCCGAGGGGTAAGTGAAATTCGTCTTGCGTTACGCTTTCGTTCCAATGAATCCCTGATGCGCCACTTCAAAGATACCTCAACACTGTATCTTGAAATCGTCGATTATCCTGGCGAATGGCTGCTCGATTTACCCATGCTGGCGCAGGATTATCTTAGCTGGTCCCGTCAGATGACGAGTTTGTTACAGGGTCACCGCGCGGAGTGGTCAGCAAAATGGCGGCAATTGTGCGAAGGCTTAGATCCGCTCGCGCCTGCTGATGAAAACCGTCTGGCGGCTATCGCGGAAGCCTGGACGGCGTATCTGCATCAGTGCAAACAGGAAGGCCTGCATTTTATCCAGCCGGGGCGTTTTGTCCTGCCGGGCGATTTAGCCGGAGCGCCCGCGCTGCAGTTCTTCCCGTGGCCGGACGTGGATGGCACCGGAGAGTCAAAACTGGCTCAGGCCGACAAGCACACGAATGCCGGGATGCTGCGCGAGCGTTACAATTACTACTGTGAAAAGGTGGTCAAAGGTTTCTACAAAAACCACTTTTTACGTTTTGATCGTCAGATAGTGCTGGTGGATTGTCTTCAGCCGCTTAACAGCGGGCCACAGGCTTTCAACGATATGCGCCTCGCGCTGACACAGCTGATGCAGAGTTTTCACTATGGTCAGCGGACGTTATTTCGCCGCCTGTTCTCGCCGGTGATCGACAAGCTGCTGTTTGCGGCCACCAAAGCCGATCATGTTACGGTCGATCAACACACCAATATGGTGTCGCTGCTGCAACAACTGGTTCAGGATGCCTGGCAAAATGCCGCTTTCGAAGGGATCAGCATGGATTGCCTTGGGCTGGCGTCCGTGCAGGCGACGCAAAGTGGGCTGATAGACCTTAACGGCGAAAAAATACCGGCATTGCGCGGGAACCGTCTCAGCGACGGCGAGCCACTTACCGTTTATCCGGGTGAAGTGCCCGCGCGGCTTCCAGGCCAGGCGTTCTGGCAGAGCCAGGGCTTCCAGTTTGAAGCCTTCCGACCCCAGGCCATGAGCGTCGATCAACCGTTACCGCACATTCGTCTGGATGCGGCACTGGAGTTTTTGATTGGAGATAAATTGCGATGACGGAACCGTTAAAACCACGCATAGACTTTACCGGAACGCTTGAGCAAAAGAATCAGGAAGCGTTTAAAACGGCACAAACGTTCAGTGGTGCGCAGGCTGAAAACTTTGCCCCGGCGCTGACGGAGGAGCCTGATGTAGAGGAAGGCCAGGCGGAAGCTGTCGTTGAGGCTGCTTTACGCCCGAAACGCAGCCTGTGGCGTAAGATGGTCACCGCCGGTCTGGCGCTGTTTGGCGTAAGTGTGGTTGGGCAGGGCGTACAATGGACGATGAATGCCTGGCAAACCCAGGACTGGGTCGCGCTCGGCGGGTGTGCTGCGGGTGCCCTGATTGTGGGGGCGGGTATTGGGTCGGTTGTAACGGAGTGGCGTCGCCTCTGGCGTCTGCGGCAGCGCGCGCATGAGCGCGATGAAGCGCGGGATCTGCTTCACAGTCACGCTACCGGAAAAGGTCGCGCATTTTGTGAAAAGCTCGCCAGTCAGGCTGGAATTGATCAATCGCATCCGGCACTTCAGCGCTGGTATGCCGCCATCCATGAAACCCAGAATGACCGCGAAGTGGTCACGCTCTATTCTCATATGGTCCAGCCGGTGCTGGACGCCCAGGCGCGGCGCGAGATTAGCCGCTCTGCGGCGGAATCCACGTTGATGATTGCCGTTAGCCCGCTAGCGCTGGTCGATATGGCATTTATCGCCTGGCGTAACTTACGCCTGATTAACCGTATCGCGAATCTTTACGGCATCGAGTTGGGTTATTACAGCCGGCTCAGACTGTTTAAACTGGTTTTGCTCAATATCGCCTTTGCCGGTGCGAGTGAGCTGGTGCGCGAAGTGGGAATGGACTGGATGTCGCAGGATCTGGCGGCACGGCTCTCAGCCCGTGCTGCTCAGGGTATTGGGGCAGGTTTATTGACGGCGCGTTTAGGCATTAAAGCGATGGAAGTCTGTCGTCCGCTTCCCTGGATTGATGACGACAAGCCGCGGCTGGGGGATTTCAGGCGCGAGTTGATCGGTCAGCTCAAAGAAACGCTCAATAAAAAACCTGCCCCTTGAGGTTTTGTTCACTAATCGTGCTGGCTGTCAATATTTGTTGACAGCCATCTTCCGGATCACCGTGTTCTGACATATCATTTTACTGTTATTGGCTTAAAACGGTGAATTTCCCATGCGTCTTGAAGTCTTCTGTGAAGACCGTCTCGGTCTGACCCGCGAATTACTCGATCTTCTTGTTTTACGTAGCATTGATTTACGTGGCATTGAGATCGACCCTGTCGGGAAGATTTACCTCAATTTTGCCGAAATTGAATTTAATACCTTCAGTAGCCTGATGGCCGAAATCCGCCGTATCGCTGGCGTTACGGATGTACGTACTATCCCGTGGATGCCCTCTGAGCGTGAGCATCTGGCGCTGAGCGCGCTGCTGGAAGCGATGCCAGAGCCTTTTCTCTCTCTGGATTTGAAAAGCAAAGTAGAACGCGTTAACCACGCCAGCTGTCAGCTTTTTGCGCAGAGCCAGGACAAGCTCAGCAACCACAACGCCGCGCAGTTGATTCCCGGTTTTAACTTCCAGCGCTGGCTGGACAGCAACCCCCAGAACACACATAGCGAGCACGTTGTTATCAACGGACAGAATTTCCTGATGGAGATCACGCCGGTCTATCTGAAAGGGGAAAGCAATACCCGCGTGTTAACTGGTGCGGTGATCATGCTGCGATCAACGTTACGTATGGGACGTCAGTTGCAAAACCTCTCCAGTCAGGATGTAGGGGCATTCAGCCAGATTATTGCCGTCAGCCCGAAAATGCGTCATGTGATTGACCAGGCCCGTAAGCTCGCGAGTTTGACTGCGCCGCTGCTGATTACCGGCGATACCGGCACCGGGAAAGACCTGCTCGCTCACGCCGTACACCTGGCGAGCCCGCGCGCTGCAAAACCGTATCTGGCGCTTAACTGCGCCTCCATCCCTGAAGATGCCGTCGAAAGCGAGTTATTCGGTCACGCCCCGGAAGGCAAGAAAGGGTTCTTCGAACAGGCGAACGGTGGTTCGGTGCTGCTGGATGAGATCGGCGAAATGTCGCCACGTATGCAGGCTAAGCTGCTGCGTTTCCTGAACGATGGTACGTTCCGCCGCGTGGGTGAGGATCATGAAGTGCATGTGGACGTGCGCGTCATTTGCGCCACCCAGAAAAACCTGGTGGAACTGGTGCAAAAGGGGATCTTCCGCGAGGATCTCTATTATCGCCTCAACGTCCTGACACTCAACATTCCACCGCTGCGCGATTGTCCGCAGGATATCATGCCATTAACGGAACTGTTCGTGGCTCGCTTTGCCGACGAGCAGGGGGTTCCCCGTCCTAAGCTGTCTGCCGATCTCGGCACGGTATTAATGCGCTATGGCTGGCCGGGCAATATTCGTCAGCTCAAAAACGCCGTTTACCGGGCTCTGACGCAGCTGGAAGGATATGAATTACGTCCGCAGGATATCCTGTTGCCTGATTACGACGCCGGGTCAGTATCTGTCGGTGAAGAGGCGATGGAAGGTTCACTGGATGAGATCACCAGCCGTTTCGAGCGTTCAGTGCTGACACAGCTTTATCGCAGCTATCCAAGCACCCGCAAGCTGGCGAAACGCCTTGGTGTCTCGCATACCGCGATAGCGAATAAGCTGCGTGAGTATGGTTTAAATCATAAGAAGGGCGACGAATAACAAAAAGCCTCTGTAAAGAGGCTTTTTTCTTTTCGCTTATTCCTTCGCAAGAGGCGTGGTTACGATTTCTGTTTTGGTGTCTCCCTGAATCGACGCAATTCTGTTTTCCACATCTTTCACCTGTTGCGGGTTGTGAAGCAGGGTATAGGTCAAATCAAACTGCGTGCTGGCTCCTGGCTGCAGCTGCTTAACGCGTTTCTGCTCGCGTTCGATGGTGACGGGGTACGCGTAGCTGGTACCTGGCTCAATGCCTGTCACATAACCCTGTTTCAGCGTGTCGGTGTTTTTCCAGAGAGTCAGCACGGGCAACTGGCGAGTATCAAACTGAATTGACGCACCTTTATCACCGGCTTTATTGATCACCGCTGCAAGCGTTTCGTGGTTATTATCCGCGAGCGGTTTGATATTAAAGACCATCTCATCAAAGCCTTTTGTTGGCCCTGCATAAGTCTGCCAGTCGTTAACACCGGCTTTGGCGTAATCATTGAATGGGCTCACGCTTACCGCCGGGGCAAGGAATCGCGCGCCTTCTTCGAGGATCGGTGTTCCAAAGTTACTGTGATAGATGATTTGATAATCATGAGGGTAATCAGCATGGTTAGTCAGAACATCATGCAGGCTGAACTGGTTGCTTCCAGGAACGTAACGCAGTTCGGTCATGGTCTGCAGATCGGCTTTCTTGAACGTACTCTCTTTGATTAAACCGCGAATGCGAATCTCATGTGGGGCAGCATCAGCAACTTCCACTTCCACCTGCGAGGCAGGCGTATTACCCGCCTTACCGTGAAGGGTATAGATTTGTCCATCAGCGGTGACCGGATGGCCTGTCCACTCATAGCCACATCGCACCATCATCTCATTGAAACCTTCCAGCCAGCCGAGCCCGTTTCGACTTTCCAGATTAATATAGGCCGGGTTCACGACCTCTTTAACTGGGGAATTCCACCCGAGTTTGGTACCAAACCCTTCGACGTGCAGGAGATCCATGCCACGAGTCGGGCTTAACGCAATTGTCAGTCCATTTTTACTGCTGATGATGATGACTTTACTGCCTTCCTGTTTACCCCCGTGTAAGACTTTTTGCTCAATGCTGAACGTTTGATCTTTAACGTTCAGCTCATCGCTGGAAATCTTCCAGTTCCCTTTCTCCACGCTGCTTTCAGCACTTGTCAGCACCCAGGTTTTAGCCGCAACTTGGCCAGAGATCAGTACTGCGAGTATCGTAAACGCCAGTTTGATTTTCATTTTCATTCCTTTTTGCTGAAACGATTATTTGATTTCGTAAGAAAATCTAAAGGTTTAACAAAAATGGAAATGTGATGTGCTTCACCAGGCATGAAAATATGAATTTTGGGGAATGGTTATGAGATATAGATCGCTATATTGTTAAATATTGCGAATGGTTTTGCACAATTAATGTGAATTATGGCAATAATAGCTTTAACGATTCAGCTTTGAGGAAATAAAAAACCCCGCCATCGCGAGGTTTAGAAAGTACTGTATAGATTGCTAAGCAATTATTATGCTTTCAGCACGTCCAGCGCAGCAGTGTAATCCGGTTCGGTGGTGATTTCGTTAACCAGTTCGCTGAATACGACATTGTCATTTTCATCAATAACCAGTACAGCGCGTGCTGCCAGGCCTTTCAGCGGGCCTTCCGCGATGCTGACGCCGTATTTTTCCAGGAAATCCTGGCTGCGCAGAGTGGAGAGGGTGATAACGTTGCTCAGGCCTTCGGCACCGCAGAAACGAGACTGGGCAAACGGCAGGTCAGCGGAAATGCACAGCACAACCGTGTTGTCCATTTCAGTCGCCAGCTGGTTGAACTTACGTACGGATGCAGCACAAACACCGGTATCAATGCTTGGGAAAATGTTCAGCACTTTGCGTTTACCCGCAAACTGAGCCAGTGTGACGTCAGACAGATCTTTAGCCACCAGAGTAAAAGCCTGAGCTTTGCTGCCAGCCTGCGGAATGGAACCTGCAACAGCAACCGGGTTGCCCTGGAAATGAACGAGTTGTGACATAGATATCTTCCTGTTTACATATAGTTAACGTCGGGGCTAGTGTATGCCATCAGCGGATAACACGGCAAACCAAATTTTTCGCCTTTCCGGGCCGCAAGGAGTCAGTGATGAGAAGCGTTAAAGTCTATGAAGAAGCCTGGCCATTGCATAGCCCATTTGTCATCTCCCGCGGCAGCCGAAGTGAGGCCGGTGTGGTGGTGGTTGAAATTGAAGAAGAGGGGTTTAAAGGTACGGGAGAATGCACGCCATACCCACGCTATGGAGAAAGTGCTGCGTCAGTGATGGCGGCTATCATGACCCTGGTACCCGATCTGCAAAAAGGGCTCTCGCGCGAAGCATTACAGCAGCGTTTACCTGCAGGAGCGGCACGTAACGCTATTGATTGCGCGTTCTGGAATCTTGAAGCCGCTAAACAGCAAAAATCCCTGACATCGTTGCTGGGGGTGGCCTTGCCGCAATCGGTCGTTACGGCGCAAACCGTTGTTATTGGTGAGCCGGAACAGATGGCTGCCAGCGCAAAATTGCTTTTTGATGCAGGGGCCACCCTGTTAAAGGTGAAGCTCGACGATCGTCTGATTAGCGAAAGAATGGTTGCCATTCGCGCGGCAGTGCCGTCGGCCACACTGATTGTTGACGCCAACGAATCATGGCATCCCGAAGGGCTTGCCGCGCGATGTCAGCTGCTGGCTGACCTGGGCGTGGCGATGCTGGAACAACCTCTACCCGCAAAGGATGATGCGGCGCTGAAGAATTTTATCCATCCGTTGCCTGTGTGCGCGGATGAAAGCTGTCATACCCGCGAGAGTCTGAGCGGGCTACAGGGCAGCTATGAGATGATCAACATTAAGCTCGACAAAACCGGTGGGCTAACGGAAGCGCTGGCCCTGGCGGCTCAGGCCCGGTCGGAGGGTTTTTCCGTGATGCTGGGATGCATGCTTTGTACATCCCGGGCGATCAATGCGGCACTCCCGCTGGTCAATCAGGCCAGTTTTGCTGACCTGGATGGCCCGACATGGCTGGCGGTTGACGTTTCACCGGCGCTTAATTTTACCAGCGGCGTGCTTCATCTTTGAGGCTGCCAGCGCAGAAGTTCCACCATCGCTTTTAAGTATTTTTCGCTGGCTTCATCGGATGAGATTGCCGGGAATTCAGCGGTGATACACGGTAAGCTCAAATCGGCGCACCAGCTTCCGAATGAGCCGGGCGTTTCATAGCCAACGCTGGTAACCAGCGGCAGGGCGAAAGCCTCTGCCAGCCATGCGCCCAGTTCGGTGTGACGTGGATCTTCAATACAGGCCAGCGGATCGTGGAAGGAGACAATCCAGGCGGGGTGGATCTTATGGATAAGCTGGCACAACGCTTGTGTTTCAGGCTCCGAACCCGGGGTGTCTCCCGTCAGCAGGACCACATCCCGCTCTTCGGCGGCGCTGTTCCAGCGATAAACCGTTTCCCCGGCATGCCAGTTTGCTGCCGGGAAATTACGGTTTAAGTCGACTCCTCTCGCATTCGCGCGTAATCCAAGCTGACATCCATCCGGATTCACCGCCAGAATGACGTGATGACGCCGCAGTTTGGGCGTCAGTGTTCTCAGTGCACATGAGAGCGTGACGATAGAGGAATTTTCATCGCCATGCGTGCCGGCAATGACCAGACCGCTATTGCGATCGGCATCGGGGGCAGGGAACCAGATCAGCGATGCGCCTAAAAATGAGCGGCCATATTGCTCAGCGCCCGGCGGAAAGGCGCCTCGTTCCGCTCTTGGTCGGGTGATTGCCATACGAAATCCTGATAAAGAAGTCTCTACAGGCAGTGTTGTGCAAAATTCGCTGTTAATCAAATAGTTTCCTTATCGGTTGAGAATTGCCGCAAATCACTTTTCCGGGCGAAGGTATTTGCATTTCTCTTTTTCGAAACAAATAATTACGCATCTGCTTGTTATCTGAATTCATTAAAGGGGATCGTATGAAGCATCCTGTCTCGCGTCTTTGTGCTGCACTATGTCTGTGCGGACTCTCAACACTCTCGTACGCTGCTGATGTGCCACAGGGCACGGTACTGGCGCAACAACAGGAGCTGGTCAGACATATTAAAGATGAGCCTGCCTCGCTCGATCCGGCAAAAGCGGTGGGGTTGCCAGAGATTCAGGTGATTCGCGATCTCTTCGAAGGACTGGTTAATCAGAATGAGAAAGGGGAATTAACTCCCGGGGTAGCGACGCGCTGGCAGAGTAACGATAACCGTATCTGGACGTTCACCCTGCGTGATAACGCCAGGTGGTCTGACGGTTCCCCGGTCACCGCGAAGGATTTTGTCTACAGCTGGCAGCGTCTGGTCGACCCGAAAACCACGTCTCCGTTTGCCTGGTTTGCCGCACTGGCAGGTATCAACAACGCGCAAGCGATTATTGATGGTAAAGCGGCACCTGATACGCTGGGCGTGACGGCGGTCGATGACAGAACGTTACGCGTTCAACTGGACAAACCGCTGCCGTGGTTTAGCAACCTGACGGCAAGCTTTGCGTTCTATCCGGTGCAAAAAGCCAACGTTGAAAGTGGTAAGGAATGGACGCGTCCAGGAGCTCTGGTTGGAAATGGCGCATACGTTCTTAACGACCGCGTGGTAAATGAAAAACTGGTTGTCGTTCCAAATACGCATTACTGGGACAATGCAAAAACTGTCCTGCAAAAAGTGACGTTCATTCCAATCAATCAGGAGTCGTCTGCCACCAAACGCTATCTGGCGGGAGATATTGATATTACCGAATCGTTCCCGAAAAACATGTATCAGAAACTCCTGAAGGATATTCCGGGGCAAGTTTATACCCCGCCTCAACTGGGTACCTATTATTACGCGTTTAACACGCAAAAAGGTCCGACAGCGGATGCCCGCGTTCGTCTGGCGCTGAGTATGACCATCGATCGCCGCATTATGGCGGAAAAGGTATTAGGGACCGGTGAGAAGCCAGCATGGCATTTTACCCCAGACGTGACGGCGGGCTTTACCCCAGAGTCTTCACCGTTTGAGCAGATGTCACAGCAGGAGCTGAATGCTCAGGCAAAAACCTTGCTGCAGGCTGCGGGTTACGGTCCTCAGCGCCCGCTGAAATTGAACCTGCTGTATAACACATCCGAAAACCACCAGAAAATCGCCATTGCGGTGGCGTCCATGTGGAAGAAAAATCTTGGTGTGGATGTCAAACTGCAAAACCAGGAGTGGAAAACCTACATTGATAGCCGCAACACCGGCAATTTTGACGTAATCCGCGCCTCATGGGTCGGTGATTACAACGAACCCTCGACGTTCCTGTCGCTGCTGACGTCAACTCATACCGGTAATATTTCGCGTTTTAACGATCCGGCTTACGATAAAATTGTTCACCAGGCGACGCTGGAAACGACGGCGAAAGCGCGTAACGCAGACTACAACATGGCGGAGAAAATCCTCATGGAGAAAGCCCCCATTGCGCCAATTTACCAGTACACCAATGGTCGCCTGATTAAGCCCTGGGTGAAAGGGTATCCTATCAATAACCCGGAAGACGTGGCGTATAGCCGTACGATGTATATTGAGAAGCACTGACGTATAGCCATCACCTAAGCGAAACTGGCGCTAAGCTGCGCCAGTTTTTACTTACCGCACTATTCTAACAATGCATTAAATTTTGCCAGCCACTGGGGATGTGCAGGCCAGGCGGGAGCAGTAACCAGATTGCCGTCCACATGTGCCTGATCGATGCCAATATTCGCGTAGTGTCCGCCGCTGAGACGGACTTCAGGGGCACAGGCCGGGTAGGCGCTACAGGTACGTCCTTTCAGAATGCCTGCGGCAGCAAGCAATTGCGGGCCGTGACACACGGCGGCAATCGGTTTACGCGCGGCGTCGAATGCCTGTACCAGCTTCAGCACGTCATCATTTAACCGCAGATATTCGGGGGCTCTCCCGCCGGGGATAAGCAGTGCGTCGTAGTCCTGCTCTTTTACTGCGGAAAAGTCGGCATTGAGCGTAAAACGGTGACCGGGTTTCTCGCTATAGGTCTGGGCACCGTCAAAATCATGGATCGCCGTCATGACATAATCGCCCTTTGATTTATCGGGGCAGACAGCATCAACCTGGTGACCAATCATCTGTAAAGCCTGAAAGGGCACCATCGTTTCGTAATCTTCGGCGTAATCGCCAACCAGCATCAGGATCTTCTTGCTCATCATTCCTCACCTCTGCGAATAAAGATGATTAAGATATAGCCTGGTATGGCTGAAATGCCGGAAATAAAAAAAGCCCGTCAGAGAACGGGCAACATAAGCAAATGATTTAGTGATTCGTTATCAACGTTACTGGATGATAACGCCGCGTATTTTACGTGGCGTTAAGGGATTCAGGTAGCTAACAAATTCGGTAGGTGAAACAATAAATTAAACGTGTGTTATGGCGTATCGAAAGTGGGGTAGAGGCTGTTTTCCAGAAATTCTACCAGGTACCAGATTTCACCGCTAAAAATAAACCAGAAACCAAATATAATAAGGCTCAGAATAATTAAGGTGAGTATTATTTCTGTTTTACTCATTGAAGACGTTACCCACCGCTATTCGGTTTATACGAGGTGGGCATTGTAACGGGGCTTTCCTGGATACTCCAGTTTCACGCTGCAAGGACCTTGTTGCGTCCATCATTTTTGGCGCGATAAAGCGCATCGTCCACACGCTTAAACAGGTCATCAATACTCTCACCCGGGGTATGTCGCGCCACGCCAATGCTGACGGTAAACCGAGGTAAGCCCGGGATAGTGATGCGGGAAACAGCAGAGCGGATCGATTCGGCAATCAGCAAAGCGGTTTCGAGGGATGTACGCGGCAGCAGGATGACGAACTCTTCACCACCCCAGCGGAACACCAGATCATCTTTCCGGCCACAGGCTTCCAGCGTTCGGGAGAGGGCGATAAGTACTTCATCACCTTTCAGATGACCAAAGAGATCGTTAATGTTTTTAAAATGATCGGTATCCACTAGCAGCAGGCTAAATTGCTGTTGCGCGGGAAGATGATTCTGGCTGGTTTGATCGATAAGGGTGTAAAACTGCCGACGATTGAGCAGACCCGTCATGGCGTCACGCGAGGCAGCGTGTTCCAGCTCTTGCTCCAGCCTTTTTTGCTCGGTGATATCGTGGATGATGCACAGCATGAGCTTGTCACCGTAAATCTCAAGAGGCCCGGCATACGTCTGAACATGACGAGTGGAACCATCGGCAAGACGGTGAACAAAGTTGAGAGGTTTATGACCACCGGGCAGTGCGGCAATTTCGGTCATAATGGGTATAACATCTCTTCCAAGAGTATTTATTTCCCAGGTATGTTTACTGCACATTTCATCATGTGAATAACCATAAAAATTGAGTGCAGCCAGGTTTGCATCGACGATTTGGCCATCGCGGGCAGGATCGATTAACAGCATCGGTGCGCTGTTGGTCAGGAAAAAGCGTGCGTAAAACCCCTGTTTTTTGCGCCGGTAGGTTGCAGAACGGCTGGCTTTCAGCCCGGAGACGATTTGCGAAGAGATCCCTTCGAAAACAATCACATCACCATAGGGTGCGTAGTGGGCCAGCGAGAGTCGACAGCTCAGTGGAGCATCTTGTCCATCCCGCTTAATGGTCCAGATTTCGACGATCTCCTGCTCCGTTTTGAGTTCAGAAACGTACATCGACAGCACAGTTTGCGCACTCGCGGAATAAATTCCTTTGCGTAAATCATTCAGTGTTTTGTCACCCATTACCTGAGCTGCGGCCACATTTGCAAAAATGATCTGTTCCGAAACAGCTGAAATAAGCCACACGGGTGTTTTAATTACATTCAGCGCATCAAAACCATTTTGCGACATAGGTATTTCCTGTTCATCGGCACATTGTGCCTGACAATCATGATCGGATTGACTCGTGTGTACTCTTTTGAAACATACTCTACTTAAACTCGTCAGGCATGATTTTTTTGTGAAATAAATACGTGTTCTGAATGAATTTTACCAATTGGTATAATTTGTTTGTCTGAGTTCTTCTGCAACAGCAGCCACGGCACCTGTTCGGCAGGTAAAGGACGGGAAAAAAGGAACCCCTGCAGATAATCGCAGCCGAGGCTGGTCAGTACCGCTTGCTGCTCTTCTGTTTCGATCCCTTCTGCAACCACATTCATCTCCATGGTCCGCGCAATGTTGATAATGGTTTCCACCAGCTTGCGGCTTTTTTCATTTTCCAGCATCGACATCACAAAACTTTTATCAATTTTGAGCTCTTTTGCCGGAAGAACGCTCAACATCAGCAGGTTTGAATAGCCAGTCCCGAAATCATCAATCGAGACGGTGATCCCCGCTTGAGTAAACGCATTGAGTAACTCGATACTGCGGTCGAGATTTTTAAGCGCGGTACTCTCAGTCACCTCGAGGATCAGCCGGGAAGGAGACAGGTTATATTTTTCCAGCATCGACGATACGATATAGAAGATGTCTGGCTGTTCGAACTGAACAGGGGATAAGTTGAATGACAACGTCCACTGGCTAAAACCTTGTTCAGTCCAGAAATGAAGCTGTCGGCATGCTGCTTCAATTGCCCAGTTGCCAACCGGAATAATTAAACCTGTTTGTTCCAGCGAGGGTAAGAACAGATTAGGCAGCAACACCCCTTGCTCAGGATGGCGCCAGCGGAGAAGCGCTTCAAAACCGTGAATCGTTTTCTCTTCGGCATGCCAGGTTGGTTGGTACCAAAGTTCAAACTGATCGCGTTCAAGTGCCTGGGTGAGTTCCTGTAAAAAGCCAGGTTTAGCCGGAACCGCCGTCGACATTTCAGTCCGGTAAATAGCCCAGCCATTACGGCCATCCTCTTTAACGTGATGTAAAGCCGCATCCGCCTTCAGTTTAAGTTCATGCAACGTTTCTCCATCCTGTGGGTAGAGGCTAACCCCCGCGCTGACGGTTGTACTTAATGTGTGTCCACAGATTGAAAGAGGACGACGCATATCCCCGAGTAACGTAGCGAGCAGCGCATTGAGTTTGTCGTCGTCGCATTCTGGAACCAGTAAGATAAAGGCATCCCCTCCTAGTCTGGCCAGGGTCATCTCACGCGTGAGTCGGGCCGTGATGCGTTGTGCAAGCGTGATTAACAACTCATCACCGACATTGTGACCCCAGGTATCGTTGACGCGTTTGAAGTGATCGACATTCAGGAAAATCACGGCAAATTGCTTGTTGCTGAGCAACGCGCTGCGCAGACAGTCCTGCATGCGAATATCCATCTGGTGGCGGTTGGCGAGCCCAGTGAGTGCATCAAAGCGAGCCTGTAGCTCTAACTGGCGGTTGAGTTGTCGAAGATTTTCCGTCAGGCGATTGGTGCGCCAGTGAGAATCTACAAGCGAGATAATAAGCATTACGCCGAGCAGGGTGAGCGTAGTGACCGAAACCCAGATAGACAATCCCAGCTCGCTGATCCCACCGGGGAGGGTATGTGACATTTCATGAAAATGCGCGGCACTCATACCGGTATAGTGCATCGCACAGATGGCGGCGCCCATAATAAAGGCTGCAAGAATGCGACTGACAAAAACCCCTTTGTGAATATCGCGCAGTCGGAAAGCCAGCCACAGGGCAACGCCGGAAGCAACAACGGCAATCAGCACAGATAAACCCACAATACGCCGATCCCAGACGATGCTGCCGTCCAGCATCAATGCGGCCATACCGATGTAGTGCATAGACACCACGCCCGCACTCAGGATCACCGTGGCGAAGAACAGTCGAAAGGGAGAAAGTTTTTTGCCGGTGACGGCAATATTAATGGCCACGGACGACGCAACAACTGCCGCACCAAGAGACGCAAGTGTTAACCAAAGGTCGTAGCTCATCATCATTGGCATTTGCATCGACAGCATGCCGATGAAGTGCATTGACCAAATCCCGATGCCCAGCGTGACGCCTCCGGCAATGCGCCAGAACATTGCCGCCTTGCGGCTGGAAAGGGGGATTTTCCCGGCACTGTCCAGAGCGACAAAGGAGGCGATAAAAGCCACCAGATAAGAGATGGCGATGAGTACAGGGTCCCACGATATATTGAGCATTATGCAATCCCACTCCTGAGAGGGCTACCGATTTCGCCTGCCGGGCACATCTCTATCTGGCAACGAACATGCGCATTAAACAATATTAGTTATTTATCGTGAAAAATGGCCAGTCATATTAAAACTCTAAAAATAGTAAGGGATATAAAATATATTCCATTTATTAATCTATTTAGCATTGCTAAACAAACAGGAATAACTATAGCAAAGCTCCTTAAATATGAGGGTAAAAACAACCTCTCACCGCAGGGGATGGTATCGCTTAACGTGGCAGGAGACCAGTATCGCAGCATGCCACGCAGAACATTTTTACTAATACACTCTTTTTAACTGACTTAAGCTAAATCTCAGGCAGCTAACGGTAAAACAAAAAACCGACGGTGTTTGTGAGGACAAAGTTCAGAGCCGATGCTATAAGTCTAAATGCCGACCAAAATATAAAACGTGGGTATAATCATGCTAAGAAATATTAGTGTCAGAACCTTCATTGTCTGGTTCCTTTTTTGTCTTTTTTTGGTTAATGCAGGTGTTGTTGTTCTATTTTCCAGCAATGTCTCGCTTTTCGTTTCACTTAATTTATTAAATTTCGTTGCGCTATTTTTACTTTGGGGCTACATGACAAAGTATCTTGTGACACCGATCAATACTGTGAAAAAAAGTATTGAAGAAGTGACCGCAGGCAATCTTGGCGTATCTATTCCTGAGTTTGGTAATAACTGTGCAGGCAGATTAATCCCCGGGATTAATAGCCTCTCCAGCAACATTGCCACGCTTGTCCGGGAGATCAGGGCATCGTCGCAAACCGCCATGACGTTATCGGATCAACTCTCTTCCCGAAGTGCGCAGCTCTCGGTGAAAACGGAGCAACAGTCTGCATCTCTGGTGCAAACTGCGGCCAGCATGGAACAGATGGCCGCGAGCACTAAAAATAATGCCGATAACACCCGGCTGGCGAGCGAACAGGCGAATGTGGCGACGTTACAGGCTCGCAAGGGAGGAGAGCTGATGGGGCAGGTCGCGACTAATATGCAATCCATTACCGAATGCGCACAGCAGATGACAGAAATCATCTCGCTCATCGATGGTATTGCGTTCCAGACGAATATTCTGGCGCTTAATGCGGCCGTCGAGGCGGCGAGGGCGGGAGATCATGGAAAAGGCTTCTCGGTGGTTGCGGAAGAGGTAAGAAACCTCGCACACCGCAGCGCGGAGGCCGCGAAAAATATCAAAGCGCTGATTGAAGTCACCAGCACTAACGTCACTCAGGGTGTCACCGTTGTGTCTCAGGCAGAAAAGAATATGCATGAGATCGTGGCGGGGTCGGGAAAAGTTAGCCGGTTGATGGACGAGATTTCCACGTCCACATCAGAGCAGGAGAAAGGCATTTCTCAGATCACTCTGGCGTTGTCCGAGCTTGAACGGGTCACGCAAAGCAATGTGGCGATGGCTGAGGAACTCAATGGTTCATCTGATGTGTTGCGTAATCAGGTGATTGAACTGCAGACGCGCACACGTAACTTCCGGCTTAATAATAGCGATGAGGCAGACATCACGTTCTCATCACATGCGGGCAATTTGTCGTTCCACCCGCGACCCGGTCACTCCCTGTGACGGAACAAAAAAGCCTGGTACGCCGGGCTTTTTTTATGCTTCTACCCAGCGATTACGTCCCTGCAGCTTCGCCATATACAGGGCTTTATCCGCACAGCCAATGACCGATTGGGGCGATTGCCCCTGTGTCCAGAGCGTTAATCCCTGACTCACCGTTACGTGAGGATTGACTGGGGAGAGGGCGTGCGCGAATGCCTGGCTTTCCAGCATGCGGGAAATGCGTTCAGCAGTTGATCGCACCGTGCTGACATCGGCCTCGGGGAGTAATACCATAAACTCTTCGCCACCCACCCGGCCTACAATGCCTTCGTTTTCACGGCTCGCAGATTCAAGTACACCCGCAATCATGATCAGACAGCGATCCCCTTGTTGATGCCCGTAATGGTCGTTGTAGAGTTTAAAATGATCGACATCCAGCATAATCAATCCAAATCCTTTCCCATCCTGCTGATGGCTGGCAATTTCCTGATCCATACGCGCTTCAAAACTTCGACGGTTGGCTAACCCGGTCAGCGGATCTTTGCTGGCGAGCAGACCTAGCTGATGAATAAGATCGGCGTTTTCTTGTTCACGTTGCAGCGCAAGAATAAACCAGCGGTTAAGGATCCGTCTCCCGGATTCAATTAAGCCTGCCAGTAAGACCCATTGCAGCGCGCTCAGGACGGTGAGCTGAGTGGGGTGAAACAGTGTGGTAACCAGAATGGTCACCCACACAGGGATGATAAAACTTAATAGCACTCTGGGGTCGAAATAGAGGGAAATGAGCGACGCAAACAGTAGGAGTGCAGCGAACGGGAAGATGATCCGAATATCTTCACTGGTGATTAATACGTAAAAGCACGTCGCCCAGCAGAGGCTTAATCCGACAACAACGCCTCTGGCCAGGCTTCTGAGCCAGGGAGCGTTTTGCAGCGGTGCCATTCGCAGTATAAAGAGTACGCCTGCCGAGAGGGTAAGAATGATAACCACCATGCCTTCCATCAATCCTGCTGGATGAAGGGAAGGTGTTAACACCCCAATTGGAGCAAAATAACGTCTCCCCAGGATGAACAGCGAAAACAATATGTTCACCCACAGGAACCAGGTCATGCTGGTTTTTATCGCGATTGCGCGCATTTCTGCAAGGCGCAAATCGAATGCGACGCAGTTCTTTTTTATGGTCACGCACTTACCCCAGCATATTTTTAGATCAATCTAGCAGCATTTCTTTAACTCTAATGATTTGCCTGCGACTGTCTACAGGAACCTGTTGCAATACGCTCAATTCCTGAGCGATTTCAGCGCGATGCCGCATATAGTTGTTGCTTAACCCCTGATGAAAGCTAGACTGACATCGAAAGAGCTTAAAAGGCGGAGGCGCAGTGGAGAGCATTAAAGGATCTGAACTTAACGTTCCTGACGCAGTTTTTGCGTGGGTGCTGGATGGGCGCGGCGGTGCCCGACCGCTGGAGGATAGCGATGTCATTGATAACGAGCATCCTTGCTGGCTACACCTGAACTACACCCATCCGGACAGCGCTGACTGGCTGGCTTCGACGCCGCTCTTGCCTAACAATGTGCGCGATGCGCTGGCGGGAGAAAGCCTGCGACCTCGCGTGAGCAGAATGGGAGACGGAACGTTGATTACCCTGCGCTGCATTAATGGCAGCACGGATGAACGTCCCGATCAGCTGGTTGCGATGCGCGTCTATATGGATGATGGTCTGATTGTTTCCACCCGTCAGCGTAAAGTCCTGGCGCTGGATGACATTGTTAACGATCTGAAAGAAGGTACCGGGCCGATCGACTGTGGCAGTTGGCTGGTGGACGTCTGCGACGCCCTTACCGATCATGCGAGCGAGTTTATCGAAGAACTGCACGATAAAATCATCGACCTGGAAGATAACTTGCTCGATCAGCAGATTCCACCGCGTGGATTTCTGGCGTTATTGCGTAAGCAGTTGATCGTTATGCGTCGTTATATGACGCCCCAGCGTGACGTATATGCCCGTCTGGCAAGCGAAAGACTGACCTGGATGAATGACGATCAGCGACGCAGAATGCAGGATATCGCCGACCGGCTGGGCCGCGGGCTGGACGAAATTGATTCCTGTATCGCCAGAACGGCAGTGATGGCAGACGAAATCGCCCAGGTGATGCAGGAATCCCTGGCGAGAAGAACCTATACAATGTCCCTGATGGCGATGGTATTTTTGCCCAGCACGTTTCTGACCGGCTTGTTTGGTGTGAACCTGGGGGGAATTCCGGGGAATGCCTATCGCTACGGCTTTACCGCTTTTTGCGTCATGTTAGTTGTTGTGATTGGTGGTGTTGCATGGTGGTTACATCGCAGTAAATGGCTGTAAATTTACGTTTTTTTCACGTTTTACGCGGTTCAAAACGCTCTTTTAATTGAGCGAAGTCAATAAACATCTACCCCGTAAGGTGCAATATTACTCCCGCAGGTGAATGCAACGTCAAGCGATGGGCGTTGCGCTCCATATTGTCTTACTTCCTTTTTTGAATTACTGCATAGCACAATTGATTCGTACGACGCCGACTTCATAGTCGGCTTTTTTTTGCCTCCTGTTTCCCAGCGTCTACCCTAAGAAGAGTACGCCTAAACCTGGAGGGAAATATGAGCATGCCATTGTTACAGTCCATTCCGACCGGCCCAACCCCCAACGATCCCGTACCGATGCCCGATCCCATCCCGCGTCCTCAGCCGATGCCCGACCCGCCGCCAGATGAAGAACCGATTAAAATGTCGCATCAAACCGCGAGATCTGCGAGGATACGCGCCATCTGACTGCGAAGATGACCACGAGAGATTATTGTGACTGCTTTTTCTACCCTGAATGTTCTGCCCGCCGCCCAACTCGACAACCTCAACGAGTTGGGTTACCTCACGATGACGCCGGTTCAGGCGGCGGCACTGCCCGCTATTCTTGAGGGCCGTGATGTACGCGTACAGGCGAAAACGGGCAGTGGGAAAACGGCGGCATTCGGTCTTGGCCTGTTGCAACATATTGATGCCGCGATGTTTCAGACCCAGTCTCTGGTGTTATGTCCCACCCGTGAACTGGCAGACCAGGTCGCGGGTGAACTGCGTCGCCTTGCGCGTTTCCTGCCAAATACCAAAATTTTAACCCTCTGCGGCGGACAGCCTTTCGGTGCACAGCGTGATTCGCTCCAGCATGCGCCGCACATTATTGTCGCGACGCCAGGTCGCCTGCTGGACCACCTGCAAAAAGGCACCGTTTCGCTGGATGCGTTACAAACGCTGGTGATGGATGAGGCAGACAGGATGCTGGATATGGGCTTCAGCGATGCGATTGACGAGGTGATCCGTTTTGCACCATCCGATCGCCAGACGCTGTTGTTCTCTGCCACATGGCCGGAAGCCATCGCCGCCATCAGCGGCCGCGTGCAGAAAAATCCGCTTACTATTGAAATCGACAGTATTGACGCCCTGCCAGCCATTGAACAGCAGTTCTTTGAAACTTCGCAGCAGGGAAAAATCCCTCTCCTGCAGAAATTGCTGAGCCAGCATCAGCCTGCATCCTGCGTGGTGTTCTGTAATACCAAAAAAGACTGCCAGTCGGTCTGCGATGCGCTAAATGCGGCGGGGCAGAGTGCATTGTCGCTGCATGGCGATCTGGAGCAGCGCGATCGCGATCAGACGCTGGTCCGTTTTGCCAACGGCAGCGCCCGTGTACTGGTTGCGACCGACGTGGCGGCGCGGGGTCTGGATATCAAATCGCTTGAGCTGGTGGTGAACTATGAGCTGGCGTGGGATCCTGAAGTCCACGTCCATCGTATCGGCCGTACGGCGCGAGCAGGAAACAGCGGCCTTGCGATCAGCTTCTGTGCGCCGGAAGAGGCGCAACGCGCCAATATTCTCTCAGAAATGCTGCAGATTAAGCTGAACTGGATGACCCCACCAGCCGGTGTCAGCCACGTACCGCTGGAGGCTGAAATGGCGACGCTGTGCATTGATGGCGGTAAAAAAGCCAAGATGCGTCCAGGTGATGTATTAGGTGCGCTGACCGGAGATGTGGGTCTGGATGGGGCGGATATCGGTAAGATTGCAGTGCATCCGTCACATGTTTATGTGGCGGTTCGCCAGGCGGTTGCTCATAAGGCCTGGAAACAGCTGCAAAACGGGAAAATTAAAGGGAAAACCTGCCGCGTTCGTCTGCTGAAGTAAAGGATATAGCGTCTCAGAATCTCTTTCTGAGACGCTATCATTTTATTTCACTTCGAGTACGTTCAGACGCAGTTCTTCGAACTGATTGTCATCTTCTTCTGGCTGCCAGCCAGCAGGCTGCATAGGGATCTCTTCCCGATCAAACGCCAGATCGCCGCCATTCACCACGTCTGATTCGTGGTTGATACCTTTGAAGTCGAACAGCTCAACATCCGCAAGGTGGGACGGCACAACGTTTTGCATCGCGCTGAACATGGTTTCGATGCGACCCGGATAACGTTTGTCCCAGTCACGCAGCATGTCGCCAATCACCTGGCGCTGCAGGTTAGGCTGAGAGCCACAGAGGTTACATGGAATAATCGGGAATTCTTTGGCCTGAGAGAAACGCTCAATATCCTTCTCGCGGCAGTAGGCAAGAGGGCGGATGACAATGTGCTTGCCGTCATCGCTCATCAGTTTTGGTGGCATGCCTTTCATCTTGCCGCCGTAGAACATGTTCAGGAACAGTGTCTGCAGGATATCGTCGCGGTGATGGCCCAGCGCAATTTTGGTTGCGCCCAGTTCCGTTGCGGTGCGATACAGAATGCCGCGGCGCAGACGGGAGCAGAGAGAGCAGGTGGTTTTCCCTTCCGGGATCTTCTCTTTCACAATACCGTAGGTGTTTTCTTCAACGATTTTGTACTCAACGCCCAGCTTCTCCAGATATTCCGGCAGAATGTGCTCCGGGAAGCCCGGCTGTTTCTGGTCAAGGTTGACCGCCACCAGGGAAAACTTCACCGGCGCGCTTTGCTGAAGATTACGCAGGATCTCCAGCATGGTGTAGCTGTCTTTACCCCCTGACAGGCAAACCATAATACGGTCACCGTCTTCAATCATGTTGAAGTCTGCAATGGCCTCGCCCACGTTACGGCGTAGTCGCTTTTGCAGTTTGTTCAGGTTGTATTGCTCTTTCTTTGTATTTGCTTGATTTTCTTGCATGTATTACTACCTTCGGAGCCAATAGGGGCAAAAATTTTTCAGCGTGCGAGCTTATCGTTAAGCATCAGCACCTGTTCGCCATTCATTTCTTCAATCCACGCACCGTAGACTTCATAAACCATTTGCGCGTTTTCATGCCCCATCTGGCTGGCTATGAAAGACGGTTAGCGCTGACAGATAAAAGCCAGCAGGCAAAAGTATGCCGCGTATGGTACGGATTCCGACGGCGAATGCCAGCACGTTTTACAGCAGCGTTAAATCTGGCGCCGATACTTGATAAAGAGTAGTAGGCTTTCTGTTCTCCCTTGCGCATCCGGGGTATGAAAACGAATCGCAGGCTCTAGCAGATCGCTTCGCCAGTGGCGAGACTTTTAGTATCCATGGAAGAAGTAGCGAATCTTCAAGCCGATAAACTTCAACACTGGCCAGACATAATGCTGGATGAAATATAGGGCAGGTGGAACAACCAATGCCGCACCAGTTGCGCAGATTGCGTATACTGCCGAGTCCTTTGCAATTAATGAATAATTTAGGTTAAGTGTTTCAAGGTTAATTGCATTGGTTGTACTGGAACCTACAAATCCAGAGCCAAAAACAACCAGGAACACATAAAGTGATGCTGTTATGAGCTTTAAAATTAGCCGAATGTATTTCACGATGAACACCTGCTGAATGAATCCCCCTTTTTACACATAAGCAACGTGTTTAGCTAGCTCATGGTTTACGTTGCTCTAAATGGTATTCTGAACTTTACACCCGAACCCACAAAGGCTGGCTGTGTTGACCTGTTCTCGCGCAAAGTTATTGGCTGGTCAATGCAACTCCGAATGACAAAAGATAAATAGCCTGAGCCTGATACATGCGTGATATCGCGTATAATGCTTCTTCAAAATCGCTTAACATCCACTGGCTTGTACTATGACTCTCAATCGTTTTTGTTATTTACTTCTGATCCTCGCTGCGGTCGGCAGCATTCTTACCTCGTATCCAGTGGTGATGTGGTTGCTGCTGATCAATTTGCTGACGATGGTCATGTATGGCGCAGATAAAATGGCGGCGCGTAAAGGTATGCGCAGGGTTCCGGAAGCGACGTTGCTGGTATTTGGTGTGACAGGGGGCTGGCCTGGGGCCATTTTGGGGCAACAACTCTTTCGCCATAAAACCCAAAAGCAGCCATTCAAAACGTACTTTTTTATCAGCGTTATCGTCAGCATCACCGTGATGGCGGCGGCCTACCATTTCTCTCCTTTTATCTCTTCATGAGCGTCGGCAGGGGCGGGTGAAATGCCTGTTGACATCAAGTTAACTTGAGCTTTTAAGATGCCTGCCACAGGTTGATAAAGGAGTAACATCTTAAAATGAAAGATATTGATGTCGGTTTTACACATGTCGCGTTCATGGTCAGGGATCTTGAAAAGAGCATTGCTTTCTATCGTCGTTACGCAGGTATGGAGATTATTCACTCCCGTGAACCCGATATTCCTGATGCCCGTAAAGTGGCGTGGTTAAGCGACCATACCCGTCCTTTCGCCCTGGTGCTGGTACAGGCGGATAACGTAACCGATACACCGCTGGGTAACTTTGGTCATCTGGGCATTGCCTGCGCCACCCGTGAAGAACTCGACAGGAAAACGGAGATGGCAAGGGCTGAAGGTGTGTTAAGAAAAGCGCCGGAAGAGCTGGGGGATCCCGTCGGTTACTATGTATTTTTTGCCGACCCTGACGGTAACACGTTAGAACTGTCTTTCGGTCAGCGCGTTGGGCTTGAAGCAATCCGAACGGCTCATCCAGAAAACAAAGATAACGGGAGATAAGAGAGAAATAATGGAATACAGATTGCCATTACAAACCTCGCGTTTGTTACTGCGTCCACTGGCATCCGCCGATTTGCCGGAAATTTCGTGCTACCGCAACCAGCCTGAGGTGGCCCGTTTTCAGAGCTGGGATCGTTTTACGATGCAGGATGCGGAGAAATTATATGCTCAGCAGAACACCCTTGCGTTTAACTGCGATGACACGTGGTACCAGATTATCGTTGAACGGCAAATGGACGGGGCTGTGATTGGGGATATTGGTGTTCATTTTTTTGACGAGGGCAGGCAGGCTGAACTGGGTATGACCTTTGATGTGAAATATCAGAATCAGGGTTATGCCCGGGAAGCTATCAATGCCATAATCACTCTGCTATTTACGCACTATAACAAGCACCGGCTTATCGCCGTTGTGGATACACGCAATATTCGCGCTGCAAGCCTTTTGCAAAAACTCCATTTTCGACGGGAAGCCCATTATCGGCAGAACATCTTTTTTAAGGGAGAATGGGGTGATGAATATTGTTATGCCTTGCTGAAAGAGGAACACCTCCGGCATTAACAGAGCGTCAAAAGTTTCTCAATACAGACACCGGCACCGCTAATAGTAGTAGGTTTATTCTCAATGGCTTGCTGTTTTTTGCACAATCTGAATAATAAGTGCAACAACACATAAGACAACATCCCATGAAAATTCAATCTATTACACTGGCGATGCTGGCATTCATTGCTGCACCTGCCTGGTCCGCGTTTCAGGAGCGGGAATATAATACATGGTATATAAAAAATGCCGTTCTTTATGACATGACACAAACTTCAGAGGGTTTTCCTGTCATGGTGAGTATATCCCAACCGGAGCGGCGGTCTGCCAATCTACTGGTGTCCTATATTTCTGAAGGACAATGTGGTGGAGACAGGAAAGAGCTTAACGTCAATGGCAAAGCACTGCCTGCACAATATCACTGTGTTCAGGTGGGCCTGAGCAAAATTGAACATTTTTCTGTGATTGATGCTGATAGTGTTAATGGCATGGTGACGCATCTTAAGTCTGATTTCACCATACTGCTTCAAAACGACATAAAGATATGGGCGGCAAATATTAAAACACCAAAATACGGACTGACTCCCAGATTCTAAATACTGAAATCCCGTCTTTTTACGGGGTTTTAGCAAGCATCAACAATTATTTTCTCTATAATAATTTCATTATTTTATTATTCCAAAAAATGATAAGTGGACTTGTTTTTTTACGTATTGAAAATTCTGTACTTAAAGCGATACGAAATTGTATGAGTTAACTTTGCTAAATATTCTTTTCATGATGGATAAAGCTCACTTCCAGTCTTACGCTTGCTAACAGCTTTTTAGTTGTTCAACACGTCTGTACTGGTTAAGGAGCAGAATATGACACAGCTTAATAGTCTGGATTCACTCAGCCGTAAAGAAGGGATGTGTTTATTAGAGCAAAGTATGGGTTTTGTCTGGCAGGCAGCACTTAGGGCAGTTGCGGTGTTAGGCGTCGCGGACCATCTGATCGAAGGGAAAAAATCAATTAAGCAACTGGCCCTGGAGCTTAATGTCGATCGCGACTATCTGCATAGGATCATGCGATTATTATCCTCCCGTGGGGTGTTCAACGAATTAACTGAAGACGAATACAGTCTTAGCCATTCAGCAAAATTCCTTTGTTCTGAGTATGAATTTTCCTTGCGTGCAGCGGTACTTATGCTGACCGATCCCACTTTCTGGCAGCCAGCGTCCAGAATGGATGAAATATTACAAGGCAAACCTGTTTTCAATGAATTGTTTGGTAAGCCTTTTTACGAATACTGGCAGCATGATGACACGGTTACGGGCAGCAATATTTTTCATGCCGGTATGGCATCTATGTCATCCGTGGAAAATGAAGTCATTGTGGATTGTTATGCGTTCCCTCATCATGCCGTCGTTGCAGATATCGCCGGGGGACTGGGGAATCTATTACTGGCTGTTTTACGTCGAAATCCTGGCCTAACCGGGATCCTTTTTGACCAAAAGGATGTGCTTGCGCGGAACCGACTGCATTTGCTGAATGACGATCGCCGGTGGAGGACGGTAGAGGGTAGCTTTTTTGAGACCTGTCCTGATGCGGATATTTATCTCCTTAAATACATCTTGATGGATTGGCCAGACGCGAAAGCCGTTCAGATACTGCAGTGCTGCAGAAAGGCAATGAAAGAACGTTCACGATTATTGGTTTTTGAACCCCTTATCAAAGACGAAAATAATGAGCAGGGACGGTATGAGATTGACCTGCTTCTTTTAACAAGCTTTGACGGAGGGCGGGCAAGGACAAAATCTGAATATCAAAACTTGTTTGAACAGGCGAATCTTAAGTTAAATACAATAATAAACACCCGCTCGTACCTGTCGATACTGGAAGTCGTACCTGTTTGAACCGCTTTCATGGTATTAACAGAGCAGTTGAACACCATTCCGTTTTAACATATTCCTGCTACGCTTTTCTGTTGTAAAAGGGAGCTCGAATATGCAAAACAAAGATGAACAAACAGGTTTAGTTGGGCTGGCGATCGGTGCCGCCGTCATTGGGCTGGTTTCAGCGCAGAAACCGATCGATCGCGATAGCATCGTCAATGAGCTGGTCAGGCTAGGCAGGCAGAAGGGAGACGGCGTTGAAGATGAGGTTTTCGTTAAGGCTGCTGCGCTTGTGAGGAAAGGGGTGTAACCGATGGGTGAACTTCGTCATGCGCAGTGCCATTGTGGCGCGGTGGTATTTACCGTCGCACTGTCTGATGGCTTTAATACTGCGCGGCGCTGCAGCTGTTCTTTTTGCCGAATGCGGGGGGCTGTGGCGGTATCCGCGCCGTTATCGGGGATTACCGTAACCAAAGGTGAGGATAAGCTCACGGAGTACCGATTTAACACGGGTACGGCCCGGCATTTCTTCTGCTCAATATGCGGGATTTATACGTTCCATCAGCGGCGTTCCAACCCGAACGAATACGGTGTGAATGTTGCCTGTTTTGAAAACGTATCGCCGTTCGACTTCCCGGAGGTTACGGTGATGGACGGGGTTAACCATCCTATGGACGGGGATAGTGGGGTTTTTGGCTATCTCTTTTTCCGCAAAAAATGAGTGTTTTCAGGATTAAGGCTAACCGCCATCCAGGTGGTTCAGAAGAGTGCTGAGGTGACCAACGATATCACCAAAATCAAAAATTAGCGCCATCCACAGAAGCGCTAAAAGAGTAAGTACTGCAACGGATACACGACTTAACAACGCTGTTGTCCTTAGTGATGAAAGGGCTAAACCGTAAGTGTAACCAGCTTTCTTTCAACTTACTCTCAACCAGTTCGTCAGAAACTCTCCATTTTGTGACGTGGTTCAAAAAAAATGGGCCCGCATAATTTTACGGGCCCGGACAATTAGAACTGGTACACCAGGCCTAACGCAACAACATCATCGGTACCGATGCCGTTGTTCTTGTAGAAACTTTCATCTTCGTCCAGCAGGTTGATTTTATAATCAACATAGGTGGACATGTTTTTGTTGAAATAATAGGTCGCACCTACTTCAGCATATTTAACCAGATCCTGATCGCCCTGGCCGTTGCCCAGGTCTTTACCTTTAGACTGCAGGTAGGACAGGGTTGGACGCAGACCGAAGTCGAACTGGTATTGCGCGGTGATTTCGAAGTTCTGAGTTTTGTTCGCCACGGCGTCGGTATTATCACCATAAGGCGTCATGTTACGGGTTTCAGAATACATTGCCGCCAGGTAGATATTATTGGCGTCATATTTCAGACCAGCAGTCCAGGCATCGGCTTTGTCACCACCAGCCGTGGTATTCATGACCTGCTCGTTGGTACGGTCAGAAGAGGTATAGGCCGCACCTGCGCTGATCCCCATCCCAAAGTCATAGGTGGTAGAGATACCGAAGCCGTCACCGTTTTCATGGCGTGTGTCACGGCCATTGTTGGTACCTTCCTGGTTGTTGCTGGCGTCTTCATTCTTACCCTGATACTGCAGAGCAAAGTTCAGGCCCGGTACCAGACCATAGAAGTCGGTGTTACGGTAGGTTGCTACACCGTTCGCACGACCGGTCATAAAGTTGTCAGCTTTGGTGTAGGAGTCGCCACCGAACTCTGGCAGCATATCTGTCCAGCCTTCAATGTCATACAGAACACCATAGTTACGGCCATAGTCGAAGGAACCGTAGTCACCGACTTTTACACCCGCGAAGGCCAGACGTGTCCAGGACTGGTTATCTGAGCCTTCAGTGTTGTTCGCCTGAATGTTGTATTCCCACTGTGCGTAACCGGTCATCATGTTGTTGATTTGTGTTTCACCTTTGAAACCCAAACGCATGTAGGTCTGATCGCCATCAGCGCCTTTATCGTCGGAGAAATAGTGCAGGCCATCTACTTTTCCGTACAGATCTAATTTGTTGCCGTCTTTATTATAAATCTCTGCTGCATGCGCAGCACCAGCCATTAACAGAGCCGGAATCATCAGAGCCAGTACTTTTCTTTGCATTGTGATATTCCTTTGCAGTTGTTTTTATTTAATTACCTGTTGAACTTTCCGAATGAGAAAGTTGTCCCATGCTAAATCACTCCAGTGTAAGAGTAATAAAGTATAATTGTTACGAACTAAGTAAAATCTAAACTGAATAAAACGACGGAAATGATCATTGGTTTCATGAATAATTCGTGATGAATTATATAAAATAAAAATTATTAATAAGGGATTAAGTAAGCTAGTCTCTGTGCTGTTATATGCCTTTAAGATTATTTATCCATAATTTAAATGAATGCTATTTAGTTTTCTAAATAGATATTTATTAATTAACTGGATTGGCCCGATGTGATTACATCGGGCTTTTTTTATGGCAAAAAAATGCCCGGGTTAACCGGGCGGGAGGATTAATCGCTGGTTGATTTTTCGGCTTTACCTGCCATTTGAGCCAGGAAATCATACCGTTTTTGCAGGTCTGCGGCGGCATCTTTCCACAACTGTTCAGCTACCTCAGGCTGTTGCGCATTAAGGCGGCGGAAGCGTTGTTCCTGCATTAACGTTTCGGCCAGGGCATCTGACGGTGGACGCGAATCCAGCGCCAGCGGTAACTTGCCCTCGTCCGCACGGCGCGGGTCGAACCGATACAGAGGCCAGAAGCCAGTAGCCGTCAGCTGACGCATCTGATCGTGGCTGAGTGCCAGGTCGTAGCCATGCTCTTCGCATGGGCTGTAAGCAATAATCAACGACGGGCCTGGATACGCTTCCGCCTCCTGAATGGCTTTCACCGTCTGGTTAAGTTGCGCACCCAGCGAGATTTGCGCGACGTAAACGTGACCGTACATCATCATGCTCACACCGAGATCTTTGCGCGCCTTACGTTTCCCGTGTTCACCAAATTTTGTAACGGCGCCCAATGGCGTAGCCTTCGACGCCTGGCCGCCAGTATTGGAATAACACTGTGTATCCAGAACCAGAATGTTGACGTTTTCAGTCAGGCTCAACACGTGATCCAGCCCGCCAAAACCAATATCGTAAGCCCAGCCGTCACCACCAATCAGCCAGATCGATTTTTCAACCAGGGCGTCAGCGTCAGTCAGAAGTTGTTCTGCACCTGCCACCCCCTGAAGGGCATGCCGCAGCTCAGCAACTTGCTCGCGACGAACTTCTGGTGTGGCTTCTGCGCGTAGTGCCTCATTGAGCTCAGCAGGGATCTGCCCGGCAAACTGTTCCAGCAAACGCATCACTCGAGCGCGATGCTGGTCGACGGTCAGACGGAAGCCGAGACCAAATTCGGCATTATCTTCGAACAATGAGTTTGCCCATGCCGGGCCTCGACCATTCGCGTCGGTGGTGTACGGCGTGGAGGGCAGGTTACCGCCGTAGATAGATGAACAGCCGGTGGCATTGGCAATCAACATCCGGTCGCCGTAGAGCTGAGTCAGCAGCTTAATATAAGGCGTTTCACCGCAGCCAGAGCAGGCACCGGAGTACTCGAATAACGGCGTGATGAGCTGCGACGTTCGAATATCAATACGTTCCAGCTTGCTGCGATCGATTTCCGGTAAGTTCAGGAAGAAGTCATAGTTTACTTTTTCTTCTTCAACGTGCTCCAGACGCGACATCATATTGATGGCTTTGATATTCGGGTCCTGTCTGTCTTTCGCCGGGCACACCTCAACGCACAGATTACAACCGGTACAATCTTCAGGTGCGACCTGCAGAACGTATTTCTGTCCGCGCATATCACGCGATTTCACATCCAGAGAATGCAGGCTGGCCGGGGCATCCGCCATTGCTTCCGGGGAAACCACTTTGGCGCGAATGGCCGAATGTGGGCATGCCGCTACACAGTGATTGCACTGGGTACACAGATCTTCTTTCCAGATGGGTATCTCTTCGGCGATGTTGCGTTTTTCCCACCGCGTGGTCCCCATTGGCCAGGTCCCATCTGGCGGCAGGGCAGAGACGGGAAGGGCATCGCCCAGCCCGGCCAGCATTGCCGCCGTCACGGTCTTGACGAAATCAGGCGCCGCATCAGATACCACCGGAGGACGATTTGGACTTGCAGCATTTACCGGTTGCAGCGCTACTTCAAACAGAGATTCGCGAGCGAGTGCCAGCGCCTGCCAGTTGCGTTCGACCAGTTCCTGCCCCTTGCTGCTGTAGCTTTTGGCAATTGCGCCCTGCAGTTCCATGAGTGCGCTGTCGCCAGGCAGGATGTTGGTCAGATGGAAAAAGGCCATTTGCATAACGGTATTAATACGCGCGGCCAGACCACATTCGCGGGCAATTTTCGCAGCGTTAACCACATAAAAACGGGCTTTCTTCTGGTTGAGGACCGCCTGTACCTCCTGCGGCAGACGCGCCCAGACTTCGTCTGCACTATATGGCGTATTCAGCAGGAAAATACCGCCGGGTTTCAGGCGCTCGGCCATCTGGTATTTATCAATAAACTGCAGCTGGTGGCAGCCAACAAAATCAGCCTGCGAAATAAGATAAGCCGAGCGGATGGGGTGTTCGCTCACGCGCAGGTGGGAAACGGTCAGACCACCTGCTTTTTTGGAGTCATAGACGAAATATCCCTGGGCATACCACGGGGTAGAATTGCCGATGATTTTGATGTTGTTTTTGGTCGCCGAGACGCTGCCGTCGCTGCCCAGACCATAGAACAGCGCCTCAAGTTTGGCATTCGATGGTAATGTGTTTTCTGGCAAAGCCAGGGAAAGGTTAGTCACATCATCATAAATACCGACCGTAAAGCGAGGCTTCGGTTTCGCTTCATTTAACTCGTTAAATATCGCCAGCACGCAGTCCGGTCCAAACTCCTTGGAGGACAAACCATATCGGCCGCCGATCACGCGCGGCAGCGTTTCACGTTCGCCGTTATTAAATGCTTCTGCCAGCGCGGTCATGACATCCAGATACAGGGGTTCCGCGTGTGCGCCGGGCTCTTTGGTACGGTCGAGCACCGCCACAGCGCGCGCGCTTTCAGGTAGAGCAGAAAGCAGATGTTTAGCCGAGAACGGACGATAGAGACGCACTTTTAGCACGCCAACTTTTTCGCCGCGCGTCAGTAGCTCGTCAACCACCTCTTCACAGGTTCCAATGGCGGATCCCATCAGCACAATCACGCGTTCTGCCTGCGGGTGGCCGTAGTACTCGAACGGTTTGTATTCTCGACCGGTTGCGGCGGCAAAATCAGTCATCGCCTGTTCAACATAGTCGTAAACCGCGTTGTACCATGGGTTCGTGGCTTCACGGGACTGGAAATAGGTATCTGGATTCGCGGATGTCCCACGGATCACCGGATGCTCCGGGTTAAGGGCGCGGGCGCGATGGGCATCGATTTCCGCCTGCGGCAGAAGATTCAGAATAGTGTCGTCCGCCAGCGGGACAATTTTGTTGATTTCGTGAGAGGTGCGGAAACCATCAAAGAAGTGAATAAATGGGACGCGACTTTTCAGCGTGGCGATATGCGAAATTAAGGCAAAGTCTTGTGCTTCCTGTACGCTGCTGGCACAAAGCATCGCGCAGCCCGTCTGGCGCACGGCCATTACGTCGGAGTGGTCACCGAAGATGGAAAGGGCGTGGGTGGCAATGGTTCGTGCCGCAACATGCAGAACGAAAGGGGTGAGTTGACCGGCGAGCTTGTACAGCGTCGGGATCATCAATAACAATCCCTGAGAAGAGGTAAACGATGTGGAGAGCGCGCCTGTCTGAAGCGCACCATGTACCGTGGCAATCGCACCGGCTTCAGACTGCATTTCAACCACTCTTGGGACATCGCCCCAGACGTTTTTTAATCCGTTACCCGCCCAGGCATCTGCCTGCTCAGCCATGGTAGAACTTGGCGTGATCGGATAGATGGCGATAACTTCGCTGGTGCGAAACGCGACTGAGGCAACTGCACCATTACCGTCAATAGTTTGCATAGGACGACACCCTTACATTGCGCAAAAATAGAGGGGCTGCCATTAGACGACAAGCCCTGAATATTATCTCTTTAGTCTAGCAAACAGGGGATTCGACGATTTTCGCTTTTGTGTCCTCGGTATTCTCGGCATCAATGAGTAGATCAAAGTTTTGCCAAAAAAATTGCGAGAAATTGTTTCCGGGACGCATAAATACGCACTTCCGCTCTCGACGACACGGGATGTGATGCCTATTATGCATAGGTTTCGCATTATTCATGGGGGAGAGAGCATGCGCTCAGCATTTTTGGTAGGGTGTGCGGCGTTATTATTGTCGGCATGTAGCAGTGAACCAGTCCAGCAAGCAACGGCGGCCCACGTGGCGCCTGGAATGAAAGCGGCGATGTCCAGCTCCGGCCAGGCCAACTGCGCGATGATTGGCGGTTCGTTGTCTGTTGCCCGCCAGCTTGACGGTTCTGCTATCGGGATGTGCGCCTTGCCAAACGGCAAACGCTGCAGCGAACAGTCGCTTGCCGTTGGAACTTGCGGTAACTACTGATTATTCTGCACGCTTAAACAACAGCGTTTTATCGGCTGTCGCCAGCGTTAACTGGTCTTCTGTCAGGTCGACCTGCGCCCCTTTGCGCAGCATGTCGCCGATAGCGCGATCCAGCTCGTTAAGCTGCGGTTCAGTACAAAGTTTACGCGTCATGGCCAGGCCGCTGACTTTCAGCTCGCCTTCGGATAATTTCCCCTGCCCGTTGAAGCGATTACACATCAGGCCTGAAACACGAATGTTATTAACCAGGCTAATATCTGGCAGGGCGCTAAAGCTGATCTCAGGTTGCGTTGCTGTGGCCTTCACGGCTTTACCGTCGACATTTTCCAGAACAAAGCGATGATTCTTCAGTTGCTCCGGCTGAACGGAAGCTTTCCCCGGATTAACGCAACCGGAGAGGACCAGGCTAATAACGCTTAACGCAATGAGCTTTTTCATTTTTCGTCTCAAACTATAAATACTGTGAATCTTTTTCCAGTGTAACGATACGCTGTCGTGCGTTAATGGGGTTTATCTGAAAGTGCGGGCAGGTGTCGGGCAACGAAGACGTTGCCCGATATGAAGATTAGTGAGATTTAAACCCTGCGGCCGTCATCAACATACGAAAGAACATACTGACCGCAGCCAGCGCCAGTACGCTTCCGCCCCAGATAATGGCCAGCCACATCAATCTTTTCCAGACAGGTTGTTGCATCAGTGATAACCCTCCCCATGCTGAATTTTTCCGCGAAACACGTAGTAACTCCAGAAGGTGTAGACCAGGATAATGGGAATGATCAACAACGCGCCCACCAGCATAAAGCCCTGGCTTTGCGTCGGCGCGGCGGCCTGCCACAGGGTGATTGACGGTGGAATGATATGCGGCCAGATGCTGATCCCAAGACCGCTAAAGCCGAGGAATATCAATCCTAACGTCAGGATGAATGGGCGATTATGGCTTGCAGGATTATTGAGGCAACGCCACTGATACAGACTCAGAAGCACCACCAGCACCGGAACAGGCAACAGGTAAAACAGATTCGGCAGCGTGAACCAGCGCGCGGCGATGGCTGGCTGCGCCAGCGGTGTCCAGATACTGATTGCGGCAATGAAGGCCAGAAGAATGATTAACAGCGTTCTGGATACCCCACGCATCCGCTGCTGAAGGGCATTTTCGCTTTTCATCACCAGCCATGTAGAGCCTAACAGTGCATAGGCCACCACCAGACCGGCACCGCAGAACAGGTTAAACGCGGTGAACCAGTCAAAGGGCCCGCCAGTATAGGCCCGGCCAGTCACGGTAAAGCCGTTGATCACTGCGCCCACCGTTACACCCTGGGTAAACGTAGCCAGAATTGAACCACCAATAAACGCTTTATCCCAGAAGGGACGGTGCGCCGGCGTTGCTTTAAAGCGAAACTCGAATGCTACGCCACGGAAAATAAGTCCGATCAGCATTAATGTCAGCGGGATGGTGAGGGCATCAATGATCACCGCATAGGCCAGTGGAAATGCACCGAACAGGGCCGCACCGCCGAGCACCAGCCAGGTTTCATTTCCGTCCCAGACCGGGGCGACGCTGTTGACCATCACATCGCGATCGTCGGCATTTTGTGTCGCCGGAAACAGAATACCTATCCCGAGATCAAAACCGTCCATCACGATATACATCAGTGTGGCGAAGACGATGATGACAAACCAGATAATGGAAAGATCGATACCCATTATGGCTGCTCCTTATGTTCAGTTGTGACGGCAGAGAGTGGGCGTGCCGGACGTCCGTCTGATTCGGTGGCATAAGATTCATGAGGCTGCGGACCTTTCCTGATAAGGCGCACCATATAGCTGTAACCCACGCCAAACACCGAGGTATAAACGACGAAAAAGGCCAGCAAACTCACGCTCATATGCAGGTCACCATGCGCTGAAACCGCATCTTTCGTTCGCTGCAGACCATAAACAACCCACGGCTGGCGGCCCACTTCGGTGGTGATCCATCCGGCCAGAATCGCAATCAGCCCGGATGGCCCCATCAACAGGGCAAACCACAGGAAAGGGCGAGAAGCGTAAACACGCTTTTTATAGCGTAACCACAGCGCCACAACGCCGAGCAGCAACATCAGCATGCCTAAGCCGGCCATAATGCGGAATGACCAGAAGACGATGGTCGAGTTCGGGCGGTCTTCCTTCGGGAACTCCTTGAGAGCCGGAACCTGTTTATCCAGGCTGTGCGTCAGGATAAGACTCCCCAGCGCAGGGATCTCCAGACCAAAGCGGGTGCGCTCCTGTTCCATATCCGGCCAGCCAAACAGCAGCAGCGGGGTGGGTTCTCCAGGCGGGTTTTCCCAATGACCTTCAATGGCGGCGATTTTAGCGGGCTGGTGCTTTAGCGTGTTCAACCCGTGCATATCACCGACCATGGCCTGGATGGGGGCGACAATTAGCGTCATCCACAGCGCCATAGAAAACATCGCGCGGATGGCAGGAGTATTATTCCCGCGCAGCAGATGCCATGCCGCGGAAGCGCCAACAAACAAGGCGCTGCTGAGGAACGCGGCTATCGACATATGCAGCAGTCGGTAAGGGAAGGAAGGGTTAAATACCACGGCGAACCAATCCACCGGCACGACCTGACCGTTGACGATCTCATAGCCTTGCGGGGTCTGCATCCAGCTGTTTGATGAGAGGATCCAGAAGGTGGAGATAATGGTCCCCAGCGCCACCATACAGGTAGAGAAGAAATGCAAACCAGGCCCGACTTTGTTCCAGCCGAAAAGCATCACACCAAGGAAACCTGCTTCCAGGAAGAAGGCGGTCAGCACTTCATAGGTCAGCAGCGGGCCGGTAATACTGCCCGCAAACTGCGAAAATCCACTCCAGTTGGTACCAAACTGGTAGGCCATCACCAGCCCGGAGACAACGCCCATACCAAAGTTAACGGCAAAAATTTTCGACCAGAAATGGTACAGCGAGCGCCAGACCGGATTTTTGGTTTTAAGCCACAGGCCTTCGAGCACGGCAAGATAGCTTGCCAGGCCGATGGTGATGGCCGGGAAAATGATGTGAAAGGATACGGTAAAAGCAAACTGTATCCGTGCAAGATGAAAAGCATCTAAACCAAACATGCACAACCTCAATGTCAAACGGTGTGCTGTTATGCTATAGGGGCAGAAATCAAACTATCAGAGGCAGAAAAGTAAAATTTATCTATAACAGTTGGAGGAATAATCAGGAATTGAACATCTGATATACATCGTGTTTTTGAATAAAAAATTTATTTTTATGAATTTTACGCATGAAACTGCTTGCTTTGTCTTCAACACCATGCGTTAATGACCTTCTGGTTTTGAGTCCAAAAAAATATCTGACGTAGTTTTATAAAGTAGTCCTCATCACGTTGTGCCTCTCCGCAGCCGCTCCTGGTTCTCTTTCTACACTCCGATTAGTTTTTGTTTCAAACCACTATCGCCTGAAAGGCCCATTAGCAATTTACGTTTTAACGTTCACAGGAGAATCCTATGACTTCTTACATTCATTTCCGCTGCCCATGCTGTCATGGTTCGCAGTACCGTACCTCAGTCTTTGATGTGTCTGAGAAAAACCCGTTTGGCGCGAAATGCATTTTTTGCAAATCGTCGATGATTACGCTCGATCACCTGACCGTTGCACATTCAGCCCAGAGCCACGTTATCGAGTACCGCAAGTAATCAACACCGCTTTTCATAACAGTTAGCAAAAACTTCTCTTTTTCTCCTGCTGATATACACTGTCGGCATTAAGGAGAATCTGATGAAAAAATACCAGCGTCTGGCGCAACAAATTATCTCGCAGATTGAGCTTGGCGTATGGTTGCCGGGCGATAAGTTGCCTTCTCTGCGCGAGCAGGTGGTGAGCAGCGGCATGAGTTTTATGACCGTTGGCCACGCGTACCAGATGCTGGAAAGTCAGGGGCGCATCGTCGCCAGACCGCAGTCGGGCTATTACGTTGCCTCGCGCCCGACGACACAACAGCCTGCTCCGCCTGCCCAGGTGATGCGTGACGAAGCGGTCGATATCAACACCTATATCTTCGACGTATTGCAGGCCAGCCGCGATCCATCGGTTGTTCCTTTTGCTTCCGCGTTTCCCGATCCCCGACTTTTCCCGCTTCAGCAGCTCAACCGTTCGCTGGCGAATGTCAGTAAAACGGCGACCGCAATGAGCGTCATTGAAAATTTACCTCCGGGTAATGTTGATCTCCGCCACGCCATTGCTCGTCGCTATGCCCAGCAGGGGATGAACATCTCACCGGAAGAGATCGTCATTACCGCTGGCGCACTTGAAGCGCTGAATCTCAGTTTGCAGGCAGTGACTGAACCCGGGGATTGGGTGATTGTCGAGAATCCCTGTTTCTACGGCGCATTGCAGGCGCTGGAACGCCTGAAACTCAAGGCGCTGTCGGTTGCGACGGATGTCCGCGAGGGGATCGACCTGAATGCGCTTGAGCAGGCGCTGAATGAATACCCGGTAAAAGCCTGCTGGCTCATGACCAATGGGCAAAACCCGCTTGGCTTTACGCTGAGTGCCGAGAAAAAAGCGCATCTGGTGGCGCTGTTAACGAAACATAACGTCACCCTGATTGAGGATGATGTCTATAGCGAGCTTTACTTCGGCCGGGAAAAACCGCTTCCGGCGAAGGCCTGGGACCGGGAGGAGATGACGCTTCACTGCTCATCGTTTTCGAAATGTCTGGTGGCGGGGTTTCGTATCGGCTGGGTGGCGGCGGGAAAACACGCACGCCGTATTCAGCAGCTTCAACTGATGAGCACGTTATCGACCAGTTCTCCGATGCAACTGGCGCTGGTGGACTATCTGGCGACTAAACGTTACGACGCGCATCTGCGCCGCCTGCGACGCACGCTGGCCGAGCGAAAGCAGCAGGCCTGGCAGTCCCTTTTGCGGCATATGCCTGCCGGGGTCAAAATTCACCATAATGATAGCGGCTACTTTTTATGGCTGGAGCTTCCGGCGCAGCTGGATGCAGGGCTGCTTAGCGAAAAGGCCTTAATTCACCACATTAGTATTGCCCCCGGAAAGATGTTTTCCACCTCTGACGCCTGGACGCCATTCTTTCGTTTTAATACCTCCTGGGCATGGGGGGAGCGTGAAGAACAGGCGGTTATTCAGTTGGGGAAATTAATTAGCAGTATTCTGGAATAAACTTTTCTTACCTTCATTTAAATAATCATTCCTTATTCGTATGGCGGCACGGCGAATATTTCGTGGCGCCATATCCCAGGAAATCTGCATACCGTCTCCCATCGCTAACTCCTTGTCTATAATCCAGTTAACGGGGAATGCGCCCTCGGTCACACCTTGATGAAATTTCCTTAAGCCGCACGGTGCGGCGCATTTACGCGGTCTACGTTTAATAAGGGAGATATTTTTACGGCACGGCTGCCGCTAAATTCCATTGCGACAGGAGTAACCATTATGAGCAAAAAATTTGCCCGCAGCAGCCTGTGTGCGCTCGGCATGACTATCATGACAGCGCAAGCCGCAGAACCACCAAAGGCTATCGGTGACGGGGAAGGACGACTGGATATTATTGCCTGGCCGGGATACATCGAACGCGGACAGACGGATAAAAATTATGACTGGGTCACCCAGTTTGAAAAAGAGACCGGATGCGCGGTCAACGTCAAAACGGCGGCCACGTCGGATGAGATGGTGAGCCTGATGGCGAAAGGGGGATACGACCTGGTCACCGCGTCGGGTGATGCTTCCCTGCGCCTGATCATGGGCAAACGCGTGCAGCCCATTAATCCCGACCTCATTCCCAACTGGAAAACCCTCGATTCACGGATTGTGAAAGGAGAATGGTTTAACGTAGGTGGCAAAGTCTACGGCACTCCCTATCAGTGGGGGCCAAACCTGCTGATGTACAACACCAAAACCTTCCCGACACCGCCGGATAGCTGGGGCGTGGTCTTTACCAAACAGGATCTCCCGGACGGTAAAACCAATCAGGGGCGTGTGCAGGCGTATGACGGCCCGATTTACATCGCCGATGCCGCGCTGTTTGTCAAAGCTACTCAACCGCAACTGGGTATTACCGACCCGTACCAGCTCACGGAGAAACAGTATGCCGCCGTACTCAAGGTGCTTCGCGATCAGCACGCCTTGATCCACCGTTACTGGCATGACACGACCGTACAAATGAGCGACTTCAAAAATGAAGGCGTCGTCGCCTCCAGCGCCTGGCCTTATCAGGCGAATGCCCTGAAAGCTGAGAACCAGCCGATTGCCACCGTCTTCCCGAAGGAAGGGGTTACTGGCTGGGCGGATACCACCATGCTTCACGCGCAGGCAAAACATCCGATGTGCGCCTACAAATGGATGAACTGGTCGCTGACACCGAAGGTGCAGGGCGATCTGGCGGCATGGTTTGGCTCACTGCCTGTGGTTCCTGAAGGGTGTAAAGCCAGTACGTTGCTGGGTGATAAAGGTTGCGAAACAAACGGATATAACGAGTTCGACAAAATCATGTTCTGGAAAACCCCTATCGCTGAAGGCGGCAAATACGTGCCATACAGTCGCTGGACGCAGGATTACATCGCCATCATGGGCGGCCGTTAATCGCCCGGGAGCAGAACATGACGTATGCCGTAGAGTTTAATAACGTTTCTCGTCTGTACGGCGAGGTACGGGCGGTGGATGGGGTCACTATTGCGATTCGTGACGGAGAATTTTTCTCCATGCTGGGGCCTTCGGGCTCCGGCAAAACCACCTGCCTGCGTCTGATTGCCGGTTTTGAACAGCTCTCAGGCGGCACGATCGCTATCTTTGGCAAAGAGGCGAGCGAACTTCCTCCGTGGGAACGGGATGTGAACACCGTATTCCAGGACTATGCGTTATTCCCGCATATGTCGATCCTCGATAATGTCGCCTACGGGTTGATGGTCAAAGGTGTCGACAAGAAAAAACGCCATGCACAGGCCCGGGATGCCCTGGAAAAAGTGGGCTTAAGCTTTGCCGTAGCCCGTAAGCCCTCACAACTTTCTGGCGGTCAGCGCCAGCGCGTTGCTATTGCACGTGCGTTGGTCAATGAACCACGCGTCTTGCTGCTGGACGAACCTTTAGGCGCACTTGACCTCAAATTGCGCGAGCAGATGCAGTTCGAGCTGAAGAAGCTTCAGCAGGAACTGGGTATCACCTTTATTTTTGTCACCCACGATCAGGGCGAAGCCCTTTCCATGTCAGACCGGGTGGCGGTGTTCAATAACGGACGTATTGAGCAGGTCGATACACCCCGCGATCTCTACATGCGCCCGCGCACCCCGTTTGTGGCCGGTTTTGTCGGCACCTCCAATGTCTTTGATGCTGGCCTTGCGCAGAAAGTCTGTGGTCTGGAAGGCACTTACTCGCTACGTCCTGAGCATATTCGCCTCAATGAGAGCGGTGAAGTTCAGGTTCAGGGCGTCGTGCAGGCGGTACAGTATCAGGGGGCGGCAACACGTCTGGAGCTCAAACTCGCTGATGGGGCAAAACTGCTGGTGAGCCAGGCCAATCTCAGTGATATCACGATGCTGAGTGGCGTTGAGCCGGGGCAGGCAGTGATGGCGTCGTGGTCACGGGATGCCATGATCCGTCTGTCTGAGGAGAGGTGAAATGGATATGAGTGTCGCTCATCCTCCCGCACCACGCAGCCGCTTAAGCCGCATAACGGCTCTGTTCTGGCGAAAGCCATTGCTCGGCTTGTTCCTGCTCCTGCTTGCTCCGCTGATGTGGTTTGGCATCGTCTACTTAGGTTCGCTCCTGACCCTGCTGTGGCAGGGTTTTTACACCTTTGACGACTTCACTATGGCGGTCACGCCGGATCTGACGCTGGCTAATATTCAGGCACTCTTCAACCCGGCAAACTACGATATCATCCTGCGTACGCTGATGATGGCAATAGCGGTTACCATTGCCAGCGCAATCCTGGCATTCCCGATGGCCTGGTATATGGCGCGTTATACCAGCGGTAAGTGGAAAGCATTCTTCTATATCGCGGTGATGCTGCCGATGTGGGCGAGCTATATTGTTAAGGCGTACGCCTGGACTTTACTGCTGGCGAAGGATGGCGTAGCGCAATGGTTTCTCAGCCATATGGGGCTGGAGCCGATCCTGGCCTCAATGCTGACGCTACCGGCGATTGGCGGAAACACGTTGTCCACCTCAGGACTGGGGCGGTTTCTGGTCTTCGTCTACATCTGGTTACCGTTTATGATCCTGCCCGTACAGGCGGCGCTGGAACGGCTGCCCGCTTCATTACTGCAGGCCTCGGCCGATCTCGGTGCGCGTCCCCGTCAGACCTTTCGTTATGTCGTTTTACCGCTGGCGATCCCGGGCATTGCCGCAGGGTCAATATTCACCTTTTCCCTGACGCTGGGGGATTTCATTGTTCCGCAACTGGTGGGGCCGCCGGGCTATTTCATCGGGAACATGGTCTATTCTCAGCAGGGGGCGATCGGCAATATGCCTATGGCCGCGGCGTTTACTCTGGTTCCCATCGTGCTTATTTCTCTCTATCTGGCGTTCGTGAAACGTCTGGGAGCATTCGATGCACTCTGAACGCGCACCGTTGTTCCTGAAAGTGGCAGCGTGGGGAGGGGTAATCTTCCTGCACTTCCCGCTGCTGATTATCGCGACCTATGCCTTTAACACCGAAGACGCTGCGTTCAGTTTCCCGCCACAAGGGTTGACGCTGAAGTGGTTTAGCGTGGCGGCAGGGCGCGGCGATATTATTGAATCCGTGACGTTGTCACTTCAAATTGCCGCCTTATCAACCGCAATCGCCCTCGTGCTTGGCACGCTTGCTGCAGCGGCACTGTGGCGCAGTGAGTTTTTCGGCAAAAACGCGATCTCATTGTTGTTGCTGTTGCCGATTGCGCTACCGGGGATCATCACCGGTCTGGCGCTACTGACAGCATTTAAGGCTATCAACCTCGAACCGGGATTTTTCACCATCGTGGTCGGACACGCCACCTTCTGTGTGGTGGTGGTGTTTAACAACGTTATTGCCCGGTTCAGACGTACCTCCTGGAGTCTGGTTGAGGCGTCGATGGATCTGGGGGCTGACGGCTGGCAAACCTTCCGGTATGTCGTGCTGCCCAATCTAGGCTCAGCGCTATTGGCCGGGGGCATGCTGGCGTTTGCGCTGTCGTTCGACGAGATCATCGTCACAACATTTACCGCGGGACACGAGCGTACGTTACCGCTGTGGTTACTCAATCAGCTCGGGCGTCCACGCGACGTGCCGGTCACCAACGTCGTTGCACTGTTGGTGATGCTGGTGACGACCATCCCCATTCTGGGAGCCTGGTGGCTAACCCGCGACGGCGAGAACATTGCCGGTAGCGGGAAATAACTTTAATTTCAACAGGATAATGCTATGCAAAAACATCTGCTGATAAAGGGTGAACTGGTTGCCGGAGAAGGAGAAAAACAGCCGGTTTATAACCCTGCCACCGGAGAGGTACTGCTGGAGATTGCTGAAGCCTCACCTGCTCAGGTTGATGCGGCCGTTCAGGCTGCGGATCGTGCTTTCAGCGAATGGGGCCAAACCACACCTAAAATGCGTGCTGAGTGCCTGCTGAAACTGGCTGATGTCATTGAGGCGCATGGTGAAGAGTTTGCCCGGCTTGAGTCTCTTAACTGTGGCAAGCCGCTGCACTGTGTTCTGGGTGATGAAATTCCGGCCGTCGTCGACGTTTTTCGTTTCTTTGCCGGGGCTGCGCGTTGCCTGAACGGGCTGGCCGCCGGGGAATATCTTGATGGCCACACCTCGATGATCCGTCGCGACCCGATTGGTGTTGTCGCCTCTATCGCACCGTGGAACTACCCGCTGATGATGGCTGCATGGAAGCTGGCACCTGCGCTGGCGGCCGGTAACTGTGTGGTGATCAAACCCTCTGAAATTACGCCGCTGACAGCCTTAAAACTGGCAGAACTGGCGAAAGATATCTTCCCGGCAGGCGTTCTGAACGTGCTGTTTGGTCGAGGTAAAACGGTAGGTGATCCGCTGACCGGACATGAAAAAGTGCGTATGGTCTCACTGACCGGTTCGATTGCCACCGGGGAACATATCATCGGGCATACCGCGTCTTCGATTAAGCGCACCCACATGGAGTTGGGGGGCAAAGCGCCGGTTATCGTCTTTGATGATGCCGACCTCGATGCCGTTGTCGAAGGTGTTCGTACTTTCGGTTTCTACAATGCCGGACAAGACTGTACGGCAGCCTGCCGTATTTATGCCCAGAAGGGGATTTATGCCCGGCTTGTTGAAAAACTGGGGACAGCAGTAGCCAGCCTCAAAATGGGTGCCCCGGAGGATGCCTCTACCGAGCTTGGGCCGCTCAGTTCGTCCGCCCATCTTTCACGGGTCTGTAAAGCTGTTGATGAGGCGAAAGCGCTCGGCCATATCCGCGTTGTCACGGGAGGCAGTAAAAAAGAGGGGACGGGCTACTACTTCCAGCCAACCCTGCTGGCGGGTGCAAAACAGGAAGATGCCATTGTTCAGCGAGAAGTGTTTGGTCCGGTGGTGAGCGTGACCGAGTTTGACGATGAAGCGCAGGTGCTGGCATGGGCTAACGACTCGCAATATGGCCTGGCATCATCGGTCTGGACCAAAGATGTTGGGCGCGCCCATCGCCTGAGTGCGCGCCTGCAGTACGGATGTACCTGGGTGAACACCCACTTTATGCTGGTGAGCGAAATGCCACATGGCGGCATGAAATTGTCTGGATACGGAAAAGATATGTCGGTTTACGGGCTTGAGGATTATACGGTTGTCCGGCATGTCATGATTAAACACTGACCATCATGCCCGGTCGCTTGCGCGGCCGGGTGTACTCTCATTTCGCCACTAATGTTGCGTAAAATACCCAATTGTTATTAGCCATAATTTTTAAGTGGTTATTCTGTAACGAAAAAACTTGATCTGTATCAACATATGACGCATATTGCGTGCGGTTATTTTTTCGGCTCTGGTATACAGAATGACGTTGTATCAAAAGATGTTGGTTTTTTACGCAATCATGGCTTCCATCTGCGCATTAATTACCTGGTTCCTCTCTAAAGACCGTAAACGTATACGCCTGCTGAGTGCTTTTCTGGTGGGATCTACCTGGCCAATGAGCTTTCCCGTTGCGCTGCTGGTCTCGCTTTTCTGAAGCTCGCTTCCAGTTTTAAAAGATGAACATAGCATTCCAGATGTGATAACTGTATAAATACACAGTGCATCATAAAAGGAGTGCTTATGAACAGTTTTTACTCGCAACAGGCTGGTTGCACTGTGCGCTGGCATGATTTGCCCGGTGCTGACGATCCCGTCGTCTTCATTCACGGGTTGGGTTGCGCCTCTTCCTATGAATACCCCCGAGTCGTTCGTGATCCATCATTTGGCGCGCGCAGAGCCATTCTTATTGATTTGCCCGGCAGCGGTTATAGCGATAAGCCTGAGCACTACAGCTACAAAACCACCGACCAGGCGCACGTTGTGGCGGAACTGATTGACCATCTTAAACTGAATGCCTTCTGGCTCTATGGCCACAGCATGGGTGGCAGCATTGCTATCGAAGCAGCGGGTCTGCTGGCACCGCGCGTCAGAGGGGTGATGGTATCAGAACCCAATTTTCACGCAGGTGGCGGAATGTTCAGCCGGTCTATCGCAGCGCAAACCGAGCAACAGTTTCTGGAACGGGGTTATGGTGTCATGCTCAGCGCAGAAACGACGGCGTGGGCGGGGTGCCTGCAGAGTTATGCCCCTTATGCCGTGTGGCGGGGCGCATCAAGCCTGGTGGAAGGTGTGGAACCTGAATGGGAAGCACAATTCCTGTCTCTGACCTGCCCGGTGACGTTGATTTTCGGCGAGCTGTCGCTGCCGGATAACGATGTGGATAATCTGAAGCAGAAGGGCGTTGAAGTGAAAATCATCCCAGCAGCCGGGCATTCAATGTCCTGGGAAAACCCGTCCGCGCTGGCACAAGCATTAGCAGAGTGCGTGGCAGCGTGATAATAGCCCGCATTGCTGCGGGCTAAAAAGATCAGCGCAATAATGCCTGCAGCGCCTGGCGAGAGTCGGGCTGAACATCATGCGGATGCTGGTAATCAATGTTCTCTATCGCCCGGCTATAGAGCGCAACCAGCCAGTCGTAAACATACGCGGTAGCTGCATGTACGGGCTGTTCCCCCAGTCGGGTAAGACGAGGTTCCGCGCTACTCACCACCGGTGTGACAAAGATGGCATTACCCTTACGGATGCGGCTTGCCGGACGTGCTGTAACAGGTGTCTGGTCGTAACCCAACCAGCCAACAAAGTTACCCATCACAGCATGCAGCTGTGCGGCGCTACTTTTATCCGTTTCAACAATGCGCTGAAGTTGCTGAGGCAGGTTAAGCCGGTAGCTGGTTACCACCAGAACATCTGCGATTTGCTGCAACACCCCGGGCTCCAGTCCAAGACGGGCTGCCGTGGCATCATTGCGGCTCCATTGACGCAGATGATTTATCCACACTCGGTGTGCCAGACGCGCTTTGTCTTTGGTCTGGAACATGCCGGTACTTTCCTGTGCGTTATCGGCAAACAGGTCAATGGAATCCGTAAACAACCCGTTAACTTGCTCCTCACGGGGTTGCTGAACGGCCAGCAGGGTTTCAAAGGCTTTAAGCGGCGGCAGAAGACCCTCCAGCAGTTCACCGTGGCGGGCGGCGCAGCCCTGAAGGGTTCGCACCATACTTTCTGCACGGGTTCGTCTGGCTCCGGGGGCCTCAACCAGCGGCGCCAGATAGCTTTGCATCAGAGACGAAAGCTCCTGCCGCAGCAAGTTTTTCAGCGTACTAAGACGCTTCTGCCGCTGGGCAGGTAATGTAGCCTGAGACAACCACTCGATCACGCGCTGCATGCTGTGGCTGTCCAGTGCCTGGAGGGTGCCCCAGCGCAAACCCGGTTTACCGAGCAGATGCTGTACGGCTTCATCGAGATTCTGCCTGGTGGTAAAACGAGCGTCATGAGGGGTAATTGCCCACACCAGACCCGGCAGGGCAGATTCTTCAGCAGGCTGTGTCTCTTTGACCCAGTTCATTAACACTTTTGCTTTTTTGGCCGTCTGCTCGTGCTGTGCGGTGGCATTGCAAATAACCAGAACATCTGGCTGTAGCTGTTGACGGTAGTGCTCAAGCAGCCACTGTGATTTAGCCTGGTGTAACGGATCGGCATTATTTTCTTCAAATACAGGAATATCAATAATATCGACATTATCCAGGGCACTGTTCTCAACCGGTAACACCAGCTCGCGGGTCAGGAAGGCAAGCACATCGACGGGGATGCTGATGGCATTGAGCATCTCACCGTTATTCAGTGGATGAAGCAGCGTCTCCTGCGCTTCCTGAAGGGTTAACGTGCCGTCGTGCGTCAGGAACCCTTCACCGGGCAGGCCGAAGCTATCCACCAGCAGGCTAAGCGGCGCGGCAAGTTCGCTGGCATGGCTGGTCTGATGCAGCACATGGGCGAGTTTTAACCACTGCTGGGTCAACTCCTGTTGCTCACCCCACAACAGTGACCAGACGCTGGCTCGCGTGCTGAGATCAAGGGAGGGGACCAGTTGGGCAAACTGGTGCCACAGGGCATCATCAATTTGCTGTTTTGCGGCGGGTACCGTGTTCTGCCAGAAGCGGGCAATTGCCCCGACTTCCTGAGACGTGATGCCAGGCACGCCCTGCGGCTGACGCAGACCGCGCCATTTTTCCAGGCGCGTCTCAATGACGGCTTTATCCACGGCGCGCATCTGCGGGTGCTGCGTCGTGCGGGCAATAAACAGCTGTACCAGTTCGGCCTCGGTGATCAGACTCAGACGCAGAGGAAACGCCTCATCAATGACGTCTGCATGTCCCCGGGTGAAGCGGACGGCCATGTTTGTCAGGGCATGTCCCGGATTGATATGGGAAAAATAGTCAAAGGTGCGCTGGCCTGGTGTCACGTTCAGGCGTCCGTTGCCGCTACCGCACAGAGACAAAAGCAGGTGCGCTTTTGCACTCTGAGAATGACCGTAAAGCCCAATGCTGCTCTGGCGAGTCAGGGCATGTTCAATGGCTTGTTCCCGCGCCTGCACCGCGTTGATGCGAGCAAGCAGGGCGTCGGCATCGTTATCCAGCACCGGGGCGTTCAGGCGCGTCTCATTAATCCACCCGATTAGAGCCTGAGTGGTGGTCGTCGTCACTGTCATTTCAGGTATACGCTCCCGCTGTCGATCCAGTAGTGGCTACCGCTATGACGGCGATCGGCCAGAGTATTCAGTTTGAAGGTTAACGCGTCAGGGGCGACCGGGGTGCCGTCCTGGAGCCAGGCATCGCTCAGTTCGAAGGACTCCGGGCCTTCCTGCTTGCTGCCACCGCAGAGTTTAAGCCGCACGTTCAGCACGCCATCACCCGCAATCGCTTTGGCCAGTTCAGCCGAGTTGATGCTAAGTGTATAGAGCGGTGTGGCCGGCCAGCGTGCGTTTGCCAGCTGGCGGAAGCCGAGGGTGACGTTACCGCGCAGCGGGAAGTGCAGACGCGCGTCGAGTTTCGCACCGGGTTTATCGAGATCGATATCCTGATACCAGACGTTCTCTTCGCGCAGGGTGTTGACCGTATTATCCAGCACACCCAGATACCGCACGGTTGAATACGCACCAATATCTGCTGCCTTAAAGTTAAAGCGCGGCAGACGCAGATCAAGCGCCAGGCTGCAAAGCATCGCACCCACGGCGGCTGTTGATTTGGGGTTGCCAATGCGGCCCTGCTGGCTGAACGGATACCACTCATGAACCTGATACTTATCCAGCCAGACGATGCGATTGACCGGAACCGGCTGCAGGTGACGAATCAGTGCCTGAACGCCAGGCAGGCAGCCAGGACGCCCGGTGATCAGCAAAATATCGCAGCTGTAATGGGAAATCGCCTCACATACTGCATGGAGCGGCGAAGCCAGCGTAAACTGACCAGCCAGCATTGCATCCTGCATCTCACGGAAATTTACGTGCAGCGGAACGGTGAATAGATCGAACGTTTCAGAACCCGCAGGCAGGGCATGATCGATCGCCTGTTGCAGATAATTCATCACGTTGCGGGTCGGTTTCTGCGGCAGGAGATCGCCAAAGGTGGCATGCAGGCCAGCCAGCGGATCGTCAATATCGCTCGATTCCCACGCGGCAAGAATGGCATGGCCAATCGGCATAAAGAGCTGAAGCGCCGTTTGCTGGCGCAATACTGCCTGGGTGTCAATTCGGCCGGAGTCACCGAAGAGCGAAGCCATCAGCAGCGAGGCGTCCGCAATACCCGATTTCTGCAGTTGCGTTTGCAGGGCGGGCAGTACATAGCGCTGAATCACATCAAGCAGGGTATCGTCGCCCGCGACTTTAAACCCTTCACGGAACAGCAGTTGCGGCGTGATTTTAACGTTGTTACCCGAGCCATCATCAAGCTGATAATGGGTGATCGCCATATCCGTTGTGCCGCCACCAATGTCGATGGACGCGACGCGCAGTGAACGCCCAGGCTGAGCGCCGGGCTCAGGTTCACGATCCGGGCGGGCGAGGGAGGCAAAGAACGCCTCAGTCTGGCCGCCAAAACGAGAAATGGCTTCGTTATACAACCAGACCAGTTGACCGCAGCTGGCTTCATCCCACTCCATCTGGATTTCAGGAACCGGCACCACACTTTTTTCCTGCTGTTTGCGGGTGGCGAAATCTTCATCCTGCGGGTGCCATCCCATTGCTTTCCAGACAATGGCGATCGCTTCGAACATGCGACGACGGAAAATCTCCCGCTCCTGCTTTGGCATGGCCGACGGCAGGGTCAGGATCAGGGTTCGTAACTGGCGCGGAGACGCAGGGAAGCCCAGACGCAAGCGCGTGGCGACGCTATTGATCTGCCCCAGAGCCTGTGCCAGCAGCTCGCACAACATGTGTGTCATCAGCGTGCTACGGCTGTACTGCGGCGAGAAGACTGGCAGTCGCTCGTCCTGCGGCAGCGTAAAGAGCGGCTCACCGTCATCGTTCATCAGGTTCATCAGCGGAAACGCGGTAGCCAGAGGTTCACGCTGGGTTTTGCTGTTCATCTGGCTAAAGCGCCAGTCCTGTACCACCGGTGTTTCATCCCAGAGGTAGCGACGCGGGCTGGAGATGCCGCTGTTACCTTCGGTTCCCAGGCGCTGGGTAGCCAGTTTCCGTGCTTCATCGCCGACGCGGACAATCGACGGCCAGACAAAGGCATCTTCGCGACCGCTTTCAACCGAGAAGTGCTGCTTGCCAAAACGCGCTTCTGAGAACTCCAGGCGGCTGGTGAACAAGGGTTCATTGAGGAATTGTGGCTCGCTCAACGAACGTACCTGCAGCTCGGCAGTCTGGCGCAGACCATCGTTCGCATCCCCGTGGTCTTCAATAATCACGCCGCAGGTATGGGTATTGCCCACATCGAGGATCAGGTCGACCGGAATGGCAGGGGTACTGAGCGTATGAGTGACAAATTTCACTTCCGGCACGGTAAGCTGCTCACCGAGCATGGTCAGCAGGTTGAGCCAGTGTGCCTGATATTCAAAACTACGCATCGCCTGTTGCAGATCACGTTCAGAGCGGTTTTCAACACCGTCGGCATACTGGGTAAATGCCTCACGCAGCCAGCCGTCAATCCAGGTCTGGTCGAGGAAACTTTCCACTTCGTTATCCCGCCAGGCCAGAGCGAAACGGGTTCCGTTCAGAATGTCGTTTTCGACCGGGGACAGCGCGGACGTGGCATGTTCGGCAATCTGGCTGTCAAGCGCGAGGGTCACGCGGTGCGTATTGCCTGCCGTGTCGGGTTTATCAAGCTTGCGAACCTGAACGCGAGCCCAGTTATCCGGGCCGTCAACAAAGGTCCGTGGCGGGTTAAAGCGCAGGAACGGAACAGGAAGCCAGACACCATCAAGGACCGCCAGCGACTGATGTAGCGCAATGGTGGTTTCCGGTTTCACCACTTCAGGCTGCCCGCCGTTCAACCCGGGCAGAGTATAACGCCCGTTCACCAGGTCGAAATCGAGACGCAGAAGCGGGCCGTTCGCGGTTTTACGTACGAAGCGCCCGTTGCTGGCGGTGTCCTGCGGCGTCAGACCGAAATCAAGGAACTGCACGCCGCTGTTAGCGATAAGCGTGACGCTTTGTTTATAGTCGCAAAGATTTACCAGCATAGGATCAGGCACCTGCTTTCTTGAACGTCAGTGGGACGACGGTGTTTGCATCATAGCGAGCACGACATTCTGCGATATCGCTGGTGCCTGCTTTACAGGAAACCTCCGGCATCGGGTAGCGTGAACCGTCGGTGCAGCGGGCATTACCGCGACTCTTAATCATCAGTTCACCATTGCTGTGAAGCCCGGAGAAGATCTCTGCGCGGCAGACAATGTTGTCACCATGCACTACACGGGCGAAACCTTTATTGTTCTGGATCTGGTAGCGCAGTGACGGTGGCTTACCGGTCACCGGATCTTTCACATCGAGGATGGCGCGCCAGGTCCCGTTGAGGAAGCGCGTCGATCCCGCTTTCACTTGCTGACCTTCCATAACCATCGCATCTTTCGGAATCGCGACGATAACGACCGGGGCGGGCGCAGGAGCAGGAGCAGGAGCAGGTTCTTTTTCTTTGCTTGCCACTACCTCAGCCTGATGCAACGGTAGTTTCATCGCCAGTGGTTCCACTGCTTTGATCGGTTTCGGTGCAATTTCTACAGGTGCTGGCATAGGTGCAGGTGCTGGCTGCGCGGAAGGGGCCTGTTTTGGCCACAGCAGCGGTGCGGCAATGGCGGCAACGATCACGGCGGCAACGGGCAGCGTCCACAGCGGGATACGACGCTTTTTCACAACGGTTGTCGGGGTGGGTTCCTGAGCAGGTTGTGGTTGTGTCGCGACTGGAGCAGGTTCTGGCTCATACAGATCCTCCGGCGTAATGCGCACCACCGTTGACGGTGCAATCAGTGGCTCGTCTGCTTGTTCGAAGGTGATGATCGGTTCCGGCTCAGGTTCCGGTTCAGGATCTTCAATCACAACGGGGGCTGGCTCAGGGATCAGTGATTCACGCAGGCAGTCGAGAACATCGTCGCGTGCATTTTCGTTCAGGTTTACAAAGCCCCAGAAGCTAATGACCGGTTTCCCTTCGACCAGAAAGAGAAAGTTTTCGCCCGGAAACTGGAACGCTTTTGACAGCAGTGAACCAAAAAGCTGTTGTGCTGTTTTAGGTGACTGGAGGCACTTCTTACTCAACGACTCGACGCTGGCAAGCGTATTTTCCAGATAGCGCAGGGCGCGAAAACGGTCGTCTTCATCGGCCGCTTTCCAGCTGGTAACACTCCCCTCTATCGGGGAATACCAGTCTACACGGTCACCGCTATCGTTGACCTGTGGAATGGCCAGACAGTCGACAATGGCCTGTTGTTTGCGCAACCGGAGCGCTTCCCGGATTTGTAACGCTGATTCAAAAACGGCTTGTCCGCCGCCGCCAACGGCCTGAAAATCATCCAGATTACCGCTGCGTAAAAGAGTTTTTGCCACGATTTGATCCCATATACTTCTTCACACCGTTACTTTAACGAAATGAGGAAGCAAACAAACGGAGGAAGAGACGCTAAAAGCGCCGATTTCTTGCGGCATAGAAAGTGACGGTTGTGCTTGACGGATAATGGCACTTAAGGCAAATCATCTTTTTCTGCATTGACTGCAAAACCAGCGAAAAACGTGACTTTAGAATAACCTGATAGTGTTTCGTTATTTGCCAGGTCATTAAGCCTGTGCTGTTATTACTGTCCTATATAATAAAACATCCAGGGTTATAACCATGTCTACAGGGAAAACACTGCTCGCCCTTGCGCTGAGCACGCTTTTACCAGCCGGTGCCGCATTGGCGGCAAATAATGACACCATTATTTACTGCTCTGAAGCCTCACCCGAGTCTTTCAACCCGCAAATCGCCAGCTCCGGCCCGTCTTTCGTGGCCAGCTCTCAGGTGTTGTATAACCGTCTGATCAATTTCGATCCGGTGAAAAATACGCCGGTTCCGTCGCTGGCGGAGTCCTGGACAATCTCACCAGACGGTAAGACCTATACGTTTACCCTGCGTAAAGGGGTGAAGTTCAACAGCAATAAATACTTCAAACCGACCCGTGACTTTAACGCCGACGACGTCATTTTCTCCGTCATGCGTCAGAAAGACCCTAAGCATCCTTATCACAACGTCTCGCAGGGCAACTACGAATATTTTAATGACGTCGGCCTCGATAAACTGATTCAGGACGTTAAAAAGGTCGATGATTACCATGTTCAGTTCACCCTCAGTGAACCCAACGCTGCATTCCTTGCCGACTGGGGAATGGATTTTGCCTCTATTCTCTCCGCTGAATACGCTGACGTGATGCTGAAAAAAGGCACGCCAGAGAACGTGGATACCTGGCCGATCGGTACAGGGCCTTATGTGCTGCAGCAGTACAAAGTGGATTCACTGATCCGCTATGTCGCTAACCCGAACTACTGGGAGGGCGAGGTACCGACAAAACACCTGATCTTCTCCATCACGCCAAATGTGGAAACGCGTCTGGCGAAATTGCAGACCAACGAATGCCAGATCATTCCTGCTCCGTCCCCGGTGCAGTTTGATGTGATTAAAAATAACAAAGACCTGACGCTGCACTCTGTCGATGCGTTGAACGTCGGCTATCTGGCGTTTAACACCGAGAAAAAACCGTTTGATAATGTTCTGGTACGTCAGGCGCTAAACTACGCAACCGACAAGAAAGCCATCGTCAATGCGGTCTTTATGGGCTCGGGTACGGTGGCAAAATCACCAATTCCGCCAAACATGATGGGCTTTAATAAAGACCTGAAGGACTACAGCTACGACCCCGAAAAAGCGAAAGCCCTGCTGAAGCAGGCCGGGCTGGAGAAGGGCGCGGAAGTGACGCTGTGGTCAATGCCGGTGCAGCGTCCGTACAACCCTAATTCGCGCCGTATTGCGGAGATGATCCAGAGCGACTGGGCGAAAGTCGGTGTGAAGGCCAAAATTGTCTCTTACGAGTGGGGCGAATACCTCTCCGGCATGCGTAAAGGTGAGCATGACTCTGCGCTGTTCGGCTGGATGTCCGATAACGGTGACCCGGACAACTTTGCTGACGTACTGCTGGGGTGCAACAGCATTAAAACGGGTTCAAACGCAGCACGCTGGTGCGATAAGGGGTATGATTCCCTGGTGCAAAAAGCGAAGCTGACCAGCAACCCGGCTGAGCGCGCTAAACTCTACGGTCAGGCGCAGGAGATTTTCTACCAGCAGGCGCCGTGGATCGCGCTGGCGAACGGGAAAACGTTCTACGCTACCCGCAGCAACGTCACGGGTTACAGCGTGAGCCTGATGGGCAGCGATTTCTCAAAAGCGAAGCTGAACTAAGCGTATTACTGCCGGGTAAGGCGTAGCCGCCACCCGGCAATTCACAAGGAGTGACAATGTCACATTTAAACGATGTTATCGCCCGCGTCGATGCCGCCATCGAAGAGAGCGTAATTACCCACATGAATGAACTGCTGATTGAATTAAGCGATGATGCAGAGCTCAGCCGTGAAGATCGCTACACCCAGCAGCAACGTCTGCGCACCGCGATTTCACACCACGGTAAGCAGCATAAAGAGGAGCTGGAAGCGCGACAGGAACAGCTAACGAAAGGCGGCACCATTCTGTAGCGATCAAAACTGGCGTCGCGCGACCAGCCAGGCCCCCACGACCAACATCACCGCGCCGCACACCGGGCCGATCAGGGCGCGCAGCGGTATGCCGTTGCTTCTCAGCACGTCCATCACCAGCCCGCCGATCAACTGGCTTGCCACCAGCACAGCGATGGTCGTCGCCGCGCCTACGTTCTGGTATCCGCTGATACTGGCAAACACGAAAAACGAACCCAGCAGCCCCGGGATCAGCGTCCACCAGCGCACTGTAGCGGCCAGCTCGCTAAATCCGGCGAAGCCCTGTTTCAGCAGCAGAATGCTGACAAACAGCACAATGCCGACCAGTGAATTCAGCAGCATCGCGATAAGAATAGTGGAGGAGGACTGGGTGATGCGCACCATTAAGGTATTTTGCACCACCAGACCGATTCCCGCCGCCACCAAAAAAGCCAGCGTCATTGACTGATTCATGGGATGGCGTCCGGGTCGCTGCGCTCATCCAGCTGCAGCTGCATAAAGGTTAAGTCCAGCCAGCGGCCAAACTTGGTACCCACCTGCGGCATTTGACCCGTCGTCACAAAACCGAGCGTTTCATGGAGATGAATCGAGGCATGATTCTGCGCTTCGATGCCTGCGACCATCACATGTTTGCCGATGGCACGGGCTTCGTTAATCAGCGCTTTCATCAATGTGCGACCAATCCCTTTGCCCTGATGATCCGGATGAACATAGACCGAATGTTCTACCGTATGACGAAAACCGTCGAAGGCACGCCAGTCACCAAAAGAGGCATAGCCCGTGATAACACCGTCTTCTTCACTGACCAGTACCGGATAACCTGCGAGGGTGCGTGCCTCAAACCAGGCGATACGATTATCGGTGTCGACGGTCTTATCGTTCCAGATTGCGGCAGTGTGCAACACCGCGTGGTTGTATATTTCTCCTATCGCAGCGCAGTCTTCTTTGCAGGCATGACGAACGATCATGATGAAACCTCTGTGTGTTGTTCACTATAGTATTACGATTTAACTACGATATTACACAACTGTATCGCCAGATAGCTATGACATAAGCCATATTTTTTTGTTATCAAAAGCCCATTGAAATGCCGTTCATACACTATAGTATGACGTCATGAACACCATAACAGACACCATGAATCAACGGATTAGCGCAAGAGTTCGCCTTGAACGCGAGTCTCGCGGATGGTCTTTGAGCGAGCTTGCTGACCGGGCAGGCGTTTCGCGTGCGATGATCCACAAGATAGAACGTGGGGACAGTAGCCCTACGGCAACGTTGCTTGCCCGCTTGTCGGGGGCTTTTGGCATCAGCATGTCGACGCTGATTGCCAGAGCCGAGATGCAAGAGGGAAAACTACTGCGCCTCGCCAACCAGCCCGTCTGGCGCGATCCACAAACGCATTACCTTCGCCGCCACGTTTCTCCCCGCACAGATCTTCCTATTGACCTTGTTCAGGTTGAACTCCCGGCGGGGAGCGATGTGCCTATGCCTGCCTCTTCTTATGCGCTGGCTCGTCAGCTTATCTGGCTACAAATGGGTGAGCTGGTGTTCCAGGAGGGCGATACGCGCCACGAGATGCGGGCCGGGGACTGTCTGGAGCTGGGGCCGCCTAATGACTGTCGGTTCATCAACGAGACGAATGAAACCTGCATCTATCTGGTCGTACGGCTTAACCAATCTGGCTCGTAATGTTAAAGCGATAACGCCGATCGTGAGCCAGGCTGTAATGACATTTGAACCAGAAGGAGTTCCTGATGAATCAATCTGTTTCGCTTAATCGCCGCTGGGTACTGGCCTCCCGCCCACAGGGTGCGCCGGTCGCGGAGAATTTTCGTCTGGAGGAGCAACCTGTTCCTGCGCCAGTTGAGGGGCAGCTTTTGCTCCGTACGGTCTGGCTGTCGCTGGACCCTTACATGCGTGGCCGCATGAGCGATGCGCCATCCTATTCACCGCCGGTTGAGATCGGTGCGGTGATGGTGGGAGGAACGGTCAGTCGCGTTGAGCGGTCAAACCATCCCGACTTCAAAGCTGGTGAATGGGTGCTGGGCTACAGCGGCTGGCAGGAGTATGAACTCTCGGACGGCAGCGGCCTGGTCAAGCTGGGTGAAAATCCGTCTCATCCTTCCTGGGCGCTGGGTATTCTGGGTATGCCGGGCTTTACCGCCTATATGGGGTTGCTGGATATCGGGCAACCTAAAGCGGGGGAAACGCTGGTGGTTGCTGCCGCAACAGGCCCGGTTGGCGCGACCGTTGGGCAGATTGGCAAAATCAAAGGTTGCCGGGTGGTCGGCGTGGCCGGTGGCGCAGAAAAATGCCGCCATGCGGTTGAGGTCCTCGGGTTTGACCTCTGTCTGGATCACCACGCTGCGGATTTTGCCGACCAGTTGAAACACGCCTGTCCGAAAGGAATTGATGTCTATTATGAAAACGTCGGTGGGAAAGTCTTTGACGCCGTGCTGCCGTTGCTGAATACCTCCGCGCGCGTCCCGGTGTGTGGTCTGGTCAGTGGCTATAATGCGACGGGTCTGCCTGACGGCCCGGACCGTTTGCCGCTCCTGATGGCGACCATTCTGAAGAAACGCATTCGTATGCAGGGCTTTATCATCGGCCAGGACTATGGGCATCGCATTAAAGAGTTCCAGCAAGAGATGGGGCGCTGGGTGCAGGAGGGCAAAATTCACTATCGTGAACAGGTGACTGACGGCCTGGAGAACGCGCCTGAGGCGCTGATTGGCCTTCTGGAAGGGCGAAACTTCGGCAAAGTCGTGATTCGCGTCGTGGGCGACAATAAATAAACCACAATATGGCGGGGTTTCCCGCCATATTTATTTGTGAAGATACGATATATTGTCTTTAATTAACTGACATGGCTTTTCGCGCCATCATCCCGGATGAGCCCGAAAACGAAAAATACAAATTTTGCACGTTTTGATGTTTTTACGTACTTCCCACCACCAGGCATGACGATACAGGATATATCGGACCGGCGTCGTTTTATTAAACTGACGTTTAAAAATAGCATTGAGCTTTAGCTACAGGAATTGAACATGCTTGATTTGGATCATTTAGAAAAAGCGCAAAGGATCAGTCTTACCATGCAAGTTGAACTCAGTTTGAAAGGAGCGTTAATTACAGGCTCACTCAAACCTGGGGCACGACTGATTACGAAAGAGATCGCCGATAAATTAGGCACCAGTATTACCCCGGTTCGTGAGGCGCTTTTGCGTCTGGTGTCATCAGGAGCGTTACATGCCACGCCAGCACAGGCATTTCTGGTGCCTGAGGTGACGCTGGAGCGTTATAACGAGATTAATGCCATCCGAAAACAACTTGAGCCGATGGCGGTTGCCGCAGCATGTCAGAATATGTCTGACGGCAAGCTGGACGTGCTGCACAAATTGTCGGACGCCTTTCATGACGCCATGCGTAATGGTAACGTTCAGCAGGCCTTGCATGCGAATCGTGTCTTCCGGTTTACGCTTTATCAGTATGCGGAAATGCCTACGCTCAATGCCTTAATTGAACAGTTGTGGGTCCGCATCGGGCCGTGCATTAACTATCTGCACCAGGAACTCAACGACATCACGATGTCGACATATCACTATGATGAGCTACTTGCGGCCCTTGAGCGACGGGATGTGGGCGACTGCCAGAAGGCGATTGATAAGTTGATTGATGAAGCAAATTCTCTTTTACAGCGACAATATTTTAACTAAGAGATTATTTAACACAGCGACTATATACCGTAGCTAATTATTTATTCGGTGAATAACTCCTGATGGCTTATTGCCATCAGGAGGGTTATTTCATTAATAAAATAAACTTTTCTTTTTGCTTACTCGAAGCGATAAGAGATCGACATACCTACGCCATAGTTACGCCCGGGTGCAGGCTCGTAATAACGACCATTGGATTCGTTGACAATAACCGAGCCGACGTACTCTTTGTCGAACAGGTTATCTACGCGGCCAAAGACGTCCATTCCCCAGTTACCATAGTTGAGTTTATACCCGGTATTCAGCCCAACCACGGTGTACGACGGGGCTTTCGCCGTGTTTTCGTCGTCGGCCATGATATCGCTCATGTAGCGGACATCTGAACCTGCGTACCAGCCTTCCTCCGGCTGCCAGCCAAACGAGGCATAACCCATGTTGCGGGCGATACCTGGCATGCGGTTTCCATTACAGTCTGCGTCGCTGCATACGTTGGTACGGTAGGTGGCGTCCAGATAGGTCCACGCCATTTTCAGCTTCCAGTTTTCAGCAAACTGCTGGTCCAGGGAAACCTCCACCCCCTGACGACGGGTTTTACCGGCATTTTTATAGCTGGTACGGCCGCCGGAACTGGAATCGACCACGATCTCATCATCAGTATCTGTACGGAACAGCGCAGCCGTCAGCAGACCATTGCCGATACGGGTTTTGCTCCCCACTTCATACGTATTGTTGGTGGAAGGTTTCAGGCCAATATTCAGACCGCCCTGGTTATCTGAACGATATGAGAGTTCGTTGATTGTTGGCGTTTCGAATCCGCGCCCGGCAGCAGCATAGAGATTCCACGCGTCCGTCATGGCATATTTCACGGAGCCCGCCGGGAGCCACTTGTGATAGCTCGCGTCACCACTGTCATCCCCGTTGCCCGGCGTAATGTAATGATCGTTGGAGTCGAACCAGACCGAACTGTAACGCACACCCGCATCCACAGAGAGCTTCTGTGTCAGCTGCCAGCTGCTTTGCAGATAAGGGTCGACGTTCCACATCAGGTTACGCTCGTTACGGCGCTTATCACCCTTCACACCGTATTCCGGCACGCCGTTATTCATCACGAAGTTTTCATACCCGCGACGATCTTCGCTCAGGTTTTCATAGTTCAGGCCGGTGGTAAGGGTCACCGGCACCAGCAGCTCGCCACGGTGCGTCCAGCGGGTATCAACGCCCTGGTAATGGCGCTGCATATCAATCACACCACCAGAGTGAGATGGCTTAAGCTGCGGTTGATAAGGTATTGACTGATACTGCGTCATTTCACGCTCACCGGCATACATCATCACGCTAAGGTCGTCCTGGGCACTGAGCTGGCGGTCATAGCGCAGACCGGCCTGGGTCTGTTTGATGGTCTTACGGGTGTTGTACTGATCGCCGCGCGGAGACTGGCGCGGGTCATTCCGCCACTCCTGGTAATCGAGTCCACCCGGATCGTTAGCCTTCATGTCCACGCTATTAACGATCAGCGTGAGTTTACTGACATCATCTATACGCACACCCAGTTTGGCATTGGCGAGATTCTTCCGCGCACCGCTGTGGTCACGATAGCCTTTAGTGGTGAAGCGGGTGGTGGAAACGGTGTAATCCACATCGCCTGCGTGTGTCCCGTCACCCATTGCGCCCGTGGCTTTCATGCCATAGCGCCAGGTACCGTAACTGCCGTAATAGCTGCTGGCCTCAATGGTCGGCGGCTGCTGCCCGGTCTGGGTGTTGATGTTAATCACGCCACCCGAGGCGTTGCCGTACAGGGCAGAGAAGGGGCCGCGCAGCACTTCAACAGTGTCCACACTGGAAAGATCGATGTTGGAGGTTTGCCCTTGTCCGTCAGGCATGGTGGCTGGAATACCGTCGACATACATGCGGATACCGCGTACGCCAAAGGTTGAACGGGCACCAAATCCACGCATTGACAGCTGGAGATCCTGCGCATAGTTCTGGCGGTTTTGAATTTGCAGGCCTGGAACGCTACCCAGTGATTCAGACAGGTTGATGCGTGGCGTGGCCTGACGCATATCATCGCCATTCACGACGCTCACCGCGGCTGGAGTATCGAGTTCCGATACAGTTTGCGGTGTAGCGCTGACGATCATGGTCTGTTCATCCGCACTCATCGCAGTGAGAGGCGCAACAATAACAGGAACCAGCATCAGAGATGCCTTACGGGCGGAAATGATTTTCATGAGTAAAACCGGTTGTGGTATCTAAACGAACCAAATGGAACATGTGCCTATATGTTAAAGGTTTTGTAAATGTTTTGAAAACTTTAACCGCACGTTGCGTTAATGAATGTGGGCGAGGGAAAGAAAAACTCCACATTTTGTTGATTAATGATTACTATTCTCATTATCAAAAGGCAATGCCAGGACGTTGCCTGCCGGAAGTGATGTCAGCAGAAAACCCTCTTTTCAGAAAAGGAATTGTTATGTCTTTACGTCATCTGTGCTCGCCGCGACTGAGCCTTTCTCTGCTGTCTGCTACGTTACTGTTTGCCAGCACCTTCCAGGTGCACGCCGCCGAAGAGATCCTGCGTAAAGCGGTGGGGAAAGGGGCGTATGAAATGGCGGTAAGCCAGCAGGAGAATGCGCTGTGGGTTGCGACGTCGCAAAGCCGTAAAACCGATAAGGGCGGGGTTATCTATCGCCTTGACCCGGTCACGCTGGACGTGACGCAGGCGATTCATAGCGATCTCAAACCTTTCGGTGCTACCTTTGACAAGGCGAGCCAAACGCTGTGGTTCGGTAACACCATCAACGGCGCGGTGACGGCGATTGATGCCAAAACGGGCGACGTGAAAGGGCGTCTGGTGCTCGATAATCGCCAGCGCAGTGAAACCGTCAAACCGCTGCAGCCGCGCCAGCTGGTGGCTGATGACAGCACTAACACCGTCTATATCACTGGTGTGGGTAAAGAGAGCGTGATTTGGGTGGTGGATGGCGCAACGCTGAAGCTGAAAGAGACTATTGCTAATACCGGCACCTATAGCACCGGCCTGGCGCTGGATGCGCAGGCGAAACGCCTCTATACCACCAATGCCGACGGTGAGCTGGTGACGATTGATACGGCCACCAACAAAATCCTGAGTCGTAAAAAAGTGCAGGACGACGGGAAAGAGCACTTCTACCTGAATCTGAGCCTCGATACTGCCGGCCGGCGCGCGTTCCTGACTGATTCAAAACAGCCGGAAGTGCTGGTGGTGAGCCTGAAAGACGGCAGCGTGATCGAGAAAATCTCAGCACCAGAATCACTGGCCGTGCTGTTTAACCCGGTACGCAATGAAGCGTATGTGACGCACCGTGAAGCCGGTAAGGTGAGCGTGATTGACGCGAAATCTTACAAAGTGACGAAAACCTTCGACACGCCGGTCTACCCGAACAGCCTGGCGCTCTCTGCGGATGGCAAAACGCTGTATGTGACGGTAAAACAGAAATCTACCCGTCAGCAGGAAGCGACCCAACCTGACGACGTAATTCGTATCACGCTGTGATGTAAAAAAAAGGGAAGGCATCTGCCTTCCCTTTTTAATGATTAACGCGACGTTTCTTCAACCAGCGGCGCGTCGTGTTTTTCATCATCAGGATGAACCGGCGCGGTGCTGTGAATTTCGTGAACGCGTTTGCGCACGCCAAACCAGCCAGCAATCAGCAGTACAGCCAGCAGCGGTATAGTGGCGATGGTGTAGGTGCCGTTCGGGTAATCGAACGCCATCAGTACCAGCACGCTGAACAGGAAGAGCAGGGTGAGCCAGGAGGTCACCGGCGCGCCAGGCAGCTTAAAGCTCACGTCAGCGGCTTTACCTTCTTTAATGGCTTTACGCAGACGCATCTGGCAGACCACGATAAAGGCCCAGGATGCGATAATACCAAGCGCAGCAACGTTCAGAACGATTTCGAAGACCCGGGACGGGACCAGATAGTTCAGGAATACGCCGAATACATACACTACCAGCGTCGCCAGAATACCGGCATACGGCACGTGCTGCTTGCTCATTTTCGACATGAACTTCGGCGCAGAACCGCCCATGGACATGGAGCGCAGGATACGGCCGGTAGAATAAAGCCCGGAGTTCAGGCTGGAGAGCGCTGCGGTCAGTACCACGATGTTCATGATGCTGCCAACATAAGGCACGCCCAGCTTAGAGAAGAAGGTCACAAACGGGCTCTGACCCGCCTGATAGGCGTTCCACGGCAGTAACAGAACCAGCAGTACCACGGAACCAACGTAGAACAGACCGATACGCCAGATCACGCTGTTAATGGCTTTTGGCACCATCGTCTGCGGATCTTTACATTCACCCGCAGCAGTACCCACCAGTTCGATAGAGGCAAAGGCAAACACCACACCCTGAACCAGTACCAGCGCCGGCATCAGACCGTGCGGGAAGAATCCGCCGTTATCGGTTATCAGATGGAAGCCAGTGGCATTACCATCCAGTGGTTTACCGCTGCCGAGGAAGACAGTACCCACGATCAGGAACACGACGATGGCCAGCACTTTGACCAGTGCAAACCAGAATTCCATCTCCGCAAACCACTTCACGCCGATCATGTTCATGGTACCGACAATGGCCAACGCGCCAAGCGCAAAGACCCACTGCGGCACATCACCAAACGCGCCCCAGTAGTGCATATACAGCGCCACGGCGGTGATATCGACAATACCGGTCATCGCCCAGTTGACGAAGTACATCCAGCCTGCAACGTAAGCCGCTTTTTCACCGAGGAATTCACGGGCGTAAGAGACAAAACTGCCGCTTGAAGGGCGATGCAATACCAGTTCGCCCAGTGCACGAAGAATAAAGAAAGAGAAGATCCCGCACACCAGATAGACCAGGGCGAGAGCCGGGCCCGCCATCTGCAAGCGAGCGCCTGCACCTAAAAACAGACCCGTTCCGATAGCGCCGCCGATGGCGATCATTTGAACCTGACGGTTGCCCATCGCTTTGTGGTAGCCCTCTTCGTGGGAATTCAACCAGCGACGTTTAGCAGCATGATGATCGGCTGCGCTTTTATTGCTTGTTTTCATTGAGTTACCTGTTTGCCTGTCTGAACCATTATCGTGATAGTCCTGCCTGGCAGAGTGCAATACAAACGATTGCTTCTGCGCAAACACATGTCGCCTTCCCAGTGATTCTACGTATGGATAAGGCGAAACATGGCGAGGCATCCTACCTGCAATTCATAAGCGACGCAAAATATAACCGTGCCGAAAGTGATGCAGGTCGAAGGAAATCGTGTGGTCAGAGCAGACGTGGATCACAAGATGCTGAATCGTGATGATTTTTTAGACGAACCCATTAGTGACTTGATGATTTATTCATCAATATTGCTTAATGGTTGCGCAGTGAAATGAACTCATTGCAAACGCAACGCTTCAATCAGCAACGAAAAGGCGAGGGTATGCTGGCGACGGCTTGGGTAATAAAGATGATCGTGACGCAGGGTCGTGGCTGGTTACAGGAGTGGGGCAAAGAGGCTGAGCCGCTTAACCAGGGCGATGACGCACATTGCCATCGCCAAATCCGTAAACGGTAGCCCGGTAAAGTGGCTGGAAAAAGTTACTGACGAGCAGTGCCTGAACGACTAACCGCCAAAAACGGAAATTGCCTGCTGCAGGCGCGTTGTGCGCTGCGTCAGGTGATTAGCGGCCTGAGTGACATTATCCACCATCCCCGTATTGTTATGCGTCATTGCACCAATACGGGAGATGGACGCGTTGATAAGCGTCAGCGCCTGAGTCTGTTCCTGCGTGGCATGACCGATCTCCTTAATCAGGGAGGACATCTGCAGAACATTGTCGATCATGACCGTCAGCTGCGTTTCGGTTTGTTCCACCTTTTCCACACCCGCGTTCACACTGGAGACGTTTTTCTCAATAAGCGTTTTGATCTCTTTAGCCGCCGTCGCGGAGTGCTGCGCAAGGTTTCGCACTTCAGCCGCCACCACCGCAAAACCGCGCCCGGCTTCACCTGCGCGTGCCGCTTCAACGGCAGCATTTAGCGCCAGTATATTGGTCTGAAAGGCGATGCGATCGATAACGCTGATGATATCGACGATCTGACTGTTATCCTGCGAAACGGATTGCATCATGCCGATAGTCTCTTTCATCATCGCTTCACCGCAGTGGGCGCTGGCACTGGTGCGATCCGCCATCAGGATCGCTTCTTTTGCGGTTTCCGCCGTCTGCTTAACCGCACTGGCAATTTCTTCCACTGCGGCTGCGGTTTGCTGCAGAAAGTCTGCGGTCTCTTCAGAACGCGCCTGCAGATCCGCGCCCTCTTTGGCGACCTGCTGGCTGATAGTGCCAATCCCGTTAATCTGCGCCCCGACATCGTCGACCAGAGAATTCAGGTTTAAACCGGATTGGTTGACCAGACGCATCATCAGACCGATTTCATCGATCCTGTCAAAGTGGTAATACTCGGTTTTACGCCCTGAAACCACGCACTGCATCTGTTGAACAATGGATTTTACCGGCCGGGCAATTTGTGCATGAAGATAATATGCCAGGGTTATAAATAGCAGAACCAGACCGCCGAACTGTGTAAGCGTATTCGGGAATAATAAAATCAGCAAACAGGAAAACAGGGCCGTCACTGTAATACCGAGATAGATTCTTTTGCTGGTACTGAGTCGTTTAAAAAGAGACATGAAAGAAAATAAACCGCGACGAACCAATAATCCCTTATAAAAACGATGATGCGTTAATTCGTTATTGCGTACTTTCTCATAGAGTTTTTCACTGGCAGCGATCTCTTCGCGTGCTGGAATATTCCGCACGGAGATATAGCCTGTTAAGTTTCCATCCTGCCAGACTGGCGTCACATTAGCGCGTACCCAATAGTGATCGCCGTTCTGACGACGGTTCTTGACTAGCCCTGTCCAGGTTTCCCCCTGTTGTAGGGTAAACCACATGTCACCAAACGCCTCGGCAGGCATGTCGGGGTGGCGAATAATATTATGCGGTTCGCCCATAAGGTGTTCTTCTTTATATCCGCTAGCTTCAATAAAAGCGGAATTGGCATAGGTAATATGACTTTGCGTATTGGTGGTCGACATTAACGTCGAGCCTTCGTTAAGAAAATACTCGCTTTGTGTAACGGGACTGTTACGCCTCATGAGTAACTCCATGATGATGTGAAAGAATAAAAACCGCCCGGTAAACTCTCAGGCAAGATTGATGTGATTATTTTTATAGCTGTCTGCTGTGTATTCTCTATTAAATTCTGCTTGTCCGAAATACCTGGTGCTAATTATTTTTTATCTATTAAACTGAGTCAATGTAATAAAAATGAAAATAATTTCGAGCGCAGTTTCGTCATCCCCTGCAAATAAATGACATAAGCCAAATTAAAAGCGGGAGATCACCTCCGCGAGGTAAATTAAGATGTCGAAATAGCGTTTCGTTAACAGAATGAAAACGTGATGATTTGCGCGACCCTGTTGGCTCGGATGCGGGCAGAAAAGTGGTTGCACCTCAAAAGTCTTAGTCTTTGCATGGTTTTGGATATCTGATTTCCGGCAAACTAAATGTAAATTAATTGTTTCTCAGTAGTGAATTACGCCTTTAATAATGTCGCCATGTTAAGTCAAACGAGAACGCAACATGTCATGGCGAATCAGCATTCTGGATAAAAGCCCCATCGCTGAAAACGAAACCGCTGCCGATGCACTGGCGCGTACTTTGACGCTGGCGCAACAGGCAGAGAACCTGGGTTATCACCGCTTCTGGATTGCCGAACATCACAACACACCGCAGCTGGCCAGTCCCTCACCGGAGCTGCTGATTGCCTGGATCCTGGGACAAACAACGCGCATTCGAGTGGGGTCGGGCGGCGTCATGCTCCAGCACTATAGCCCGTATAAAGTTGCCGAGAATTTTAACGTTCTGGCCGCCCTGGCGCCGGGTCGCGTTGATCTCGGCGTCGGAAAAGCCCCGGGCGGGCTGCCACTCTCGACCCGCGCGCTGCAGCAGGGTCTGAATCAACAGGAAAAGGGCAGCTTTGCCGAACAACTGGCTCATCTTGACCACTGGATCCGCCCAGAAAACCAGGCTGCGGAAGAGGTTGTTCGCGCAACGCCGCTACCGCCCGTACCTGCACAGGGTTTTCTGCTGGGCGCAAGTGCTGAAAGCGCGCTGCTGGCCGCAAAACTCGACTGGCACTTTGTTTTTGCTGCGCACCTGAATGGCGATCCTGACCTGCTGCGCGAGGTGATCGCCACCTGGCGTGAAAACAGCGTCCGCGACGTGATGGTGGCGGTGCAGGCAATTGTTGCGCCGACGCAGGCTGAAGCGGACGCGCTTGCGCAGAAGGTCGAGGTGTGGGGCGTTGAGCTGGCAAACGGCCAGCGCGTGACCGTCGCCAGCGAAGAACAGGCTTATGCCTTTGCACGTCAGGCGGGCAGCGAACCGGTACGTATTGCCCGTCGGGCCCAGTCTCTGCTGGCCGGTACGGCTGAATCAGTCCTGGAACAACTGAACGCCCTGCATGAACAGTGGGGCATTGACGAATTCATTATTGATACCCCGGTTGCGGATGGCGTTGCGCGCGTGCAGTCCCTGCGTCTGCTGGCCCAGGAGCGGCTTAACAAGGAGGTCACGGTATGAGCTTTGGCGAACAACTGATTGCCTGGCGGCGCGAGCTGCATCAGAACCCGGAATTGTCAGGTCAGGAAGTAGAAACCACCGCACGCCTGCACCAGTGGCTGACAAAGGCAGGCATAACGCCGTTGCCTTACGCGCTGCCAACCGGTCTGGTGGCGGAAATCGGGACCGGTGACAAGCTGATTGCGCTACGGGCAGATATAGACGCTTTGCCGATTGAAGAGCGCAGCGGGGTGCCGTTTAGCTCACAGCGTGCGGGTGTGATGCATGCCTGCGGGCATGATATCCACACCAGCGTGATCCTTGGGGCCGCGTTAAAACTGAAAGAGCGGGAAGCCTCGCTCAACGGCCGGGTGCGAATCCTGTTTCAGCCTGCCGAAGAGAACTTTGGTGGTGCGAAAAGCCTGGTGCGGGCCGGTGCGTTGCGTGATGTCAGCGCGATTTTCGGCATGCATAACGAACCTTCGCTGTCGGTCGGCGAGTTCGCCACCCGTGGCGGGCCATTCTATGCCAACGTCGACAGATTTGTGATTCGCATAACCGGTAAAGGCGCGCATGCTGCCCGGCCACATGAAGGCAACGATGCGATTGTTCTGGCGAGTCAACTGGTGACCGCTCTGCAAAGCGTCGCCAGCCGTAACGTCAATACGCTGGATTCGGTGGTACTGAGCGTTACGCGTATTGCGGGTGGGAATACCTGGAACGTGTTGCCAGAAAGCGTCGAGCTGGAAGGCACACTGCGCACTCATCGTACGGAGGTGCAGCAGAATGTTAAAACCCGCGTGGAAGAAATTGCCGCCGGGTTTGCCAGCGCCTTCAGCGCACAGATTGATATTACCTGGTACGCCGGGCCCACCGCGCTGGTGAATGATGAACGTTGGGCAGATTTTGCCACCTCGGTCGCCCGGGAAGCGGGGTATGAGACCCGGCACGCCGAACTGCATATGGGGGGCGAAGATTTTGCCGTCTATTTGCAGCAGATCCCGGGGGCATTTGTCAGCATTGGCAGCAATAGTTCGTTTGGTTTACACCACCCGGCATTTAATCCGGATGAAGCCCTAATTGAGCCGGCTGCCCGCTATTTTGCACAGCTTGCGGAAAAAGCCCTGCAACACGTTTAATTCAGAAGAGGTAAATATGTCTGCAACCCGACAATTGCGGCTGGGGACCATTTTGCATGGTGCATCCGGGAATATGTCAGCCTGGCGCCACCCGGCGGCCACCGCTGATGCCAGTATTAATTTTGAATTTGTAAAAGCGACGGCATTAAAAGCGGAAGAGGGGAAACTCGATTTCTTATTCGTTGCCGATGGCCTTTATATCAACGAAAAATCGATCCCGCATTTTTTAAATCGTTTTGAACCGCTGACGGTATTGTCCGCGCTGGCAAGTATCACCTCGCGTCTGGGGCTGGTGGGAACTTTATCCACCTCTTACAGCGAGCCCTTTACCACGGCGCGCCAGTTCGCCAGCCTTGACCACCTGAGCAACGGGCGTGCGGGCTGGAACGTGGTGACCTCGCCGCTGGAAGGTTCTGCGAAGAACTTTTCCCGCGAAAAGCACCCGGAACATGCCCTGCGTTACCGGATTGCAGACGAGTATCTCGACGTGGTGAAAGGGCTCTGGGACTCCTGGGAAGGTGACGCCTTTGTACGCAATAAAGAGAGCGGTCAGTTTTTTGACCCGGCCAAACTGCATGCGCTGGATCACTACGGTGACTTCTTCCAGGTCGCCGGACCGCTGAATATTGGCCGTACACCACAAGGGCGTCCGATTGTCTTTCAGGCGGGCGCGTCGGATGACGGTAAAAGACTGGCGGCGAAACATGCCGACGCCATTTTTACCCATCACGATACGCTCGACGAGGCAAAAGCTTTTTACCGCGACGTGAAGCAGCAACTGGAAACTAACGGACGCCGCACGTCAGATCTGCATATTTTCCAGGGCGTCAGCGTGATTGTCGGAAAAGACGCCGATGATGTGGAAAACCAATATCAAACGACGGCGGCGCTGGTGTCGATTAATGATGCTTTGAACTACCTTGGGCGTTATTTCGAGCACCACGATTTCAGCCAGTATCCACTCGACGAACCGTTCCCGGATATCGGTGATTTAGGTAAAAACAGCTTCCGTAGTACTACCGATGAAATCAAACGTAATGCCCGGGAGCGCAACTTAACCCTACGTCAGGTGGCGCTCGAGGCGGCTTCACCGCGCCCGCGTTTTTCCGGTACGCCGGAGCAGGTGGCGGACGGTCTGCAAGCCTGGTTTGAGGATTATGCGGCTGACGGTTTCATCATTCAGGGCGGGACGCCGGACACCTTCCCGCGCTTTGTTGACCAGGTGGTGCCCGTTTTACAAGCCCGTGGCCTGTTCCGTACCGAATACCCGGGCACCACGCTGCGCGAAAGTCTGGGCTTAGACGAACCCCAAAACCAGTTCATAAAACAATAAAAGAGAATACCGCTATGCAGAAAAAAACGCTTATTCTGGCGCTTGCGCTGGCCTTTACCCCTGCCGTCTGGGCAGAGAATGTGAACATTAACGGTACTGGCGTCAGCATTGAGGCCAATAAAACGCCGATCAACACGACCAAAAACAGTGATGCAGTAGCAAAACTGCCTAAGGATTATCGGTTTGCCGTACCGGGCAAATTTACCGTCGCGGTGGCAGGGCTGAATCAACCGCCGCTGACGGTGTTTTCAGATGACAACAAAACGCTGCTGGGCAGCGAGGTTGATGTCGCCCGTCTGGTGGCCGACAGCCTGGGCCTGGAGCTGAACGTGGTGCCCACCTCCTGGGAGGACTGGCCGCTGGGCGTGGCTTCCGGGAAATATGACGCGGCCATCAGCAATATCACGGTCACTAAAGCGCGCAAAGAGAAGTTTGATTTTGCCACCTACCGTAAGGATTCCCTCGGCTTCTACGTGAAATCGACCAGCCCGCTGAAGTCGATAGAGAAAGCAGAAGATATTGCCGGGCTGAAAATTATCGTCGGCTCAGGCACCAATCAGGAGGCCATCCTGCTGGCCTGGAATGACGAAAACCTCAAGAAAGGGCTCAAACCCTTTACCCCTGTCTACACCAAAGACGATGCGGCGCAAACGCTGGCACTCCAGTCAGGACGTGCGGATGCCTATTTTGGCCCGAACGTAATAGGCGCGTGGAAAGCGGCGTTAACCGGTAAAACCAAACTGGTGGGCAGCGTCGACGGTGGCTGGCCGAAGGCGGCGCACATCGCGGTGACGCTGAAAAAAGGTAGTGGCCTGGTCGAGCCGGTGCAAACCGCACTTAACGGCGTCATCAAAAACGGTGATTACGACAAGGTGCTGAACCGCTGGGGAGAAGGAGTGGAGCGTATCCCGCAATCTGAAGTAAACCCGGCGGGTCTGGGTGACTAAGGAGGGGCTATGAGCGAACAATTCCGGGATGTGTCACCAGAAGATGCGGATCTTCAACCTGTTATCGAGGGGCTATTTGGAGAATATGCGGCCCGCTACGGTGACTACTTCTCTAAAGACGCTGAAGTGGAACTTACCGAGTGGTACTTAGCGCCGCAGGGGCTGTTCATCGTGCTGGAGCGCGATGGCGAGATTATTGCCACCGGCGCATACAAACCCTTTGACGAGCGTACCGCTGAAATTAAACGTATCTGGACAAATAAATCCCTGCGTCAGCAGGGACTTGCTGGCCGGGTAGTGGCGGAACTGGAGCGCAGGGCGGTGCTGGCTGGTTACAGCCAGATTTACCTCACCACCGGTTTTCGTCAGCCGGAGGCGGTCAGGCTCTATCTCAGCCAGGGGTACCAACCGCAGTTCGATCTCAACCGCAATCCGGAAGAGTACAGTCAGCCACCGTTTGACGGTCGGCTGCGTTTCACCAAAACGCTGGTACGCGAAGCGTTCAGTAAAACCGCATGAGGAACGACGATGAGCAACGTTGAAACCATTAAGGTGGTCCCGGCGCGTTACCCGCTGCGGACCGTTGGCGCCGCGGTAGCGCTGTTTGTGCTGGCGGTCGTGATTCAGTCCGTAGCCTTTAACCCGCGCTGGGAGTGGGCAGTGTTCGCCCGCTGGTTCTTTGACCCGGTGATCCTTGAAGGTGTAGGGCAAACGCTTCTGCTGACGCTGATCGGCACCGCGCTGAGCGTGGTGATTGGCGGCATGCTGGCCCTGGCGAGACTTTCTTCATCCTGGCTGTTGAGCAGCCTGGCGTGGGGGTACATCTGGCTGTTTCGGTCATTACCGCTGATCGTGGTGCTGATCATCCTGTACAACTTTTCCTATCTCTACGACACACTCTCGCTCGGCGTGCCGTTCACCGGCATCACCTGGGGCAGCTTTGAAACCATCAACGTGCTGGGGCAGTTTTCCACTGCGGTAGTGGGGTTAACCCTCGTTCAGAGCGCCTATACCGCAGAGATTATTCGCGGTGGATTTCTCGGCGTTGACCACGGGCAATATGAAGCTGCCGCTGCACTTGGTCTGCCTGCATGGCGACGCACGGTGCGCATCATTTTGCCCCAGGCACTGCGCACCATTCTGCCGTCGGGATTCAATGAAATCATCAGTCTCGCCAAAGGTACGGCGATGGTTTATGTCCTGGCGATGCCGGAACTGTTTTATACCATTCAGATGATCTACAACCGTACGCAGGAGGTGATCCCTCTGCTGATGGTGGGGGCTGCCTGGTATCTGGTGATTACCACCGTTTTGTCCGCTATACAGCATGTCGTTGAGCGCGGTCTTGCCCGCAGCGAACGCCGTTCTGCTGTTAATCAGAACCGTACGACCAACTGTACCCGGTCTGTTACCACCGCGCCAGCACAGGAGCCCATCCATGCAAGCCTCTCCTGAAGGACACATTTCCATTACCGGCGTCAGTAAGTTTTTTGGCCGCCACAAAGCGCTCGACAACGTCACGCTTGAGATCCCTCCGGGATCGGTCACGGTGATCCTCGGGCCGTCCGGCTCGGGTAAATCGACCCTTTTGCGCACCATTAACCATCTGGAGCGAGTCGACGAGGGTTTTATCCAGATCGATGGGGATTATATTGGCTATCGCCGTCAGGGAGACAAACTCTACGAGCTGAAGGAGAAAGAGATCCTCAAACAGCGTATCAACGTGGGCTACGTGTTCCAGAACTTCAATCTCTTTCCGCATCTCACGGTGCTGGAAAATTTAATTGAGGCACCTGTCGCGCATAAGAAACTCAGCAAAAAAGAGGCGGTAGAGCATGCCTGGAGCCTGCTTGACGTCGTGGGTTTACGCGATAAAGCGGATGCCTGGTCGCGTCATCTCTCCGGTGGTCAGCAGCAGCGCATTGCCATTGCTCGTGCGCTGGCGTTACGTCCTCGCGTGATGCTGTTTGATGAACCCACCTCGGCTCTCGACCCGGAGCTGGTGGGCGAAGTACTGGACGTGATCAAAAAACTGGCCCGATCCGGCACTACGCTGGTGGTGGTGACCCACGAGATTGGTTTTGCCCGGGAAGTGGCAGATCAGGTGGTGTTTATGGTCGACGGTAAAATTGTGGAGCAGGGCAGCAGTGACGAGGTTCTAAACCGCCCATCGCACCCGCGAACGCGCCAGTTTCTGTCAAAAGTGCTGTAAGGAGCGCAGATGAAATATGGACTTCTGGCGGGGCTGATCTTTTCGGCTGCCAGCCACGCCAGCTTAGATTTAACAGCAAACGAGCGACCTCTGCCCGTAACGGTCGATCCCCAGGCGGTGGCAAAGATACCTGCGGACTATACGTTCGTTGAACCGGGAACACTGACGGTGGCCATTTCGGCGCTGAACTCTCCGCCGCTGGCGCTGCTTGCCAGCGATAACCGAACGCGGATTGGCAGCGACCCGGATATTGCTCGTCTGCTGGCGGGCAGTCTGGGGCTAAAACTGAAGCTGGTACCCACGGCCTGGGAAGACTGGCCGCTGGGGATCACCTCCGGGCGCTATGACGTGGCGCTGGTGAATATTGCAGTAACCGAGCAGCGGAAAGAGAAATTTGATTTTGCGACCTATCGCGTCGATTCACTGGCCTTTTCGGTGAAATCCACGAGCGAGATTCAGTCAATCAAAAGTGCGGAAGATCTGGCAGGGAAAAAGGTGATCGTTGGCTCTGGCACGAATCAGGAACGTATTCTGCTGGGCTGGAACGAAGAGAACAAAAAGGCAGGGCGTGAACCTGCGCTACCGGTCTATCTGACCGACGATGCCTCGGGCAATCTCTATATTCAGTCCGGCAGGGCAGATGTCTTTTTTGGGCCGCAGTCGGTGTCGGCGTATAAAGCTGCACTGACCGGCAAAACCCGCGTGGTCGGTTTAGGGCCGAAAAAAGCCTGGGTTGCCACCACGACCAAAAAAGGGAACCAACTGGTTTATGCTCTGCAAGCCGCACTGGACGGGGCAATTAAGCGGGGAGATTACCAGAAGGTGCTGGCGCGCTGGGGAGAGCAGGGCGAAGCAGTGGAGCGCTCCGAGGTCAACCCCCCTGGGATAACCTACTAACCTACTAAAGGTGCTCTACACTTAGGGTTTTTATCCCTGAGGGGGCAACATGATTAAACTCTATGGCGTACCCGGCTGGGGCTCGGCAATCAGCGAAGTGATGCTAACCCTGGCTGATATCCCTTATCAATTTATCAACGTGGACGGGTTTGACCAGCCCGGTCCGCAGCGTGAGCTGTTGCACAAGCTGAACCCGCTGTGCCAGGTGCCCACGCTGGAGCTGGAAAATGGGACCATCATGACAGAAACCGCGGCGATTGCTCTGATGGTACTCGATAAATGTCCCGAGCTTGCTCCACCTCAGGAACAGGCCGAACGCCAGCAGTTTCAGCGTTTACTGATCTGGTTTGTCGCCAATGTTTACCCCACCTTCACGTATGCCGATTATCCCGAGCGCTGGGCGCCAGATGCGCCGGAGCAGCTGCAGAAAAATTGCATTGAGTACCGTAAATCGCTCTATCAGTGGTTCGACAGTCAGCTCAAGGCGTGCCCTTATGCGCTGGGTGAACGCCTGACGCTGCTTGATGTGTATATTGTGGTCACGCGCACCTGGGGGCCTCGTCATGAATGGTTTGCCGCGAATACCCCGAAGATAACTGCGATTGCGGATACAGTTACTCAGCTTCCGAAACTGCACAAGGTGTTAAAGGCAAACAATATTATCTGATAACGTGGAACCCTGGCTCATAACTGGAAACCTGCACATGCCACATGTAGATATCAAATGTTTTCCCCGCGATTTGAACGACGAACAAAAAACTGCGCTGGCGGCGGATATTGCCGACCTCATCATTCGCCATTTCAACAGCAAAGACAGTTCCGTGTCGGTTGCGCTGAACCAGGTAGCGCCGGAAGACTGGAAGGCCCAGGTCTGGGATACCGAGATAGGTCCGAAGCTGAATGAGCTGATTAAGAAGCCAGGGTATTCAATGTAAATCTTTTGCCGGGGAGCGGATAAGTCCTCCCCGGCTCAACTTCCCGTTTTTCGCAAAAAACGATAAAAATGCGTTTTGTCTTATCCGCTACACTTAACGTTTCTGACTGACTTATTATTAATCCTTAGGAAAGATCTCCAACAGAATCAATTAAGGACAGACACGTTAAAGGATAATTTTCTGATGACAAAATTACCCCGTTTTTCATTCGCCTTTCTTCATCCCCGTTACTGGCTAAGCTGGGCAGGCATTGCCGCGCTGTGGCTTATCATGCTGCTCCCTTATCCGCTTCTGTTCAGAATTGGTCATGGTCTTGGTCGACTGGCGATGCGCTTGCTTCCCCGCCGCGTCGAAATTGCCCGCCGCAACCTTGAGCTTTGTTTCCCGGAGATGAAAAAGGCGGAGCGAGAGTCATTGCTGCAGCGTAATTTTGAATCGGTAGGAATGGGGGTGATTGAAACCGGAATGGCATGGTTCTGGCCTGCGTGGCGGGTTAAGAAATGCTTTACCGTTAGGGGCTATGAGCACATGGAAACGGCGCGGGCGAAAGGTAATGGCGTGGTGCTGGTGGGAATGCATTTTCTCACACTTGAGCTGGGCGCGCGGATATTTGGCATGCTCAACCCCGGTATTGGCGTATATCGTCCTAATAATAATGCCCTGCTGGACTGGCTACAGACGCGAGGGCGTCTGCGTTCCAATAAATCTATGCTCGATCGTCATGATTTAAAAGGCATGATCCGCTCGCTGAAGCAGAATGAAATTTTGTGGTATGCCCCGGATCATGACTATGGCAAAACCAATAGCGTCTTTGTGCCGTTCTTTGCGGTTCCGGATGCCGCGACGACCGCTGGAAGCTATATGCTGGTCAAAAGCGCTAAGCCCGCCGTCATTCCCTTTGTGCCGCGACGCAGGGCGGATGGCAGCGGTTATGAACTGATTATTCTGGAGGATATCAGCGAGGCGTTGCAGGGGGGAGATAAAGAATCTGTTGCGACGCAGATGAACAGAGCGATCGAACAAGCGGTACGCATGGCACCAGAACAGTATATGTGGTTGCACCGGCGCTTCAAAACCCGCCCGGAGGGGGTGCCGGACCGATATGCGCGTGCAAAAGACGTGACGTCTTCCGTTAATATCTTATCCGCTGAAGAGATTTCTGAGCGGTCTGGCATACAGCACTGAGGCAAAAAACCATGCCCTCACTCTTGTGGTGAGGGCATAAATATCCCCTACAGGGCAGACCTGCGATAAGGTGCGTAATCTGCTTGCCACCAGGTCTGCTCGATGCGCGCCAGCAAGATTTCGTTGTCTATCGACGGGGCGACGCCCTGATCAATCGCCGCACGGGCAACGGCGAGGGCAATCTGGCGTGAAACCGTTTCAATGCGATCGACCGGCGGCAACAAGCCCCCTTTCTCGGTGGTAACCAGTGGAGACTGCGCGGCCAGGCTGCGGCTTGCCGCCATCAACATCTCTTCCGTCACACGGCGGGCGTTGCTGGCCAGGATCCCTAGCCCCAGACCCGGGAAAATATAGGCGTTGTTACACTGGGCGATGTCGTACTGCTCGTTTTGCCAGAACACCGGGGCAAACGGGCTACCGGTGGCCACCAGTGCGGCACCCTGGGTCCACGCGATAAGATCCTGTGGCTGCGCCTCTGCCCGTGATGTCGGGTTCGAGAGCGGCATGATAATAGGGCGCGGGCAGTGCCGATGCATCTCTTTCACAATTTCTTCACTGAAGAGTCCTGGCTGGCCTGAAACGCCGATCATCACCGTCGGATGTGCATTTTTTACCACTTCCAGCAGGGAGATATTATTGGCTTCTACCTGCCAGTGGCTAATCGCATCACGCGCGGTGAGAAGGTTTTTCTGGAAGTCGAGCAGGTTGGTCATATCGTCGGTCAGCAAGCCAAAGCGGTCGACCATAAAGATCCGGCTGCGGGCTTCGGACTCGGTCAGGCCGTCATCAACCATCAGGGCCACAATTTTTTCTGCTATTCCGCATCCGGCGGAACCGCTGCCCAGGAAGACCACACGCTGATCGCGAATGCGTGTACCCGCTGCATGGGCTGCCGCAATCAGCGTACCTGCGGTGACGGCTGCCGTTCCCTGAATGTCATCATTGAAGCAGCACAGCTGGTCGCGGTAGCGCTGGAGCAATTTAGTGGCGTTTTTCTGCGCGAAGTCTTCAAACTGCAGAAGAACATTTGGCCAGCGTGCTTTGACGGTGCTGACAAACATATCCATAAATTCAGCATATTGATCGTCGCTGATGCGCGGATGGCGCCAGCCCATATACATCGGGTCGTCCAGGTGCTGCTGATTATTCGTCCCGACATCCAGCATAATGGGCAGGGTGGAAGCTGGATGGATCCCTCCGCAGGCGGTATACAGCGACAGCTTACCAATCGGGATGCCCATTCCACCGATACCCTGATCGCCAAGCCCCAGAATACGTTCCCCGTCAGTCACTACAATCACTCGAATATCGTTGCGCGAGAAACTTTGCAGCATCTCATCAATACGATGGCGGTTAGGCCATGAAATAAACAACCCGCGAGCCCGGCGGTAAATGGTGGAGAAATGCTCGCAGGCTTCACCTACCGTCGGCGTATAGATAATTGGCAATGTCTCTTTCAGGTGCGAGCGTAAGAGATTGTAAAACAGGGTCTCATTGGTATCCTGAATATTACGCAGATACACATGACGGGAAATATCACTTTTAAAATGACAGAATTGTACCCAGGCGCGTTCCGTTTGTTCTTCAATGGTTTCAACGTTGTGAGGCAATAAACCATGCAGGTTGAAATTATCACGTTCTTCTTTTATGAACGCGAGACCTTTATTTAATAATGGGTTTTCCAGCAATACGGCTCCGTTATAGGGAGTGTACAGAACTTCTTTACGAGACATGGTTAACTCCTGAATTTTTTAAATAAAACAGATTAAGAGATTAAATAGATCATAATGCCTTCAGTCAGTACGCCGACGGCAGTGCCAATTAATATGGAGGATGAGGCAGTATCAATATAGGTGTCGCTGCGTATGGCAAACATACCTGCGGCGATAGCGGAAGGTGTCGCACCAATAATAACAACCTGCTGGAGTAAGGTATGGCTAAGACCAAATGCGATACCAGCTACGGCCATGATGGCGGGTTGAATGAGGTTTTTAATACTGATATTGGTAAATGTCTGCACATTAAATTTTGGACGTTCACCGTAAAATAACAGGCCGAGAGCAAACAGTGACAGTCCACCGGAGACTTTGCCAACCATCTCAATGGGCATACTGAGAATTGACGGGATCTGTACGCCAGCCAGGCTGAGCAATACACCGGAAACGGGTATCCAGACGATAGGATTACGTGCCGCTTTGATGAGGTTTTGTATCACCATCGCGCCAGGATGCAGCGATTCCAGACCATCATGACTGTTCTTATCTCCCATACGAATCAGGACGATAGTCAACGGGATCATGATAACGCTGGTGATGATATTGCCGATCAATACGCCAATGAATCCTTCTGGCCCAATCAACACAGCAAGCACGGGTGCCCCAAAGTAGGCCATATCCGGAAAGGCACAAACCAGAGACTGAATGGCACTGGTTTTTATATCGTGACGAAAAACAAAACGTGAAATAAATAATGTCAATAAATACGAACCCATTAAACCGACAACCAGGACCGCCATAAACGTCAGGTTCTTAATTTTACTCGGGTCGGTATGCAATGCGCCAATAAAAAGATGAAAGGGAAGTGCAAAACGAATCACCACGGTCGCCATAACGTTTGCATCTTCACGTCGGGAATACCCGAGTTTCCCGCTTAACCACCCAAGCAGCATTATAAAGACGAGCGGAAACAGCGACTGTAATAGTAATGAAGGCATAGTATTTCCTGTAGGGTATTTTATGTGTTTTGTTGCAGCGCTAATCTAGCGGTTAGATAGCACGGTAAGAGTGACAATGGTCACACTCTCTCTGGTTTTATTAATTTCAAAATGATTGCGTTAGTTGGATAAGTAATAGGGGTGGCAAAAATTGATTAGGCACAAGAAAACAGCAGTGCTTGCCTCAAATAACTTTAGTTACTTAATGGTGAATAAAGTTATTTAACGGGAAAGGGTTGTATTGTTCACACTTCTTTCAGGCCCCGCATGTTATTTTTTACACTGAGCCTGTTTTTAGAAAAGGCCACGTAAGTCTTTAATTGATATTAAATAACATTTATCCGTATTGGAATAATTCCGTGTTTATTCCTTTTCTTTGCATATCCGAACACAATTATCAGGTGATTATATGAAAGATAATCCTGTACCGACTTCTGAGTTGTCGTCCACGCGTTTTGCCTTTGGGCTTTACAATACCGAGGTTGGCGCAGTCCCGTTGATGCTATTCGTCGGGATCGCTGCCATTGTGGCGACCTCTGCCTGGGCAGGCTTGCTGCCGAAAAATATGATCGGCGGACTCGCAGTCATCATGACCCTTGGTTTTGCGTTTGCGAAAGTGGGGCGGCAAATCCCGTTGCTGAAAGACATCGGCGGCCCGGCAATCCTGTGTCTGATGGTCCCCTCCGTACTGGTCTATTTTGGTGTCTTCGAAAAACACACGCTGGATACGGTGCATCTGTTGATGAAAGAGGCAAATCTGCTCTATTTCGTCATCGCCTGTCTGGTGGTAGGGAGCATTCTGGGAATGAACCGGATACTGCTTATCCAGGGGATGATGCGCATGTTTATCCCGCTGGTGGCCGGGACTTTCATGGCAGTACTGAGCGGGCTCATCGTGGGTTCACTGTTTGGCTATACCCCGTACCACACCTTCTTTTTTATCATCGTGCCGATCATTGGTGGCGGGATTGGTGAGGGGATTTTGCCGTTGTCCCTGGCCTATTCGGCAATCCTTGGTCATACGCCGGACGTCTATGTTGCTCAACTGGCGCCTGCCGCGGTGGTGGGGAATATCTTCGCCATTATTTGTGCAGGCTCGCTGGCGCGTCTGGGAATGAAACGTCCTGCATTGTCGGGTAATGGCATGTTAACCCGTAGCAAAGAAGACAGCAGCCTCTTTGCGGGCGCGGACAGTGCTCAGCAGACAGATTTCCATCTGATGGGAGGCGGGTTACTGATGGTTTGCGCATTTTTCATTGTCGGCGGGTTGTTTGAAAAACTGGTACACATTCCCGGTCCGGTGCTGATGATCCTGATAGCCGTATTGTGTAAGTACTTCAAGGTGATCCCGGCTTCAATGGAACAGGGCGCGCACAGTTGCTATAAATTCGTCTCGGCTGCGCTCGTCTGGCCACTGATGATTGGTCTGGGAATGTTATACGTGCCGCTTGAGAGCGTGGTGTCAGTCTTCTCGGTGGGCTACGTGGTGGTATGTGGTTCGGTGGTGATTGCGATGGCGCTGAGCGGCTATTTTATTGCCTCGCGTCTGAATATGTATCCTGTGGAAGCGGCCATTGTCACCTGCTGCCACAGTGGTCTGGGCGGTACAGGGGATGTGGCTATTTTGTCTGCCTCTAACCGAATGTCGCTCATGCCGTTTGCACAGATTGCCACCCGTATCGGCGGCGCATCGACGGTGATCATCGCCACGCTGCTGATGGGCTGGATTATGTAACGTAGCAGGGGTAGGCCGGGTAACACCCCCGGGCTTACCCCTTTGTTGTCGGCACAATCTGAACATGGTTTTGTTTCACCTCATGACCCTGCGCATTCACATAACCAATATGCACCGGATCGCCGCTTTCTTTATCCACCAGGGTTAAATGCGGTGCGGTGTGTAAAACATGTTTGTGTCCCCATTCCATCAAAGATAAAAGCACCGGGGCAAGGGTGCGGCTTTTGTCGGTAAGCTGGTACTCATACCGTTCCCGTGCTCCCTCTTCCCGGTAAGGTATACGGGAAAGCAACCCCAGTTCTGTCATCAACTTTAAACGTGTCGCTAACGTCTGTTTCGTTATTCCGGTATGTATTCGCATGGTTTCGAAACGCGTCACACCGTAAAACGCCTCTCTCAGAATCAACAAAATCCATTGATCGCCCACGATTTTTGCCCCTTCAGCCAGACCGCACAGTTCGGGCGAGAGGTAAGGCAACAATTTATCTTTTGACACAGGATGTTTTCCTTTTTAATCTAAGTATGATTTTTAGACCTTGCTTATAGGGAGAATACAATGCCTTTTGTAAATGTACAAACGATTAAAGGGATCATGAATGCCGAGCAGAAGAGCGAGCTGTTGCGCCGAATGACGGACTTAATGGTGGAAATCGAAGGGAAAGGGGATCCGGAGTTCCGGCGCTCGGTCTGGATCCGTATTGATGAGCATGACCCGGAGCAATGGAGCCTGGGGGGATTACAGCCTACCGCTGAAATGATTGCGAAGAAATTCGCGTCGACGCAGGCGTCCTGATAAGAGGCCGGGAGGGACACAGTATCTCCCGGTGAAACCTTGTTTGCAGCCGGGTTCGCCCGCAATGAGTATCGACCGATGAACAGTCGACAGCTTCAAACAAGACGGAAAATTGCGGCCAGTTTTTTGACTGCGTCTTCTATTTCCCTCTCCGTATAAGCGGCAAAACCCATCAAAAAACCGCTGGTCAGGGGTTTGTCTGCATATAAACTGGTAAGCCCTAATATATCAACATTTGCGCGACGGGCGGCGGCGGCAATCTCCTTCTCGGAGATCCCGTGCCTGAGGTGACAAGGCATCTGCATTCCACCTGTTGGTATTACGCACTCAACATAATCAGAAAGATACTCATCCAACAGACTAGCCAGTTTGTTGCGGCGAGTAACATAAACGCTCCGCATCTTGCGAATATAGGCACCAAAATGCCCTCCCTCCAAAAATTTCGCCAGCGTCAGTTGGGATATTGAGGCGGTATGGCCGTCCATTAATGTTCTGGCCATGGTCATCGACTCTACCAGTTCTGAGGGAACAATCATGTACGCAATACGTAGCCCGGGGAACAGGGACTTGGTGAAGGTTCCGATATAAATTGTCCGGTTGTAAGCATCAAGCCCCTGAAGACAGGCCATAGGCTTCCCTTCATAGTGAAACTCACTGTCGTAGTCGTCCTCAATGATCCAGGCGGAGTGACGATTTGCCCAGTCAATGACAGCCAGGCGTCGGTCAAGAGAGAGCGTCACCCCGGTAGGATATTGATGAGAAGGGGTAAGGTAGATAGCCCTGGCAGGACTGGTCAGAGCATTCAGCGCGTCAATTGAGATGCCTTTATCGTCAAGAGGAACCGGAAGACAGTGCAGTCCGGCAGATTTAAACGCTTTGTATGCTCCTTGACAGCAGGGATCTTCAATGGCAATGCCATCCTCTGCGTCCATCAGCACGTGGGAACAGAGAGCAAGCGCCTGCTGAGAACTGGTCAGAATGATGATCTGTTCAGCCTTCGCACGCGTCCCGCGCTCAAGATTGACATATTCCGCGATTGCTCGCCGTAGGCGTTCCATGCCCTGCGGAGGGCTTTGCTCTAATATCTGGTGTTGATATTCCTTAAGAACCTGCCGCTGAAGTCGCTCCCAGGTTGGAATGGGAAACATGCGCGTCTCGGGGATACCCGGTGCCAGTGGGCGGGGCGAGGAAAATTCGCGGATCCCGCCACTTTCATAGATGATCTTTCCACGAGCGCTGAGTTTTGCCTTTCGTCTATCAGCGGCAGGATGCTGCTGCCGGGAATGCGGTTTTAAAAACCGTGCGCTGGAAGAGACAAAGCTTCCTCTGCCTGTTTGCCGCTCAATAAAACCTTCTGCATGCAGGCTGGAATAAGCTGCTTCAATCGTATCCCGGGAAACACTCAGTGAACTCGCCAGCGCGCGTGAAGCGGGAAGGGCCTTACCGTGAGATAAGATCCCTTCCAGTATCAGTGACCGTATTGCTCTCTGGATCCTTTCATGCAGGGGCAGCGATCCGTTGGAAGGATCAATAATCCATGCCTTAACCGTTTCAAGTTGTGCGTGCTTAAACATCTTTACCCACTCTCCCTCGTGTGGCCTCCATTATAAAACAACACGGCAAAATTGGTCTGCTTCACTTGCGAAAATTGGCGGGGCTAAACGTGCCATTTAGCGCATACACTCATCCCGAAACCGTGAATGAATAAACAAAGAGGTTGTTATGAATAATACGATTGTGACCATTGAGGCTGTTCAGGAAAGTGATTACGAGAGCTGGATGCCATTGTGGGGTAAATATCAAGAATTTTATAACGTTGATCTCTCCGGGGCAGTCACTCAGCGCACCTGGCAACGATTTTTCAGCCCCATTGAGCCACTATTTTGCTTAGTGGCAAGATATAACGGAGAGGTGGTGGGTTTTGCGCATTATCTTTTCCACCGTTCAACCTGGGCGGAGAGCGATTACTGTTATCTTGAAGATTTATATGTTTGCGATGCCGTCAGGGGCAAACACATTGGTAAACAGTTAATAGAATATGTTCAGCGAGAAGCGAGAAAACATCATGCGCGTCATCTTTACTGGCATACACATGAAACCAACTACCGCGGGCAACGATTGTATGACTGGGTCGCGAAAAAAAGCGGCATGATTGAATATCGTATGCACGTAAGATAAATCCCTTCGCTGACGTGATGCCCCCTCAAATGTTGACGGGGCGTTTCAACCTATTATTTAGCCTGTAACAGTATGTCCATCAGTCCCGGGAAACGGGCATCGAGATCGTCTCTACGCAAAGAAATCATATTCTCTCGTCCCTGCTGACGTTGCCAGATCACTCCGCTGTCACGCAATACGCGCCAGTGATGTGTCATTGTGGACTTCACCACATCTTCCGGGCGTAGTGCGTTACAGCTTAGCTCGCAACCATCGGCCAGCCTGCGGATAATCGACAGCCTGAGCGGGTTGCCGAGGGCAAACAACACATTTTCCAGCAGTATCTGTTCAGTTTCGGGGTGGTTTTGGATCATCGTTTTCCTGCGTCTGGTGTCAGATTGAGCTATATCAACAATAGGTCAATCGCTAAAAAATAGTTCGATAATACTCGTACAATAGGACTATTATAGCAAACGAACGAATACACGACCATCCTGGTCGTCACAAACTGTCTTACTGACTAAGGAAATATTATGCCCCGACCCATCCCCCTCGAACGTTATCGCAACATCGGTATCTCCGCGCATATCGATGCCGGTAAAACGACCACCACCGAGCGCATCCTGTTTTACACCGGGATGAGCCACAAACTGGGTGAAGTACACGATGGCGCGGCAACAACTGACTGGATGGCGCAGGAGCAAGAGCGCGGGATCACCATTACGTCCGCGGCCGTGAGTTGCTTCTGGCCGGGTATGGACAGAGGGTTTGAACCGCACCGGATCAACATCATCGACACCCCGGGGCACGTGGATTTCACCATTGAGGTGGAACGTTCCATGCGTGTACTCGACGGTGCCGTGATGGTGTATGACTCCGTTGGCGGCGTTCAGCCGCAGTCCGAAACCGTCTGGCGTCAGGCGAATAAATATCACGTGCCGCGGCTGGCCTTCGTTAACAAAATGGACCGTCCGGGTGCCGATTTCTTCCGCGTCGTACGCATGATGCAGGAACGTCTGAAAGCGAACCCAGTACCGATTGTTATTCCGGTTGGCGCGGAGGAACACTTCACCGGCGTGGTGGATCTTATCAAAATGCGTACCATTTTGTGGGACGATGCCACCCAGGGCATGGTGTTCACCTATGCGCCCGTGCCGGATGATTTACTGAGTACCGCGAAGGAATGGCGGGAAAAAATGGTCTCTGCGGCGGCGGAAGCCAGCGATGAGCTCATGGATAAATATCTGGAAACCGGCGATCTGGACGAGGCGGAAATCATCAGAGGTCTGCGTATTCGCACTATCTCGGGTGAAATCCAGCCTATGCTGTGCGGCAGCGCGTTCAAAAACAAAGGTGTGCAGCGCATGCTCGATGCGGTCATTGAGTTGATGCCGTCACCACTGGATGTGCCAGCCATTGATGGCGTGGATGAAAAAGGCCAGCACGCTGAGCGTCATCCCAGTGATGATGAGCCGTTCTCCGCTCTGGCATTCAAACTGATGAGCGATCCGTACGTCGGGCAACTGACCTTTATCCGCGTTTACTCTGGCGTGCTGCGCAAAGGCGACGCGGTGTATAACCCGGTTAAAGGGAAGAAAGAGCGCATCGGGCGTATTGTGCTGATGCATGCCAACGATCGCCACGAGGTGGATGAACTGCGCGCCGGTGATATCGCGGCCTGCGTTGGGTTGAAAGATGTGACAACCGGTGACACGCTCACCGACCCGAATGCCGTCATCACGCTTGAACGCATGGAGTTTCCGGATCCGGTTATCTCCCTTGCTATCGAGCCGAAAACCAAAGGCGATCAGGAGAAAATGGGGATCGCGCTGCAGCGTCTGGCGGCGGAAGACCCCTCTTTCCGCCTGCATACTGACGAAGAGTCCGGCCAGACGATTATCTCCGGGATGGGTGAGTTACACCTTGAGATTATCGTCGACCGCATGAAGCGTGAGTTTGGCGTCGAGGCGAACATCGGTCGTCCACAGGTGACCTACCGGGAAACCTTGCGTAAAGCGGTGAAGGATATCGAAGGTAAGTTTGTCCGTCAGTCCGGCGGTAAAGGACAGTACGGTCATGTGGTACTGAGCCTCGAACCGACAGAACCAGGCAGCGGATTTACGTTTGAAGATGCCACCAAGGGCGGCGTGGTGCCGCGCGAGTACATCCCGTCCGTTGAGAAAGGGCTTCGGGAAGCGATGAACAGCGGCGTGCTGGCGGGGTATCCGGTGGTCGATGTCAAAGCGACGCTGACGTTTGGTTCGTATCACGATGTCGACTCCTCGGAGATGGCGTTCCGCATGGCAGCGATCCTCGGATTTAAAGAGGGCGCTCGCAGGGCGGATCCGGTGATTCTTGAGCCGATCATGCATGTCGAGGTGGAAACACCGGAAGAGTACGCCGGCAACATTATGGGCGATCTCTCTTCTCGCCGTGGCATGGTGCAGGGGATGGAAGAGCAGTACGGTAGCCAGATTATTCGCGCTGACGTGCCGCTGGCAGAGATGTTTGGTTATGCCACCACGCTGCGCTCGATGTCACAGGGGCGTGCGACGTATACGATGGAGTTCCATCATTTTGCGGAAGCACCGCGAAATGTTGCGGATGAGATTATTTCACGGCGTGCTAAGAGTTAATTAATTGCACATGGTAGTCGTTGGGCTACCATGTGTTTTTCTATTTGAGATGTTCGTTGCGCTGAATTGCTTGTCCTGAAACAGACTGAATCTTCCAGATACCTTTTTCTTTAACCATACAATCGATGACCGTATATTCCTCTTTCTTCCCGAACGACACATAAATATTGGTGCAAACGGGATCGTATTCGGATGAAACCACAGTCACATTATCTGCCCAATCTTCCTCAATATCCTGCGACTTCAGAAAGAAATCAGCATCATAAAACTCTTCATCAGCAAAGCGAGGATCCTGAGCATGACGCAATTTTTTCATGGTGCTTGCTGTGACGTATTTATTTATTTCAGCATTGTCCGTGATGGGGAATTTGTTTGCAGCATATTGCGCAATGTACCATTTATTGAAATTTAACGCTGCTTTTGCCGCATTATCACTATAGCCTGCGCAGGCCGAGTAGGTTATTAATAAGGAAAGAATGGGTATGATTTTCATATCAATAATGCCTGTAAAGCTGATAAGAAGGGTGGGATTTTCTATATCCTGAACCAGGATACATAGTACGTTGCGCGAAGTCGCTTAGCCATTGATGGCCATCATAAATACAAACATGACCATCTGGATGGTTTGCTATGGACTGTATAACTACAACATCGCCTAACTGCGGGGCTCCGATAACTTTTTGGAACCCAACCTGAGACAAAGTTAGACCCATGTTCTTTGCCGAACCTATTCCATGAATAGGCAAGCCGCCAGCAATTATCGCGTTTTTCACAAAAAGCTCACACTTTCTGTGACTTTCTCGATAAACATGATTTTTGGCATATTCAACAGCGGCATATTTATTCCATGACATTGATATTTCCTTATTGAGAGATCGCTAATGCAACAGCCCTGGAAATATCCTCCGTTTTACCACGTCATGGTAAACTTAAAATGCCATAAAAATTTAATATAATTCAGCAGGATATAATTAATTAAATCAATCCAGCGCCTTCACTATCTTCCCGCTAGCCACAAACGTCCCCGCACCAAGATGATGCAGCGTATTCAGCTTATCTCCGTCAAACTGCCAGCGTCCGGCGAAGAACGCGCGTTCATCGGCTGCGGCAGAAACCACTTCACCAAACAGCGTGTCATATTTTTCAGCCGCTGCGGTCACCGGGAGTAAACGACACTCCATCCATGCCAGACATTTTTCTTCAATGACGGGCAAACCGAGTTCCGGACCGTTCACTACCGGGATCCCGTAGCAGTTAAATTTGTCTTCATCGCGCCCGCTAACGCTACCGACTGCCCAGGTCCAGTTTGCCGCCGCCACGCCGGGGATAACGATGCCGAACATCCCACTGCGTTCAATCAGCTCACGTGACCAGGTACTTTTATCCACGACGATCGCGATACGCGGCGGTTCAAACTCAACGGGCATTGACCATGCGGCGGCCATAACGTTGCGTCTGTCGAGGCTTTCATCCCGACTGGTGATAAGCACAGTAGGGCCGTGGTTCAGCAGACGGCTGGCATGATGTAATTCAACGGGGCGAAAGTAGCTCATAGGGTCTCCTCATGTACAACGATGAGTATGACGAAAAAGCACGTAAATCAAAGTGGGCGCGTAGAATTAGTTTATAAACAAAACATCACTATCAAAGGAAACTGATGCATGTCCCCATTTCTGACTGCCTATTTCGCCCGTATCGGCTGGAATCAACCGACCGGGGTTAATATCGACACGCTGCGCGCGCTGCATTTACACCACAACTGTGCGATCCCTTTCGAGAATATTGATGTCGTCCTGCCGCGTGAAATCCATCTTGACGATCGGTGTCTGGTCGACAAACTGCTAACAGCGCGACGTGGAGGGTATTGTTTTGAGCAAAATGGCTTATTCGAACGGGTGCTGCGCGAAGTCGGTTTTACGGTACGCAGTGTGCTCGGGCGCGTGGTATTAGCGAATCCACCACAAATGCCGCCGCGAACACACCGCCTGCTGCTGGTTGAGCTTAACGGTGAGCGCTGGATTGCGGACGTAGGCTTTGGCGGACAGACGCTGACGGCGCCGATTCGGTTGCTCGCTAACGAAGAACAGACAACGCCGCACGGGGCGTATCGTTTGCTGAGCGAGGGGAATGACTGGGTATTGCAGTTCCGGCACCACGAGCACTGGCAGTCGATGTACCATTTTGATCTGACGACGCAATATTTCAGTGATTATGTCATGGGCAACTTCTGGTCAGCACACTGGCCGCAGTCGCATTTCCGTCATCATTTGCTGATGTGCCGCCACTTGCCGGACGGTGGCAAGCTGACGCTGACCAACTTCAACTTTACCCACTGGCAGAATGGCCATGTGGAGGAGCAGATCCATCTTCCTGATGCTGCGGCGCTGTATCAACTGATGCAGACGCGTTTTGGGTTGGGCATTGATGATCCTAAGCACGGCTTTTCACTGGCGGAACTGACAGCGGTGATGGCAGGGTTTGAAACACATCCACAGGCAGGGAAATAAGGTGAAAAGGGGCTAACGCCCCTTTGCCGCATAAGGCTTACAGCTGGGTAAACTTGCTGATCCACGGGCTGTTTTTTTCACCAGACCACAGTTGAACAAGCATGTCTCTGAATTTTTCCGCCGCCGGGCTGAGAGGCGTTTCCCTGCGCTGTACAAGGCCTAACGTGCGCCGTATGACGGGTTCAATCAGCGGCCGGCTGACCAGAATATGATGCTCATCGGCCGGCATAGCCAGGCTGGGAACGACAGAGACCCCGAGACCCGCTTCCACCATCCCCAGTGACGTTGAAAGATGTCGAACTTCATAAAACCAGTTAGGCTTCCACGCCATTTTCTCAAACGCCTGATCGATAAGGGAACGGTTTCCGCTTGAACGCCTAACCCCAATCAGCTTCATTCCAGCCAGATCGTCCCATGTTACCAGCGGCTTTTTTGCCAGTTCATTGTCGCGGCGACATGCCAGAACAAAGGGTTCATTCACCAACGGCGCAAAATCGATATTTGGATGTGTGATGTTTATCATATTTATACCGAAATCTGCGTCGCCATTTAAAACGGCTTCGAGACAATCGCTGGCACTGTGCTCAAGTATGCGAATACGGATGTTTGGATAGGCATTGTTATAATCTCGTATCACTGAAGGCAGAAAATAGAACGCAGCAGTAGGGATACAGGAAACGGTAATAACACCTGCCTGATGTGTTGCCATCTCTTTAATACTCATAACTGAGCTTTCATAAAAATCTATTAAATTCTTTGCCTTAGGTAAAAACTCTCTGCCCACCGTCGTCAGCTTGACGCTGCGAGTGGAACGTTCAAACAGCGTGGTCCCCAGGCTCTCTTCCAGTTTCTGAATTCTGCGTGTTAAAGCAGGTTGTGAGATGTGAAGAAATTGCGATGCTTTTGTAAAACATCCAATTTCTGCAATTTTTACAAACGCTTGTATTCCCTGTAATTCATGCTGCATATCTGCACCCCATTCTCGCTTCATCTTAACCATGCTAACGCAGGGGGTATTAATGTGCAAAGCGTATTAATCCTTCTTTTTTTGACATTAGAGTTATCAACTGGAGTGTGAAAACCTTATTGCGTTCCTGATAAAAACGAAATGAGAAAAAGACATGTTAAAGATCCCTTGCGTATTAATGCGTGGCGGTACGTCAAAAGGTCCCGTCATTCTGGCCAGCGACCTGCCGGCGGAAACCGAAGCGCGTGACGCGGTATTACTCAGCCTAATGGGCGCAGGCCATGAACTCGAAATTGACGGCATTGGTGGCGGAAGCCCGCAAACCAGTAAGGTGGCGATCGTCAGTCCGTCCAACAGTCCAGACGCGGATGTAGATTACTTATTCGCACAGGTGATGGTGAACGAACGTCGTGTCGATACCACACCAAATTGCGGGAATATGCTCTGCGCCGTGGGGCCTTTTGCCATTGAAAAAGGGCTGGTGAAGGCGCAAAGCCCGGTGACGACGGTGCGTATCCGCAATCTCAACACTGGTACTCTGGTTGATGCTGAAGTTCAGACGCCAGACTATCGGGTTGAGTATGAAGGCGATACCCAAATCGACGGTGTGCCGGGTACAGCGGCACCGATTGGCTTAACGTTCCTGAATTCTGCGGGGTCTAAAACAGGGAAACTGCTGCCGACTGACAGCGTGACGGATGTATTCGATGGTATCGAAGTCACCTGTATTGATATGGCGATGCCGATGGTGCTGATTGAGGCATCAGCACTAGGGAAAACAGGAGGGGAGTCACCGGCAGAGTTAGATGCCGATCGTGAGTTTAAAGAAAGGCTGGAGAGGGTGCGGCGCCAGGCTGGCACGGCGATGGGATTAGGGGATGTATCGAACAAAGTGATCCCTAAACCGGTTCTCCTCAGTCGGGCATGTAAAGGCGGAACGCTCCAGGTTCGTTATTTCATGCCACATACATGCCATAAGTCGCTGGCCATTACCGGTTCGATCGGCATATCGACCGCGACGCTGATTGAGGGCTCAGTGGCCTGTAAAATCATCGCCGACCGTCCAAAGGGGTTATTTACCAATATTATTGATATTGAACACCCCAGCGGAAAAATATCCGTTTCATTATTGAGGGAGGGTGACAAAATCGAAAACACCCGTGCGGCTGTTATTCGTACTACACGCAAGTTATTTGAAGGTGTTGTTTGTGTGCCTGAAAATATATTGTCTGAAGTTGATTGATGAAAATATTAATCAAATAAACAACCAGCATTAAAAAAATTACATTCTGTACCTTAACTATAATACTGAGGTTATTATGGCGTTAACTCATGCTAACAATACCCAGAGGGCTCCTGATCCTGTAAAAGCCAGTGCGCATATTCGCGTGATTCTGGCCCTGGCATTATCAGGGCTTGCTGAGCTTGCTTCTCTGTTCTTTATTCAGCCACTGCTCCCGACGCTTGCTGTGGAATATAACGTTCCTGTCAGTCAGGTGAGTATTATTCTGTCAGCAGAAACCGCATTGCTGGCAATTGGGTTGCTGTTTACCGGTACATTATCCGATCACTACGGCAGAAAACGGTTAATTATCGTCTCCCTTCTGCTGGGCGGCATTCTGACGCTGCTGTGCCCGCTGGTGGAATCCTGGGCGATGCTTGTTGCGCTGCGTGCGGTGATTGGTCTGGCGCTGAGTGGCATCGCGGCGGCGGCAACGGCCTACATCAGTGAAGAGGTTGCACCGGTGGCGGCAGGCATCGTGACGGGATATTTTGTCTTTGGGAACTCGATGGGTGGAATGTCCGGACGTATTGTTGCCAGCCAGCTGATCGACCACGTTTCAATCAATGTCATCTTCTACGGGTTTGCGGTCAGTTTGATTGCGGTTGCCATTCTGGTGAAGTTCCTGCTGCCAGAATCGAAAAACTTCACGCCTACGCAGAGTCTTAATGTAATGCGTATGGTGAAAGGGGCGGCATCGCATTTTAAAAACAAAAATCTGGCGCTGGCGTTTGTCATCAGCTTCATTATCTTCGGCGCATTCACCTCACTGTATAACTATCTGGCCTTCTTCCTGAAAGGTGAGCCGTTCCATATTTCACCGGCTAATGCAGGTCTGCTCTCCTTTAGCTTTGCCCTGAGTTTCTTTACGGCTCCGCAGGCAGGTCGCTTATCGGCAAAATATGGCGCAATGAAAGTGTTGCGCGTGCTGTTCCTGATCATGGCTCTGGGCATGCTGCTGACGCTGACGTCGAATGTCGTCACCTTTATTGTTGGCGCTGTGATTTTTACCGGCTGTTTCTTCGGCTGCCACTCTATCGGTTTAAGCTGGGTCAGTAAAAATGCAACTCATGCAAGAGGCCAGGCCGTCGCGCTCTATTTATTCTTCTACTACATGGGCGGTTCGGTTATTGGTTTTATCAACGGTTTCGTCTTCCATTCAATGGGCTGGCAGGGTATGACTGGATTTATTCTGGCATTACTTGGCGTAGGTGTTGTGGTGGCAACGTATCTGGCATCCGGCAATAAACAAGCACTGGTTCCAGCGCAGTCAGCTGAATAAATAGCATGGCAATGTGTTCACGCCTCAGGGCGTGAACACAGAATGAGTACGTATATCAAACGGGTATTATTATGAAACTAGCAAGTTATATTCATCAGGGCCGTAAAAGCTACGGGATTTATACACAGTCTGGAATTATCGATCTGGGTAATAAAATCGGCCACCACTATGCGACATTGAAAGACCTTCTTCAATGGGATGCGGTTGACGTCGCCAGGCAATATCACGATTGCCCTGTGGATATGATGCCAGAAGACATTACCTTCCTGCCCGTAATAGAAGAGCCAGGAAAGATTTTCTGCGTTGGGATGAATTACGCAGAAAAAAGAAAAGAATTTGCCGAGACGAATAATGCCCCGACGCTGTTTATCCGCTTTCCTGATTCACAAACCGGACATGCGCGGCCCGTTTTAAAACCAGTTCTCTCAAGCGAGTTTGATTATGAAGGTGAGCTGGCCGTAATCATTGGTAAACCTGGCACCCGAATTGACGCCAAAAATGCGCTCAGCCATGTCGCGGGCTACAGCTGCTATATGGATGGTTCCGTACGCGACTGGCAGCACGCCTGGTTCACCGCCGGTAAAAACTGGAAGCAAACCGGCGCCTTCGGCCCTTACATGACCACGGCGGATGAGATCCCCGATCCTCATGCGTTGACCATCCATACCTGGCTGAACGGCATGCTGGTTCAGAATGATTCCACCGGCAGCATGATCCACAAAGTAGCGGATCTTATCGCCTATATCAGCACATTCACCTCCCTCAGCGCCGGAGACGTCATTATTACCGGCTCGCCTGGCGGCGTCGGTAAAAAACGTAATCCACCTCTGTTTATGCATGATGGCGATCGGGTTGAAGTCGAAATTGAAAACATAGGTCGCCTGACGAACACCATCGTGGAAGCGCAACCTCAGCAACAAGAATTGACTGTCTAGACGCTCAGGAGAGAGAAGATGTACACCGCCAGAACGCCAGAGTTTGAGGTCATTAAAACGGGTAACGCTCAGGCCAGAGAGGAGATTACCCGCTTCCTGGCCCACAACGGTTTGGGCATTGATGACGATATTGAGCAATTTATTGTTGCGCGCTATCAACGCCATCTTGTCGCCTGCACTGGCATTGCGGGTAACACGTTAAAATGCATTGCAGTAGACGCCGCGTGGCGGGGTACGTCGCTAAGCCTGACGTTAATTCATGAGGCCGAGCTTCTGGCAGCACAGAACGGTGAACATCATCTCTTTCTTTTTACCTGTCCTGATAACGTTAAGTCATTTCGCGGATGCGGGTTTTATCCGCTGGTGACGATCGAGAATTGTGCGGCATTAATGGAGAATACGCCGGTCGGTATTCATCGTTATTGCAGCCAGTTGCGTAGCCATCATTTCATGCCGGGGAAAGATATTGGCGCTATTGTGATGAATGCAAATCCGTTCACTCTGGGCCATCAATATCTGATTGAACATGCGGCAAGCCAGTGTGATTCGTTACATGTTTTCGTCGTTCAGGAAGATGTCTCCGCTTTTTCGTTTAAAGAACGGTTTGCGATGGTTAAGGACGGTTCGCGACACCTTTCTAATGTCACCGTTCATCCGGGGTCGGCATACATTATTTCACGCGGGACATTTCCGGGCTATTTTCTGAAGGATAAAAAGGTTATTGATAAAGTCTATGCCGCAATTGACCTCATGCTGTTCAGGAATTATATCGCCCCCGCGCTGAGTATAAATCATCGTTTTGTCGGCACCGAGCCATTCTGCCAGTTAACCGCTGAATATAACCGGGCGATGCACCGTTGGCTGGAAGATGAAACGAGTGTGTCGGCTCGTATCAGCGTACATGAAATAGAAAGAAAAACGGATGGAAATAATGTGCCGGTATCAGCCTCAGCCGTTCGTCGTTTATTAAATGAAAACAAAATCTCTGCCGCCAGCCGCATGGTGCCAGCCACCACGCGTGCGTATCTGAATAACGGGGTACAGCATCAGCCTTGTTTATCCAAACCGTTATCGGCAGCGGTTTAACCGCATTATCACAGGAAAATTAATATGAAAATTGTGCAAGCCGCGATGGCGGGAACGCTGGAGTCCAGCGACCTGATGGTGAAGGTTAGCCCCGTCGAGAGCGGGCTGGATGTGGTCATCCAAAGCGAAGTGTATAAGCAGTTCGGCGACCGAATTACAGAGGTCGTCAATGAAACCCTTTCTGCGTTCGGCATCAATCAGGGGCAGATCATTATTGATGATAAAGGTGCGCTGGATTGTGTGATCCGCGCTCGTGTTCAGGCTGCACTGCTCAGAGGTACAGCGCGGGAAGACATTTCATGGGAAAAGTTATAATGAAAAAGTTACGCCGCAGTATGTTATTTATTCCCGGTTCAAGTGCCGCCATGCTTTCGACGGCATTTATCTATAAACCTGACTCCATCATGTTTGATCTGGAAGATGCCGTAGCGCTAAAAGAAAAGGACAGCGCCCGTCTTCTGGTATTTCATGCCCTGCAACATCCGATGTACAACGATATTGAAACCGTTGTCAGAATTAATCCTTTGAATACGCCTTTTGGATTAAAAGATCTGGAAGCCGCCGTCAGGGCGGGTGTCGATGTCATTCGTCTACCCAAAACCGACACCCCGGAAGATATTCATCAGCTGGAACGTGAAATCGTCCGCATTGAAGAAACCTGCGGGCGTCCCGTTGGCTCAACGAAATTAATGGCGGCGATAGAATCTGCCGTTGGCGTGATTAACGCTGTCGCTATTGCGAAATCCTCCGACCGCTTAATGGGTATTGCGCTGGCCGCCTTTGACTATGTGATGGATATGCAAACCGAGCGAGGCGACGGAACAGAGCTGTTTTATGCCCGATGCGCCGTATTGCATGCTGCGCGCGGGGCCGGTATTGACGCCTTCGACGTGGTGTACGCGGATGTGAATGATGAGGCCGGTTTCCTGAAAGAAGTGGATCTCATTCGCCGGATGGGCTTCAACGGAAAATCGCTGATTAATCCACGACAAATTGAAATTCTTCATAACGCCTACGCGCCAACGCAGGAAGAGGTGGATTACGCAGAGCGCGTAATTGCTGCAGCAGAGGAGGGGGAACGTAACGGACTGGGGGTGATTTCGCTAAACGGCAAAATGATCGACGCGCCGATTATCAACCATGCCCGCGTGGTTATCGAACGCAAAAATGCCTCTGGCATTCGTCAGTAATTCCCCATATCGCAAGCGACAGGATGAATAATGAAAAACCAAACTGAAACCCTGCATTACATTCCTGGCTCTCGCCGTGAGTACGTCGCATTCAGCGGCGCTAACGCGATGACGCCTTATCTTGCTGACAGCCAGCAAAAATATCAGCGCAAACTTTTTGCAAGCGTCGACGATGTGCTGGCCCGCTGCGACCTGCATGACGGTATGACCGTGTCTTTTCATCACGCCTTCCGCGAAGGAGATAAGGTCATCAATTACGTGATGGATAAGCTCGCTCAGCGCGGCCTGAAAGGACTCACGCTTGCCTCCAGCTCCCTGATGACATGCAATGCACCGCTTATTGAACACATTCGTAATGGTGTGATCGGCAAAATCTATACCTCCGGGATGCGCGGCGAACTGGCGGACGCGATTTCGCACGGGCTGATGGACGAGCCGGTGCAGATCCACTCCCACGGTGGACGGGTGAATTTGATTCAGCAGGGCGAAATTACGATTGATGTTGCGTTTCTGGCGGTCTCCTGCAGCGACGAATACGGCAATGCCAGCGGTAACGGTGGTACATCGCAGTGCGGCTCCCTCGGCTACGCGATGGTCGATGCGCAATATGCCAAAAAGGTGGTCTTGCTTACCGAAACCCTGAAACCGTTCCCCAACATGCCGGCAAGCATTGTGCAGGATCAGGTGGATTATGTCGTGCAGATTGAGAGCGTCGGCGACCCGGCAAAAATCAGCGTAGGTGCCGCCAGGGTTACCAGTAATCCGCGCGAGCTGATGATTGCCCGCTCTGCTGCCGACGTTATTGAACACTCCGGCTATTTCCGCAGCGGCTTTTCGATTCAGACCGGCTCAGGGGCCGCGTCAACTGCCTGCACGCGGTTTATGGAAACCCGGATGCGTAAGCACAATATCGTCGCCCGGTTTGCGCTCGGCGGGATCACGGGCAGCATTGTCGATCTGCATCAAAAAGGGTTAATTGAAAAGATCCTCGATACGCAAAGCTTTGACGGCGCGGCAGCGGCTTCCCTGGCGGTCAACCCCGACCACGTGGAAATCTCTACTAACGTCTATGCGAACCCGGCTGCAAAAGCCGCCTGCTGCGACAGGGTAGACGTGGTCATTCTCAGCGCGCTGGAAGTGGACACCCAGTTCAACGTTAATGTCCTGACCGGCTCCGACGGCGTGATGCGCGGCGCGTCGGGCGGGCACTGCGACGTCGCCGCGGCGGCAAATCTCACCATTGTGGTTGCCCCACTGATCCGTAGCCGCATTCCTACCGTCGTCAGACAGGTCACCACCCTGGTGACGCCGGGCGAAAGTATTGACGTTTTGGTTACCGATCACGGTATTGCCGTGAACCCGGCGCGCCCGGAAATTCGTGAACGCCTGCTTAACGCCGGGCTGGCCGTTGTCGACATCGATGCGTTGTACCAAAAGGCGCTGCTCATCTCGGGTGAACCTAAGCCTGTCGAGTTCACTGACCGGATAGTCGGCGTGGTTCGCTACCGCGACGGCAGCGTGATTGATGTGGTTCGCCAGGTGAAGGAGTAATCCCCATGACGGATAAAGCCTCGAACGCGAAAGTCTCTCTGGAACAGGTGCTGAGTTCCAGAGAGCAGCGAGCCCGTCGGCAGCAGGCGTGGCTGTTTCAGTCTGAACATTCCGTGGTGTCCGTCACGCTGGTCTGGCCCGGGGAGGTGAAAGATACCGAACTGGCCAGACGGGTGATGGCCGTCGCGAATCAGGCGATTGCCGACGTATTTCTCGCGCATCAGTGGACGGTTTGTCGGCATCAGATCCTGCAACCGGTCACGGGACCAGAAGCGCTCTGGTCGGTATCGGCACCCGCGTGGATGATAAAACACGTCACGGCACACCTGGAAGATAACCATCCTCTTGGACGCTTATGGGATATCGACGTGTTTTGTCCTACGACGGGGCAGCTGAAAAGAAACGCCATCCAGCAACCGATGCGCAAATGCTTTATCTGCCATGAACCGGCCCACGTATGCTCGCGTGCGCGGCGTCATTCGCAGGCCGAACTCGCGAGCGTAATCGAGGAGTTAACCGATGACTACTTCGCTTGCCAGATGTAATGCGCCAGACATTCAGCGCACCTTCGCTGAGCTGGCTGCCGAGTCCATGTACCGGGAAATCAACTTAACCCCGAAACCGGGTCTGGTGGATCGCGTAAACAATGGTGCGCATTGCGACATGACCTTCGCGCTGTTCATGACCAGTATCGCGGCGATTGCGCCCTGGTTTTCAGTGTTCTTTAACGTAGGCAGAGAGACCGCCCGTCTTGCTGGCCCACAAACGCTGCGGGCCATAAGGCCGACGGGTCTGGCCTGTGAGCAGGCAATGTTTAACGCCACCGGTGGCGTGAATACCCATAAAGGGGGGATCTTTTCTTTGGGGCTGCTGTGTGCCGCGGCGGGACGTCTGACGCAAAGAGATGAAGCGCTCACGCAGCGCAGTTTATGCCATGAGACCCGCCTTATCTGTACAGGCATCGTTGAACAGGAACTGAAAACGACCGGTATCGCCAAAACGAAAGGCGAGCAGCAGTTCCAGAAATACGGATTCACAGGGGCGAGAGGAGAAGCTGCCCGTGGTTTCATCACGGTGCGCCAGGCAGGTCTCCCGCAGCTGCAAACTGCGTTACGTCAGGGCGAATCCGAAGACCTGGCGTTACTGAGAATGTTTCTGGGAATGATGGCAGTGAACCCGGATACCAATCTGGTTTCCCGTGGGGGAGTAAAAGGGCTGAATTACGCCAGGCGCTATTCCAGACGGCTATTAAAAATAAAACGCCTGACGGCAAATAAATTAGTCAAGGCGTTATGCAGAATGGACGCGGAATTTATCAAACGCAATTTAAGCCCCGGAGGTAGTGCCGATCTTATTTCCGTTGGATGGTTATTGTCGCAATTTCCAGCCGAATAATCGCGTAACAGGAAAACGTCATGATTGAACAACGCCTGCAGCAGCTCAGTAACGTTTATACCCTTATTCTGGTGCCGGGTCTGAGAGACAGCGATGAACATCACTGGCAAAGCTGCTGGGGGCGACGCTTTCCTTTCTGGAAACGGATCCAGCAGAAAAACTGGCTAGAGCCCGATATTGAAAACTGGGTCTCCGCCATTACCCGCGAGCTGGCAGTATGCCAGTTGCCCGCTATCCTCGTCGGCCACAGCTTTGGCGCGCTGGCGTCGTGCAGACTGCTGCAAACACGGCAGGCAAATGTCGCCGGAGTTGTGATGGTTGCACCGGCAGAACCTGCAATGTTCGGCCTTGACGAGGCCATTCAGCCAACCCCATTGCCGGTTCCCTGCATGATGTTTGCCAGCAGAAACGACCCTCTGATGCCTTTTTCTCGCGCTCAGTTTTGGGCTACGTGCTGGCGCGGTCATCTCATCGATATCGGTGAGGCCGGACATATTAATTCTGAGTCTGGCTTTGGCGAATGGCCATACGGACTCAAACGATTAACAGAATTTTGTGAACAACTTTAGCTTTAACAGGAGAACCTATGTTAGATGATTATAATCAGCACCTGAAAGCGCGAGCTGAAACGGGTATTCCGGCGAAACCGTTAACAGCGGAACAAACCGATGCAGTTATTCATCGTTTAATTAACGATGCGTCCGCACCTCATCCATTATTAATTGACTTATTAACCCACAGCGTACCGCCGGGCGTCGATCCTGCCGCAAAGTTAAAAGCCGCGTTTTTATTTAAGGTAGCGTTACAGGAATACCAGATTAATGGGCTTTCTCCCGAAAAGGCCACGATGCTGCTGGGGTCGATGCAGGGGGGCTATAACGTCCAGCCGCTGATTGAGCTTCTCGACCATTCGAGCCTGGCACCGCTGGCCGCTGAGCAGCTTTCTTCTACAATCCTGATCTTTGAAAAATTCAGCCAGGTGGAAGCTAAAGCGAAAAACGGTAACGTCCGGGCAAAGGAGGTGCTTCAGTCCTGGGCGAATGCCGAATGGTTTACCCGTCGTCCGGCCATGCCTGAAAAAATCACCCTGAAGGTGTTTAAGGTGCCCGGCGAGACCAATACCGACGATTTGTCTCCGGCACCCGAGGCGTGGTCACGACCCGACATTCCACTGCACGCGCTCTCCATGCTCAGTAACGCCAGGGAAGGGGTTGAACCCGATGAGCCTGGCGTGCGTGGCCCTTTGCGTCAGTTGTCAGAATTAAAATCGGCAGGCTGGCCGCTGGTGTACGTCGGTGACGTCGTAGGGACCGGATCCTCACGTAAATCCGCCACCAACTCCATCCTGTGGCACATCGGGAACGATATTCCGTACGTGCCGAATAAACGCAACGGCGGGTTTGTGTTTGGCGGAAAAATTGCGCCCATTTTCTTCAATACGCTGGAAGATTCCGGCGCGCTGCCGGTAGAGATGGATGTCTCCGCGCTGACGACAGGGATGCTGATCGATCTTTACCCCTACAAGGGGGAAATTCGTGAGACAGAAAGCCAGCGGCTGGTAACGACCTTTACCCTTAAAACCGATGTGCTGCTGGACGAAGTGCGCGCCGGCGGGCGGATCCCGTTGATTATCGGGCGCAGCCTGACGGCGAAAGCGCGGGAATCGCTGAAGCTTAAGCCTTCAGAGGTATTTCGCAAGCCCGCGTCACCCGCACCATCCGCAACAGGTTTTACGCTGGCGCAAAAAATGGTAGGTAAAGCCTGCGGTGTGGCGGGGATCCGTCCGGGGCAGTATTGCGAGCCGAAGATCACTACCGTAGGCTCTCAGGACACCACCGGCGGGATGACGCGTGATGAGCTGACCGATCTTGCCTGCCTCACCTTTTCAGCCGATCTGGTGATGCAGTCTTTCTGCCACACCTCTGCGTACCCGAAACCCGTGGATGTCCAACTGCATGAAACCCTGCCGCAGTTTATCACCAGCCGTAAAGGGGTTGCGCTCAAACCGGGCGACGGCATTATCCATTCCTGGCTTAATCGCATGCTGCTACCTGACACGGTGGGAACAGGTGCCGATTCTCATACTCGCTTCCCGCTGGGGATCTCCTTCCCGGGCGGCTCCGGGCTGGTGGCTTTTGCCGCCGCAACCGGCATTATGCCGCTGGATATGCCTGAATCGGTGCTGGTGCGTTTTAAGGGCGAGATGCAAAAAGGGATCACCCTTCGCGATCTGGTGCATGCCATTCCGCTTTACGCCAGAAAGCAGGGACTGTTGACGGTTGAGAAAAAGAATAAGCGCAATATTTTCTCTGGGCGAATCCTGGAAATTGAAGGCCTGAACAGGTTAAGTGCAGAGCAGGCGTTTGAACTGGCTGATGCATCCGCGGAACGCTCCGCTGCCGCTTGTGTCATGCGTCTGTCGGAAGAGAGCGTTATACAGTATCTGCGTTCCAATGCGGCACTGTTGCGCTGGATGGTTAAGCACGGCTATGAGAACGCTGCCACGCTTGAACGTCGTATCGCTGAAATCGAGGCATGGCTGGCTAACCCTTCATTGCTGTCTGCCGATCCTGACGCAGAATATGCCGCAGTGATTGAGATTGACCTTAATGAAATCATCGAACCGGTAGTATGCGCGCCAGACGATCCGGACGATGCCCGTTTACTTTCTGAGGTTGCGGACACTCCAATCGAAGAGGTCTTTATTGGTTCCTGCATGACAAACATTGGTCATTTTCGCGCAGCGGGTAAAATTATGGCCGGTGCCAGCGAAAATCAGGCGCGTTTGTGGCTCGCACCGCCGACTAAAATGGATGCCCAGCAACTCTCCCGTGAAGGCTATTTTAGTCAGTTTATTAAATCGGGGGCGAGAATCGAGCCTGCGGGCTGTTCCCTTTGCATGGGGAATCAGGCGAGGGTGCAGGAAGGAAGTCACGTTGTATCGACGTCCACCCGAAATTTCCCGCATCGTCTGGGGACAAATGCGAAAGTGTTCCTTGCCTCGGCTGAATTAAGCACCGTTGCTGCCATACTGGGTAGAATGCCAACCGTGGAAGAATATTTTAGCTATACGGCTAAACTCCATGACGCGAATGAAAATATCTACCGCTATCTCAGCTTTGATACTCTGACCGAATATACAACCGAAGAGGATGATAATATTCAGGTGGTTAACCTGTAGCGTTTTATTTGTTTTGTGAATGTGTTTCGTCGGCAGAGGCTTCTCTCAGGAGCTGCCTCTGCTATTCAGGGACCCTTTTCTCATGGGTGAGACATGCTTAAATCAAATGTTTTAAAAACAATCTTACTTGCCATAATAATATTGTTGGCAATATTTATTCCTCCGCCTGATGGATTAACCAAAGAGGCATGGATACTGGCTGGAATATATCTGTCTGCTATCGTTGGGTTGGTGATTAAACCTTATCCTGAACCTGTTATTATGTTGGTTGCGGTAGCATTAACCTGTTTTACCGTAACAAAATTTCCCCACTCACCCGTGAAATCAATGGATGTGCTGAGTGGATACGCTTCAGGCACGACCTGGCTGGTATTTAGTGCTTTTACGCTTAGCGCGGCATTTGTCACGACCGGTCTGGGAAAACGGCTTGCCTACTGGTTTATCCTCAGGTTTGGCAGCACGACGCTGAGACTGGGGTATGTGACTGCCTTACTGGATTTGGTGCTGGCACCCGCAACGCCCTCAAATACCGCGCGTGCAGGTGGCGTGGTTTTTCCTATAATTAACAGCATCGCCACGGTATTAGGTTCAACGCCAAAAGAGACACCTTGCAAAGCTGGCCGTTATTTAATGGTCAATGTCTATATGGTCACTAAAACGACCAGCTATATGTTTTTAACTGGCTTTGCCGGGAATGCCTTAGCGCTACAGTTAATTTCTGATATCTTCCATATCCATATTAGTTGGATAGGCTGGATGCTGGCAGGTGCTCCGCTGGGGTTATTGATGCTGTGTATCATTCCCTATATTTGCTACCGAGTTTCCTCTCCGGAAATTAAACACATTGATAATGTCGCTATCGCGACCAACGGGTTGCAAAGTCTGGGGGCAATGAGCCTCAAAGAAAAGGGGTTAGTGGTTATTTTTATCGCCGCATTATTAGGCTGGATTTTTTCACATCATCTTGGGCTGAATGAGTCCGCCGTTGCCATTATCGCGATGGGAGCGGCACTGCTGTTTAATATTATCGGATGGGGGGATGTGCAGAAAAACAAAGGCGGCTGGAATACCCTGATATGGTATGGAGGCATTATTGGTCTGAGCGCTACCCTTAGCAAGGAGGGATTTTTCCGCTGGCTGGCTGATTTCATGTCAGCACATCTCGATTTTCTCAGCGCGGGTAATATGACTGTCGTTATTATCGTGTTTTTCAGCGTGCTGGTGCGTTATTTCTTTGCCTCAGGCGGGGCATACGTCGCGGCGATGGTACCGGTCTTTGCAACCGTGGGGTTGGTCACCGGAACGGCGCCTGTTCTGCTGGCACTCGCCATTCTGTTTTCCAACTCCTATGGGGGTTGCATCACGCACTATGGCGGCGCAGCGGGGCCGATTATCTTCGCCGCTGGGTATAACGACATCAAGTCATGGTGGACCATCGGCACGCTCGTGGCGTTGTGCACGTTTTTAGTTCACATGTTCCTCGGCATTCCCTGGTGGGGTTTCCTGATGCAGCACGGCATGCTGCAGTCTTAATTGTCCGATGGCGGCTACGCCTTACCGGATCTGGAACAGATAAAACAGTAGGCCGGGTAAGGCGTAGCCGCCACCCGGCACCTGTCACAATTTCCGGTTAGCGTATCAGGATTGTTTTTCCTTCGCCGTCAACCGATCGGGTTGGAATAACATAGCGATCAATGCCAATCAGTGTGCAAAACAGATCTCGGGTAAATACTTTATTTCCGAAATACCACGAATGTGATGGCATTCCTTTAATCCCTGCGGGTTCATCCTGTACGAGAATAGCAGAGTCACTTTCTAGTTTTTCGTAATACTGTGTACAGTCTACATTTATTGCATTTGAAGGTGCGTTCTCAGGAAGACCCACACGCCCAACCCGAGGAGCAACGCCGACACGTTTCACATTCGATATATCCAGAGCCTGGTCACGACGGCTGGAATAATTAGTTAGACGAATACCATGACGGTAAATAGAATCACTTCGCGGGTCAGGGTTTGACATTACGCTGCTCGATACATCGCCTGCGACGAAAATGATCTGGCTCACTTTCCAGGCACTATTTGGCAGGTTGGTATCATCCGCATCATCAAATGCTTCAGTGAGCACATACGCCCCAGTAGAATGACCCAAAACATGAATATTAATCGGACAGTCGGGTTTTTGTTTTTCTGATACGTAGGAAATTCCTTCTGTCATAAGGCGCATTGCGGTAAGTTTTGCCTTGTGACGGTCAGGTAAATAGGCCAGCGCCTTATCATCACTTGGCCAGTCAAAGGAAACCACTATTCCTTTAAAACCAATATCAGACAATCCGTTTGCCAAAAGTCTGTGTCGCTCGATCACTTCACTCTCGCTCATGTTGTAACCATGCACAGAAAAAAGTAAATCCCCTCGCTTTTCGCCTTTCTCGTTTTTCCACTGTGCACCTTGTATAACTTGATCAAACCATTTTTGTTCAGGAATGGCATGGTCGGGACTGGGGTCCTCTCCGTCAGGAACAACCAAATAGCTTGTTCCACCAATATCGGAGGTAAATTTACCTCTTGATGCTTTACGAACAGACATAACATATGAAGGCATGATTTAATCCCACGTTGAGTAAAAAGTTGTCTTTGTTTGTAATGGAGGAAATCTATTCTAAAATTGTCTGATTCACTTTGCGGTTAAATTTTCCTTTTTATTGGAAGGGCAGTATGAAGTGTATATGAGAACGCAAGTGATTTAGTGCAATATGTTTCTTTTGTTAAGGAATTTGAGGTGGCTCGCATTATTTCTGATTTTGTGTTAACTATTCATGGCTTGAATGTGTGTGAAAGGATGTCTGCGCAGATTAAGAACCTGTACTCTACAGCAGGCTCTTAATGTATGGGTTAAATAACGTCTAACGATGATTAATTCAATTCAAGGTCGATCAATTTATCGAGATGCCTATTAAACGCGGCTTCGTTCATTTCGGGCATGTTTAAGATATACATCCCGTCCAGACCGCACACCAGCCCAATCAAACGCCAGGCAATGTTTTCTGACCGGTCATCAGGGCTAAATGCCCCAGCCTCAGTGCCTGCTCTGATAAGGGCGACCGTTTCCTGGTGCCACATCTCCATGGTCATAATATAGGCAGCCTTAATGTCAGCATCGCGGTTGGCCAGGATCTGCGCTTCACGCCACAGGCGAATGTAAGGTTCAAACTTGCCATCATCGCTCCCGAGCATGGCATGAAGCTGCTCCCGCCAGCCAGCCTGTTTGCCGACGACATCTGCATCCAGCAGTTCACGGATCAAGCGAACAAAAGCCAGCGATTTTAGCTCCCCGCCGGAGGTAAAATGATGGTGAACCTGTCCGGTCGCGACCCCGGCTTCAGCTGCAACGCGGCGTACCGTCATTGCCGCCAGTCCTTCGGACAGCGCCACGCGCATGGCGGCCTGTAAGATTTCTTCCCGCCGTTCATCCTTGCTCAGATATCGCATTTCGACTCACTCTCAATAGGAATGAAACGAGTGTAACAAAAAGCTGGACACGCGTTCAACTTTACGTAGGATCGCATTCTGGACATGTGTCCATGATTTAATTAAAAGGAAATTTATGTTTCGTCAGTGGTTAGCGTTAGTGATTATCGTGCTGGTGTATATCCCGGTCGCGATCGACGCAACGGTGCTGCACGTGGCGGCGCCGACATTGAGCATGACGCTGGGGGCCAGCGGCAATGAATTGCTTTGGATCATCGATATTTACTCGCTGGTGATGGCGGGGATGGTGCTGCCGATGGGCGCACTGGGTGATCGTATTGGTTTCAAACGGCTGTTAATGATCGGCAGTACGTTGTTTGGTTTGTCATCGCTGGCGGCCGCGTTTGCCCCGTCTGCTGGATGGCTGATTGCGGCGCGCGCCTCGCTGGCGATTGGTGCGGCGATGATTATTCCGGCTACGCTCGCGGGTATCCGCACGCTGTTTACTGAAGCGCGGGATCGTAATATCGCGCTTGGCGTCTGGGCGGCTGTGGGGTCCGGTGGCGCAGCATTTGGTCCGCTGATTGGCGGTATGCTGCTCGAACATTTTTACTGGGGATCGGTATTTTTAATCAACGTACCCATTGTATTGGTCGTGGTTTCGCTGGCCGCACGTTTTGTGCCGCGTCAGCAAGGTCGCCCGGAACAACCGCTTAATATTAGCCATGCCATCATGCTAATCGCGGCGATTTTACTGCTGGTCTACAGTGCGAAGACCGCGCTAAAAGGCGTCCTGGCACCAGGCGTCGTCGTGTCCGCGCTGGTTACCGGCTCGGTGCTGCTGTTTATCTTCGTGCGTATTCAGCTTCGCGCGCGCGTGCCGATGATCGACATGCGTCTGTTCTGCCACCGCATCATTTTGAGTGGCGTGGTAATGGCGATGACTGCGATGATTGCGCTGGTCGGGTTTGAGCTGCTGATGGCCCAGGAGCTGCAGTTTGTTCACGGCTTTACGCCGTTTGAAGCAGGGATGTTTATGCTGCCTCTGATGGTTGCCAGCGGCTTCAGTGGGCCGATCGCCGGTGTACTGGTTGGACATCTCGGGTTACGCATCGTCGCCGCTGGCGGAATGGGGCTGAGTGCCGTCAGTTTTATTGGTCTGTCGCTGCTCGACTTCAGTACCCAGCAGTGGCAGGCGTGGTGCCTGATGGTGCTGCTGGGCTTCAGTGCTGCCAGCGCGCTGTTGGCTTCAACCTCAGCGATCATGGCTGCTGCGCCAAAAGAGAAAGCCGCTGCAGCAGGAGCGATTGAAACCATGTCGTATGAACTGGGTGCCGGTCTGGGGATCGCCATTTTTGGTCTGCTGTTGACCCGCAGCTTCACGGCGTCGATCGAATTGCCACAGGGGCTGAATGATTCTCTCGTCGACAAAGCGTCGTCATCCATTGGTGAAGCGATGAAGGTGGCGCAGGATCTGACACCCACGATGGCGGAAACACTGATTGAAGCAGCGAAAAGCGCGTTTATCACTTCGCATAGCGTAGCGTTGGGGAGTGCTGGGGGAATGCTGCTGTTGCTGGCCGTTGGCGTTTGGTTTAGCCTGGCTAAGGTCAACCCGCGGTAAATAGATCCGGAAAACCAGGTTTATGGTTGGCGTCAGTGGGGCAGATGCACTATGTTTTTTAAAGGATTATCTGACTCTTGCTGGAAAATATGAGCCTGCTCCACCGCAGTGAATCGCACCAACCGTTCTCCCGGTTAACCCTGCTTGCCGGTGGTGCGCTGGGTGTCGTTTTTGGTGATATTGGCACCAGTCCGCTCTATACCTTCAGGACCGTGTTGTCGCTCTCTGAGCATGATCCTACGCCCGCAGTGGTTCTGGGACTGCTCTCGCTGATTACCTGGACACTCATCCTGGTGACATCCATAAAATATGCTGCATTCGCCATGCGAATTGATAATCATGGCGAGGGCGGCATCATGGCATTGATGTCACTTCTGGTGGAAAAAGGGAAAGGCGGGCGCTGGGTCATTTTTTCCGCACTTATCGGCGCTGCGTTGATTTACGGTGATGGCGCGATAACCCCGGCAATCTCCGTACTTTCCGCTCTGGAAGGGCTGGAAATTGTTTTTCCTGAATCTCAGCCGTATATATTGCCGCTCACGGTCATGGTTTTACTGGCACTTTTTCTGATCCAACCTTTTGGTACCGCTCGTATAGGAAAGATATTTGGTCCGATCATGGCGCTGTGGTTTTTTGCAATTGCAGCGTTGGGCGTATGGGGGATCATTCAGCACCCATCGGTATTGCTGGCGCTGAATCCTGCGTATGGCATCGCGTTTTTGTTTTCGAACGGGTACACCAGTTTTCTGGTCCTGGGGGGCGTTTTTCTCTGTGTGACTGGTGCTGAAGCGCTGTACGCCGATATGGGGCATTTCGGTAAAAAACCCATCTGGCTTGCCTGGTACGGTGTCGTATTTCCCGCATTGCTGCTCAATTATGCGGGGCAATCCGCGCTGATCCTGGCCGGAGCCGACAGTAAACAAAACCTTTTCTTTATGCTGTGTCCGCCTGTGATGCAGTTTCCGCTCATTATTCTTGCCGCACTGGCGACGATAATCGCCAGTCAGGCGATAATTACGGGCGCTTTTTCCATGACGCGGCAGGCTATTCAGCTCGGCTGGTTACCCCGTTTACGGATCAAACAGACGGCGGCAGAAAGCTACGGTCAAATCTATATAGGCACAATCAATTGGCTGCTTATGGTGGTAACGATTGGGCTGGTGGTGTTTTTCAAATCTTCCGACAAGCTTGCTGCTGCATACGGTATTGCCGTGTCATTAACCATGCTGATGACGACGGGCCTGCTGTTTGTGGCAATGCGGGAAGTGTGGCACTGGAGCCGGGTCAGCAGCGCGGTTATTGCCCTCTGTTTCCTGGTGATTGATGCCACCTTCTTGTTTGCCAATCTGATTAAGGTCCTGGAAGGCGGCTATATTCCGCTGCTGATGGCCGCAGCGATTTGTACGGTGATGCTGATCTGGCACCGCGGCGTTAAGGCGGTCTCCGCATCGGTGGGCGAGAAGGGCATCAGCGTGGATGCGTTCTTTAACCAGCTTCAGCAAAAGACGGTACCCAGAGTTGCAGGTTCCGCCGTTTTTTTGACCCGTACACAGAACAATATCCCCCCGGTCATGCGCTGGCATGTTGCGCGCAACAAGGTGCTACAGCGAGATGTGTTATCTCTGACCATTGACATCCTGAATGTGCCCTATGTGGGGGAAGAACAACGGATCAGGGTAGAGCAGCGCGCGCCAGGTTACTGGCACGGCGTGGCACAATACGGTTTTATGGAGCACCCGGATATCCCGCATTTGTTGCAGGGTGTCAGTGAAATCAACGTGCTGTTCGCGAATGATGATGCCACCTGGTATGTTGGACATGAAACTATCGTAGCCGGTGATGGAACAGCGGGTATGGCAGCATGGCAACGGCATATTTTTGCTTTCATGAAGCGCAACTGCACGCACGTCATCAACCACTATCACCTTCCCAGCGACAGAGTTGTCGAAATCAGCCGACGCGTTGCCGTGTAGACTCTGGCGAAAGCAGAGGTCCTCTGCTTTCACACCGTTCTATTTCTCAAGCGCCGCAGACAGGACGCTATGCAATAACACATTCGCCCCTTTATCCGACCATTCTGGCAGGATCCTTTCCGCTTCGTTATGGCTAATGCCTTTCACGCAGGGGATAAAGATCATGCTGGCGGGCGCAATTTTGCTGACATAGCAGGTGTCGTGACCCGCGCCGGAGACCATCGGTTTCGACGAATAGCCCAGTTTCGCCACGGCCTTCTCCGTACGAGCCAGGCATTCGGCATCAAACGCAATGGGCGCGTAGTCAAAAATACGTTCAACGAGAGCCGACACGCCGCGCAGGCTCAGGCTTTCAGCCACCTTATGCAGCGCCGCCTCCATGGTTTCCAGCGCCTGCTGATCCGGGTGGCGAAACTCAACGCTGCATTCCACGCGAGACGGCACGACGTTGCGCGAGTTTGGCGTAACCTGCGCCATACCGATCGTCGCGCGTCCGTCCGGCGCATGCCGATAGCCAATCTCTTCCACCTTCAGCGCCAGCTCTGCGAAGGCGGTCAGCGCGTCGCGGCGGCTGTGCATCGGCGTGGTGCCTGCGTGGGCGGCAAATCCGTCCAGCGTCAGGGTAAACCAGCGCTGGCCCATTGCCGCGCGGACTAAGCCGATATCGATGGCTTCATCTTCCAGGATCGGTCCCTGCTCGATGTGCAGTTCGTAGCAGGCGTGAACAGGAAACGCGCGGGCAGGGGTTTCACCCCGGTAGCCAATGCTATCCAGCGCTTCGCCCACGGTGATGCCATCGTTATCCGCACGGGCATGCGCGTACGCTTCGCTAAATTGCCCCGTCCAGACCCCTGAAGAGAGCATGGCTGGCGCAAAGCGCGCACCTTCTTCGTTAGTCCAGTTCACCAGCACAACGTCACGTTCAGTCTCAACGTGATGATCGTTAAGGGTTCGCAGCAGCTCCAGCCCTGCCAGCACGCCGTAAACACCGTCGTAGTTACCGCCCTGCGGCTGGGTATCCACATGTGAACCCGTCATGACCGGGGCAAGCTGCGGGTTTTTCCCCGGGCGACGGATAAACATATTGCCCATGCTGTCGACGTCGCAGGTGAAACCCGCGTCCAGCGCCCAGCCGCGCAGCAGGTTTCGCGCAATACGATCTTCCTCGCTCAGTGCCAGACGGGTGACGCCACCGGCAGGCGTGCCGCCGATCTGCGCCATCATCTCAAGCGTTGACCACAGTCGTTCGGCGTTGACGCGGATCATGTCTTGTCCTTACTGCAGCGGTAGCGGAAATCACAGCATGAACCGCCCTGCATGATGGTGGTGGTGCGGGTCAGTTCCACGTCCGGTGCATAGCCAACGATGAATTTTTCATCGCGCGCGCAGGAGAGCAGATGACCAATCTCGCCCAGCCCCATTTCGTGATACATCTCCGCGTAGCGGCAGCGGGTCACGTTGTAGTTGTACTGCTGGTCGTCGGCGTCAATCACCTTCACCTCAAGCGCGTTATCTTTCTCCCACAGATATTGCAGTGCGATAAAACTCTTTACGTCCGCGCCGTTGGGTTCTTTGCTGGCAAACGCTTTGCCTGCGTCAATCGCGGCCTGCTCAATGGCCTCACCAATGACCGCCTGGGCGCGGGTTTTCCCTATCTCGCGCACCAGGATTTCATAAATTGGCTTAATAATTTCTGCTTCAATTTTGCGGCGGGCGAGAATGCCCAGCTCGTTATTATTACTCATCACATTGCCCTCACTGCGTTACTTCGCTTTTGTGCCACCCAGCACGGTTTGCGGCTGCCATTTGCCATCGACGACCTTGTAAACGGTGAAAGACGGCGATTTCAGGTTACCTTCTTTATCAAACGCTATCTGGCCGGTGACGCCGGAGTAGCTGATGGCGCGCAGGGCGGGCAGATAGTCGGACGGCTCAACGGAATCTGCTTTTTCCATCGCAGCAACCAGCACGCGGGTGGCGTCATAGGCGAACGGGGCGTGCAGTTCGATATGGGTGTGGTAGCGGGCCTGATAGGCCTGTTCGAATGCCTTTCCACCCGGCATCTGGTCAACGGGCAGACCCGGCTCCAGCGCGACCACGCCTTCGCCTTCTTTCTGCGCCAGCTGCAGGAACGTCTGGCTGACAAATCCGCCTGCGCCCATCAGCGTGGCGTTCATGCCCAGCTGTTTGATACGACGCGCCAGCGGTGCGGCCTGGCTGTCGACGCCGCCGAAGAAGATCAGATCGGCGTTTTTACTCCGGATGGCGGTCAGTACGGCGCTGAAGTCTACCGTTTTGTCATCAACGTACTGACGATCGACAACCTTCACGCCCTGTGCTTCCAGCGATTTAATGAACTGGTCCGCCAGCCCCTGACCAAACGCGGTACGGTCGTCAATCACCGCAATGCGTTTCGCTTTCAGGGTATTTACCGCGTACTGTCCGGCCAACTGGCCGCCGTCATCGTCGTGGCCCATCACGCGGAAGCTGGTATCGAAACCCTGTTTGGTATAGGCGTGACCGGTCGCTACGGGCGCAACCTGAGCGATACCGGCATCGTGATACACACGCGCAGCCGGAATACTGGTACCGGTGTTCCAGTGACCGACAACGCCCGCCACGCCGCTATCCACCAGACGCTGCGCCACGGCGACGGCAGTGCGCGGGTCGGACTGATCGTCTTCGGACTGCAGTTTGAATGTCACCGCTTTGCCGCCGATGGTCGGGTGCTGCTTGTTGATGTCATCAATCGCCAGCTGTGCGCCATTCTCCAGATCTTTACCGATACGGGCCGATGGTCCAGTGAGCGGGCCCGCCAGACCGATAACCACGGTTTCACTGTCGGCGGCCCATGCGCCCGTTGAGGCAAAACCACCGAGCAGAATAGCGGCGCTGAGCGCGCTGATTTTTACTGTTTTCATTGTATTTCCCTGATGCTGGTTAGTGTTGTTAAGCGGGCATTTCGCCCAAATAAATCTGTGCAATCTGGTCGTCATTGAGCAGCGCTTTCGATTCGCCGTGATGAACAATGCTGCCACTGTCCATCACCCACGCGCTGTCGGTGACTTCCAGCGCCAGGCGGGCGTTTTGTTCGATGAGTAGCAGGGCAACGCCGCGCTCGCGCAGGCCGGCTATGACGGCAAAAATGTTTTCTACCATCTTCGGGGCAAGGCCCATTGAGGGTTCGTCGAGGATCAACAGGCGCGGGCGACTGAGCAGGGCGCGGTTAAGGGCCAGCAGCTGTTGCTCTCCGCCGGACAGCAACCCGGCAAGCTGATGCTGGCGCTCGCCCAGACGCGGGAAGCGCTCGAAAATCTCGTTCATCTCGCGCTTTACGGTGACAGTGTCACGCCTGAGCCAGGCGCCCATCTGCAGGTTTTCCAGCACCGTCATGCGGGAGAAGATTCCCCGGCCTTCCGGGACCATCACCAGTCCGTCACGGAGCAGGGTTTCGGGCTTGTGCTTACGCACCGCTTTACCGTTGAATTCAATACGACCGCTAAAGTTTTCCAGCCCGGTAATGGCGCGCACGGTGGAGCTTTTACCCGCACCGTTAGCGCCGATCAGCGTGGCCTGCTCGCCCTCGTGCAGGGTAAAAGAGACATCGCGTACGGCCTGAATACCGCCGTAATGCACGTCCACGCGTTCCACTTTCAGTAATTCAGACATGGGCGTTGCCTCCAAGCCAGGCGGCGATCACTGCCGGGTCGCGACGAACGCTCTCCGGCGTGCCGCTGGCGAGCGTTTTGCCGTAATCCAGCACCGTCAGGCGATCGCAGATGCCCATCACGAGCTTGACGTCATGTTCAATCATCAGCAGGGTTTTACCGTCATCACGTAGGCGGATGAGTAACTCGCCAAGCGCTACTTTTTCAGCTGCATTCATCCCGGCGGCGGGTTCGTCCAGTGCCAGCAGCAGAGGGTCGGTTGCCAGCGCTCGGGCGATTTCAAGTCGACGCTGATGGCCGTAGGCCAGATCGCAGGCTCGGTAGTGGGCGAACTTCGCAATGCCGGTGTATTCCAGCCAGTGCCAGGCCAGCTCACGGGTTTGCATTTCTTCTGCGCGGGCGCGTTTGTGGCGGCTCAGCGCGGCCCAAAGACCGTTACGGGTGCGCACGTGGCGACCCACCATTACGTTTTCCAGCACCGACATGTCGTTAAAGAGGCGCACGTTCTGGAAGGTTCGCGCAATCCCGGCGGCGGTGACCTTCTCAATGTGTCTGGGGAAATAGGGCTTATCGGCGATTGAAAATTCACCGCTGTCCGCCGGATAAAGCCCGGTGATCAGGTTAAAGCAGGTGGTTTTTCCCGCCCCGTTAGGACCTATCAGTCCGTAGATTTCACCCTTGTTCACGGCGATCGAAACGTCATCCACGGCGGTAAGCCCACCGAAACGTTTGGACATGTTGCGTACGGTTAACAGACTCATGTATTCACCTCCTTGTGGCGTACCGGCCAGATCCCGGCAGGACGAACCAGCATGACCAGCACCAGCGCCAGGCCGTAGAACAGCTGACGCAACACTTCGGGGTCAATCAGCACCGTACCGAACAGCGCCTGCTGAACCGGGGCTGCCTGACTGCGCAGCAGTTCCGGCAGGGCGGTAAGCAGTATCGCGCCGAGGATCACGCCCGGAATATGCCCCATACCGCCCAGCACCACCATCGCCAGCACGGCAATGGATTCCTGTAACGTGAAGGATTCCGGGGAGACAAAGCCCTGAAACGCGCCGAACAAGGCACCCGCCACGCCGCCAAATGAGGCACCCATCGCAAAGGCCAGTAGCTTATAGTTACGGACGTTGATGCCCATCGCGCGGGCCACATCCTCATCTTCACGAATGGCATGCCAGGCGCGACCAATACGCGAGTGTTGCAGGCGCAGGCAAACAAAAATAATGGCCACAATCACCAGCATCAGCAGGTAGTACCACAGCCATAGGGCAGGCACTTTAAAACCGAACCAGTGATACACACCGCTGAATTTCAGGCCGAAAAGATTCAGGGTATCGACGCCGGTAATACCTTTCGCACCGTTCGTGATATTCACCGGACGGTCGAGGTTACGCATCAGGATGCGGATGATCTCCCCAAACCCCAGCGTCACGATCGCCAGATAATCCCCACGAAGCTTTAACGTTGGCGCACCGAGCACGATGCCGCACACCGCTGCAACCAGTGCCGCTATGGGAATAATCAACAGATAAGACGTGTGCAGCCCGTCCGGGAACCAGACCGTGAGGATCGGGAACACTTCAAGCAGGTGCGGTGAAGCCAGCAGGGCGGCCAGATAGGCACCCACTGCGTAAAAGGCGATAAAGCCCATGTCCAGCAGGCCGGTGTAACCGACCACAATGTTCAGCCCCAGCGCCAGCATGATGTAGAGCAGGGCGAAGTCGATGACGCGCACCCAGTAATTTCCGCCGAGCTGGCTGGCAACCACTGGCGCAATCAGCAGCGCGAGGCAGAACAAACTCATACCGGACCAGAATTTGCGCGTAGCGGTCGGCGTTTGTAGTTGTACGGTTGTCATAGTATCCCTTACGCTCGGTTTGCCACACGCTCACCCAGCAGACCTGCCGGACGGAAGACCAGTACCAGAATCAGCACGATGAAGGCAAAGACATCCTGGTAATTGCTGCCGAACACTCCGTGGGTCAGTTCACCCAGGTAGCCAGCGCCCAGTGCCTCAATAATGCCAAGTAGGATCCCGCCAATCATTGCGCCGCGAATGTTGCCAATACCGCCCAGCACGGCGGCTGTGAATGCTTTAATTCCCGGCAGGAAGCCCATTGAGAAGCTGGCGTTACCGTAGTTGCTCGCCATCATGACGCCTGCCAGAGCGGCAAAGATGCCGCCAATGGCGAACGTCAGGGTAATAATGGCATTGGGGTTAACCCCCATCAGCGTGGCAACGCGCGGGTTTTCCGCCACGGCGCGCATGCCACGGCCCAGGCGGGTGTATTCCACCAGCAGCCATAGCCCTGTCATCACTGTAAGCGCCAGCACCACGGTAACAATGCCGGTGACGGTCACAATGGCGGGGGGATGCAGTTCACTTCCTGACGTCACGGCGATCGGTTCCATGGGCAGGATCTGAGGGAACATCAGAGGGTTGCGCGTCCAGACGATCATCGCCACGGTTTGCAGCAGCACCGAGACGCCAATCCCGGAGATCAGCGGTGCCAGACGCGGCGCGTTACGCAGGCGTCGGTAGGCAAAGCGCTCCACGGCCATCGCCAGCAGGGCACAAACGGACATGGCGATCAGCAAGGCAAAACCGAGCTGAATCAGAAGCGGCAGGTGCGGGAAAGTATTGTTGAGGCTGTTCATGGCAGAAAGTGTGGTTAACGCACCCACCATCAGAATATCGCCATGGGCAAAGTTAATAATGCGCAAAATGCCATACACCATGGTATAGCCCAGCGCGATCAACGCGTAGATGCTTCCCAGCATCACACCGTTGATCAGTTGTTGTATGAATGTATCCAACGTAGGTTCCTGCAAAGTGCTCTTTCTGCGGCTACCATCCAACAAATGAAATAAATTGTAAAATACACATATATTATTTCTTATGATAAACAGATATTGTTTTATCTTTATGATTTATATGAAAATATAAAAACTCCGTTTTCGGGTATAAAGACTAAAGAAATCAACATATGAATAAAACAGAACAGTCACCTGGCCTACCCATTTATGGAGAAAGTCGACTGGCCAATGATCCGCCGCTACGGGCTGTACGTGCTTTTGAAGCTATCGCCCGATTGGGCAGTGTTACGCTGGCGGCACAGGAGCTGGATATTTCACCGTCTGCTGTCAGTCACCAGCTCAAGGTGCTCGAAGGGTTCCTGCAAATGCCGCTGACGGAACGCCAGGGGCGCAGGCTGGTGCTGAGCCAGCACGGACGTGAATATTACCGCTCCATCCGTGCGGCTTTTAACGTGTTGCGCCAGGCAACGGAGCATCTGGCTGAACAGGCGCAAACGCGTCAGGTCACCATCAGCCTGATCCCGCTTTTTGGCATGGGGTGGTTTATCCCGCGTCTGCCTGCTTTTATGCGTGCCAATCCGCAAACCGAGATCAACGTAGTGTATGCCAATCATCGTAACTATCTGAGCGATGCGTCGGATATGTCGATTCGCTTCGGCAACGGGCAGTGGGCGGGATATCAGAGTGAAAAATTGATCTCCGGTCAGATGGTGCCTGTATGCAGCCGTGCATTTTTGCGCATTCATGGCCATATCGACACGCCAGAGCAACTGCTGCAAATGCCGTTGCTGCACGATGAGGAGCGCACCACATGGTCACAGTGGTTCCTGTTACAGGGAGTGAAACGCCCTCTGCGGCGCAGTGGCCCCCTGTTTGAGGACGGACTTTTGACGCTGGCGGGAGTACAGGCCGGGCTGGGCTGCGCGTTGATGCGTGAGCCGCTGATCGCGCCTTATCTTGAGAGTGGCGAGCTGGTGAAGATATTTGACTTACCCATTGATGACGGGCGCGACTATCACCTCTGCGTGCGTTCGGATTCAGAGATGACCGAGGACGGTAAGCTACTGCAAAACTGGCTTCGTCGGGCCGCGGGGGAGAATCTCTTATGAGGTAAGCAAACAGTGCTTATCCATGGCTTCAATTTCTGAACCGCTGTAGCGCGCATATTGTCCGGTCAGACCAAAGAATGCGGGCTGGGTTTCGGTATAGATTTCAGCGGCGAGCACCAGCCGACGTCGTTCATCTTCGCTCATCTCAAGTAATGTCCATGGAATAAAATAGCGTGCTGTTGAGGTCAGCTTGAACCACAGAGGACAACCACACCCCGGACAAAACCAGCGTTCTCCTCGCGCAGAGGACGAGAAGTGAGAAGGGGCAATCGAGTCTTGCTCCACAAGCGGTTTACCCGTGGCTTCCAGATACATGGCAATTCCACCTGACCACTTCTGACATTGCGTGCAGTGGCAGGCGTAGACGTCGAAATTGTTGAGGGAAACGCTGAATTGGCTCATCCCGCATAGACAGCGTCCTTTGAATATGTGCATGGCGTGCTCCTTTATTACGCCAGTCAAACGGTATAAAAAAAGCCAGCCACGAAGGCTGGCCTTTTTATACTGACAAATCTTAGAACTGGTAAGTCAGACCCAGAGCAACGATGTTGTCGGTAGCAATAGCTGCATCTTTGGTGAACTTGTTGTCGTCCAGCAGGTTGATTTTGTAATCAACGTAGGTAGACATGTTCTTGTTGAAGTAGTAAGTCGCGCCAACATCAACGTATTCAACCAGATCCTGGTCGCCATAAGTACCGATGTCTTTACCTTTGGATTTCAGGTAAGCAACGGATGGACGCAGACCGAAATCGAACTGGTACTGAGCAACAACTTCAAAGTTCTGAGCTTTGTTCGCGATATAACCTTTACCGAAGTTGGTCATATTGCGGGTTTCAGAGTAGGTGCTTGCCAGGTAGATGTTGTTTGCATCGTATTTCAGGCCAGCAGCCCAAACTTCTGCGTTGTCACCGCCAGCGTTCATGGTATTAGCCACTTCACCAGCACGAACCTGATTGTTGGTACGGTCAGATTTCGCATAGGTTGCACCCACGCCGAAACCGTCCATTTCATAGGTAGAAGACAAGCCCCAACCGTCACCGTTCGCTTCGGTGATGTCGCGCTTGTTGTTTTTGCCCTGGTACTGAGCGGCAAAGTTCAGACCGTCAACCAGACCGAAGAAGTCGGTGTTACGGTAGGTTGCAACGCCAGTGGCACGCTGAGTCATGAAGCCATCAGTCTGCGTCCAGGTATCACCACCGAACTCTGGCAGAACGTCAGTCCATGCGCCGATGTCGTAAGCAACACCGTAGTTACGACCGTAGTCGAAAGAACCGAATTCGTTGAATTTCAGACCAGCGAAAGCCAGACGCGTTTTGTTGCCTTTGTCGCCGTTGCTTTCATCGTTGTTGCCTTTGAATTCATATTCCCACTGACCGTAACCGGACATCTGGTCGTTGATCTGAGTTTCACCTTTGAAGCCCAGACGTACGTAGGTTTTGTCGCCGTCGTTGCTGGTGTCATCAGAGAAATAGTGCAGACCTGTTACTTTACCGTACAGATCCAGCTTGTTACCGTCTTTGTTATAAATTTCAGCAGCGTTAACAACGCCTGCTGCCAACATGGAAGTCACTGCCACTGCAACTAATTTAAGTTTCATCTTAAATATTCCTTATAATTTTCTTAAGTATTTCCTGAGCCACTTCGAACGATTTCTAAACGAGGCTGTTCGTCAATGGCATGCTATTTTTAAAAATGTTGTAGTTGCCTTTCAATAATAAGTTTCAAATTATTGCTAATAATTTCCTTTAGTGTGATCGAGATCGGATAAATGGTCGCTAAACAGAATGAAATGAAGAGTGTTTAACCGGGTTTTGTATATTTTCTTATCAGATCTATTATCCGCAATATAGTTTTTTAATGGTTTAATTTAGTTATGTTACTATCAATTTTATCGGTGCATTTTGTAGAATTAAGCTTAACTGTTTACCGTAAATCATTGTGTTAGGTTATTGAATGCACGTAATTACCGTGTTGTTTGCTGAAATATACAGAAACACACTATTGCACTTTGTGCTATTAAGGTTGTTAATATTCGCAGGAGAGTAATTGCGCTACGGTGTCAGTTTATGTCAAGAAGAGAGGAGGGGGGGAATGCAAAACAACGATAATATAAACAGAATTTAAACACATTCTCTAATGAGCTTATGAATATTTTGACGTGCGATCACATATTAAATTTATGTTAATTTTCTGCCGGGTTACAGGCCTCCCGGCAGAGCGACGGACCCTTATTTTCGTGTCGCGAACCAGCAAAGCAGCGACCCGGCGCAGACCATCAGCGCGCCTTGCCAGAACGAGAAAGAGAGTGGAGAGCTCAGCAGTGCGGCAGCCAGAGCTGCAGAAAGTACAGGGGTAAAATAGGATACGGCGGCAAGTACCGTGACGTTGCCATGGAGAATACCGATATTCCATGAGGCATAGCCAAAACCCAGAGCAACACCGCACATTAATAGCTTCACGACAACCGGGACACTGAATACCATTTCTGGCTGCTCGCTAAGGGTATATTTCACCCAAAGACTCAACGCAGTCAGCAAAACAAAAAGGGTAATACCGTTTTGCCCTTTGGCAAATTTGCTGGTTACGGTGCAGTAGGCCGCCCAGATAAATGCCCCGGCAAACGCCAGCGCGTAGCTCAGCGGGCTGGAAACGATATTGCGGGTGATCTCCTCAAGATGTAATCCCTGTTCACCGCCTAATACCCAGCAGACGCCCAGCAATGAGATAGTTAAGCCGGGGATCACCCACAGTGTTGATTTTTGCCCGTTGAACAAAATGGCAAATACAATCGTCAGGCTCGGCCACAGATAATTGACCATGCCGACCTCAATGGCCTGCGATCGCGTTGCGGCATAGCCCAACGAGAGTGCCAGGCAAATTTCATAGCTGACAAACAGCACGCTGCCTGCAATAAGATAGCGTGGGGAGAATTTGCGAATATCAGGAAATCCCACCGTCACCAGACACAATAATCCACTGACGGTGTAGATCATTGCCGCACCGCCTACTGGCCCTAACCCCTCGCTCACGCTGCGAATGAGCCCAACCATCGTGCTCCATAACAGTATTGCCGCCAGCCCAATAAGCGTTGCTTTTTTTCTGTCCATTACTTCGCCATTGCAATAAAAATCAAAGGAAAAATGTATCGCATTCATCCTGACGCTGTCGCCAATTATTCTCTTAAACCGTTAATCAAAAAGGGGTATTTAAATGTATCGGTGGTGACTATTAAGGGGGTGAAGACAGATGACCTTGATTTGACGCAAAAAAATCAGGGGAGTTACTGCTAGTTTGCGGCGCGAAGTCTTATTCGAAAAAGAGGACAACAATGGACGTCAGCCGCAGAAAATTTTTTAAAATCTGCGCGGGCGGTATGGCCGGAACAACGGCAGCCATGCTGGGGTTTGCTCCCAAAATGGCGCTGGCTCAGGCACGCAACTATAAGCTGCTGCGCGCAAAAGAGATCCGTAACACCTGCACATACTGCTCCGTAGGTTGTGGGCTTTTAATGTATAGCCTGGGCGATGGCGCGAAGAACGCCAGAGAAGCGATTTACCATATTGAAGGGGACCCGGATCATCCGGTGAGCCGCGGGGCGCTTTGCCCGAAAGGGGCGGGGCTGCTGGACTACGTTCACAGCGAAAACCGCCTGCGCTACCCGGAATACCGCGCGCCGGGTTCCGACAAGTGGCAGCGTATCTCCTGGGATGAGGCCTTCTCCCGTATTGCCAAATTAATGAAAGCCGACCGCGACGCCAACTTTATTGAAAAGAACGCCCAGGGCGTAACGGTTAACCGCTGGCTTTCCACCGGGATGCTGTGCGCGTCTGCGGCGAGTAATGAAACCGGCATGCTGACGCAAAAATTTGTGCGCTCTCTCGGCATGCTGGCGGTAGACAACCAGGCGCGCGTCTGACACGGACCAACGGTAGCAAGTCTTGCTCCAACATTTGGTCGCGGTGCGATGACCAACCACTGGGTTGATATCAAAAACGCTAACGTCGTGGTGGTGATGGGCGGTAACGCCGCGGAAGCTCATCCGGTGGGGTTCCGCTGGGCGATGGAAGCGAAAAATAACAACGATGCGACGCTTATCGTCGTCGATCCGCGCTTTACGCGTACGGCATCGGTGGCCGATATCTATGCGCCGATCCGCTCCGGTACGGACATTACGTTCCTGTCCGGCGTGCTGCTGTACCTGATCGAAAACAACAAAATTAACGCGGAATACGTTAAACACTACACCAACGCGAATCTGCTGGTGCGGGATGATTTTGCCTTCGATGACGGGCTGTTTAGCGGCTATGACGCCGAGAAACGCCAGTACGATAAAACGTCCTGGAACTATCAGTTCGATGAAAACGGCTATGCGCTGCGTGATGAAACCCTGACGCACCCGCGCTGCGTGTGGAACCTGCTGAAGCAGCACGTCTCCCGCTATACGCCGGACGTGGTGGAGAACATCTGCGGCACGCCGAAAGCGGACTTCCTGAAAGTCTGCGAGGTGCTGGCCTCAACCAGCGCCGCCGACAGAACCACCACGTTCCTGTATGCGCTGGGCTGGACTCAGCATACCGTGGGCGCGCAGAACATCCGCACAATGGCGATGATCCAGCTGCTGCTCGGCAACATGGGCATGGCCGGTGGCGGCGTGAACGCGCTGCGCGGTCACTCCAATATTCAGGGCTTAACGGATCTTGGTTTACTGTCGACCAGCCTGCCGGGCTACCTGACGCTGCCGTCCGAAAAACAGGCCGATCTGCAAACGTATCTGGCGGCCAATACGCCAAAAGCGACGTTACCGGATCAGGTGAACTACTGGAGCAACTATCCGAAGTTCTACGTCAGCCTGATGAAATCCTTCTACGGCGACGCGGCGCAGAAGGAGAACGACTGGGGCTTCGATTGGCTACCAAAATGGGATCAGGCGTACGACGTCATCAAGTATTTCAACATGATGGATAAAGGCAACGTCACGGGTTACATCTGCCAGGGCTTCAACCCGGTGGCCTCGTTCCCGGATAAAAACAAGGTTGTGCGCAGTCTGAGCAAGCTGAAGTACATGGTGGTTATCGATCCGCTGGTCACTGAGACCTCTAACTTCTGGCAGAACCACGGCGAGATGAACGATGTCGATACCGTATCCATTCAGACCGAAGTGTTCCGCCTGCCGTCCACCTGCTTTGCGGAAGAAGACGGGTCTATTGCTAACTCTGGCCGCTGGCTGCAGTGGCACTGGAAAGGCCAGGACGCTCCGGGCGAAGCGCGTAACGACGGCGAGATCCTGGCCGGGATTTACCATCGCCTGCGCGAAATGTACCGCACCGAAGGCGGCAAAGGCGCTGAGCCGCTGCTGAAGATGAGCTGGAACTACAAGCAGCCTGACCATCCTGAGTCAGAGGAAGTCGCCAAAGAGAACAATGGCGTTGCGCTGGCGGATCTCTATGACGCTAAGGGCAACCTGGTGGCGAAGAAAGGCCAACTGCTGAACAGCTTCGCGCTGCTGCGCGACGACGGCACGACGGCGTCTTCCTGCTGGATCTACGCCGGCAGCTGGACGGAGCAGGGTAACCAAATGTCCAACCGCGATAACGCCGACCCGTCCGGGCTGGGCAATACGTTGGGCTGGGCATGGGCGTGGCCACTGAACCGTCGTGTGCTTTACAACCGTGCCTCGGCGGATATCGACGGTAAACCGTGGGATCCGAAACGGATGCTGATTCAGTGGAACGGGACAAAATGGACGGGGAACGATATCCCGGACTACAACACCGCCGCGCCGGGCAGCAACACCGGGCCGTTTATCATGCAGCCGGAAGGGCTGGGACGCCTGTTTGCGCTCAACAAGCTGGCGGAAGGGCCGTTCCCGGAGCACTACGAGCCGATGGAAACGCCGCTCGGCACCAACCCGCTGCATCCAAACGTGGTCTCCAGCCCGGTGGTGCGTATCTATGAGGACGATGTGCTGCGTTTAGGTAAGAAGGATAAGTTCCCGTATGTGGGGACCACCTATCGCCTGACCGAGCACTTCCACACCTGGACCAAGCATGCGCGGCTTAATGCCATCGCCCAGCCGGAACAGTTTGTGGAGATAAGCGAAACCCTGGCAAAAGCGAAGGGCATTGCCAACGGCGACCGCGTGAAGGTGAGCAGCAAGCGCGGCTTTATTCGCGCAGTGGCGGTAGTCACTCGCCGCTTGCAATCTCTGAACGTGAACGGGCAGCAGGTGGAAACCGTCGGTATTCCGCTGCACTGGGGCTTTGAGGGCGTGGCGCAGAAAGGCTACATCGCCAATACCCTGACGCCAAACGTTGGCGATTCCAACTCGCAAACGCCGGAGTACAAGGCGTTTCTGGTTAACATCGAGAAAGCGTAAGGAGCGATTACATGGCGATGGAAACACAAGACGTTATCAAACGCTCCGCGACTAACCCGATAACTCCCGCGCCCCGCGCGCGGGACTACAAGGCAGAGGTCGCCAAGCTTATCGATGTCTCCTCCTGCGTGGGCTGCAAGGCCTGCCAGGTGGCGTGCTCGGAGTGGAATGATATCCGCGACGACGTTGGGCACTGCGTTGGGGTTTACGATAACCCGGCGGATCTGAGCGCCAAATCCTGGACAGTAATGCGCTTTAGCGAAACCGAGCAGAACGGCAGGCTGGAGTGGCTGATCCGCAAAGATGGCTGCATGCACTGTGAAGATCCGGGCTGCCTGAAGGCGTGCCCGTCTGCCGGCGCGATTATTCAGTACGCCAACGGGATCGTCGACTTCCAGCAGGATAACTGCATCGGCTGCGGGTACTGCATTGCGGGTTGTCCGTTTAATATCCCGCGCCTCAATAAAGAGGATAACCGGGTATACAAATGCACCTTGTGCGTGGACCGCGTCAGCGTCGGGCAGGAGCCAGCCTGTGTGAAGACCTGCCCGACCGGCGCTATCCACTTCGGCACCAAAAAAGAGATGCTGGACGTGGCGCAGGCGCGGGTAGACAAGCTGAAAGCTCGCGGTTACGACAAGGCCGGTATTTATAATCCGCAGGGTGTGGGCGGCACGCACGTGATGTATGTGCTGCACCATAACGACCAGCCAGAGTTGTACCACAACTTACCGAAGGATCCGGCGATCGATACGTCCATCAATCTGTGGAAAGGGGCGCTTAAACCGCTCTCAGCGGCGGGCTTTATCGCCACCTTTGCCGGGCTGATTTATCACTACATTGGGATTGGGCCAAACAAAGAGGTAGACGACGAGGAGGATCATCATGAGTAAGTCGAAAATGATCGTGCGCACGAAGTTTGTCGACCGCGCCTGTCACTGGACGGTGGTGATCTGCTTCTTCCTGGTGGCGGTGTCGGGGATTTCGTTCTTCTTCCCGACGCTGCAGTGGCTGACCGAAACCTTCGGTACTCCGCAAATGGGGCGTATTCTGCACCCGTTTTTCGGCGTGCTGATTTTCGTGGTGCTGATGTTTATGTTCGTGCGCTTTGTCCATCACAACATCCCGGACAAGCAGGATATCCCATGGGTGAAAGGGATCGTCGAAGTCCTGAAGGGTAACGAGCATAAAGTCGCCAAAGTGGGCAAATACAACGCAGGGCAGAAGATGATGTTCTGGACTATCATGAGCATGATTTTTGTGCTGCTGGTGACCGGCGTGATTATCTGGCGTCCGTATTTTGCACACTTCTTTCCGATTCAGGTGGTGCGCTACGCGCTGCTGATCCACGCGACGTCGGCAATCATTCTGATCCACGCCATCCTGATCCATATGTATATGGCATTCTGGGTTAAAGGGTCGATTAAAGGCATGATTGAAGGGAAGGTGAGCCGCCGCTGGGCGCAAAAACACCACCCGCGCTGGTATCGTGATGTGGAACGTCTGGAAGCGAAACAGGAAAGTACGGAAGGCATGAAGTAAGACCTGCGCCGTCGGCTTTGCCCGGCGGCGCTGCACTTGCGCGGGCCTACGTTATGTATTGGTCACTAACGCATCTATCGCCGCAATCACAGTACTCCTCGCGCTGCGAAGATTGCATACATAATTTTTATTATTTAGTTTCTTTTTCTCCACGTGTGTTATGCCAGCGGTGTTAAGAAAATATCGCTCAAAATCAATATTCACTAAAGGCGCCGCGGCGTTGATATGTCCACATAAATAATTGTGGTAACTTAATGGAATAATCAGTCTTGTTGATAAATCATCATAATAGTCATGTTGAATTATCATAAAATAAGGTTGATAGTCCCGGGTTCTCTCTGAAGGGTTACGGTAAACGTCAAACTGAAAGCACATTAAATCCCTCCAAAGAAAGGATCGTCTGATAATAGTCCCGCTTTAGCCGTAAATTCATTCATGGCTCTTATGAACTCTTTATCTTGCTGATGCTGTCGTCTTTGCGCCTCTTGTGTCTGGGCTTCACGGGAGACTCCACTTGCTACGCTCTCCCTTTTGCCATAGTCTTTGCTTCGGTTTGGTTTCATTTTAAGCTCCTTTGTTGGTGCGGTTATTATCAACCGCAGCCAACAAAAAACAATACTTTACCCCCTGGTAATCTACATTCTGCGAGGCGTATTCCAGTAATTTCAGAACCGCTCTTCCACATACCGGAACGGGTATTTGGTGGGTTTCACTTTGCCGATTTTACGTTTCGGTAAATCCACCTTGTCGACGTGAATTTCTTTATACGGGATTTGCGTAAGCAGGTGCGAAATAATATTCAGGCGCACGCGTTTTTTATCTTCTGAACGCGCCACAAACCACGGCGCCCAGGCGGTATCGGTGGCTTCAAACATTGCGTCGCGCGCAAGGGTATACTCGTCCCACAGGTTAAAGGATTTAATATCCATCGGTGACAGCTTCCAGATTTTACGACCATCGTTAATGCGGTCACGCAGACGGCGCTCCTGCTCTTTCGGCGTCACCTCCAGCCAGTACTTCAGCAGGATGATCCCTGCATCCACCATCGCTTTTTCCATAACCGGCGCACCATCAAGGAACTTCTCAACTTGCTCAGGGGTGCAAAATCCCATTACCCGCTCGACACCCGCGCGGTTATACCAGCTTCGGTCAAATATGACGATCTCCCCGGCGGCAGGCAAATGGGGAACATAACGTTGAAAATAGAGCTGGGTTTTCTCTTTTTCAGTTGGCGCGGGGAGGGCAACCACGCGGAACACGCGTGGACTGACGCGCTCGGTGATCGCTTTAATGGTACCGCCTTTGCCGGCGCCGTCGCGTCCTTCAAAAACAATACACACTTTGAGTCCTTTGGCGACAACCCATTGCTGGAGCTTAACCAGTTCAACGTGCAGGCGACGAAGCTCTTGCTCATACTCTTTGGTTTTTAGCGGTGCATTTTTTACGACATCAACAGTGGCACTGGTTTTCTTTTTGCTTCCCATGATTGTCATCCTCAGGTTATCCGGCGCGGGAAAAAAGCGAGGCCGCACTATGAAGTGTAATAGATCGTCGCGGACGCAACAAAATCAGCACTTTTAATACCGCTCACATTGTGTGGTTAATGGGATAATTTCATTCTTATTTACTTAAAGGAACTAAGAATGAGTTGGAATAAAGAAGCTGCAGTTTCACATCTTCGATCACGCGCTCTTGGTCGTTCACATAACGAATGTGCAACCTTTACCAGGGAAGCAATACAAGCAGGTGGCATCAGGCTGGAGAGAACCCTAAACGCAAAAGATTACGGGCCATCATTATTGCGAGCGGGGTTTCATGAAGTTCCACCGGGTTCAACATTATTGAGTGGTGATGTCGCTGTCATTCAACCCTATCCGGGTGGAAACTCAAGCGGGCATATGACAATGTATGACGGAACACAATGGATTTCTGATTTCCGACAGCACGGAATGTACCCCGGCCCTGGGTATCGCTCAGCTCAGCCATCCTTCAAAATTTACAGGAAGAATTGATGCGTGCTGCAATAGTGTTATGTGCATGCTTGCTATCCGCTTGCTCAGCTAAGCAGTATCAGTCTGCTCCGATGCGAGTACATTCTTTTTACTCTACTTATCTGATGTCTCTTACCAGCAGCGACAATAATTACTCTCCGTCCGAGCTGCGTGAATATGTCTCTGCCGACACGCTCAAAAGACTGGATAATATTGAGTCGATACCCGAACAAGACCTTATTGGATCTGATTACTTCGCTTATGCGCAGGACTATGATCCATCGTGGGTATCGGCACTCACTGTTGGTGACGCCAGGTCTTTTATGGGTGGCGAGATTTTGCCCGTATGGATTGGTAAGGAGCACGGAGGGAAGTTAGAGCTTCAGGTATATGTTCGGCGTGAGTCTGGTACATGGAAGATATACAGGGTCCGTGATGTAACCGATAACTACGAACATCCAATATTTAATGCAGGAGCCATCACGCGCGCGAAGTCTGCTGCTGAAAGCGGTTGTGCTGATTTCCGTCGTAAAACTTGAAAACAGGTCAGAAAGTTCGATAATCCTTTTATGCTTGGCAGAGTTGCGCCGCACGGCAGCGACGATAAGCTAACAATCTGAACATGACGAGAACCCCGCCAGCGCGGGGTTTTTGCTTTCCGGCGATCCGACAGGGGTATTCGCAAAGATGCATTGCATCAGTACCCCTGTCAGATCGTCGCAATAACTATCAATTTCAGCATTTTTAATCCCACAATTTATTACAGGTTAACGTAATAATTTCATTCTTACTTACTTAAAGGAACTAAGAATGAGTTGGAATAAAGAAGCTGCAGTTTCGTATCTCCGTTCACACGCTCTGGGGCACTCTCATAGTGAATGTGCTAAATTTACCCGACTGGCCATTCTGGCTGGAGGTGTTAAGGTACCGAACACAGATTATGCAAAAGATTATGGGGCGGAATTCAGGGCCGGGGTATCGCAAAATGCAACCAACCTTTAAAATTTACAGGATGCATTGATGAAAAGGATATTTATATTATTCGGTATGTTGTTGGTGGGATGTAGTTCGACAGCCAATCATGATCAGAGTGCGCAAGACACTACCAAATCATTTTATAAATCCTATCTTTCCGCATTCGGCAGTGATGAAGCCAGGCCTTACCCTGCCGACGAACTGCGTAAATATGTTTCTGCTGATACTATTGTTCGCATTGGTGCCATTCAGGAAATCTCTGAACAAGAGTTAATAGAGTCCGACTATTTTACATATACTCAGGATTACTCTCGCGAATGGATACCTGCGTTACGAGTGGAAAACGCAAGACCATTTTTAAACGGTGAAGTAGTCCAGGTCATTGAGGGGGCGGGTGGCGGGAGAAGCATACACCTTGAAGTATTTCTTCGTCGTGAAGGTGATGCATGGAAAATCTACCGCGTTCGTGACATAACGAACAATCACGAGCATCCAATTTTCAATACTGGCGCTATTACACGCGCTAAAGCAGCGGCAGAAAGCGCATTGTAAAAACTACACCTCAAACCCTCTCACCAGATTTAAAAAAATATTGGATAAAGCATCTGAATTAATGGATTAACGTGTCAGCCAGCTCATTTGAACTGGCTCACCATACAAGATTATTCAATAATGCCCGTCGCGAGTGATTAACCAGTGGTTGAGGTATGAAAAAGACAATTTTTTCGTTGGCGCTGAGCACCTTTGGTCTGGGAATGGCTGAATTTGGCATTATGGGCGTGTTAACCGAGCTGGCCCATGACACCGGGATTTCAATTCCCTCTGCCGGGAATATGATCTCGTTTTATGCCTTCGGGGTGGTGATTGGCGCGCCGATTATGGCGCTGTTTTCGGGCAAGTTCTCCTTAAAAACCACGCTGCTGTTTCTGGTGGCGATGTCCGCCGTCGGAAACGCCCTGTTTACCTTTTCAACGTCATATTTCTGGCTTGCGACGGGACGCTTAATTTCAGGATTCCCGCACGGCGCGATTTTCGGCGTCGGGGCAATTATCCTTTCTAAAATTGCGCCACCGGGGAAAGTGACGGTCGCGGTGGCCGGGATGATCGCCGGTATGACCGTAGCCAACCTGGTGGGCGTTCCGCTGGGCACCTGGCTGGGGCACGAATTCAGCTGGCGCTATACCTTTTTCCTGATTGCTGTCTTCGATGCGCTGGTGATCCTCTCGGTTCTGCTCTGGGTACCGGCTATCCACGACACATCAGAAATCAAATTGACCGAGCAGTTCCACTTCCTTAAAAAACCAGAACCCTGGCTGATTTTTGCTGCCACCATGTTTGGCAACGCCGGGGTTTTTGCCTGGTTCAGTTTCGTTAAACCATTTATGGTCAACGTCTCTGGCTTCACCGAAGGGGTGATGACAGCCGTCATGATGTTGATGGGACTTGGTATGGTGTTGGGCAATCTGTTGAGCGGCAAACTCTCGGGGCGCTTTAGCCCGCTGCGCATTGCTGCCACCACCGACATGGTGATTGTGACTTCTCTGCTGCTGCTTTTTGCCTTTGGAGAACTGAAAACGGCCTCGTTGGTCATGGGGTTTATCTGCTGTGCCGGGCTCTTCGCGCTCTCTGCGCCGCTGCAAATTCTGCTCCTGCAGAATGCGAAGGGCGGTGAGATGCTGGGTGCCGCAGGCGGTCAGATGGCATTTAATCTCGGCAGTGCGGTTGGCGCATTTTTCGGCGGCATGATGATTACGCTTGGCTTTAGCTGGAGTTATGTCACGCTGCCTGCCGCACTCCTTTCGTTTTCGGCCATGAGTTCGCTGCTGATCTACGGCCATCTGCGGGCCAGACAGGCTCAGGCTAACGCTCGCGCGCTAGCCTGATGGAGTCATGCTAGCCAGGGCTCTCCCAGCGTCAGCATCAGGCGGTTGGCCCAGGCGAAGAACGCGGCGGACTGCACCAGATCAAGCTGCGCCAGGGTATCCAGCCCCTCTTTTTCCAGCGCGGCAAAGTGCAGCGGCGTGGCGGCAGGCGGCGTAACCGACAGCGCCGCTGCAAAATTGATCTCCGCCTGCCAGCGCGCAGACTGCCCGTCGCTCAGGGATTGCCCGGGACGCACCGCCAGAAGCGCCTCTACCGCAGCGTCATCCTTTGACAGCTGGCTGGCTTTACGCGCATGGACAGATGCGCAGTAAATGCAGCCGTTGATTTTACTGGCGACCGTTGCGGCCAGCTCGCGCTCGGCGCGCGGTAATCCCCCCGATGTATAAAAAATTCCTTTATCGGTCAACGTGCGCTGTTCAAGTACCGGCAGGTTGCGCGCCAGCAGGCGGAAGTAGTCGGAATCGGTATGGCCAAATTTCGTCAGGATGGCAACCTCATCGTCACGGAAGTCCGCCAGCGGTTTGGCCGCTATCCACGGTTCCCATCCCAGCTCCTGCTGGGTGAACGCGACGGGTGCCGCCTTTCCGGTGACCGTGGTGGCGGTCGTGTGCCAGACGCCTGCCGCCACCGGGGCATCGCTTGTGGCGACGGGCCTGTCGTTCAGCAGCCGCAGCCCGGCAATCAGTCGGCTCTGGAAGCTGACAAAGGCGATCAGCTGCGCCAGGGTAACAATGCCTTCCTTGCTCCATCCCGCCTGGGTCAGCGCCTTTAACGCTGCAGGCGTCGCTTCGACGGGTGAGAACGTCAGCAGACGCGCGAAGCTAAGCGCCGGGGTCAGCCGTTCCGTGGTCGGATCGGCCAGGCCAAAGCCCGCGTAGTGCGCGGCCAGCGCCTCTGAGTTGTGCCATCTGGCAACTTTTGCTGCCACAGTGAAGCGTTCATCGAGTGGGAAATCGGTGTCCTGCTGGCTGAAGAGAATTTCGTAGCTGCCCTGCGCGTGTCGTGTGGCGGCATCACGCGTGGCGCGCGCCTCTGCAAGAGGGGAACCGGGTTTAATTTCCGCTAGCTCGGCGAGAATGTCCTGACTTAATGACATAGGTGTCTCCTCAAAGGATGTGGGGGGCAATATGTTTGGCGATCAGTTCGATGGAGCGCAGCGTGTCGCGATGCGAAGGCTCGACCGAATGGACCTGGAATGAGATATCCGTGGCGCGCCTGAGAATGGAGTCCGCATTAAGTGAACGCAGCACCGTATCAGGCGAACCGATATGGGCATCGAACTGACGACGATAATCAGTGACGTTGTCACCTTTGACCGTGTATCCGGCAGCGCGATGCTGCTGAGCTTGTTTCGCGAGACCCGGCGTTGCGACTCTGAGCGCATAGTCATCGCTGTCAGCGACGAAGGCTGTACGGGAGGCCAGAATACGCGGGGCGATGCCTGATGGCAGCGCATCGAGGTAGGCATCCACAATCGGGTTCTGGATCGCGTCGAGCGTTAAATCCAGCCGATCTGCCGGGCGCGGCTGCGTGCGGGAGAGCATTAAACCGTGTCCGGCCTGCGCGGCGCGAACGGCACCGTCAACTGAGAAGGTGGCTATCCAGATACGGTCGGCCAGCTGTGGCGCTGGCGGGTACAGGTGGTTATCCGGATGGGTAAGCGAATCACCGCGCCAGGCGCTTTGGATCACATGCAGGTTCTCGGCAAACGCGGTCGCACGTTCTTCAAACGTCAGGCCGAACGGCAGAAAAGAGGTCGGCGTGCCACCTGAGCCAAAGCCTACTTCCAGGCGTCCGTCTGCAAGCAGATCCAGCACGGCGGCATCTTCCGCCACGCGCAGCGGGTTTTCCATCGGCAGGGTAATGATGGCCGTGCCCAGGCGGATAGTTTCGGTATGCGCAGCGACGTGTGCCAGAAACAGCAGCGGCGACGGCAGGCCGCCTTCACTTTCATGGAAGTGGTGCTGAGCAATCCAGGCGCTGTCAAAACCGTGGCGGTCGGCGTGGCGGATCTGTTCAGTTGCCAGACGATAGCGCTCCTTCGGCGTAGCGTCGTCAAGCAGGCGGGTGAAAAATCCCAGGCGTTTTCGCGTCATGCGAACTCCTCCGTAGCGGTTGAAAAATGGGGAATGGCGGCAATCAGCTCACGGGTATAGCCGTTCTGCGGTGAGGCGAATAAGGTTCCGACGTCGCCCTGTTCGACCACCTGACCGCTGCGCAGCACCGTGACGCTGTGGGCGATTCGGCGAACCGTGGACAGATCGTGCGTAATAAAGAGATAGGTCAACCCCAGTTGCTGCTGTAACTGCTGAAGCAGAGCCAGGATCTGCGCCTGCACGGTGACGTCCAGCGCGGAGGTGGCTTCGTCCAGCACCAGAATGGTCGGCTCCAGGATCAGCGCCCGGGCGATAGCCACACGCTGGCGCTGCCCGCCTGAAAGCTCACGGGCAGTGCGGCTCAGAATATCGACGGGCAGGGCAACCCGCTGTGCCACGGTCTCCACCCGGACCTTTCGCTCCGCCTTACTGAGGCGAGAAAAGTTCTTCAGGGGCTCTTCGATGATCTCAAACAGCGTCTGACGCGGGTCGAGAGAGGCAAACGGGTTCTGGTAGACAAACTGGATCTTCTGGCGCAGCTGGCGACGGGCCTCGCGGCTAAGCGTGGTGGCATCAATATCATCAATAATGACCTGTCCGCTGTCTGCCTGTTCGAAACCCAGCAAAATACGGGCGAGGGTGGTTTTTCCGGAGCCGGACTCACCCACCAGCGCATGTGTGCTGCCGCGCCTGACGTCAAACGTTACCCGATCCAGCGCCTGAAGCTGATGGCCTTTGCCCAGGGAGAATTGTTTGCTGATGGCGCGGGCGCGAATGGCCGGTGGCGCGAGCGGCAGACCTGCCACCGGGGCAATGGTCAGGCGCTGGCCCTGGAGATCGCTTAACAGCTGGCGGGTGTAGGCGTGCTGCGGCGTGCGCACGATATCGGCAGTGTTTCCCTGCTCCTGAACCTCGCCATCGCGAAAAACCAGCAGCCTGTCCGCGCGCTCAGCGGCCAGCGCGAGATCGTGGGTGACAAACAGAACGGCGGTACCCGATTCCCGGCGCAGGATATCCAGCAGGTCAAGAATGCGTTTTTGCACCGTCACGTCCAGCGCGCTGGTAGGCTCATCGGCAATGATGACGTCCGGGCGCAGCGCTATCGCGATGGCAATCAGCACACGCTGTTTCATCCCGCCGGAGAGCTGATGCGGATACTGGGTCATGCGCTGTTCGGGGTGGCTCAGGCCGACCTTTGTCAGCAGGGCGAGCACCTGCTCGTCGCGCAGAGCGCGAGTCACTTTCTGGTGTAGCTGAATAATCTCTCCAACCTGCGCACCGATGGTCTTCACCGGGTTGAGCGAATTACCCGGGTCCTGCGGAACCAGGCTAACTCGCGCGCCGCGAAGGGTATCGAGACGCTTAGCGGACCACTGGCTTATCTCCTCGCCGTTGAGAATGATTTTTCCCGCATCGCGCCGGGCGTTATCGGCCAGCAGACCGATGATCGCCTGCGCCGTGGTCGTTTTGCCGGAGCCGGACTCGCCGACAAAGGCCAGCATTTCTCCTCGCCCGAGCGTGAAGCTGACGTTGTGCACCACCTCGCGCCACTGGCGCGCGGTACGGTAGCTGATGGTCAGGTTTTCTACCGAGAGTACGGTCATTTCAGGCCTCCGCTGAACTGTTGACTGATACGGTTGGTGGCCAGCACCACGGCGATGACGACCACGCCGGGGAAGGTGGTGAGCCACCAGGCGGTAGAGAGATAGTTACGGCCTTCTGCAATCAATAAGCCCCACTCCGGCACCGGCGGCGGGGTGCCGTAACCGAGGAAGCTCAGCGTGGAGAGCGCCAGGATGGCCTGACCAAACTGCAGCGTGGCAAAGGCGATGACGGCAGTTAAGGCATTGGGCAGGATGTGTCGCCACAGCACGGCGAAAAACGTCCCGCCGCTGCCAAACGCCGCTTCGACATAATCCGTGTGGCGGATGCGCACGACTTCACCGCGCGCGAGGCGGGCGAAGCTGGCTATTGAAGCCACGCCTACGGCAATCGCGGCGTTAACGGTGCCAAACCCGAGCAGAATAATCACCGTCAGCGAGAGCAGCAGAGATGGGATGGACAGCAGCACGTCGACGAAGCGCATCAGCAGAGACTCGACGCGTCCGGCGAACGCCCCGGCAACCACCCCTAAGCCGGTGCCTGCCAGCAGACCCATCGTCACGGCGGCCAGCGCCGCGCTCAGGGAGTGGGACGCACCATAAACAATACGGGTATAAACATCGCGACCAAGCTGATCGGTGCCGAGCCAGTGTCCCGCCTGCGGCGTCAGGCGCTGTGCACCGGCGATGCCCTCAATCGGGCTGTAGTGGGTTAACAGGCCGGGCGCCACGGCGGCAAAAAGCGCAATGATAATTACTGCCCATGCCAGCCACAGTCCTGGTTGCCACGTGACGCCCTGCCAGGCGGGAACGCGTTTTCGCGCGGCGGCAGCGTAATCGACCAGGCTCATGATGCACCTCCGGTAACGGTTTGCAGACGGGGATCCAGCAGCGGCATCAGCAGGTCCACCAGCAGATTGATCAGGACAAAACCGAGGGCGGAAATCATCACCACCGCCTGAAGTACGGCAATATCCTGGTTATTCACCGCCTGCTGGGTCAGTTGCCCGAGACCGCTGCGGCCAAAAACGGTTTCCGTGATCAGCGCCCCGGCAATCAGCTCGCCGAGCAGCAGCCCGGCAATATTTAGCACTGGCAGCAGGGCGTTGCCGGTCACGTGACGCCACAGGACAGCGGTTTCACTCAGCCCTTTGGCACGGGCGACGGCGACAAACGGCTGCGTCGCCACCTGGTCCAGACTGCGCATCAGAATTTGTGCCAGCGGGGCGGAGATTGGGATCGCGACGGTTACGATTGGCAGGATCAGCCCCTGCAGCGGCGTCGGGTTAATCACCGGGATCAGCCGCAGCTGGAAAGAAAAGAGCTGGATAAGGGCAATCCCCAGCCAGAACGTCGGTAAAGAGATAAACAGGACTGGCAGAGACTGGAGGGTATTACTCAGCCAGCGCAGACCCGGCAGGCGCGACGCAAAGGCCAGCGCAAATGCCAGCAGGACCGCGAGTAAAAAGGCAGGCAGGGCGAGGCTCAGGGTATCCGGCAGATTGCTGGCAATCAGCTCGCTGACCGGCACGCCTGCCTGTAGCGAATAGCCGAAATCCCCGCGCAGCATCGCCAGCAGCGTGTGGACGTATTGCTGCCACAGCGGGCTGTCCGCGCCGTAGGCCACGCGCATCTCCTCGATTTGCGCCGGGCTTAAGCCCAGGTCCGGGTTCTGAAATTTAATCAGCACCGCGTCGCCCGGCAGCACCTGGAGCAACACGAACGAGAGGGTAAAGGCGGCCCACAGTACCAGCAGCCCGTGCCCAAAGCGTTGAAGAAGTGCGTGGCGCATCGTCGGCTCCTCAGTGTTTCTCTATCCACGCGCCGTAGAACGACGGGCGGCCTACCGCTTCAAAATTGACGCCTTTCAGCCACGGCGCACCGGCAAAGACCTGCGGCTCCTCGAAAATCGGAATGACGTAGGCGTTATCCAGCAGGTAGCGCTGGGCGTCCCCCGTCAGCTGCAGGCGTTTTTGCGGATCGACTTCAGCAGAAATGTTCACCAGCAGTTCATTCAGCTTGTCGTCACGGAAGTTTTTGACCTTATCGCTGGATCCGCCTTTTTGCAGCAGCGCGTCGCGGTTAGCCGGGTAGAACATGCTTTTCACCACGTCAGGATCGGCGCGGCCCACTTCGGAGACGGTTAACGGGGTTTTCAGCGGGTCAAGGTTATCCAGCGTGCGGCTGCCTGCGTCACCGGCTTTGACGCTCAGCGCCACGCCCACCTGTCGCCACTGCTGGGCAACCAGTTGCAGCACCTCTTTGTTTTGCGGCTGCGGCAGGGATTCATACACCGTCAGCGCCAGACGTTGGCCGTCTTTGGTGCGGATCCCGTCACTGCCTGCTTTCCAGCCCGCGTCATCCAGCAGATGGTTGGCTTTAGCCGGGTCAAAGGCCAATTTGTCGCTGAGATCGACAAAACCTGCGGCGGAATCGGCAATCACTGACTTCGCCTGCGGATAGTTGGCCGAGAAGAGGGTCTCAACCACCTGTTTTGCGTTGGTGGCATGCAGCAGCGCCTGGCGCACGCGAATATCGGAGACCAGCGGGTTATCCGGACGGAAGCTGATGCTGTCGTTCACCCCGCGCGTCGGGGCAGCATAGATCTTATAGCCCTGATCTGTAGCTTGCTTTTCGTCATATGCCTGTACCTGGCGAATAAAATCAGCCTGACCGGCCAGCAGGGCGCCCACGCGCACGCTGTCTTCCTGAGTCACGATAAACTTGATGCCATCAAGATTGGCTGGCCCCTGTTGCGCCAGATTTTTGGGACCCCACTGGTAGTCCTTACGCGCTTCCAGCGTTACTTCGCGACCCAGCTTCTCGTCCTTTACCACAAACGGGCCGGAGCCAATGATATGACGGGCATCCCCCAGATCTTCAAAGTTGCGTTTCAGCGTGCTGAGCGAGACCAGACCCGAGCCAATGGTGGCGGTGCCTTGCAGGAACCCCGGTGACGGTTTTTTGAAGTAGAACTTCACGGTCAGCGGGTCGATGACTTCGCTGCGATCGTAGTTATTGATCACTTCTGACACCGGCAGGCGCTGCGCCTTATTGCCTAAACCGTAGGTATCAAAGTTTTTTGCCACGGCGTTCGCGTCCAGCGGCGTGCTGTCAGAGAAGGTGATGCCAGGGCGAATTTTAAAGGTGTATTCGGTTTTATCGGCGTTGGTGGTCCAGCTTTCTGCCACCCAGGGCTCCACCTGCAGCGTCCTGGGGTTCTGCCACGTCAGTTTGTCGGTGATCTGGTTCAGAATGCCGCCGTTCGGGTAGAAGCCACCGGCGGGCGGGTAGAGGTTGGTGTGTGCCTGTTGCTCCAGATAAATCAGCGTGCCGCCTTTAACAGGCGCATCCGCGGACCAGGCTGCGGTGGTCGTCAGAATCAGCGCCGTCAGCAGCGGCAGACGAAACGGGGTTTGCATGGTGAATTCCTTTGTTATCTTCTTGTTAGCGTCGGATTCATCATCGGGCGCGGGGGAAAACAAGGGAACAAAGGAATTAAGATAAGGATTGCCGGAAAATGGCTATAAAAAAAACCGCCCCTGTCAGGAGCGGTACTTGAACGGTGGGTGATTATGAACGCAGGTCAATCACCATACGGCCACGGATCTGACCCTGTTCCATTTCTTTAAAGATGGCGTTGATGTCTTCCAGCGGACGCATCGTGACTTTCGGCACGACCTTGCCTTCTGCCGCAAACTGGAACGCTTCCTGCAGATCCTGACGGGTACCGACCAGCGAACCGACAACCTGAATACCGTCCAGCACCAGACGCGGAATATCGAGGCTCATTACTTCCGGTGGCAGGCCAACCGCGACCACGCGGCCACCGGCACGCACGGCATCAACCGCTGAGTTGAATGCTGCTTTTGCGACGGCAGTGACGACTGCGGCATGCGCGCCGCCGGTTTTTTCCTGCACAATTTTAGCGGCATCTTCGCTGCGTGAGTTGATAGTTAAATCCGCACCCATGCTTGCCGCCAGCTTCAGCTGTTCATCGTTAACGTCAAGAGCGATGACTTTGGCGTTAAAGACGTTTTTAGCGTACTGCAGTGCGAGGTTACCCAGCCCGCCAAGACCATAAATTGCAATCCACTGGCCCGGTTTAATACCCGACACTTTTACCGCTTTGTAGGTGGTCACGCCGGCGCAGGTGATGCTGCTGGCAGCAGCCGAATCCAGACCGTCCGGCACTTTTACCGCGTAATCCGCGGTAACAATGCACTCTTCCGCCATGCCGCCATCCACGGAGTAACCGGCATTTTTTACATCGCGACACAGGGTTTCGTTGCCGGTATTACAGTATTCGCAGTGACCACAGCCTTCAAAAAACCATGCCACGCTTGCGCGATCGCCGACTTTAAGCGATTTCACGCCAGGACCAACTTCTTTTACGATACCAATCCCTTCATGGCCCAGGATAACCCCGGTTTTATCGCCGAAATCACCGTTCTTCACGTGGAGATCGGTATGGCATACGCCACAGCACTCCATCTTAAGCAGGGCTTCTCCATGCTTTAACGGTCTTAACGTTTTTTCGGTGACATTGACCTGGTGATCCTGAGTGACAACAGCAGCCTTCATGTGTATCTCCTTGTTCATGATTAGAATTTGCATAGCAGGTGTAATACCCCTTAAGGATTGATACATTAGCCTGGTAATGCAAGGCTACGGCAACATAATGTCATCATTTGATTCGATTTAAGATTAAGAATACGGCGATCCCTCTAATTATTAAGGGGGAAAAGACTGGCCCGGCGAGCAACTCGCCGGGCGCAGTTTTACAGCTGTGCTTCTATCTCCTTAATCTCTTTATGCCATTGCGCCTGAAGCTGCGGCTTCTGATGCTTCGGCTTACGCGCCAGATCGTCTTCCAGCAGCGTTTCCAGAGCGACCAGCCGTTCAAGCAAATCGTCATACGGCGAGGGTTGAACCGTCGCGGCGGCAGCGGGCGGCGCAGATGTCACTAGCCCAGCGCTTTCACGCAGACGCTCAAACACCGCTTCTGCATCGTGCCATTCGCTCAGTGTCCCATTCTCAATCAGCCAGAAACGATTACAACTTTGGCTGATCAACTGACGGTCATGGCTGACCAGCAGAACACCGCCTTCGAACTGCTGAAGGGTTTGCGCCAGCACCTCTTTGCCTTCCATGTCGAGGTGGTTGGTGGGTTCATCCAGCATCAACAGGCTATAGCGAGCAAGCGTCAGGCCCACGAACAACAGGCGTGAACGCTCGCCACCGCTGAGCGTGCTGACCGTTTGCCCGTGACGCGCCCACGGGAAACCTGCGCTTATCAGCGCCATTTTGCGGTTCTGCGGATCCGGCGCGAAAGGCTCCAGCGCGTCGAGCAGCGTGGCGTTGTCCGGTAGCTGATTCAGCGTCTGGTCGTAATAGCCTGGCGACACGCGGGGGTGCAGCTTCAGCCCGTCGTGGGTCAGTTCATCGGTAAACTGTCGCCAGATAAGCTTCATCAGTGACGATTTGCCGCAGCCGTTACGACCGACAATCGCCACACGATCGCCGCTTTTCAGGCGCGCTGTCTCAATGCTGAACAGGCTGGGTAGCCCAGGAGCAGGGGGGACGCCGAGATTTTCCATCTCCAGCAGACGGTCGGCCCGCAGCGCATCACCACGCAGGGTTAACGTCCACGGACTGCCTGCCGTGAGCGCCGTCTGGCTCTCCTTCAGCCGTTCGACCTGTTTTTCCATCTGTTTGGCTTTGCGGGCCAGGTCTTCGTTGTCGTAAACCTTGCCCCAGGTCGCCAGCCGCTTCGCGCTGGCGGTCACACGGTCGATCTCCTTTTGCTCCGCCTTGTGGCGCTGCGCGTCGCTTTCATCCTTTGCTTCAAGCGCCTTGCGGGCGGCCGTGCAGGGAAGGGCGAAGTAGTGCAGCGTTTTATCGCGCAGGATCCAGCTACCGTTGGTGACGGCATCAAGTAACTGTCTGTCATGTGAAACCAGTACGAAACTGCCTGACCAGTTCTGCAAAAATTGCTCAAGCCAGAGCATGGTGGGTAAATCGAGATGGTTACTCGGTTCATCCAGCAAAAGCAGATCCGGCTCGTGAATCAATGCCCGCGCCAGCAGCAAACGAGTGTGTTGCCCGCCACTGAGTGTTGCGGATTGCAGCATCATATCTTGCGGAGTGAAGCCCATGGACGCGAGCAACGTTTCGGCTTTCCAGCGCAGGCTGTCACGTTCAGCAGAAGGTAACTGCGCCAGCACGGCATCCAGCATGGTCAGCGGGAAAATGGCGTCCGGGAGGTGTTGTTCTACCCGTGCCATCAGGCAGTGCCCGGCCAGCGAAACCGTTCCTGCGGCAGAAGCGTCAGTGCCGTCCAGCACCTTCAGCAGCGTACTTTTGCCACAGCCGTTATCGCCCAGCAGGCCAATGCGGTCGCCTTTTTTCAGCGTAAAGGAGAGCGAGTCGAAGAGCGTGCCAAACGCCGTATCAACGCGTAAAGATTGTGCAGTGAGTAAAGTGCTCATTGTTGCTTACCCAAGAGTTACAGGCATGTTTATGCCTCGTCAAACATCGCTGACGATAACTCAGTAAGCCCGAGAGAAGGGATTTCAGGGGGTGGTGTCTTCGCTCAAGCAGAAGTTATCGCAGCACGATACCGATAACGCTTGAGCTGGTGCGATCACCAAATGTATGTGAAACATTGAAAATTTCACAGTACAGCATAATTGACCTCCTTATATGTTATGAGTTTGTAAGTAACTACCACTATACAACGTTTTCGAGTGTATACCAAGTAGAGGGGCAGCATTGCTGCCCAGGATTATATTTTCCGTATAAGCAAATACAGGGCTAGTGTAAGAGCTGAGGCAATGAATGCGGCTATACTGAAAAAAAGGTACAGCACAAAATCCATAATCAATTCGTCGCCATAGATTTCAAAATGCTCCGCAAAAGAGTACTGCGCATCTGGTGGAATAACTTTATATAATGTGATTAATGACAGAAATACTACGGTACACCATAGAATTACAAGGAGTACCACCTTCACTAATGGACAATCATATAGTTTCATTCTCACCACTTGTCGTTGCTCTGCGGTTAAATTAAACATTTTCTCTCTTAGTTAGAGGCGAAGCATCCTTTGCTTTCTTCGTCATCATGCACAACAACGATCGTTCCATGAATCACGATAGATAATATTACCCTCTGTATACCTCCAGGTAATCGCTTCATAACGTAATTCGAGCGTTTCAAGGTGCATACTGCTTATACCGTTAGGAGACAGGTAGGGTGCAACCGTTGTAAACTTGACGTTTTCCAGAATGATATTGAAATACTCGGCCTCAATACCTGATTCCAGAATACGGTACATTTTAATTGTGGCCTTCTTCATGGTTCGGCCTTCACAGACAGCACGGTACAAAAGTGGTGTTGTTTGATCAAATTCCTTCACTATTGTGATAGGGCGATGGACACGCGTTCCTGTTAGTTTTCCCCAGCTTGGATCGACCGGGATAGTGACACCGTGAGAGAAGGATTTTAACTCGATAGACCCCAGACGAAGTGGCATAAGGCAACTGCCAACGATCGGTGAACCATTTTCATCTTCAAGCCATAAGTGTGCGGGTATAGACATAATATTTCCTTATGCATAAATTTACGATAATGCTAACGTTTGAATCTTGCAATTTCATATATTGATAAAACAACCATCACACACACAAAGAATAAGGGGATCAGCCAGATTGGGGCGTCAGGAAATAATGAGCCCTGAATCAAGGCGAATACTACTGTCAGCGCTGATGGGCCATAATACGAAACTAACGACCTGAACATTCGCCTGAAAAATCTTTTAATAAGATTCATCATGGTTATCGAACCATCCTGGTTATGATATCCGCAATTTCATCATCCGATGCCCATTGTGCTGTAAGCGCCTTAGCCCGCTCAAACACTGGCTCTATCAGGAAATACATCATTTCCAACTCTTGAACGTATAGCGCTGAGTAGTAAGCGGGATAAGTAATGTGAAGACGATGCGCGCTGTCTGCTGCTTTTTGGACAATGCCGTATATGCCAATAATCCCAACAACCTGTCCCGCTCTTCGCCCTGCCAGGGCACTGATTTCAAGGTTTAGATTCATGCCTGCTGCGACAAATGATGCCGTTGCTAAAGCAAACCCCACGTTTGTGAGTGAGCTTGCGGCAATATGGATATTAACAGCCATAAGCATTTGTTTGATACGTTCAAGCTGTTCTGTGGTTTTATCTTTAAATATTTCTTCGAAATAAATTTTGAACATGTCATACGCAACATTGTTATGTCGAAGAAGATAAATAACACCGTTTCTAAATCGAATGTCTTCAGCTTTTTGTTTCTTGCATACGTCCTGATATTCATCAGTAAAGCAGGACGTATAATACAGTGCGCGCGTTGCACCTGCGCCGATCGTTTCAATCTGATTTGATACGGCTTTTCCTACACCCGTTAATGCGTGGTCGAGTTTTAACGCAAGAATTTTATTCGCCTGCAAGTAACTTATCACTTCATCTCTGTAGCACATGACCGCTCCTTGCTTCCCTCGCGATCTTGTACATCAACAGCGTCTTTGATATCTGCACCGCCGTCATCTTTAAGCCAAAGATATGCCGGAATTGCCATTTTAATACCCTTTTTAAATTAATGAGTTTAGTGATGTGGAACGTTACTAAACCCTTAAAAGAATTTGTTTATTAGGCAAAAAGTGTTATGTGAAAATTTTATATTTCAACGAGATATGAATTATCGTTGAATTATTGATTTTTTAAATAAGGGGTAGGGGAACGCCGTTGTAGCGGCTAAGAAAATAAAGAGAGGAGGGTGTTCACGTTCCCTCTCCCTTTTGAGGAGAGGGAACGGTTGGAACGCAGAGTTAAATCGACGTCCGGCGATAACTCCGGTATTCAGGCTTCCAGAAGTTGTCGTCGATGGCCTGTTGCAGCGCGTCGGCTGAAGTTTTCACCGCCACGCCTTGCTGCTGCGCCATTTTACCTACCGCGAACGCGATAGCGCGCGACACCTTGTGAATGTCTTTCAGCTCTGGCAGCACCAGACCTTCACCGTTGTTGACCAGCGGCGAGTAGCCTGCGAGGGTTTCGCTCGCCGACATCAGCATTTCATCGGTGATGCGAGACGCGCCGGAGGCGATTACGCCCAGACCAATGCCCGGGAAGATGTAAGAGTTGTTGCACTGGGCGATCGGATAGGTTTTATCCTTCCACACCACTGGATCGAACGGGCTGCCGGTGGCAACCAGGGCGTTACCTTCAGTCCAGGCGATGATGTCCTGCGGCGTCGCTTCCACGCGGGAGGTTGGGTTAGAGAGCGGCATCACGATAGGGCGCTCGCAGTGCTTGTGCATCTCGCGAATGATCTCTTCGGTGAAGAGGCCGGTTTGCCCGGAAACGCCGATCAAAATATCCGGCTTCACGTTGCGCACCACGTCCAGCAGGGAGAGCACTTCGTTGTCGGTATCCCAGTTTTTCAGGTTTTCGCGCTTCTGCACCAGCTTGGTCTGGAACGGCAGCAGGTTTGGCATACCGTCGGTCAGCAGGCCGAAACGGTCAACCATAAAGACGCGAGAGCGCGCCAGCTCTTCGCTTAACCCTTCACGCTGCGTCTGCGCGATAATCTGCTCGGCAATACCGCAGCCGGCAGAGCCTGCGCCGAGGAAGACAATTTTCTGATAGCTCAGCTGGCTGCCTGCCGCGCGGCTGGCGGCGATCAGCGTACCCACGGTGACCGCTGCGGTACCCTGGATGTCGTCGTTGAACGAGCAGATCTCGTCGCGATAGCGGTTCAGCAGCGGCATGGCGTTTTTCTGCGCGAAGTCCTCAAACTGCAGCAGCACGTCCGGCCAGCGGTGCTTCACGGCCTGGATGAAATCATCAACAAACTGATAGTACTCATCGTCGGTGATTCGCGGATGACGCCAGCCCATATAAAGTGGATCGTTGAGCAACTGCTGGTTGTTGGTGCCGACGTCCAGTACCACCGGCAGGGTATACGCCGGGCTGATGCCGCCACAGGCGGTGTAGAGAGAGAGTTTACCGATGGGGATCCCCATCCCGCCAATGCCCTGGTCGCCGAGGCCGAGAATACGCTCGCCGTCGGTCACCACAATCACTTTGATATTGTGGTTAGGCACGTTTTGCAGAATGTCGTCCATGTTGTGACGGTTCTGATAAGAGATGAATACCCCGCGAGAGCGACGATAGATCTCTGAGAAGCGCTCGCAAGCCGCACCCACCGTCGGGGTGTAGATCACCGGCATCATCTCTTCGAGATGGTTCTGTACCAGGCGATAGAAGAGGGTTTCGTTGGTGTCCTGAATGTTACGCAGGTAGATGTGTTTGTCGATTTCAGTTTTGAAACCCTGATACTGGATCCACGCGCGCTCTGCCTGTTCTTCAATGGTCTCAACCACTTCGGGCAGTAAACCCAGCAGGTTAAAGCTGCTGCGCTCTTCTATGCTGAAGGCGCTGCCTTTGTTAAGCAGGGGGAATTCGAGTAAAACCGGTCCGGCATAAGGGATATATAAGGAACGATGTTTTTTCAGTTTGTTGTCCATGTCACTCACTCTTTTTATGAAGATCCGTCCCTGACACTGCTGTTTGTCATCTTTCTGGCCTGTGCTACGGGATTCGGTCAGCGGTATTATAAAGGAGCTAAATATGAATTACCGCAACACATAAACAAAAACACCATCGGAAGACCGATGGTGTTGAGGTTCTGTTTCTGGAACTTACTTGCCCGCGTGGCGTTTTCTGCCGGTGGCGTGAGTGACTTGCGTTTCATGGTCGCCTTCAATCACCACTTTACGTTGGTTTGAAAGCTTGTAGTTCAGCCCCAGAATGTGGCGTGCCTGACGGTTCGATTTCATGTTAACTCCTCAATCCTGTTGATAGTTTTAAGGACCAGTTTGCTCACGCAAACGAAATGTAACCCCTTAGGTTGCACATCCAGCATAGCAGGTTTTTACATTACCACTTCATTTCGCCGGTATTCACTTTGGCGCTCAGCTCCAGTGAGCTGGCTTCTGCAAGGTTCGGCCACTGTTTTTTCATCGTGTCGATTACGCTGGCTGAGTTTTTATGTTGACCCAACGCCAGTTCGAACTGCTGAAGGTACTGACGGGTAAAGTCGATAGCCCCGGTTCCGGCTGGCGGCGTGCCGAGATAATGCCCCGGAATGACGCGCGCGGGCTTATGTGCGGCCATATCATCCAGCGTTTCTTGCCACTGCTTACGGCTCGCTGGTGTCTGGGTGTCTGCTGTCCAGACGTGAATGCCCCAGGAAACCCCGGTACCGCCAAGAATGGTTTTCGCTGACGGGATCCAGACATAAGCCGCGTAGCTGTCTGGTTGCTCAATATCAATCTTTTCTCCGTCAACCATAAACGTGGTGGAGGTAAGCACCTGCGGCACAATCAGCTCGGTTGGCGCGCCGTCTTTCATCTGTGGACCCCAGAAGGCGAGCTTGGCGTCTTTGGTGGCTTTAATATGGTCAACGACATGCTGGGTGGCTACCACTTTGGCATTCGGGAAGGCTTTTACCAGCGGCTGCAGGCCGAAGTAAAAATCGGGGTCGCCAGACGTGATCACAATCTTATTCAGCGTTTTACCGCTGTGGCGAATTTTCTCTACCAGCGCTTCGCCATCTTTCACACTGAACTGCGCATCAAATAGAACAGCTTCTTTCGGGCCGGAGACCAGCGTTGATGAGACTGCGAAAATCCCTTTTTCTTGCGGGTTATAGGTATCAATGGTCAACGGTGCGGCAAAAACAGCCGGAGTGAAAAGGGTGGAAAGCAAAGCAAGGTGAGTGAGTTTCATACTGTTGTCTCTGTTGTGCAGGAAAGTCTCTATTGTACGGATATTCGCATTTGCCAGAATTCCTGAAACAAGACATGCTTAGTTTCATAAATCGAGCAAATGGAGTTTCTATGGATCGCGTTATTGCCGCTCAGGTCTACAACCGGATATGCGAGCTGGGAAGTTTGAGCGCGGCGGCCCGCGCGCTGGGGATTTCCCGACCGATGGTGAGCCGCTACCTTGAACAAATGGAGAAGTGGGCGGGAACACGGCTGGTTAACCGCTCAACGCGCAAGTTAACCCTGACCGCGGCAGGGGAAAAAGTGCTGCAAAAAACGCGGACACTCTCGCAGATCTCGCAGGAAATCGAAGGTCAGTCAGAGAAAGATCTGCCGTCTGGCACGTTGCGGGTGGCCTGTGCGCACTTTACCGCCATGCACCTGATTGCGCCGGTGTTGCCCGGTCTGCTTTCGCGCTATCCGCAACTGCGCATCGAGCTGGATGTGAACAACCACCCGGTCAGCCTGGTGGGAGAGCGCATTGATGTCGCTGTGCGCATTACGGATAACCCTGAACCCGGCATGATTGCCCGTCGGCTGGGAGAATGTCGCTCGGTTCTCTGTGCCTCACCCGATTATCTTGCACTGCACGGGACGCCCGTCAGCCCCGAAGAATTAGCACAGCATAACTGCCTGCACTACAGCTTTTTCGCCGGGCAGTCCTGGCACTTTCTGACCCCGGAAGGCGAAAACCTGAGCGTGGCCGTCAGCGGCAACCTGAGCGCCAGCATCTCTTCGCTGTTGATGGATGCGGCGATAAAGCATTGTGGTATTGCGATGCTGCCGGAGCGTGAAGCGTCTGCCGCGCTGGACCAGGGCTTACTGGTGCCGGTGCTGAGCGCGCTGGAGCCGAAACCGCTTGCCATCCATGGCATTTATCAGTCCCGGGAATATCAGCCAGCTGCACTGCGCGTGTTTCTCGATGAACTGGCCGGTTATCTGGCATGATAGCCGCGAACGCTCTTGATTACTTTGCCTTTAGCCAGGGCGTGGCGGTGCTCCAGAAAATAATATCGGCCCCGAGGTACTGTTCTGCGAACTGGTCAAACTCGGCTTTGGTAAAGGGCTTACCGGTCTGCGGATTTTTATAGGTCAGGGTCGGCTCCTGAACCGCCATGGCGATGAGCGGCAGCGTGTGTTTATTTTTATGGAAGAAGGGATAGGCGTTCTTCATGTGGGCCTTGCGGTTGGGAACAATGTCCGGTCCACCCAGGCCGATATTGTTAGCGCTGGCATACGCAAACAGACGCCCCATGTAGTTGTGGTCATTATCCCACTCGCACGGCCAGAAGTTCACATATTGCACAACGTGTGATTTCTGAAAAGCCTTTCGCGCAAAGGCGAGGTTTTCCATTTCACCCGCGAAATAGCTGTCGCAGGTAAATCCGGCCGGCGGATTTTTTTCGTCGATATCAATGGCGGTTTCCGGCAGGTTTACCCCGTATACCTCGCCATCAAAGCGTTTCGCCAGGGCGGCCAGCAGCGCCTGGTAGCGCTGGCGCACGGCAGGATCCCACTGACGCGCCACCCATCCTGAACCGACTGGCTTTCCTTCGCCGGGGTTATCGAACTGCGGTGCAATCCCGCCACCATATTGCTTATCGTGCATCAGATAATCCGGCACGTAGCGGGCATTAGGCTCAAAGAAACGATCCTGAAGCTGGATGAAGAGCTTTTTCCTGGCAGTCTTAAGACGCGCCAGATCCTGCTCAATGCGCGAGAAGTCATACTTGTCCTTCTCGGGTTCAAGCAAGCGCCAGTTGTAAACAATTTGCACGCCGCCGATGTCGCTTCGCGCAACAAGCGGAAACGCCGCATCGAGATCGCCGGAGCTGGTATAGATAAAGTTCTCCGGCGTTTTCGCCAGTGAAGACAGCGATAGAGCCAGTGTGGTTACGGCAACGGCCATCCTGATTTTTAGCGCCATATCATTATCCTTTTTGTTGGTGCAGCAGGTGAAAGTCCTGGAAAAGTCTGTGTTGCAGGGTGGGTTAGATGCGTAGTCTATACTTAACCCTTTGTAAGCCAAAAGGAGAGCAAGAATGACTATTCATAAGCACGGTTCGGCACACTGGTCTGGCGACATTAAGCGCGGAAAAGGAACGGTTTCCACCGAGAGCGGCGTTCTCAATCAACAGCCTTATGGTTTCAATACCCGTTTTGAGGGCGAAAAGGGGACCAACCCCGAAGAGCTGATTGGCGCAGCACATGCGGCCTGTTTTTCGATGGCACTGTCGCTGATGCTTGGCGAAGCGGGCTATACCGCCGATTCCATTGATACCACCGCGGACGTCTCTCTGGATAAAACCGACGGCGGCTTTGCTATCACGAAGGTTGCCCTGAAAAGTAAGGTGACCGTCCCAGGCATTGCCCCTCAGCAGTTCGATGGCATTATTCAGAAAGCGAAAGCGGGCTGCCCGGTATCGCAGCTCCTGAAAGCCGAAATTACGCTGGACTATAAGCTTAACTAAGTCCCAGCCGGGTTCGCGCCCGGCTATCCCTTCAGCGCGGCGGGGAACACCTCCGCCAGCCACGCAATAAACACCTTAAGACGGTGCGTCAAATGGCGGTTCTGCGGGTATACCACGTGAAACGGATAGGCAGCAGGGCGCCAGTTGCCCAGGATCGCCGTCAGCGTACCCGCCTGTAAATACGCATTTGCCGAATACTCAAAGGTCTGCACAATGCCCAGCCCCGCCGCGGCAGCCGCCAGGTGGGCATTACTTTCATTTACACCGAGATAATGCGGAATATTTATTTCCAGCGTCTCGCCGTTCTCTCTGAAGCGAAACGGAAATGCCCGCCCGGTGACGGGCGAGAGGTAGCTGATGAGCTTGTGGCCATTGCACAGCTCCTGCGGATAGGCGGGAACGCCGTGATTTTTCAGGTAGCCTGGCGTCGCGCAGGTGACCATTTCGGCGTTGCCAATATGGCGGGCGATGAGAGTCGAGTCGTTCAGCGGGCCGCCGCGGATCACGCAATCAACGTTACCGCTGATGAGGTCCACCGGACGATCGGCTACCCCAAGGTCGATGCGGATTTCCGGATAACGCTGCATAAAATCCGGCAGCAGGGGAATGAGCACGTCGCGGGCGGTGGAGCCGCCCACGTCAACCCGCAAACGCCCTTTTGGCGTCGCGCGGGAAACGCGAAACGCGGTGTCGATATCTTCGATATCTATCAGAACCCTGAGCGCTTTTTCATAGTATTTCGCCCCTTCAGGTGTGGTGACGACCCGGCGCGTCGTGCGGTGCAAAAGTCGTATTTCCAGATGCGCCTCAAGCGATTTCACCAGCTTGCTCAGGGTGGCTATCGGCATATTCAGAGAGTCTGCCGCGCGGGTAAAACTGCCGGATTCCACTACCCGCGTAAAGGCGCGCATCGCCATTAACTGGTCCATTAGGCCCCCTGATTATTTCTGTATGTAAATAGTCATTTTCATTTTTGCCCATTTTTCACTAATCACACAAGGGCTAAAGTTTGTCCATAGCAAACCCAACACAAGGTAAATAACATGAACACGACTCTTTCAGGAAAAATTGCACTGATAACCGGCGGCAGCACAGGTATTGGTCTGGCAACGGCACAGGAGCTGGCGGCGCAGGGCGCGAAGGTGTACATCACCGGACGTCGTCAGGCCGAGCTGGACGCGGCGGTCGCAGAGATTGCTTCTGGTGCAGTGGGCATTCGCGCGGACGTCTCTAAGCTTGCCGATCTGGACGAGGTCTATGCCCGGATCGCCAAAGAAGAAGGCCGCCTTGATATCCTATTCGCCAATGCGGGTGGCGGCGATATGCTGCCGCTGGGCGCGATCACCGAAGAGCAGTTTGACCGTATTTTCGGCACCAACGTTCGCGGGGTGCTGTTTACGGTGCAGAAGGCGCTGCCGCTGCTCTCCGCCGGATCGTCGATTATTCTGACCGGCTCGACGGTCTCCGTTAAGGGGACGGCCAACTTTAGCGTCTACAGCGCCAGTAAAGCTGCCGTGCGCAACTTTGCGCGTTCCTGGGCGCTGGATTTGCAGGGCCGGGGGATCCGCGTCAACGTGGTGAGCCCGGGCCCGATCAAAACCCCGGGGCTTGGCGATCTGGTGCCTGAAGAACACCGTCAGGGGTTGTATGACGCGCTGGCCGCTCAGGTACCGCTCGAACGTTTGGGCGCGCCGGGTGAAGTGGGTAAAGCAGTGGCGTTTCTGGCCTCAGACGCGGCCAGCTTTATTAACGCCATCGAGCTGTTTGTAGACGGCGGGATGGCGCAAATCTAATCCAGATTCCGCCAGCAGCGAACGTTCCGGCCCTTGTGTGAGGGCTGTAACGGTTGCGGATGTTCACATCCCTCCATTGCCATCGGGCAGCGATCACGGAAAAAACAGCCAACCGGCAAATGACGGTTTCCGGGAAGTTCAGTCTTACGCAGCGCCAGCCCCTCATCCAGCGGTTGACCCGTTCTGGGAACGGAGTCAAGCAGCAGCCGGGTGTAAGGATGGCGCGGCTCCCCCAACACCTGTGCGGCACTGCCCAGTTCAACAATCTGACCCAGATACATTACTGCCACGCGGTCGCTCATATGCCTGACCACCGAAACGTTATGGGAGATCAATACAAAGGTCAGATTACGCTGCTGTTGCAGTTTTACCAGCAGATTGAGGATTTGCGCCTGCACCGAGATATCCAGCGCGCTGGTGGGTTCATCGAGCACTATAATATCGGGATCGGACGATAGCGCCCGGGCGATGGCAATGCGCTGACGTTGTCCACCGGAAAATGCGTGCGGGAGTCGGTCGAGATACTCCGGGCGAATACCTACCAGCAGTGCCAGGCTTTCAGCCAGCTGGCGGCGCTCGCGCTCGCTGCTGCGTTTTTGCACCCACACCGGCTCGGTGATAATGCGCCAGACCGGTAGACGCGGGTCGAGTGAGGAGAGCGGGTCCTGGAAAACCATCTGCATGCCGCCCGCGTGCTGTGTCCGCTGGCAGGCGCCGGTGCTGGGTTTAAGCATACCCATTAATAGCTGAGCCAAGGTGCTTTTCCCGCAGCCGGACTCACCGACTATACCCAGTGTTTCTCCCCGGCGGATCTGTAAATCAAGCCCGTTGAGGGCATGTACCTGTTCCGTTACGCGGCCAAGCCAGTTTTTGCGTGCCGGAAAATTCACGTGCACGCTATCCAGTTCCAGCAGTACATCAGACATGGTGTTGCTCCCGTTGTGGATACCAGCAGGCAGCCTGTTGGCCTTCTGCGCCATTGGGTTGTAAGCGCGGTGTTTCACTGCATTTCGCCCCGGCGGCAAAGCAACGCTCGCGGAAAGCGCATCCTTGCGGAAGCTGGCTGAGGTTGGGTACTGTGCCGGGGATCGCCGGAAGCATGTCGCGCGGCTGACCATTTTCCGGTGCACACTGCAACAGACCAATAGAATAAGGGTGCACGGGATGGTGGATCAGCGTTTGCGTGGAGCCGCTTTCTATCACGCTACCCGCGTACATCACATACATGCGATCGCAGAGTTGTGACACCACGGCCATATCGTGGCTAATAAATAGCACCGAGGTGCCGCTGGCGCGTGCTTTGTGCTTCAGAAGCCGGAGCACCTGTAACTGAACGGTGACATCCAGTGCCGTGGTCGGTTCGTCGGCGATGATAAGTTCAGGCTCGCAGGAGAAGGCAAGGGCGATCATCACCCGCTGGCGCATGCCGCCTGATAGCTCGAACGGATAGCGTTCCATGACCTGTTTCGCGTCCGGGATTTGCATCTCCTCCAGCAGAGTAATCGCCTTCTGCTGCGCCTCACCCCGCGAAAGCGGCTGGTGCTGGCGGATCACCTCCACCATCTGTTTGCCAATCCGCCGCGTCGGGTTGAGTGCAGTCATCGGCTCCTGAAAAATCATCGCCACTTTAGCGCCTCGCCACTGGCGAAGCTGTTGCTCGGATGCCGTCAGGACATTTTCACCCAATAGCCTCACCTGACCGTGATGAATATGGTAGCTGCCTTCCGGCAGCAGGCGCATAGCCAGCATGGCGGTAACCGATTTTCCCGAACCCGACTCACCAACAACGCCAACGATTTCACCTCGTTTGATCTCCAGCGAGACGTTGTTGAGAGCATGGACCTCACCGCGAAAAATCGGGAAGCTCAGATGTAAATCTTCAATGGTTAATACCGATTCGGTCATGACTGTTTCCCTCCCGATTTCGGATCCAGCAGATCGCGGATACCGTCACCAAACAGATTAAAGCCCACGGCAGTAATCAAAATGGCTGCACCAGGAAAGGCACAGTACCACCACTGGTCGAGGACGTAGTTACGGCCAACGGCCACCATTGCGCCCCATTCGGCGGTCGGTTGCTGAGCACCCAAACCAATAAAGCCCAGCGTGGCGGCCATCAGAATGGCGCTACCGATATCCAGTGAGGCCTGCACAATCAGCGGTGGCAGGGCATTGCGCAGGATATGCCAGCGGATTAAATGCCAGCGCGATGCGCCAAACGTGCGGGCGGCCTGGACATAGGTAAACTGGCGCACCACCAGCGTTTGTCCGCGCGCCAGGCGGACGTAAAACGGAATGCGGACAATCGCAATCGCCAGCATGGCGTTAAAGAGGCTCGGGCCCAGCGCGGCTGCCAGCGCCATGGTGAGTACCAGGGAGGGAATAGAGAGCATAATGTCCATCACCCGCATGATGATGGCGTCGCCGCGCCCGCCCAGAACACCGGACAAACAGCCCAGCAGCGAGCCAATCCCTCCTGCAATGACCACAACGGCCAGCCCGGCGGTAATGGATTGCTGACTGCCCGTCAGTACGCGGCTGAACAGATCGCGGCCCACCTCGTCAGTGCCAAACCAGTGTTGCGCCGACGGTGCCTGCAGGCGGGCGGTCAGATCCAGCGCGTTCGGGTCGTGCGGCACTATCCACGGTGAGGTCACCATCAGGAGCAGCATGGCGATCATAATGACGCCACCGACGATCGTGAGCGGGCTTTGACGCAGCATCCAGAAGAGCTTTGCCCAGTTGATGCGTTGTCTCACGGTTTTAACCGGTACGGGCGTTTCCTGCGTTAACATCATTCGGCACCTCCGCGCCCGATTCGCGGGTCGATCCACAGGTAAAGCAGATCGACCACCAGATTAACCAGCACGTAGGCCAGCGAGACGACGACCGCGAAGCCCATCACCGCCGGGAAATCCAGCGCCTGGATGGACGTCACCACCCAGGCCCCCATTCCCGGCCAGGCGAAGACGGTCTCGGTGAGCACGGCACCGTAAAGCAGATCGCCCAGCGCCAGCCCGAGTACGGTAATTGACGGGATCATGGCGTTTGGTAAGGCATAGCGCAGCACGATGTACCAGCCTGGCAACCCGCTGGCGCGGGCGGTACGAATGTAATCCTCGCTCAACTGCTCAAGCATGGCCGAGCGTACCTGCCGCGCCACAATGCCCAGATGCACAAACGCCAGCGTCAGTGAGGGTAAAATCAGATGCTGCAGGGTGTTCAAAAACACCTCTGCGTTGCCTTCCAGCAGGGAATCGATCAGATAAAACCCGGTGACATGAGCTGGCGGGTCAAGCCAGTCGTCCAGCCGACCGCCACCGGGAAGAATTTGCAGATGACCATAGAACAGCACAATGACGCCCAGCCCGAGCCAGAATGCGGGGGTGGAGATCCCGGTCATTGCCATCAACCGCACCAGATGATCCAGCCAGCGGTTACGATACACCGCCGATAAAATCCCCAGCGGCACGCCAATCACCAGGGCCAGCAGCAGGGAACAAAAAGCCAGTTCCAGCGTGGCGGGGAAAAAGGCTTTTAAATCTTCCGCAACCGGACGTCCGGTGCGAATCGACGTCCCTAAATCACCGTGGGCGAGAGCCTCCACGTAGCGACCAAACTGGATGTACAGCGGTTGGTCCAGCCCCAGTTGCTGGCGGATGCCTTGTACAATTTCGTCGCTGGCACGGTCACCGGCCAGCAGACGGGCCGGATCGCCGGGGATCATGTGTGAAATAATAAAAGTAATAATACAGACACCGGCCACCACCAGGAGTAACCCCCAGCAGCGCTGGCGCACAATGCTCCAGAACGTCATACACTTTCCCCCGGCGAGAACCGTTACTTACTCATGGTGGCGATGTTGAACACCTGCTCGAGCATCGGATTAAAGGTGAAGCCTTTAACGTCTTTGTTCATCGCCAGCTGATAATTCTTCTGGAACAGATAAACGTAGGCGGCTTCGTCGATCACCACTTTTTGCGCCTGCTGGTAGTCTTTGGTGCGCTCCGCCTGATCGGTGGTTTTCAGCGCGGCCTGCAGCAGTGAATCAACCTCTTTGTTCTCATAGAACGAACGGTTGCCTGGCAGCCCTTTTTTGTCCGACTCGAACCAGTAGTTCATGAACATATACGGGTCGGCAAAGTCCGGGCTCCAGTTGCCGATGGCAATGTCATAATCACCTTTACCGACACGGTCGCGCATGGTGGCGTTTGCCAGTTTTTCCAGCTTGACGTTAATGCCGAGTTTGCCGAGGCTGGCCTGGGTGGAGAGGGCGATAGGCTCCCAGTTCGGGTCGTTGTCCGAGTAGAGGAAGGTCAGGCTGGCCGGTTTGTCTTTCACCTTCTCCAGCGCGGCTTTGGCTTTGGCCTCGTCAAAACTGTACTGCATGGCCGTCGCGTCAAAGCCCCACATGCCGTCCGGGATCGGGCCACGCATCTGCTTGCCATTGCCGCTCAGAATGCCTTTCACCATTCCCTGATAATCCGTCGCCCAGGAGACAGCCCGGCGTAAATCCACCTGATTGAGCGGTGCCTTACTGTTGTTAAGATACAGGTAGGTCACGCGCAAAGAAGGGTATTCTGCGACGGCCACTTTGCCTTCCTGTTTCAGTGCGGCCAGCTGATCAACCGGCAGAGAGTCAGCAATATCCAGATCGCCACGGGAAAGCTGCAGTCGGCGGGAGGCGCTCTCACCGATTATTTTCACGGACACGCGTTTAAAGTGCGGTTTATCACCCTGCCAGTGGGGATTTGGCACCAGTACCAGTTGCTGACCTTTCTGCCAGCTTTTCAGCATAAACGGGCCTGAACCAGCGGTGTTTTGCGCCAGAAAACCGCGCGCATCGTCCGCCGCATTGGCTTTCAACACCGCCGGGTTAATGATGGAGGCACCGTCGTTCGCCAGCGTGTAGAGGAACGGGGCAAACGGCTGACTGAGCGTGAATTTCACCGTATGGTCATCAACGGCATCAATTTTCAGGTCTTTCGGGAAGGCTTCAGACGGCCCCTGGCTGAGTTTCAGCAGGCGTTCGAACGAGAGCTTGACCGCTTCGGCGGTGACCGGCGTGCCGTCGGAGAATTTCGCGTTGTCCGTCAGGGTAAAGGTCCACTCTTTTTGGTCGTCGGAGGCTTTCCATCCTGTTGACAGATCGCCTTCCACTTCGGTTGTACCGGGCTTGTATTTCACCAGTCGTTGATAGGACGGATAGGTGACGGTCCAGTCGTTGTTATCAATCGTTACGGCAGGATCGAGCGTTTGCGGGTCAGCTGCTTTACCGATCACCAGCATGTCTTTCGGGACGGCAGCCAGCGCCAGCGGGGCGCTCAGTGCCAGCGTGGCGGCAATTACGGTCGTGAGAAGCGTTGTTTTCATGGTAGTGCTCCAGTTCAAAGAGGGGTGTGCGTCAATGGAAAACAGGCAAAACGGTCGTCAAGCAGCGGATAGCTGGCGGCATTCGGCAGTTCGAAATGCCACCATTCGCTGCTGATCCCCACAAAACCGCCGCCGAACATGATGGCGTTCAGCAGCAGACGGTTGCGCTGGGCGTGCGGTGGCACGGAGGGATGATACGGATGCGAGCGGTCATGCATTTCGTCAAAACCGGCACCCATATCCAGCACGGTGTTATGTTCATCCATCAGCGTGACGTCGATAGCCGTACCGCGGCTGTGATTGGAGCCAATCGCCACATCCACCACATATTCCGGGTTTGGGCAGGCATCCCACAGCTGGGCCTGCGCCTGTTGCGGTCGATAGGCGTCGTACACCACCAGTTTCAACCCGGCCAGCGTGGCAATACCGATGGCTTTCGCGAGTGCGGTGGCAGCGTCGCTATGCAGCAGGCACTGTGCTTCCTGATAGATCGGGCGGCCAGTGATGTTGTCGGCGGTGGCGTACTTCAGATCGATGTGCAGCGTGGGAAACGCTTTCGCCACATCAATCAGTTCACTCTCTTCGGGCATAGCTCCGCTCCTTTAGCGTTCGAATTGGCCAAACTCTTGTTGTAATTGTCGGTTTACGGCCAGGCGCGCCGGAAGCGCGTCACCTAACGCTTCCACCACGCCCGACAGCAGCAGGTTGAACAGACAGCTCACGGGGGCAAGCGAATCCCAGAAATGGCCGGTATCGGTTTTCACTTGCAGTAAATCAATCGGATAATCGCGTGCCCACGGACACCAGATATCAGTGATCAAGGCCAGGGGGATCTGTTTCTCACTCGCCACACGACAGTACTGCCGAGCGACTGCGGAGTAGGTGCGGGTATCTGTCAGCACCACATAGGGATGAGAAAATCCTGAGTTCAGAGATTCAACCCAGCTCCCGGATGCCCCCTCGGAATAGCTGACGCCCGGGCGGAGATACTCGAGGTGGCTGAAGAAGGCGTTGGCGATCCCGCGGGTTGACTGAATTCCCAGTACAAAAACGGCCTCCGCGTGAGCCAACTGATGCACCACCTGGCGGAAGGTGTCCGTTTGCGCCAACTGATACACCTGCGTGATGGCATCCACTTCCAGCGACAAAGCGTGCTGAAGGCGATTGGGCAGGGGGCGCTGCTGCTGCCAGGAGTCCAGACGCTCATTCATGCCCCAGGGCTGGTAAGGGTCGCGCAGGCTTTTCTTGGCGTCTTCCAGGTTACGATACCCCAGCTTGCGCAGGAAGCGTCCGACGGTGATGCCGCTGGTACCGGTCGCCAGACCAACGCTCTCTGCCGTTTCAAACGGAATTTGCGCGGTGTGCGCCAGTAGCCAGCTGCCAACCCGTTTTTCGCTGGGCGTCAGTTGGCTGAAGGTCGCTTCGATACGGCTCAACATCTCGGGTTTTGTCGTCATACCGCCTCGCTGTTAACAGGCTGTCAGTCGCCAGAATTGTGTTACCTGATTAACAATGCATGACGCGTGCCAGAGTCACAGGGCAGTGAGAACCTGCTGCGACGCAAACTTCATGCAATATTTAATTAACCAATGATCAACATTTGTGCAGCCTAGTTCACTTTTGGTGCACTGTCTGAGCGGGCAGGTATGAATTTGTTGAATACGTCAGCTTCTTCACATTTTTGATAAGATATAAATACAGTGAAAATAAAAGGGATCCCGGCATGGCGAATTTGTCCTGGCGTGTCAGCGTGCGCCTGATGGCTCTCGCAAAAAAAATAGCGATGGTAGCGGGGATCGTCCTGGTCGTGCTGCTTGCTGTGCGGGTGTATCTGTCTCAGCAGGGCCCGGAACTGCACCTCTGGCATACCTGGCGGGCAGATGAGATGTCCGTGCGCGAGCTGGACAAAGCCGATTTTGCCGGGTATCAGGCCCGGGAAAAGGCGATTTTCACCGATCTGGATAACGCGGTGACGGCGAAAACAGCGGGCGAGGAACAAACCCCGTTAAACCGTTATTACCGCCAGAGCCTGGTATGGCCCGGTCAGTTTTCACCAGATGCCAACCGTTCATTTGTGCTGATGCCTGCCGGAAAGCCGCGCGGTGCGGTGGTGTTGCTGCACGGATTGACGGACTCTCCTTACAGCGTCAGACACCTGGCTTTACATTATCAGCAGCACGGGTTTGTGGCAGTGGTACCGCGGCTACCCGGACACGGCACCGCGCCCGGCGCGCTGACGGACGTTGACTGGGAGATGTGGCTGGCGGCAACGCGCCTTGCTGTGCGGGAAGCCACGCGTCTGGCGGGAGAGAGTGCGCCACTCCATCTGGTGGGGTACTCCAACGGCGGGGCGCTGGCGATGAAATATACCCTTGATGCGCTGGATTCCACTTCACTTCATCGACCGCAGCAGGTGGTACTGCTTTCACCGATGATTGGCGTGACGGCCTTTGCGCGGTTTGCCGGTTTCGCCGGGTTACCGGCGCTGCTGCCGGCGTTTGCCAAAGCGGCGTGGCTGAATATCTCGCCGGAATATAATCCGTATAAATACAACTCGTTTCCGGTAAATGCCGCCCGCCAGTCGTGGCTGTTGACGAAGACCCTTCAGGAGCAGATTGGCCGCGCGGCGCGGGAACACAAACTGGGGCAGTTGCCGCCGGTTCTGGCGTTTCAGTCAGTGATGGATTCCACGGTCAGTACCCGCGCGGTGGTAACCGGGTTATTTGATCAGCTTCCGGCGAACGGCAGTGAACTGGTCATGTTTGATATCAACCAGGCGGCAAGTTTCCGTCCTTTGTTTAAGCCGTCATCCTGGACGGCGGCCTCGTCGCTGCTGCCCGTCGAACAGAGGCGTTACAGTGTCACGATTATCACCAATGCCAGCGAGCACAGTTTCTCGACGGTGGCGAAAATAACCCCGGCAGGCAGCACCCATGAGACAGTCATACCGCTTGCACAGTCCTGGCCGCAGGATGTCTACTCCCTATCGCATATTGCCGTGCCGTTCCCGCCGGATGACGATCTGTATGGCCGCGAACCTGGCGTGAAAAACCACTATGGCATTAGCCTGGGGACGATTGCGCTCTGGGGAGAAACGTCCGTGTTGAGCGTCGGAAAAGAGGCGCTCATGCGAGTCACCTCGAACCCGTTCTACGACTACATGCTGGAGAGGATCGACGGCCGGATCGGGGATCAATAACCGTAAAGAACCCTTGTGGCGTGAATATGTTAGGTCGCACTGATTAATTATGATAAACAGTAGGTTCAAGGCACCTTTCTCTCTCATTGGAACCCGCTCTTGTGCTGACAACGCTCATTTATCGAAGCCAGTTGAATTTATCCCACCCGTCCACCGAACTGCGGGAGCTGGTGGAGCGGGCCAGGGGCCGCAACACAAAACTGGATATTACCGGCGTCCTTCTGGCTAAAGGGAGTGATGTTCTGCAAATCCTCGAAGGGTCGGAAGAGAGTGTGGTCAAATTGTTCCACACCATCCGTGAGGATAAACGGCACAGTGGTGTGGTTGAACTGATGCGGGACTACGGCCCGCGCAGACGGTTCGAAAATGTCGGTATGCTGCTCTTCGACCTGCAAATCCAGTCGGCGAAAGACGTGCTACAGTCGGTACTGCATTACAGCAAGCTGGACAGCTATCTCGCCTCTGATGATCGGGTATTCAAATTTATCCAGAGGTTTATTACAGATCAGCGACCGTCCTCGTCTGGGGAACGTTACGACCCGACAAAATGGACGCTCTCACCGGAGACATTACCGTTTGGTGATAGCCTGGGCCTGCTGGCTAACCAATCTTGCCAGTTTGCGCTCCAGCCCATTGTTGAGCCCTCCGAAGGGAAGATTAGTTCACTTGAAGCCCTCATTCGCGGTAATGATGGCGGCAGTCCGGAGCATTTTTTCAGCTCCCTCGACCCGGACAAAATCTACGAAATTGACCTTCAGACGAAAGCCTATGCCTTTGCGCTGGCTGAAAAGCTCGGTATTGGTAACCATAAAATTGCGGTAAATCTGTTGCCGATGTCGCTGGTCAATGTTCCTGGCGCCGTGGCATTTCTGGCGGATCAAATTAAAAAACACGGGCTTAAACCGGAGCAGGTGGTCATCGAAGTCACTGAAAACGAGATGATTTCCGGCTTCAACCAGTTTAATAGCGCCATTAAACAACTTCGTGCTGAAGGCATTGGCCTGGCGATTGACGATTTTGGTTCCGGCTATGCGGGGCTTTCGCTGCTGACCCGGTTCCAGCCGGATAAAATTAAAATTGACCGGGAAATTGTCAGCAATATTCATCTCAGCGGCCCGAAACAGGCGATCGTGCGCTCGATTGTCAGCTGTTGCTCCGACCTCGAAATCACCCTGGTGGCGGAAGGGATCGAGAAAATGGAGGAGTGGTCCTGGCTTGAATCCGCCGGGATCCGCCGTTTCCAGGGCTTTCTGTTTGCCCGTCCGCAGATTAATGGCGTCGGTGATATTCACTGGCCTCATCTGGTGCGTTAGCCAATTTTCCTCCCGCGTTATTTCCCCTTCGCCCTGCCTGTGCTTAAATAGCTAAAACGGTTTAACATAGTTTAGCTAAGAGGGTTACATGAAAAAAATCTGGGTACTTGGCGATGCGGTGGTGGATTTGCTGCCTGACGGCGAAGGCAGATTACTGCAGTGTCCCGGCGGTGCACCGGCAAACGTCGCCGTCGGGATAGCCCGGCTGGGCGGTCCAAGCGCATTTATTGGCAGAGTTGGCGATGACCCGTTCGGGCGTTTTATGTCTAAGACATTAGCCGACGAGCGGGTCGACGTGAAGTATATGCGCCTGGACCCGGTGCATCGTACCTCTACGGTGGTGGTGGATCTGGATGACCACGGCGAACGCTCGTTTACCTTCATGGTGCGCCCGAGCGCCGATCTGTTTCTTGAACCCGCCGATCTGCCGAGCTTCAGCGCCGGGGAGTGGCTGCATGTCTGTTCCATCGCGTTGAGCGCAGAGCCAAGCCGTTCTGCGACCTTCAGGGCGATGGCCTCCATCCGGGAAGCGGGTGGTTACGTCAGTTTCGATCCCAATATTCGCCCGGACCTCTGGCAGGATGAGAACGAACTTCGCCGCTGTCTCGAACGCGCTCTGCAGGGTGCAGACGTGGTGAAACTTTCTCTCGAAGAGTTGGCCTTTTTCACTGGCGAAACGCAGGTGGAGACCGGTCTGGATAAGCTCATGAATCGCTGCCCGGCACATCTGGTGCTGGTTACACAGGGTAAAGAGGGCGTCATCGCATGGCATGAGGGCACCGTGAAACACTATCCGGCCACGCCTGTGAAATGTGTTGATACGACCGGCGCAGGCGATGCCTTTGTGGCGGGGCTGCTTTACGGGCTGGCCGCCGGTCAGCCGTTGACGTCCGTTATCGCTTTAGCTCAACGCTGCGGTGCGTTAGCCACCACGGCAAAAGGAGCCATGACGGCTCTGCCATATCAGCACGCCCTGTAATTCCTCCCATTGCTGGCCGCCATCCGGCGGCCTGAATTGTCGCCTCGATCACACTTACTAAAACGGTTTAGCAAAAAAGATTGCCGATCCAAAATTCAGAGGTTTAGTATCAGCAACCTAAACCGGTTTAGCAATTTAGCACGTTTAATGACTTCTTTTAGGGATGCGACAAAATGTATAAAAAACGCAGACTTGCCGTGATGATAGGCATGCTGGCCGGAAGTACCTCTGTTTTTGCCCAAACGGATATGACAAGCATCGAAGCGCGACTTGCGGCGATGGAACAGCGTCTTCAGGACGCGGAGACGCGCGCACAGGTTGCTGAGAAACGCGCGACGGATGCAGAACAAAAAACGCAGCAACTGGTTGCGGCTCAGCAGCAGGCGCAAACGACAACTCAGGAAGTGGCTCAACGCACCGCCGCGCTGGAGAAAAAAGCGGACCAAAGCGGTGGGTTTGAGTTCCACGGCTATGCCCGTTCTGGCCTGCTGATGAACGATGCGGCCTCCAGCAGCAAAAGCGGCCCTTATCTGACACCAGCCGGGGAAACGGGCGGAGCAGTAGGGCGTCTGGGTAACGAAGCCGACACCTACGTTGAGCTGAACCTGGAGCATAAACAAACCCTGGATAACGGGGCGACCACGCGCTTCAAAGCAATGCTGGCCGACGGTCAGAGGACCTATAACGACTGGTCAGCCGATACCAGCGATCTCAATATTCGTCAGGCCTTTGCGGAGCTGGGTAACTTGCCTGATTTCACCGGTGCGCTGAAGGGCAGTACCTTCTGGGCGGGTAAACGCTTTGACCGCGACAACTTTGATATTCACTGGCTGGATTCCGACGTCGTGTTCCTTGCCGGTACCGGCGGCGGCGTCTACGACGTGAAATGGAACGATTCGCTGCGCAGTAACTTCTCTATTTACGGCCGCAACTTCGGCAGCGTGGAGCAGACCGACAATAACGTTCAGAACTATATCCTCAGCATGAACCACTTCGCCGGACCGTTCCAGCTGATGGTAAGCGGTCTGCGGGCAAAAGATAACGACGACCGTAAAGACACCAACGGCGATCTTATCAAAACCGATGCCGCCAATACCGGCGTTCATGCCCTGGTTGGGTTGCACAATGAGAGTTTCTACGGCCTGCGGGAAGGGACAGCCAAAACGGCGCTGCTGTACGGTCACGGGCTGGGTGCGGAAGTGAAAAGCATCGGCTCTGACGGCGCACTGCTGTCTGAGGCGGATACCTGGCGCTTTGCAAGTTACGGTGTCACGCCGATTGGCGGGGGCTGGAGCGTTGCGCCCGCCGTACTGGCGCAAAGCAGTAAAGATCGTTACGTCAAGGGCGATAGCTATGAGTGGGTGACGCTCAACACCCGTCTGATTAAAGAGGTGACGCAGAACTTCGCCCTGGCGTTTGAGGGAAGCTATCAGTACATGGATTTAAACCCGGAAGGCTATAAGGACCGCAACGCCGTCAACGGCAGTTTCTACAAGCTGACCTTTGCGCCAACGTTAAAAGCGAGCAAAATCGGCGATTTCTTCAGCCGTCCGGAGCTGCGCCTGTTTGCCACCTGGATGGACTGGAGCAGCAAACTGGATCATTACGCCAGCGATGATGCCTTTGGCAGCAGCGGTTTCAACGCAGGCGGGGAATGGAACTTTGGGGTCCAGATGGAAACCTGGTTTTAACCCATCACGCTCCCGCCTGGCGGGGGCGTTTCGCACATCATAAAAAGAAGTCAGGCAGAGGTATCTATGGATTTTAATCAAATCGCCCGCGAGCTTATTCCGCTGCTCGGTGGCAAGGAAAATATCGCCAGCGCGGCGCATTGCGCAACCCGTCTTCGTCTGGTGCTGGTCGATGACGCGCTGGCAGATCAGCAGGCTATCGGCAAGGTCGAGGGCGTGAAGGGCTGTTTCCGTAACGCCGGGCAGATGCAGGTGATTTTTGGCACGGGCGTGGTCAACAAGGTTTACGCCGCGTTTATTCAGGCTGCGGGGATTAGCGAATCCAGTAAATCTGAAGCCGCGGATCTGGCGGCGCGCAAGCTGAACCCGTTCCAGCGTATTGCCCGTCTGCTTTCCAATATCTTTGTCCCGATTATTCCCGCAATTGTGGCGTCCGGCCTGCTGATGGGCCTGCTCGGTATGGTGAAAACCTACGGCTGGGTCAATGCGGATAACGCCATCTATATCATGCTGGACATGTGCAGCTCGGCGGCGTTTATCATTCTGCCTATTCTGATTGGTTTTACCGCCGCGCGGGAATTTGGCGGCAACCCGTATCTCGGCGCGACGCTGGGCGGCATTCTGACGCACCCGGCGCTGACCAACGCCTGGGGCGTGGCGTCGGGCTTCCACACCATGAATTTCTTCGGCCTTGAGATCGCGATGATTGGCTACCAGGGCACGGTATTCCCCGTGCTGCTGGCCGTCTGGTTCATGAGCATCGTGGAGAAAAACCTGCGTCGCGCGATCCCGGATGCGTTAGACCTGATCCTGACACCGTTCCTTACCGTCGTTATCTCCGGATTTATCGCCTTACTGATTATTGGTCCGGCGGGCCGTGCGCTGGGCGACGGCATCTCCTTTATCCTGAGCACATTAATTGAACACGCGGGCTGGCTGGCCGGGCTGCTGTTTGGCGGGCTTTACTCGGTGATTGTGATCACCGGTATTCACCACAGTTTCCACGCGATTGAAGCAGGTCTGCTGGGTAACCCGTCGATTGGCGTTAACTTCCTGCTGCCGATCTGGGCGATGGCGAACGTAGCACAGGGCGGCGCCTGTCTGGCGGTGTGGTTCAAAACCAAAGATGCCAAAATCAAAGCCATTACCTTACCTTCGGCGTTCTCTGCCATGCTCGGTATTACTGAAGCGGCCATTTTTGGTATCAACCTGCGTTTCGTAAAACCGTTTATTGCCGCGTTGATTGGCGGTGCGGTGGGCGGGGCCTGGGTGGTCTCAGTGCATGTTTATATGACTGCCGTTGGGTTGACCGCTATTCCAGGTATGGCCATTGTGCAGGCAAGCTCTCTGCTCAACTATATTATCGGCATGGTGATTGCCTTCGGCGTGGCGTTTACCGTCTCGCTGCTGCTGAAATATAAAACGGACTCAGAATAATGACGTTACCTTCACGCTGGCCTGCGATCCTGCAGGCCGTTATGAAAGGCCAGCCGCGCGCGCTCGCAGACAGCCATTATCCGCAATGGCACGCCGCGCCGGTGACGGGGCTGATGAACGATCCCAACGGGTTTATCTGGTTTGCCGGGCGTTATCATCTGTTTTATCAGTGGAACCCGCTGGACTGCGAACATCGGTTTAAATGCTGGGGGCGCTGGAGTTCTGCGGATCTGGTGCACTGGCAGCATGAGCCGCTGGCGCTGATGCCCGACGAAGAGTATGACCGCAACGGCTGCTACTCTGGTAGCGCCGTGGATAACGAGGGTGTTTTGATCCTGTGTTACACCGGCAACGTCAAATTCGATGACGGCAACCGCACCGCCTGGCAGTGTCTGGCCGTGGAACAACCGGACGGCAGCTTTAAGAAACTCGGACCTGTGCTTGCGCTACCGGAAGGTTACACCGGCCACGTGCGTGACCCGAAGGTGTGGCAGCACAATGGGGAGTGGTACATGGTGCTGGGCGCGCAGGATCTGCAAAAACGCGGCAAAGTGCTGCTGTTCAAATCCGCTGATTTGCACACCTGGGCGTCCTGCGGCGAGATCGCCGGTCACGGCGTTAACGGCCTGACGGACGCAGGGTATATGTGGGAGTGCCCCGATCTGTTTGCCCTCGACGGGACGCATGTTCTGATCTGCTGTCCGCAGGGGCTGGCGCGCGAGCCGCATCGCTACCTCAACACCTATCCAGCCGCATGGATGAGCGGGGCGTTTGACTATGCAAACGCCGCATTCGATCACGGCGATCTACACGAGCTGGACGCCGGGTTTGAGTTTTACGCGCCGCAAACGACGCTGGCGGAAGATGGTCGACGCATTCTGATCGGCTGGATGGGCGTGCCGGACGGAGAAGAGATGCTTCAGCCAACGCGAACGCATGGCTGGATGCACCAGATGACCTGTCCGCGCGAATTACGCTACCACGACGGCAAGCTCTGGCAGACCCCGGCTCGTGAACTGGAAGCGCTGCGTGAAGGTGAACAACGCTGGCAGGGGATCGCCAGTGATGCGCCAGAACTGGATGCGACGCGTCTGGAGTTTGAACTGAACACATCGCACGTGAACGTGGATTTTGGTGGAGCCTTGCGTCTCACGGTCGATGACCAGGGGCTGCGTCTGGAACGCGCCAGTCTGAAAACCGGGGAAACATTGACCCGATACTGGCTGGGGGACGTCAGCCATTTACGCGTTCTGTGCGACCGCTCCAGCGTTGAAATTTTCATCAACCACGGTGAAGGAGTGATGAGCAGCCGCTATTTTCCTGACCATCCGGCCCGTGTACGATTCGAAGGTGAGTCCGTCATCACATTACGCTACTGGTCGCTGCGCGCCTGCATGATAGAATGAGGGTTTTGGCAGCCGGATCTAAGTCGTTGTGAGAAAAACAAAACGCGTCACCATTAAAGACATCGCGGAACTGGCGGGGGTATCAAAAGCCACCGCCAGCCTGGTCCTGAACGGACGCAGCAAAGAGCTGCGCGTAGCGGAAGAGACGCGTGAACGCGTGCTGGCGATTGCCAAAGAGCACCACTATCAGCCCAGCATTCATGCCCGGTCGCTGCGTGATAACCGTAGCCACACCATTGGGCTGGTGGTTCCTGAAATTACCAACTACGGTTTTGCCGTGTTTTCTCACGAGCTGGAGACGCTGTGCCGTGAGGCTGGCGTTCAGCTGCTGATCTCCTGTAGCGATGAAAACCCGGGGCAGGAGACGGTGGTGGTGAACAACATGGTGGCGCGTCAGGTGGACGGGCTGATTGTGGCTTCCAGCATGCTTAACGATGCGGACTACCACAAGCTGAGTGAGCAACTGCCCGTTGTCCTTTTTGACCGCCACATCAACGACAGCGCGCTGCCGCTGGTGATCACCGATTCCATTACCCCGACGACGGAACTGGTGGCTGACATAGCGCGTCAGCATCCTGATGAGTTTTACTTCCTCGGCGGTCAACCGCGCCTTTCCCCGACGCGCGACCGCCTGGAAGGGTTTAAGCAAGGTTTGCGTGAAGCCAATGTAACGCTGCGCCCGGAGTGGATCATTCACGGCAACTATCATCCGAGCTCCGGATACGAGATGTTTGCTGAACTTTGCGCCCGCCTGGGACGTCCGCCGAAAGCGCTTTTCACCGCCGCCTGCGGTCTGCTGGAAGGGGTATTGCGCTACATGGGTCAACACAACCTGTTGCAAAGCGATATCAGGTTAGCCAGTTTTGACGATCATTACCTCTACGATTCGCTGACGATCCCTGTCGATACCATTCGTCAGGATAACCGCCAGCTGGCCTGGCACTGCTTTGATTTAATTAGCAAATTGATCGAAGGGGAGACGCCACAGCCCTTGCAGCGCAAGCTGGATGCCACCCTGCAACGACGCTATAAGTCATCTATATAGCTCTGACCGATACATCAATAACTTTAATTAATTTAAGTTTTGGATGCGCCGATAACCATAAGGAATAATTCTCCTTGAGGTATTGGTCTATGTCGTTGAAAAAGTCGTCCCTGATTGTCCTGTTCTCACTGCTTTTCTTCTTTGTTGTCAGCACCGTCACCAGCGTTGGCCTCATCATTAAAAGTAATAATTCCCTGGATAATGTGAACAAAGAGATCCAGGTTGTGCTGTCGATTATTGACCCCATCAACCACAGCCGCACCCTGCGCGTTCGGGTGATGGAGTATGTGAAGATGGTGGAAGCGGGCAACTCGGCAGATGAGTCTGCGAAGCTTGCCGCAGTGAAAGAGGCGCTGACCAAAGCGGACCACGCCTTTGCTGCCTTTATGGATTCACCGCGTCTGACGGATGAAGCGCCGCTGGTGAGTGCCTATCAGGATGCCTGGCAAAACTACCGCAACCAGGGACTGGTACCGCTGATCAATGCTGCCGAAGCGCACGATGTTGCCAAATTTAACGCCCTGATCCCGGACGTGTCCCGCCTCGACCGCCAGTACGAGATCGTTCTCGACCAGGTACTTTCCGTCCACCAGAAATACGCCAAAAGCCTGAACGAAGATGCGAGCAGCAACTTCGTCTCCGGCCTGGTGATGATTGCCGCTATCGCCTGCCTGTTTGTGGTGGTGATTGTCGCGGTCAGCCTGCTGATGAAGCGATTTGTGTTTGCCCCGGTAAACCTGGCACGCGAACACTGCAGCCAGATTGCGGCAGGCAAGCTGGACATCCCGGTGCCGGTGAAGGGACGCTCCGGTAACGAAATCGATCATCTTATGAGTTCGATGGAGCAGATGCGTCAGGCTCTGCTTGCGACCATCGCCCAGGTGCGCGATGCGAGCCATACCGTGACCCACGCAGCGCAAGAGATTGCCTCCGGGAATATTGACCTGGCGTCACGTACCGAACAGCAGGCGTCCGCGTTAACCCAGACGGCGGCCAGCATGGAAGAACTGAGCGCAACCGTGGCGAACAATACCGATAACGTCTATCAGGCCGGAAAACTGGTACAGGACGCGGTGAAAAATGCCCACACCGGTGAAGCGGTGACCCGTGAAGTCATCGACACCATGAATACCATCGCGGCGAACTCGAAGCGCATCGAAGATATTACCAGCGTTATCAACAGCATCGCCTTCCAGACCAATATTCTGGCGCTCAATGCGGCAGTTGAAGCGGCGCGCGCCGGTACGCAGGGACGCGGTTTCGCGGTTGTGGCCAGTGAAGTTCGCACCCTGGCACAGAAAAGCGCAGTGGCGGCTAAGGACATCGAGAGCCTTATTGCGCAGTCGGTTTCCAGCGTAAAAAACGGTGCCGAGCTGGTGAACCGTTCGGGCGAGGTGATCGATTCCATTATCGGTTCTGTTAATAAAGTGAATACGCTGATGGAGCAGATCTCCGTCGCCTCTGAAGAGCAGAGCCGTGGGATCAGCCAGGTCGGACAGGCGGTAACCGAGATGGATGGCGTAACCCAGCAGAACGCCGCGCTGGTGCAACAGTCCGCCGCGGCCGCGGCATCGCTGGAAGAGCAGGCGCAGCAGCTTTCGAGAAGTATTTCGAGTTTTAGTTTGCCGGTGCAGGCTTGATTGAATGGAAGGAGGCTCCTGAGGGAGCCTTTTTTGTGAGTATAACGTGTCACTATAAGCCATACAGAAGCTTATTTCGGATATATAGTAGGTATCAATGCAGCATAACTAACTATTTTTTACGGGGTTACTTATCATTTTGCAAGATAATAGAAGATTGGTAATAAATACTTTTAGATACTGCTAATTGTAATGAGAAATCAAGAGCATATCTGATTCATTAAGAATTTATTGTGAATAGTTGCCTTGTTCTCGACTTATCTGCTATTAATAATTAGAACTGCTTCAAAAAATGGCAAAAGCTTGTTTCGAATATATTCTAGCTCTCAAGTTGGGGGTTGTAAGATGGCTATAGATATTGTTTCGGAGGAGTTGAGTTTTTTTAAGTCTGCTACTACACGAATGCGCTGGTTGGTAAACAGTACGGTGCTCATATCTGCTTTAATCATGGTGCATATTTATCTTGCAAACTTTAGCTTACAGGACCAGCAACTTGAGGGTGTTGTTTATAATCGTTTTATAAATCAATTGGTTAATTACAGGCAGTGCCAAGGGGAGATATTTGTTGAGCTTGTTAAACATCCAGACAGTAGCATGGAAAAAAGGGAGAAGATCAAAAATGAAATTATAAAAAACTTTTCTGATTGTAGGGTCTTGTCCTCAAAGTTACGCGACTATTTATTCTTAACGCCACTTATGGATATCATAAAACAGTACTCCAGACTGGAGTATCAAGTTCAATCAAACGAACATACTTTGGCGAGTGAAAGTCTTCCTACCCGAACTATTCCCTTGCTTAATATGAATATTCCTGCAAATGATTTTGTTATTATAATGGCTATCTTGTCTATGTTTATAGTAATAGGTATTTGGATGAATCTGCGAGGTATTCATGCAGCTCTTTCGTCGCTATGTAGTCATGGTAATATTGATGTTCTTAAGGTTGCTCAATTAAATACCGTGTTTCTGACTTATTCTGAAGTGGGTGGTAATAGATTTGCTAGACAGGTCCGTGCACTTTCTATGTGGCTTCCATTTATCTCTATTGTATCTGCAACAATTGTTGGGTATTGGCCAATATTACACACCCGTTTTGGGAATGACGGTAACAGAATTGGTTATGACTATTACTTTGGGTCCGATGTAGTGATAGCAGTTTTCTTGGGATTATCCATAGTTATATCGTGTATGCATTGCTGGATTGCAATAAAATGCTATAAGGAGATTTCGGGGATTGACTCAATATTCGAAAGGACATTAATGAAAGCCCACCATAATTAAAAAAGGCTTCGATCCCATTTTTTATTTTTCTAGCAATATTTCCCTCCCTCATTCGTCTACCTCATCACAAGCCATAATCAGTTACTGTAAACGAGGTACACACCATGAGAGATTTTGATATGCACGAAAGAGGTCACGGACGCGGATTCGGTCGCCACCGTATGGGCAAGGGTTTAGTCATCGGCGCCGTGATCTTCGTTGTACTCGGCCTGCTGGTAATGTCCCTGTGGAACGCCTTGCTTCCGGCGATCCTCGGTGTGAAAGCCATCGGGTTCTGGCAGGCGCTGGGCATACTGGTGTTGAGCCGAATTCTGTTTGGCGGGCTGGGTTTCCGCCCCGGCATGTTTGGTGCACACCGCCGGATGCACGAGCGCTGGATGAACATGACCCCCGAACAGCGCGAGGCGTTTATTCAGCAGCGTCGCGAAGGGTTTGGTCGCCACGGGCGCGGTCACTGCGGCTGGCACGGCCATCGTGACGATAAGCGCGATGACAACGCGCCAAAAACGCCGGAAGCAGAGTGAGCGAAATGAAAGCCGGGGAGGCGGGCGGAACCATGCTGATGTCGGCGCTCAATGCCTGTCGCGCCAGGCTGAAAGCCTTCATACGCGGGCGCACGTCCGTCCGTGATGATGCCGACGACATTTTGCAGGAAGTCACGTATCAGCTGATGAAAGTGCAACAGCCAGTCGAGAACGTTGCTGCGTGGCTGTTCCGCGCGGCGCGTAATGAGATGACTGACCGGTCGCGGAAAAAACGCGAGGTTTCGCTCTCCGGCTATTTTACGGGCGACGATGAAGACGGTTTTCCGGAAGACGAGCTGGCCGAAACCCTGTTCGGTGTGCCGCAGACACCGGAAGAGGAGTATCTCAAAACGCTGTTGTGGGAAGAACTGGAACAGGCGTTGTCTGAACTTCCACCGCCGCAGCGGGAGGTATTCGAAAAGACCGAGCTTCACGGCTACAGCATTAAAATGCTGGCAGAGGAGACGGGTGCCAGCGAGCAGGCGCTGTTATCCCGTAAGCACAAGGCGGTGTTGTTTCTGCGTACGCGGCTGCGGGATGTTTATGACGCGCTGACCGGTGAATAGCGGCGACAGACAAAACCTTACACTTCCGGCACTTGTAGATTCATCACTATCGTTTATGATCGGGGCGTCTTGTTACTCTGGAATGTTATGCGCAACCGTCAGCTTCTCGGAAAATGGCTTTTGATCGTCACCTGTCTCGCGATGGCACTTTGTCTCGTGCAGCGTGCGGTGTATCTCAACCATTTTTTACAGGGACTGGATCCGCAAACTTCCCAGATAGCTGACGCCCCAGCTCAAAACAGCAACACTGAACAGCCCGGCCCGTCACCTTGTCAACTGGGCGCACACTCGCTTCTCTGCGCGCAGCCGCTGTTCTTCGACGGTGCGCTACCGGCCATTATTATCTTCTTTGCCCTCCTGCAGCTGTTTACGCAGGGGCGGGTATTTGTTTCCAGAGAACAACCCGTTCAGGCGCCGCCTCCCCGAATACATCTTAAAAACTGCGTTTTCCGTGAATGAAAAACATCGTCACCACACGATAATTTTCACTATTCACGGAGTAAAACATGTTTAACCTTTTCAGGGGGTTCGTCTTCCTGTGGCTGTCCTGCATCGGTATTACCCATGCGGCAGACACTGGCTGGCAGGTCTCCCCACAAAACGATCACGCGCGTATCCGCTTTCAGGCGGAAAGAGATCAAAACCGCATTCAGGGCTTGCTCACCGTCGAGCTAAAGCCCGGCTGGAAAACCTACTGGCGTGCGCCGGGCGAGGGCGGTGTCGCGCCGAAAATCAGCTGGCCGGAAGGCGTAACGGACAGCTGGTCCTGGCCAGTGCCTTCGCGTTTCGATATCTCCGGCATGACCACGCAGGGATATCACGACAAGGTCACGATCCCGATTGTCCTCGACGGGGTGAAGGGAGACGCGGTCGACGGAACGCTGACGCTCTCCACGTGCAGTAATGTCTGCCTGCTGACGGACTACCCGCTGCATCTTGATTTTACCCAGCCGGTCGATGCAGGTTTTCGTGACGCTTTTGACCATGCGATGCGCTCTATTCCCGGCTCGTCGGGCGTTTCATCTGACCTCACCGCCTGGCTGGCGGACGGCAATCTGGTCATTACAGGGACAACGGAAGGAAAGTGGGACAATCCGGGGATCTATTTTGACCCGCTGGAGGGGGATATTCTTCCGGGAGAACCCGTCATTAAGCACGACGGCCATCAGCTTCGGGTGATCGTTCCCGTCACCGATGAGTGGGGAGATAAGCCCACCTCGCTGGCAGGTAAAGCTCTGTCGTTTGTGTTGACTAATGGCAGTAAAGCCCAGCAAACCGTAATGACGGTTGGATCAACGCCTGCTGCGTCCGCAGCGCCCGGCACGGGCAAAATGATGCTCTTTGCGCTGTTGGGCGGGCTGATCCTGAACCTGATGCCCTGCGTGTTGCCGGTGATGGGTATGAAGCTCAACAGTATCCTGCATGCAGGCTCGAACAAACGAACGATCAGGCTGCGTTTTCTGGCAACCAGCGCCGGGATCCTCACCTCCTTTATGCTGCTTGCCGCGATGGTGACCGTGCTTAAGCTGACCGGGGCATCGCTGGGGTGGGGCATTCAGTTCCAGAACCCGTGGTTTATCGGTCTGATGGTCGCCGTGACTTTCCTCTTCGCGCTGAATCTGTTTGGGGTGTTTGAGATGCTGCTGCCTTCTGCTACCGCAGGACGCCTGGCCGCAACAGGCGGCGCGGGGCTGGGCGGCAGTTTCTGTGAAGGGATGTTCGCCACGCTGCTGGCCACGCCGTGCTCCGCACCATTCCTCGGTACTGCCGTGGCGTTTGCCCTCGGCGCACCGCTGCAGACCCTGTGGCTCATTTTTCTGATGCTCGGCGTGGGAATGAGTTTGCCGTGGCTGTTCGTCGCCCTGGTGCCCAAAACGGCCATGCTGCTGCCGAAACCCGGCCGCTGGATGAACACGCTTAAGGTGATCCTGGGCCTGATGATGCTGGCCTCCAGCCTCTGGCTGGCGACGCTGTTGAACCTGCATCTGGGTGAAACGGCTGGTCAGATCGTAATGCTGGTACTGATTGTTATTGCGCTGGCGCTCTTCACAATGAAGAGGCAAACGTACTCGCCACTGTTCTGGTTGGTGGTGATCTCCCTGTCGGTATTTGGTGGATACCAACTGCGCGGGTTGCTTAACGCATCACCTGTCCTCGCAACGCAACGTGTGCAGCAGACGATCCCGTGGCAGCCGCTCAGCGAAGAGGCCATTGAGCATGCGCTTGCGCAGGGGAAACGGGTGTTTGTAGATATCTCTGCCGACTGGTGTGTGACCTGTAAGGTTAACGAGCATCGGGTACTGAATCAGCCGGAAATCATTGCCGCACTGAGTCAGCCGGACGTGGTGGCCCTGCGCGGAGACTGGAGCCAGCCTTCCGCGCTTATCGCTGCGTTTCTTGAGAAGCGAAATCGCTACGCCATTCCGTTTAATGAGGTGTATGGCCCCGGTATTCCGGACGGAGAGATCCTCTCGCCGCTGCTGGATAAGCGCACCCTTGTCACCACCCTGAACAACGCAAAAGGCTAACCGTTTTATGAAAAAAATCCTTATTACAATGCTGCTACTTCTGGCCTCTGTTCAGGTGATGGCGGCAACACCCCTGACGCCGGACCAGGAACAACGTGCGCAGAAGATGATCTCTGATTTCCTGTTTAACGATCCGAACTCCCCGCGCATCGGCGCGAAAAACCCAAAACTGACGCTTGTGGTTTTTACGGACTACAACTGCCCGTACTGCAAAAAATTCGACCCGTACCTGGAGAAAATTGTCGAAAAATACCCGGATGTCGCAGTGGTCTTTAAGTTTTTGCCTTTCCGCTCGGAAAGTTCGCTGACCGCAGCGCGTGATGCCCTAACGCTCTGGCGCGCGCATCCGGAGCAGTTTATGAAATTGAACCATACCCTGATGGCCAGAAAGGGGTACCACGATGACGCCAGCATTCAGGAGGCGCAAAAACGGGCGGGGGTGAGTGTCACGACGCCAGATGAGGAGAGCCTGATGACGATTAAGCGCAGCCTGATCGTTGCAGAGAAAATGGGGATTCAGGGAACACCCGCCACGCTCATCGGTGAAGGATTGCTTCCCGGCTGGGTGCCGTTTGAACAGTTCGATGAAATGGTCAGTGACGCACTGAAAAACCGCTAACCTGAAAGGGGGCTTGATGCCCCCGATAAACCGGAGAGGGAAATGAATAAATTACTGTTACTTTCGGCGCTGGTATCTTCAGGGCTGGCGCAGGCGGCTGAAGCCATACCGGATGTGGTAAAACACTTTAGCGAGCAGCAGGACATTAAAATCATTAAGAAACTGGATGCACCTGGCGGCGCGCCAGCCTGGCTTGGACAGTATCAGGACATGGGCGTGACGCTCTTTTTAACGCCGGACGGCAAGCACGTGATCTCGGGGTATCTGTACGATGACAAAGGAAAAAACCTCAGCGAAGGTTATTTCCAGAAAGAGATCTATGCCCCAATGGGACGCGAAATGTGGAAAAAGCTTAACGCGGCGCATCCCCTGAAAGAAGGGGCGGAGAACGCTCCGCGCAAAGTCTTTGTGTTTGCGGATCCGTTCTGCCCGTACTGCAAACAGTTCTGGTCGGAGGCGCAACCGTGGGTGAAGGCCGGTAACGTTCAGCTCAATACGCTGCTGGTGGCGTTTCTCAACCCCAACAGCGGACGTAATGCCGCCGCTATACTAAATGCGAAAGATCCGGTCTCAGCCTGGCGTGATTACGAATTATCCGGCGGTAAAAAATTGCCCAAACCGGAAGGCAGCGCATCCCGTGAAACCGTTGAAATACTGCAGAAACACCAGGCGTTAATGGACGCTCTGGGCGCTAACGCCACGCCAGCCATTTATTATCTGAATGCGGAAAATGAGCTTCAGCAGGTGGTGGGTATGCCTGATGAAAAACAGCTTGAGGCAATGTTCGGGCCGAAGCCATAAAAGAGCAGGCAGAAACGGGGCGTTTCTGCCTGCTCTTCACTTAGCTACCCCAGCGACCTTTCAGGTAGTTAACCGCCTGCTGGGTCTGCGGCTGGTTCAGGTAATCTTCCCTGAACAGGATCGTACCATTCACGTTGGGTAGAGAATCGTTCAAATCGAGCTGTTTTTTCAGCTCCGGCACGCCGCCCTGAACCATCCAGTCCGGTTCATTTTTCGACGGTTCGCCCACTTTATAGAACGCAACGCCGATATACAGGCGAGTGTGGGTCGGCTTAACGACGTCGGCCCACCATTTGGTCAGCACGTCGTAGCGCGCAGCATCCCGGGAGAAAGGCCAGTAAATCTGCGGGGCGATGTAGTCGAGTAAACCTTGTTGCACCCACTGACGCGTATCGGCGTAGGATTCATCATAGGCTGCAGCACCCCGTGTGTCCGAGCCTGCCGGGTCAAATGAACGGTTACGCCACACGCCAGCCGGGCTGACGCCAAACTCGACACCGGGTTTTGTCTGTTTAATCGCGCGGGAAACCTGCACGATCAGCTGCTGCGTGTTGTGCCTGCGCCAGTCGGCTTTTGAGGCAAATCCCTGGCCGTACTGCCGGTAAGTCTTCCCGTCATTGAGCGCCGAACCGGGTGATTCAGCATAAAAGTAATCATCAAACTGCACGCCGTCTATCGGGTAGTTTGCCACCACTTCGGTGACCACTCGGGTGATCCAGTCGCGCACTTCCGGAATGCCCGGGTCGAGTACGAAACGATCGCCAGAAATGCGTACCCACTCCGGGTGCTGGACATAGACGCTGGACGGGGTCTGATATGACGTCCGGTTCAGGGCGGCGATGGTCGAGGGTTTGGTGTTGGTCGACACGCGGTATGGGTTGAACCAGGCATGCACCTTCATGCCGCGCTTGTGCGCTTCATCCAGCATAAATTGCAGCGGATCGTACCCAGGATACTCGCCGATGTTGCCCGTCAGCATATCTGACCACGGTAAAATTTTTGACGACCAGAGTGCCGTGCTGTCCGGTTTCACCTGGAAAAACACGGTGTTAATTCCTAGCCGCTTAAGATTGTCGAGCTTGCTGGTCAGTGCCTGCTTTTGCATCGCGATGCGTTGGTCAGCGCTGCGGCCATTCACTGATGCGACCGGTGGCCAGTCGAGGCGGGAGACGGTCGCCAGCCAGATCCCGCGCATCGGCTCGTTGGACTGCTGCGTCGGTGTACTGACGGTGGGAAGAGGGGTAACCAGTGATTTCGGTGGTTTTGAGGAGCAACTCACAAGTAAAAGCGCGCAGCCAGCCAGCGCACCAATCCGTTTTACATGTCGCGTCATTTGCGTATTAGCTCTTGATAATCCGACTGTTAGCCCAGGGATTAAAGGCGGGCGTTTCCTGTTCTGCGAGTCCTTCATCGTTGAGGGAGTCCAGATACAGGGCTTCGACTTCCGCGCGCGCCCACGGGGTACGGCGCAAAAATTTCAGGCTCGATTTAACGCTGGGATCTTTTCTGAAACAGTTAATTTTGATTCGGTCGCCCAACTCGTTCCAGCCATATTTCGTCACCAGGGCGTTGACCATCATCTCCAGCGTTACGCCATGCAAAGGATCGTTAGAAATGTGTGCAGTCATAAGCGTCCGGATGTCTCAATTTTAATGTGATTGGGTTAACCGGTGAAAGGGTACAAGAAAGCACGGGAAGCGGCAATGACATCCCGCGCTGATGCTTATTCCGCACGGCTGGCGTCCCGGTTGGTATAGGTGACAGGCACCCACCCATAGCCGCCGTTTTCGCCTTTGGTGACATAGCCGATACCCGGGAACGGTAGATGGGGCGCGGCAACCAGGTCTTTATTTCTCACAAAGCCCGCAAACGCCTCTTCGCGCATGCGTGCCGCTTTGTTCTGATCTTCATCGTAGGTGATGGTCACTTCGGGCTGCGGGAACTGGACCGCCGCGGCATGAATGATGTCTCCCACGAAGGTGATCTTCTCGCCTTTACTTTCCAGGGTATAGAATGCCGAACCCGGGGTATGGCCGGGATGAACCGTGCCGGTAATGCCCGGCAGGATCTCAGAAGTGCCGCTAAAAGGCACCACTTTACCGGCATCAAGGTAAGGTTTTAACGTTTTCTGCGCGACGTCAAAGTAGTTCTGCCCGTAACCCGTTTTTTTCTGATTGTCTTCGTTAAAGAAGAAGTCGATTTCCGGTTTTCCAACGAAAACGCGCGCATTGCTGAACACCGGCTTACCGTCTTTCACCAGGCCGCCAGCATGATCGGAATGGACGTGAGTGAGCAGGATTTCGGTAATGTCCTGCGGCTTAACCCCCTGCGTGGCAAGGCTCTCAATCAGACGTCCACCGTTACCGGGGCCAAAGAGCTGGCCTGAACCGGTATCCACCAGGATTTTGTGTCCGGGCATCGCAATCAGGAAAGCGTTAATGGACACTTCAGCCGGGTTGGTCTGGAAATTTTTCGCGAGCAAAGCATCAATCTTTTGCGGCGTTGTCCGGCGCAGTAATTTATGCAGATCCTGAGCGACGCTCCCGTCTGTAAACGAAGTGACGATAATATCGCCGACCTGAACGCGGTATCCGCCAGCTGGTTGTTCAACAACGTGCTGAGGCGTATTTGCCAAAACCTGTAATGAAGGGTAGAGAAGTAATGCACTGGATATCAGCGTGGACAGAGCAAGTTTTTTCACGGTAAGCATAAGAGTCTCCTTTGAAAGCGCTCATCTTACTTCTCCGTAAAAATAGAAGAACCTACCTAATAATGACAGGAGCCAGCATAATAGCCGGGTGGTGCAGGTCCCATTCCCGGCTCGTAAGACGTTATTTTTTCAGCGGTGCGTTCCAGCTATCCGGCGTGGCTTTTGACCAGGAGCCGTAAGCGGCATTAGGCAGCACAATCCAGTCATTGCCGAAGTGTTCAGCGCTGGCCTCAACCAGCTCACGTTGCTGCTCGCTCGGTTTTTTGTTTTTAAATTGCACGGCGAAATCCGGCAGGCTGTCGCCGAACAGCATCACGATCTGCTGTTTTTTGAGGATACTCTGGCGACGCTCTTCTTTGCTGACCGTATCCAGAAGTACACTCTCGTCTGTAACCTGTGGAAGTCCCAGAGATTTTAACGTATTGAGCGTGTCGGCTTTGTTTTCCTGCATACGATCCGAAACATAATAAATACGGACTTTGCTTTGATTCACGTGGTCAAGAAAGGCTTTCGCGCCAGGGATCAAACCCGGTTTTCCCTGTTTCTCCCAGTCACTCCAGGTGTCCCATTGGGTAAAATCGTGACACTGTTCCGTATCGCGCACCAGTAAAGGGGTGTTATCAAGGACAGTTTCATCCAGATCCATGACGACGGCGTAATTCTCTGGCGTTTTCAGATCTTTTAATTTTTCATTGAAACGTTCAGTAGCAAACCGATACGTCTGCATCTGAAGCGCCATAATCTCGGCCGATTTCTGCTGATAGCGCAGGGCCATTTCATACGCTTTGGGTTCACACAGGTCGCGATTAGCCGCCATTGCCGTTGTACTGAATACGGGTAATGCCAGCAGTAATACCTTAGCCATTGAATTCACACTTCTTTCCTCAACACCTTGTTAAAATCACGAAAGCGTAATGGAGTTCAATGACAGAAAAATGAATCTTATGTGGCAACTCAACTTACAGTGAGGCTGCCGCCCGGGCCGCAGTGTCATACAGTGATGATATGGTGCGTAACAGTTGTGCGGTTTCTCCAATAGATGCCCCTGAAATGCCACTCTCTGCCTGAATATTGATAAGACACGCTTCCCGTACATCACGGTATTTCATGCATAACGCTTTACCTTCCTCCGTAGTGGAGAAGAAGAGCTCTTTACCCGCTTTCTCGCTCGTCACGTAGCCTGCTTTGACCAGCTTTTTCAGGGCATAGGTCACTACGTGGGTATCTTCCACATTGAGGACGAAGCAGATATCGGCCAGCTTTTTCTTGCGGTCACGGTGGTTCACATGATGCAGCAGCGAAACGTCAAACGCCCCCATATCAGGCTCACCAGCTGCGGCCATACAGCGCACCATCCATTTGTTAAACGCATTGCTGGTCATGATTAATGCGTACTCCAGTTCCGATAATTCTGCACAACGCGCAGACACCAGATGATGGGAGGAGACGATACGGCCATCATTGCAATCGTCGTGAGGTGTTGAAGCACTCTTTTTTGTGGTCATAAGGTTCCTTAGCCAGAAATGTAAACTCGTCGATAAAATAAGAACATTTTATTGATAATTTGTTTACATGTTTTTGAGGTTCAGATATAGCTTTTTAGCGCAGGTTTTGCGAAGCCTGCCAACAAAACACAACATCGCTCGCCGCAAATTAAAAAAATAGCCGTCGGCGCGCAACGCTCACTTTCGATAGGGTAAACGTTTATGGACGGTACTACGCTGTTACCGCTGATCGGGATACCGATCGTGGTTATTGGTTTTGCACTGCGCTTCAACCCGCTACTGGTGGTTGTGGTGGCGGGGCTGGCGACGGGTCTGCTGGTCGGCATGGATTTCGGCATGCTGCTGGAAACCTTCGGCGAGAAGTTTGTGAATAGCCGATCGCTGGCGACCTTCATTCTGATCCTGCCCGTTATCGGTTTGCTGGAGTACTACGGGCTTAAAGAGCGCGCCCAGGCCTGGGTGGCGAAGATCGCCAGCGCCACATCTGCGCGTATTCTGATGCTCTACTTTGTCGCTCGTGAAGGTACGGCTGCACTGGGTCTGATGTCGCTGGGCGGTCATGCACAGACGGTACGTCCGCTGCTGGCACCGATGGCCGAAGGGGCGGCGCTGAACGAATATGGCGAGCTGCCGCAGCACATTCGCGACAAAATCAAAGCCCATGCCGCCGCGTGTGACAACATCGCGGTCTTCTTTGGGGAAGACATCTTTATTGCCTTTGGCGCGGTGCTGCTGATTGACGCGTTCCTGAAAGAGAATGGCATTCAGGGCATTGAACCGCTCCATATTGGTCTGTGGGCCATCCCGACCGCCATTGCGGCATTGATTATTCATATGACGCGCCTGCTGCGTCTGGATGCGAGCATCCGTCGCGACGTGATGGCCTGGCGCGCGGAGCAGGGAACGCAGGAGGCCGCGCAATGATGACGCTTATTACCATTAACCGCGTGTACTACCTGATTGGTTTTGTCGTAATGCTGCTGGTTGTGATGACCCTGCGCGATCGCGCCAATCCTAAACGCTTTACCACTGCGCTGTTCTGGTTTTTATTCGGCGGGATCTTCCTGTTTGGCGACCTGATGGTGCAGGAGCTCGGTAAATCGCTGGCCTACCGGATTATTGGCGGCGGCGTTATCGTTATCGCGCTGCTGGCGGGTTTTGGGCTGGTCGGGAAAGGGCACTATAAAATGGCCTCCGATGAAGAACGGGTTGCCTCGTCAAACCGGCTCAAAAACTGGCTGTTCCTGCCCGCACTGATGATCCCGGTGGTGACGGTTCTCGGGACGTTATTCCTGAAAGGGGTTTCTGTAGGCGGTGTGTTCCTGCTCGATCAGAAACAGCTCACTCTGGCGGCACTTTGCGTGGCCTGTGTCGCGGCGATCCTCACAGGCTGGTGGCTTACTAAAGGCACGCCGCTGCATGCGGTTCGTCAGTCCCGTCGTCTTGTTGATACCATCGGCTGGGCGGTGATCCTGCCGCAAATGCTGGCCATGCTCGGCGGGGTATTTGTGGCGGCAAATACGGGCGATTCAGTGCAGAAAGTGGTGAGCCTGTTCGTTAACCCGGATAGCCGCTTCATGCTGGTGGTCATCTACTGCGTGGGTATGGCGCTGTTCACCATGATCATGGGTAACGCGTTTGCGGCCTTCCCGGTGCTGAGTGCCGGCATCGCCTTACCGTTCCTGATCAACGTGCATCACGGCAACCCGGCGCCGCTGCTGGCGATTGGCATGTACGCGGGCTATTGCGGCACGCTAATGACGCCGATGGCGGCGAATTTCAATATCGTTCCCGCCGCGCTGCTGGAGCTGAAAGACAAATATCAGGTGATCAAGATCCAGATCCCAACCGCGTTAACCCTGCTGGTGGTGAACGTGTTCTTAATGTATTTCCTCGTGTTTCGCTAAGGAGCTGTTATGGAATTAACGCAACATCAGGCTGACGCGTTTGCCCGCATGCCATTGACCTATTTGCGCCAGGAATATCCGAACCACATTATGCACCTGCTGAATGATGATGGAGATGTTCTGCCACCTCGCGAATTGCACCCGATTTTCTACGGCTGTTTTGACTGGCATTCGGCGGTGCACGGCTACTGGCTGCTGCTGCGCTGCGTGCGTCTTTATCCAGAATTGCCGTGCAGAGAGGAGATTGTCGCGCTCTTCGCTGAGCACCTGACTGAAGAGAACGTGGCGAAGGAGCTGGCCTATTTCACCGCACCGTTCCGCGCGTCGTTTGAGCGGCCGTATGGTTACGGCTGGCTGCTGGCGCTGGCCCAGGAACTGAAACAGTCGTCGTTGCCTCAGGCCGCAGGCTGGTATCAGGCACTACAACCCTTAACGCTGGACATTCGCGACAGGCTGGTAGATTACCTGAACAAGCTCACCTATCCGATCCGCGTCGGGACGCACTACAACACGGCGTTTGCGCTCGCCCTGGCGCTTGATTACGCCCGGGCAGTGGAAGATAGCGCGCTTGAGCAGGATATTCTGACGGCGGCGGAGCGGTTTTATCTTGCCGACACGCGCTATCCGGCCCACTACGAACCCGGCGGTGATGAGTATATTTCCGGTGCGTTGACCGAAGCGTTACTGATGAGCAAGGTGTCAGAGGACTTCCCGGCGTGGTTTAACGCGTTTCTGCCGGAGGTGGGGTCGATTGCGGCACTGATGAACCCGGCGGAAGTGAGTGACCGAACCGACCCGAAAATTGCTCATCTGGACGGATTAAACCTGAGCCGTGCCTGGTGTATGAAGCATATTGCCAAAGCATTGCCGGCAAACCATCCGGCACAGCAGGCATTGCGTGATGCCGTGACAAAACATCTTGCCGCAAGCGTAGAGCATGTGGTGGGTAGCCACTACAGCGGCGGACACTGGCTGGCGAGCTTTGCGTTGCTCGCTCTGGAATAAACGAAGGTGCAGCGCCTTCAGGCGCTGCACCAGGTTTAGGCTGCGGCCCGGACTGCGGGACGTAGCCTGCTCAGGCTAAACAATACCGATCCCGTTGAGGCAATCACGGCGATCCACAGCGCCAGATGGACCGTTTGCTCATCAAGCGTTTGATGTTCGGGTGCTGCGGCGACGGTCAGCAGAACGCCTACCACGGCAGCGCCGAGACACTGACCAAATGTCCGGACGATAGACAACACCCCGGACGCATAACTGGCATTTTCCCGTGCCACATTCGAGAGCATTTCCCGGTTATTGGGGCTCTGGAAGCAACCAAACCCCACACCGCAAACCAGGCTACGCAGGCAGATATTCCATGCGGAAGGATTGGAAGGTAACGTCGCCAGCAGAACCAACCCGACGACAAAAATAATCAGTCCGATGGTCGAGATCAGCGGTGCTGAAAGCGTATCCGCCCAACGCCCGGCATGCGGGGCAATCAGCACGATACCGATTGGCCACGGTGTGAAAAGCAGGGCGGAAACGACCGGACTGTAGCCATAGACGCTCTGAAACAGGAACGGCAGCGCGACAAACGTGATGCCCTGACTCACAAATGAAGCCAGAGAGGTCAACGCGGCAAGTGTAAAGCGGCTATTTTTGAACATGACGGGGGGCAGTAATGGCGCCCGGCTGCGGCGAATATGCCAGATAAAGGCGATGGCACTGACCATGGCGATAAGCGCCCACGTCACGCTTTCCTGACCAGCGCTTTGTAACACGTTCTGAAAACTGTTGGCCGTCATGATCGTCGAACCTAACAGTGCGGCAGAGAGCACAGCCCCCATCGTATCAAAGGGAGCACTATCAACAGCCGCTTTGCGAGGAAGAGCCTTCCAGGCCAGCAGCAAGGCAATGCTTCCTGGAATAATGTTAATGGCGAACAACCATTGCCAGCTCAGTGTGTCCAGTATCGTGCCGCCCAGCACGGGCGCAATCGCGGTACTGGAGGCGATAAGCAGAGCGTGTAACCCCAGAATGCGGCCAAGCAGTCGACCGGGGAACACGGATCGCAGTATCGCCGGGGCTATACTGAGGGTGGCCGCACCGCCGATACCCTGCAATATACGCATTCCGATCAACACCTCGGGTGTTTTCGCCAGTGCACAGCCGAGGGAGGTGAGCGTAAAGGTGGTAAGCCCGGCCAGAAAGACCCGCCGATAGCCAATGCGAGCCGCCAGCGCAGCGAAAATGGCGAGTGTCATTGCCGCCGACAACAGATAACCATTCGCAAACCAGACCGCGACATTCGCGGACACCTGCATGGCATTCGCCATGGAGGGCAGCGCTATATTGATCATGGTGCCATCAAAGACGCCCATCAGCGTGGTGGTCATCACTGCAGCCATGACCCGGGCGCGTTCATCTCCCGGCAGCCCTTCATCGCCGGGTTGATTTGAAAATAGCATCATCATCGTAACTCCAGATAAGAATGTTGATGACGAAACTATAACCATGGGGTATACAGGGCGGAAGACGCAGCACCTGCAACTTATCGTTGCATTAAACGCCTTATATGAGGAACCACCGTGACCGATCCCGATTTTAATCTGCTTGTTGCGCTCGACATCCTGCTGGCTGAAGCCAGTGTTGCGGGCGCGGCGCGGCGTTTAAACCTGAGTACCTCCGCCATGAGCCGTACGTTGAGCAGACTTCGGGAGGTGACTGGCGATCCGATCCTGGTGAGAGCCGGGCGTCATATGGTACTGACACCCTGGGCCGAAGCCACACGGGACCGCGCCAGAAGCGCCGTGCATGAGGCGAGGGCGGTGCTGCAACCCTCTGCCGACACACTGAAGGTGGAAAGTCTGGAGCGGCTGTTCACCATCAGAGCCAACGACGGTTTTGTGGTGGCGTTTGGACCCTTGCTGATTGCCGCCGTGGCGGACGTCGCGCCTGACGTGTGTATCCGTTTCACCCCGAAACCGGAGAAAACGTCGCGCTATCTTCGCGAGGGATTAGTTGACCTGGAAATTGGCGTGCAGAGCAATATGGGGCCTGAAATCCGTCTGCAAAGGTTATTTCAGGATCGGTTTGTTGGCGCGGTGCGCAAGGGGCATCCGCTTGCGTCACGCCCGACAGTGAGCCTGAATGACTATGTCTCCTGGGGGCATGTGGTCGCCTCGCCCGACGGATCGTTACACGGTTTTGTCGATGAGGCGCTGGCGGAATTAGGGATGAAACGTAAAGTCGCCAGCGTGGTGCCCAGTTTTCCGACGGCATTATCCGTCGCGCTGACGTCCGATCTGATCGCGATGGTGCCGGCGTTGTATTTGCTGAATCAACCGATGACCGGGCATGCGCACGTCTTTGAACTGCCCTTCAGGACCCGAACCATTACGGTCTCACAGATGTGGCACCCGCGAATGGAAAGGGACCCTGGTCATCAGTGGCTCAGAGAGAAGGTTCGCGACGTGTGTCGGGCGGTACGCTGACGACTCATACACCTTTTCGCGGTACGGTGAGGATGAAGCGAGTCGATACGGTATCCGATTCCACATGCACTTTACCGTGATGCGCAGTGACGATGGACTTGACGATGGCAAGCCCAATGCCGCTCCCTTCACCTTTACGTTGTCTGGATGGATCAACCCGATAAAAACGATCAAACAACCTTGGCAGATGTTCTTCCGGGATGGGGGTTCCGGGGTTTTCAATCACCAGTTCAAAATCGCTTTCCTGTTCTCTGATCGAGACGGTGACCGCTTTCCCTGCTGGGGTATAGCGCAGCGCATTAGAGATCAGATTACTAATTGCTCTTCGGAACATCTGCGGATCGCCTTCCGTCAGGCAGGGCATACCGTTGAATTTCAGCGATACGTTGCGTTCTTCCGCCCACGCCTCAAAGAAATCGAACACTTTAACGACCTCTGCGCTCAGGTCGAACATGACCCTGTCAGGAATGAGCTGGTTATTATCCGCCTGGGCGAGGAAAAGCATATCGCTGACCATTCTGGTCATCCGGTTGTATTCTTCAAGGCTTGAGTACAGGACATCTTCCAGCTCCTTTTGCGAACGGTTCTGGCTCAGCGCGATTTCGGTTTGCGTCACCAGATTCGTGATGGGCGTTCTGATTTCGTGCGCGATATCGGCAGAGAAGTTGGCCTGGCGGGTAAAGACATCTTCAATTTTTTCAATCATATGGTTGAATGAGATCACCAGCTGTTCCAGTTCGACAGGCACGCGGGAGGGCTCCAGCCGCGCGTCCAGATTTTCAGAGGTGATGTTTTTAATGGCGTTGCTGACGTTACGCAGCGGCAGGTGTCCCTGGCGAACCGCGATTCGAACGATAAGAATAATCAGCAGGCCGATCGCCGTGGCGATCGCAAACAGATTTGTTTTCAGCGCCTCAAGGTAGTGCAGATGGAAATTAATGGAGAGCCCGATAAGCATGACATAGCGCTGCGTTTTTCCCTGCAGCGTCGCTGTTCCTGAAGAGGCGATAATCCGGTACGTTTCCATTTTCATATCAGACCCGGCGTGTATTGACCCGGCGGGTTCCTCTACCGACCAGAGAAATACGTCCTGTGCGCGGCGGTGCATGCTAAAGTCTGCCGAGTTCATCGCCGGGCGTAATGCCGCCCCTCGTGCCGAGCTGAACAGTTCATTTCCCTGCGGATCAAGAAGCAGGACGGCAACGTTGCGGTAACTGGCAATCGACTCTTTGATTTTACTGACTTTCTTCTGATCGGGTTCTGACGGGGACTGCAAGATGCGCTGCATCGCGGTGCTGATTTGCTGCAGATCGTTAACATCCTGCTCGGCAAAGTGTTTTTCAACGGAATGCAGCATAAACCAGGTTAAGGCGAAAAAGGCCAGGATCGTGGAGAGGCTGATAAAAAAGGTTAGCCGCAGAGCAAGAGAAAAAGGGCGCCTGAGGGGCTTACTGCGCATCCGGGACCTCCAGCATATAACCCACGCCGCGCACCGTCTGGATCAGTTTGGGCTCATAATCGCTATCTATTTTCGCCCGCAGTCGCTTCACCGCAACGTCAATCGCGTTTGTGTCGCTGTCAAAGTTCATATCCCAAACCTGGGAGGCTATCAGGGAGCGGGGGAGCACTTCTCCCTGATGACGCATGAAAAACTCCAGCAAGCTGAATTCTTTGCTGGTCAACAGAATACGGTTTCCGGCGCGGCTCACTTTTCTTGAAACGAGATCTACCGTCAGGTCCGCCACCTGAAACTGGCTTTCTGTGATCACCGTATTTCCGCGTCTTAGCAGCGTTCTCACCCGGGCGAGAAGCTCAGCAAAAGCAAATGGCTTAATCAGATAATCATCTGCCCCCAGCTCCAGCCCCTTAACCCGGTGTTCGATCGTGCCGAGGGCAGTCAGTAACAGTATCGGCATGCCTTTTCCGGCAGAACGAAGCATGCGGACAATATCCCAGCCGTTCACATCGGGAAGCATGATATCCAGTATCAGTAGATCATATTCGGCGGTCATGGCGAGATGGTACCCATTCAGACCATTGTCAGCGTGGTCGACAATAAACCCTGCTTCAGTGAGCCCCTTGCTGAGGTATTCACCGGTTTTAATTTCATCTTCAACGATCAATATTTTCATCTTGCTCCCCTGACTGACTGCTGATGACATTCTAGTGAGCCTGCGATCGTTAACAATGACTTAGGGTAAAAATGACAACATTGTCATTATCCTGTCACCCGTCAAACAGGATGCGTTCAGTAGAGTAGCCCTAACAATACTCTGGACTTCATTTGAACCGTTATGTTCCTGTTAAAACGACTTATCATCAGCACGGTATTTATTCTGGCAGGCTGCGTCTCGTTGGCACCTGACTACCAGCGACCGGCGGCACCAGTACCTCAGCAATTTTCGCTTTCACGCAACGGCCTCACACCCGCAGTGACGGGATATCAGGACACTGGCTGGCGTCATTTTTTTGCTGATCCTCAGGTCGCCGGGTTGATTACCGTAGCCCTGAATAACAATCGAGATTTAAAAATGGCCGCGCTGAAGGTTGAGGAGGCCCGGACACAGTTCAATGTGACCGACGCAGATCGTTATCCTCAGCTGAATGGATCGTCTGGTATCACTTACAGCGGTGGTCTGAAAGGTGACAAACCTGGCACACAACAGTATGACGCGGGTATTGCGCTTAGCTACGATCTCGATTTCTTCGGCAAGCTCAGAAACATGAGTGAGGCTGACCAACAAAATTATTTCGCCAGTGAAGAGGCGCGTCGCGCCGTGCATATTTTGCTCGTCTCGAATGTGTCGCAGAGCTATTTCAACCAACAACTGGCGTATAAACAACTGCGTATTGCACGGGATACGCTGAAAAATTACCAGCAGTCCCTGGCGTTCGTTGAGCAACAGCTGGTGACCGGCAGCACGAACGTCCTGGCGCTTGAACAAGCTCGTGGGCAAATTGAAAGTACCCGGGCAGAAATTGCCAAAAGAGAAGGGGAACTGTCGCAGGCCAACAATGCCCTGCAGCTGGTTCTTGGAACCTATCGCGCGCTCCCGTCCGAAAAAGAGATGGACGCCAGCGATATTGCACCAGTAAAACTGCCGCCGCATCTGTCATCAGAAATACTGCTGCAGCGTCCGGATATTATGGAAGCGGAGTATCAGCTTAAAGCGGCTGATGCCAGTATCGGCGCGGCACGTGCGGCCTTTTTCCCGTCCATATCGTTAACCAGTGGTCTTTCGACAAGCAGCACGGAATTATCCAGCCTCTTTACGCCAGGGAGTGGGATGTGGAATTTTATCCCTAAAATTGAGATCCCCATTTTTAATGCGGGCAGGAATAAAGCCAATCTGAAACTGGCTGAAATTCGCCAGCAGCAGTCCGTTGTTAATTATGAACAGAAAATTCAGTCCGCTTTCAAACAGGTTGCTGACGCGCTCGCGTTGCGAGACAGCATCAACCAGCAGCTTGATGCACAGCAGCGTTATCTTAATTCGCTGCAAATAACGCTTCAGCGTGCCCGAGGGTTATATTCCAGTGGCGCGGTCAGTTATTTGAATGTGCTTGATGCGGAACGTTCGCTTTTCTCTACGCAACAAAACATCCTCGACCTTATCTATTCCCGGCAGGTTAATGAAATTAATCTTTTCACCGCGCTGGGTGGCGGTTGGGCTGAGTAAACTTATTTAATTAAACAGGAAAATAAAAATGCGTAATTCTCTTAAAGCCGTTGTATTCGGTGCGATCTCTGTGATGTTCTCTGCCAGCCTTCAGGCTGAAGTTCATCAGCATGAGGAGATGAGTGTCGCCAGTGATGCCGGCGCAGAGCAAATCATCAACGCCACGGGTGTCGTGAAAGACATTGACCTCACGAATAAAAAAGTCACGATTTCTCACGAAGCTATACCTGCAATCGGCTGGCCTGCAATGACCATGCGTTTCACTTTTACTAATGCTGACGAGAGCATCAATGCCTTAAAACCAGGTCGTCATGTTGATTTTTCATTTGTTCAGCAGGGCAATATCTCTTTACTTAAGAGCATTAAATAGAGAGGAATGGCATGACCTCTTTCAAAATAAAATATGCCGCCATGATTATCAGCAGTCTCCTGATTGGAGGAGTGATATCCGTGACGGCATGGCAAACAATTCATGCATCTGAAAAAACAGAAAATAGCGCATCTGAAAGAAAGGTACTTTTCTGGTATGACCCGATGAAACCAGACGTTAAATTCGATAAGCCCGGTAAATCGCCGTTTATGGATATGGACCTGGTGCCGAAATATGCGGATGAAAATAGCGAAAAAAGCAGTGCCGGTATACGTATTGATCCGACTCAGGTTCAGAATCTGGGGTTAAAAACACAAAAAGTCACCCGTGGAGCACTGAATTACTCCCAGACGATCCCGGCTAACGTCAGTTATAACGAATATCAATTCGTCATTGTTCAGGCACGCTCGGAAGGCTTTGTTGAGAAAGTGTACCCCCTGACAATTGGCGATCATGTGAAGAAAGGCACGCCACTTATTGATATCACCATACCGGACTGGGTTGAGGCGCAGAGTGAGTTTCTGCTGTTATCCGGTACCGGCGGTACACCCACGCAAATAAAGGGGGTTCTGGAACGGCTTCGGCTTGCCGGCATGCCGGACGATGACATTCAGAGGCTACGTGCAACCCGGACTATCCAGACCCGGTTTACCATAAAGGCACCGATTGACGGCGTGATCACGGCTTTTGACCTGCGTACCGGTATGAATATTTCTAAAGAGAAAGTGGTCGCGCAAATTCAGGGAATGGATCCGGTCTGGATCAGCGCTGCAGTACCTGAATCTATCGCTTATCTGCTGAAAAACTCGTCGCAGTTTGATATTTCCGTACCCGCTTATCCGGATAAATCGTTCCCGGTCGAAAAATGGAACCTTCTGCCCAGCGTGGATCAAACGACCCGCACATTGCAGGTGCGATTGCAGGTATCAAACAAGGATGAGCTCCTGAAACCGGGCATGAATGCGTTTCTGAAACTGAATACCCAAAGCCCGGAAATGCTGCTGATCCCATCCCAGGCCGTGATAGACACCGGCAAAGAACAGCGTGTGATTACCGTCGATGCTGATGGTCGTTTTGTGCCCAAAAAGATCCACGTTCTGCACGAATCTCAGCAGCAGTCCGCTATTGATACTGGACTGAACGAAGGGGATTCGGTGGTGGTCAGCGGTCTGTTCCTGATTGACTCCGAGGCCAATATTACCGGTGCGCTGGAACGTATGCGCCGTGCTGAAAAAACTGACGACACGCATTCAGGTCATTAAGGAGACGATGATGATTGAATGGATTATCCGGCGGTCAGTCGCCAACCGTTTCCTGGTGATGATGGGGGCGCTGTTCCTCAGCGTGTGGGGTACCTGGACCATCATCAATACCCCGGTCGACGCCTTGCCCGACCTGTCTGACGTTCAGGTGATTATTAAAACCAGCTATCCAGGCCAGGCCCCGCAGATTGTTGAAAATCAGGTCACGTATCCGCTTACGACTACCATGTTGTCGGTGCCAGGCGCAAAGACCGTGCGGGGATTTTCTCAGTTCGGCGACTCGTATGTATATGTTATTTTTGAAGATGGCACCGATCTGTACTGGGCCCGATCTCGCGTTCTGGAATACCTTAATCAGGTTCAGGGCAAACTGCCTGCGGGGGTGAGTTCTGAAATCGGCCCTGATGCCACGGGGGTGGGCTGGATATTTGAATATGCTCTGGTTGACCACAGTGGAAAGCACGATCTTTCAGAACTGCGCTCATTGCAGGACTGGTTCCTGAAATTTGAACTCAAAACCATCCCGAACGTGGCTGAAGTCGCGTCCGTGGGCGGTGTGGTTAAGCAGTATCAGATTCAGGTCAATCCGTTAAAACTGGCCCAGTACGGTATCAGCCTGCCGGAAGTTAAGCAGGCGCTTGAATCGTCTAATCAGGAAGCAGGGGGATCATCTGTTGAAATCGCGGAGGCGGAGTATATGGTCCGCGCCAGCGGTTATCTCCAGACCATTGATGATTTCAATAACATTGTCCTGAAAACCGGTGTAAACGGGATCCCGGTTTATCTGCGTGACGTTGCCCGCGTACAAACAGGCCCGGAAATGCGGCGTGGGATAGCAGAGTTTAACGGTCAGGGAGAGGTCGCTGGTGGCGTCGTGATCCTGCGTTCGGGCAAAAATGCGCGCGACGTCATTACGGCGGTGAAAGATAAACTGGAAACGCTAAAGGCGAGTTTGCCCGAAGGGGTCGAGATCGTGACTACTTACGATCGCAGCCAGTTAATTGACCGGGCCATAGATAACCTGAGTTCTAAACTCCTCGAAGAATTTATTGTGGTCGCCATCGTCTGTGCGCTGTTTCTGTGGCATGTACGCTCTGCGCTGGTGGCGATTATCTCACTGCCGCTTGGGCTGTGTATTGCCTTTATTGTCATGCACTTCCAGGGGCTGAACGCCAATATCATGTCGCTGGGAGGCATTGCTATTGCCGTTGGCGCGATGGTGGATGCGGCCATCGTGATGATTGAAAACGCGCACAAACGGCTGGAGGAGTGGGATCACCAGCATCCGGGGAAACAGATTGACAACGCCACGCGCTGGAAGGTTATCACTAACGCCTCCGTCGAAGTGGGCCCTGCGCTGTTTATTAGTCTGCTGATCATCACCTTATCGTTCATCCCCATTTTTACCCTTGAAGGGCAGGAAGGGCGGTTGTTTGGTCCGCTGGCGTTTACAAAAACCTATTCCATGGCGGGTGCGGCCGCGTTGGCTATCATCGTGATTCCTATCCTGATGGGGTTCTGGATACGCGGGAAGATCCCTGCTGAGACCCGTAATCCACTGAACCGGCTGTTGATTAAGGCCTATCATCCGCTACTGATTAGGGTGCTTCACTGGCCGAAAACCACTCTGCTGGTCGCGGCGTTATCCATCTTCACGGTTATCTGGCCACTGAGCCAGGTTGGCGGTGAGTTTCTGCCGAAGATCAATGAGGGGGACCTGCTGTATATGCCGTCAACCTTGCCAGGCGTTTCGCCGGCTGAAGCCGCCGCGATCCTGCAGACCACGGATAAACTCATCAAAACCGTTCCTGAAGTCGCCTCTGTTTTTGGCAAAACCGGTAAAGCCGAAACGGCAACGGATTCCGCACCGCTCGAAATGGTAGAAACCACGATACAGTTGAAACCGGAAGTTCAGTGGCGGCCCGGCATGACGATTGACAAGATTATTGACGAACTGGACAAAACCGTTCGTTTACCTGGCCTGGCAAATCTTTGGGTCCCGCCTATCCGCAACCGCATTGATATGCTCTCAACCGGGATAAAAAGCCCCATTGGCATCAAGGTGTCGGGTACCGTTCTGGCTGATATCGATGCCACGGCGCAGAGCATTGAAGCAGTAGCCAAAACGGTGCCGGGCGTGGTTTCTGCCCTGGCAGAACGCCTGGAAGGGGGGCGCTACATTGATGTGGACATCGACCGGGAAAAAGCTTCCCGCTATGGGATGACGGTGGGCGATGTGCAATTGTTCGTCTCTTCGGCCATCGGCGGGGCGACGGTAGGTGAAACGGTGGAAGGTGTCGCCCGCTATCCAATAAATATCCGCTATCCCCAGGACTACCGGAACAGCCCAAATGCGCTGAAACAGATGCCGATCCTTACGCCGATGAAACAGCAGATCACGCTGGGAGATGTGGCTGATATTAAGGTCGTGTCCGGCCCCACGATGCTGAAAACGGAGAATGCCCGGCCCGCCAGCTGGATTTACATCGATGCGCGGGGCAGGGATATGGTATCGGTGGTAAATGACATTAAGACGGCCATCAGTCAGAACGTGAAGCTGCGGCCAGGTACCAGCGTGTCATTCTCCGGACAGTTTGAACTGCTCGAGCACGCGAACAAGAAACTGAAGCTGATGGTGCCGATGACGGTGATGATCATCTTCATTCTGCTGTACCTGGCATTCCGTCGCGTAGATGAAGCCTTATTGATCCTGATGAGTCTACCTTTCGCCCTGGTCGGGGGGATATGGTTCCTCTACTGGCAGGGCTTCCATATGTCTGTGGCAACAGGCACCGGGTTTATCGCTCTTGCCGGGGTTGCAGCCGAGTTTGGTGTGGTCATGCTGATGTATCTGCGACATGCCATTGAAGCGCATCCGGAGTTATCTCATCGGGAAACATTTACCGCAGAGGGGCTCGATGAAGCGCTTTATCATGGTGCCGTACTGCGTGTTCGACCGAAGGCGATGACCGTTGCGGTGATCATTGCAGGTTTACTGCCTATTCTCTGGGGAACCGGTGCGGGGTCAGAAGTGATGAGCCGGATAGCAGCACCAATGATTGGGGGAATGATCACGGCTCCGCTGTTATCGCTGTTTATTATTCCTGCGGCGTACAAGTTAATTTGGCTGCGCAGGCATAAACAATCATAAAACAATCCCGCTCTAGTGGCGGGATTTTTACGAGATGAATGTTTAGCGCGTCTGGCTGATAAGCTTGCGCCAGGCACTGTTATGCAGAGTAAACAGCAGCATCTTATAAAAGGAGGTGGAAAGAATAGAGCTGCCGGTAAGCAGTAACATCACAATGCTCACTAGCACTGCGGTCAGACTGACGCCCGGAGAAGCGCTACCGCTCAGCGCGGCCAGCAGATAGATTACCGTTATCACCAGGCTTATTACTGCCAGCGTAAGATGTAAACGCACAGCGCGCATACTGCCTTTGCCAATCATAAACATGGTCACGCCGTTTATACCGGCGAACAGCAGGGCGATCAGCACAACCCACACGAATACGCGTTCGGCTGGCTGGCCGAGTACGGCGAGTACGCCATACCCCAGCCACAACTGAGGAATAGCGAAACTGACAATCACCCCGAGAGTACTGATCGCCGCCGGAATGCCCATGGTATGTAGTCCTGGGGATTTACCCATTTCTTTGGCCAGCTGCGTCTTGAGCTGCTGCAGCTGTGTCGTGGTGGCATTGTTTATGCTAGCGGCCACCTCGTTACAGTGTTGCAGGCGACGGGTTAAAACTTTAAGCATTCGAATACTCAGCGTTTAGTTAGGTAAGAATAGTGGCGTAACCGCACGCAGCCAGTCAAGGGCAGGGAAGTCATCATCCAATTCCTGACGGGTTGATGACTAAGCGCTTCGCCTGCATTAACAACCTGCTGATAGAGGCATCGGACCGCCTGTTCCATTGGCTGCAGATCATCGAGGGCTGCCGGACCTTGGCTTATGAAGAAAAAAAACGCAGGTGATTTTGCGTTTTTTTATTTCAACCCAAAAAATGTCGACAAATCAAAATATAAAAATATTTCTGCAATTAAGTTTTGATTAATAAATAGATTAACAATTAATGATTACTTAATTGTTAATTAAAAACAAGAACTATTTTTTTTGCCTAATTTTGAATGGGGTGGTATTTATTCTGATAATAATTAGCCACTTGAGATTTTGCTCTGGTCAAATTGGCTGTATCTGTTATTAATGCTTTGTTTTCGTCGTTAAGTGGTGTATTTCACTATGTAATTAATGGTGCGGCAAAATGAAATTCCGTATTATTAAAGTCAGTTGCGGGAAGTGATTACACCACCCATATTTAAGAACGTTCTGATTGCCAGTTATTGCATTGGCAAAAATATAAAATATATCACAAGCAGCTTCTGCCAGATTGAAGCTGGCGGGGGCTTTATTGACAAATCTGTATGGAAATAAATGGATCCCAGAAACCATTTCAAAATAGATGGGGCGAACTCCGAAAAGCCAAATGAGTAGGATGACTAATATCGAGGAAATATCATGTCGAATCAAGAGACTATTGTTGGTGGCTGGACGACTTATCATACGTTGACCGAAAAAGATTGGCAGGTATTTAAAGAAGCCATGGCGGGATTTGTTGGTGTAACGTATGAGCCGCAGGCCGTCTCAACGCAGTTAGTGGCCGGGACAAATTATCGCTTCAAGTGCCTTGCTTCAATTCCGCCTGCATTAGTGGTGTGGGAATCTATTGTTGAAATCTTCCAGCCTTTGCAGGGCGCTCCACATATTGTCGGAATCACCAGAATCTGAATTTCAATTAATACTGTGTCAATGCGTGATTTAGGAAAGCATTCCAGACTTTGACGGTCTTTTCTTAAATAAGTGATTTTTATTAACTTGGTGTTTTATATTTAACCGAGTTCAAAGAGTTCACTCCGTTCTTAGTAACTGAAAGGGTATTTAATAATGCTAAATCATATTCTACAGGCTGGCACCAATCCATCGATTAACAGTAATAACATGAAAGCGAGCGCTGATGCCTCTACCACAGCAGCCGTGATCATTCAAAACTATGTCGGCACCATTTTAACGCAGGCCGATCTCTCCCTGCCGGATATATTACCCGATCTACCGGAACATCAGGCAAAGGCCAGAGACCATGCCACATCCTGGCGTGATGTCATACAGCCGCAAATGATCTCAACCAATACGGATATTGTGAGCTTCTCTAACAATTTTGATTCCTATTATGATCCTTTGGTTAAGCTGGCGGTAAAAATACAGCAAAACCCTTCGGACACAGCATCAATTAATACTTTTAAACTGGGTGTTCAGCAACTTCAGGCGTTGGTCGCTCAAAAACAAACCGCTACGCATAACGTGGTTAATTCAGTGGGCGGTTTCCAGACCACGCTTGCCGAAGATGCCCGCAATTTCGCCAGTGATTTTACTACGGCAGAAGCGGCATTAGCCGGTAAAGACGGACAAATTGCCGCACTGGGGAAACAGATCGACGCTATTAATTCCGCCATGAGTAAAGACTTGACTATGATTGCAGCGGGTTCAACCGCTGCAGTGGTAGGAGGATTAATGATTGCCGTGGGGGCACTGGCGGAAATTGCGACCGCAGGTGTCAGTACCGCACTGATTGTCGGTGGATTGGTGGTCGTCGGGGCCGGTGCTGGTGTTGCCATTGCCGGGGGAGTTGACTATGCCAAGCAAACCAGCGCGCTCAGCACGGCTATTACGACCAAAACAAAACTACAACAACAGTATTCTGCCACCAAAAACGTGAATACGATTGTTCAGAATCTTTCGGGCCAGGCATCCGCTGCGGTTCAGGCCGCGGGTTCTTTACTGGCAGGTTGGCAGACGCTTGAACAGGACTTTATTGTCTTCCAGTCGGCGCTGACCAGCGCGACCCCTGATTTAGGCTATTTCCTGATCGCGCAACTCAATGCGGCGAAAGCGGACTGGGATGATGTTGGCAATCATGCCCGTAAGCTATTGGATTATGGTTCTTTACCGGTCAGCAACGCATCGGTCACCAGCAGTGGGATCCTGTTGCCTAACCCAACGGCGACGTTTGCACGGCTGGCTGCTGCATAGCGTTTATTAATCATCAATCAGGCCCGTGAGGGTCTGATTGTTTTAACAGACAAACCGGACGCATCGTTTCACGATGATGCCAATAAGTGACCCGTGTCTAAGGTTCAGAGTATGCCAGCATTGAAAGTCAGCTTTACTCAGGCATTAACGGCTCAACAAAATGTGCGTCAACAGATGACGCAGGTCGCACAACAATTAGAACAGCTTCCGCCCATTAACGATCCGCAGATCCCCGATCTGAATGGAAATATCCTCTCCGTCCACAATCATGCGAATTATTATCTGTCTGACATTGTGGTGAGAATGGATTCGTTGTATTCCGAGGTTATCAATTTTGGAGACGAGCTGGATTCTACGGTTGCCAACATCCGTTCTGAATTAAATGGGCCTGACGGACAGGAATATCTCACAAAAGCTCAGGGGCAGATTAAGCAATTACTCTCCGACAGCACGCCGCTATCTGCATCTCTGAATGATTTCAATGAGGTTGTTATTTCCTTTAATAATGACATTACGACGGACTCAAGGAACTTGCTAGCCGATCAGCAAAGGGCGCAACAGTTATTAGCTGCCGATCGGGCAAGGTTAGAGGCTCTTAACGCTCAGCTGAATGCGCTGAAAGCTGAGCTTGAAAGTAAAAAGAGGATGGAAATTATCATCGGCATTTTTACTTTTGGGATTGGCGCCGCGATTATGGAATTAACTGGCTATGTGCAAAGCACGGAGCAGGCGATTGCTCAGGCGCAACAGGAAACGGGGATGCTTTATCAGGAAATAGGACAACTCGGCGCCACCAGTGATGCATTGAACGCATTGACCAAAGGAACCGCTATTTTGTGTGGCCTGACACAATCTCTTCAATATGGTTGGCAAACCGTGACGGCCGACCTGTCGGAGGTCACCCAACAACAGGTGACTGCGGATTTTCTTATAGTCTCCGTTAATACCGTACAGGCGAACTGGCGGGAAGTGATGCGCACCGTTGAGCAATTGCAGTAAGCCAAAAACCAATTAACGACTTTGAGGTTTTCATTATGATCATGCAAGCCATTGCAGCTGCGAAAAATGATACTGAATCATCATCAACCAATGCCTTAATGACAGGTATTCAGGGCATCGGTGCTTCATCGATTGCTCAACAGACTTATGCGAGCACTGTATTATGTCAACCCAATATTCATTTAGATATTTTACCCGATCTTCCTGCACAGCAGGCTATTGCGCGCGATCAGGCGCAGGAATGGTTATCTTCGATTAATCCGGCGGCCATCTCTTCGCTGGTAAATGTGCGTAATTTTTCGAATCAGGTGGGGGCTTACGTCGATGCACTTCTTCCGGCGGCACAAAAATATGACATGGGGGATAAAAGCCAGCTTCATTATATCCAGCAGGGTATCCAACAGTTGCTTTCTCTTGCTCAGAAAAACGTCACTTCCACGGGAGTGTTTGTCGATAACGTCCAGGTTTATGTGAATGGGATCAACAGCAGTCAGAGCACATTTAAAGCGGCTAAAGAAACCGTGCAGACGCAAATTACCGGTGATAAAGGGGAAATATCGGCACTCCGGCAGAAGCTAAACGATCTGAATAAACAGATGGATGCAGATATTGTGCAGATTTCGGCGGGAGCGGTGAGCGACATTATAGGGATCGGCATGATTGTCATTGCGGCCACAACAATTATCGAAACCGGTGGGGCAACGCAAACGCTTCTGGCTGCGGGTATTACCCTGGTCGCAGGCGGAACGCTGGCGATGACCATAAGCTCTGCCGATATCGTCAAAGCGCAAAAAGAGTACAGCACAACGTTGACCAATCTCGTCGGGCTTGAACTGGAGGTGGCTGTTTTTGACACGGTTTATAACCAGTTGACGGCCAGTGAAAGACTTTCTCAGTCTGCCATTGATTCCGCTAAGTTGCTGGTCAACGGATGGCAGACCGTTGCTGATAGCTACCAGCAAACGCTGACCGACCTGCAGCAGAGTTCAAAGGGGTATCTGGCACTGAGGCTGAGTGCGATGAAACGCCAGTGGCAACAGCTAGGTGAACAGGCGGGAAGCGTGATGCAGTTAGGGCCGCTGCCTTTCAATACTGTTCCCGCAAATGAACTGAAGTCGAGTGCATGACAAGCGAAGATTAATATTTGGCTGCTGCTGCCCGGCAACCGCCGGGCTGACAGGCTTGTTTCCGTCCGAAGGCGGTATACCGTCAGCGCTGTTGGCTGAAGGTGAGTGGTACAAAACAGAGCAGGGAATGCAATCGCATTCAGCCTGCATTGATCATGCGGCGGTGCGCTTCGGCCATGGCCTCATGTGGGCCGGACTGACCGTTATTCATGAATTCATGGGCAACCGCTGCTCTTTTATGCTCATCCATCGCTGCGTAAGACGTTGACGAGACGGTCATGGATACAGTGTTATTTCCCATCATCTTCTGATGACTTTCCACCATTTTCTGGTGCGCATCCGCCGATCCGTTCGTCATGGTTTCATGAGCAATAATGGCCTGTTCATGCTGGTCCATACCGGTCATACGAGGAACAGTACCCTGGATCCTGACAGGAGCCGCGGCAGACTGCATCTGGTGAGCAGGAGCTTGCACATTGTTGACGCGCTCATGGATATCCACGGTTTCAGTGGCCCAGGCCGAAGAAATTAAACCAAAGCCCAGCAAAGATGTTAATACGATATTTTTCATGATAACTCTCCATTTCTGAATTAGTGATGTCCGGGGAAGTACAACCGATATTTTCAGTTCCATAACTGAAACAGGTTCGGCAGTGTTTATTTATCCGGGAGAGGGCTGGATATTCATTTCCTGGCATACTCTGACGCCGAGTATTGATGAAGTGATTCAGCCTTTCTGATAAGTTGCACTAATTATATCGAATGGCTTCTGTTTGCTGCATGACATGCTAATGACATCTTTGTCATGAATGTCAGGGTTTACATCGATAATATACAGAGGTGAATATGAAAATGTTCGCCAGGAAAAATCAGGTAGTTGGGGGGATCGGTAAGTGTATGATTAATCGTAGCCTGTATGAACGGCAGATTCAATTTAACTATTCTGGGTTTGAGGAATATACATAATTTGACGCATCACAATATTTAGTGTAACCAGTTGTTTTAAAATGATATTTTTAAAATTTAAATTCTAATTTACAGTTATGAACTAAGTTTCGGGTTCATAACTGTGTTGAAAACTGTCCATAAATCACTCTCAGTTGCGTCCATTAGTTCATGAACTAAACATTTTATTTTTGTGATTTAGATCAGCTTTTAGGGTTCAGTAATATTAATTTATATCCGATGTGCGATTGCATAGTACCTTTCCGACAACAGGTGCAGCGGTAAATGCATTTGGCTAGCCCCGCACAATACTGCCACAAAACCCGTTTCAAGCTGATTGACCGCCAGTGAGTCAGGCATACTAATTGATACGATTCACCGTTTCTTTAGCGCTCCCAGCGATAACTACGATCTTCGCTGAGACGGTTGCTTATCCAGCAATTGTGTAATAAATCATCTGAATGTTCAGTTGTTCCGTAGCGTTCCTGGTAGTCAGGAGATGAGGCGATAACTCAGCGTACATCTGGAGATAATCGCCGGGCAACTATATCTTCCTTTACGGCGTATATCGCTCACATCGGACCTTCAGCTTTGTTGGCTCTTCCGCTTTGTGCCATGAATCGACTGCAATGACCTGCTCCCCGTTGATTAATACACCCCGATGTTAGTAATGTCTTCATAAGCCACATGAGGACATCCCCATGAAGAAGCGTTTTTCCGACGAACAGATCATCAGTATTCTTCGCGAAGCGGAAGC
>NZ_JAFBJM010000003.1:0-558336 GCF_016809815.1 Enterobacter sp. E1 | reverse complement strand
GTGTTAGGCCTGCCGCCAGCGTTCAATCTGAGCCATGATCAAACTCTTCAATTTAAAAGTTTGATGCTCAATGAATTAAACTTCGTAATGAATTACGTGTTCACTCGTTGAGACTTGGTATTCATTTAGTGTCCGAAGACATTAAGAATCCATGTCACTTTGAGTGCCCACACAGATTGTCTGATAAATTGTTAAAGAGCAGTGCCGCTTCGTTTTCGCTGCGGCGCGGGGTGTGCATATTACGCTTTCCCGCTACAGAGTCAAGCGTTTATTTTGCTTTTCTCTGCTGACCCGGCGGCGTGTGTGCCGTTGTTCCGTGTCAGTGGAGGCGCATTATAGGGAGTTATTCCGAAGCCGCAAGGATAAAGTGAAAATTATTTTCCAACCGCTCACTTTCCAGGCGAATCACATTCCAGACCTCAATTTTCGCCTGGTTTTTAAACAAAAACGAGCCGCAAGCGGCTCGTTTTTTGGTTTTGTGACTTACTGCACTGCCACAATGCGATCGTCGTTGGCTTCCAGACGGATAACTTTGCCTGGAATTAACTCTCCGGAGAGGATCTGCTGCGCCAGCGGATTTTCGATCTGCTGTTGGATAGCACGTTTTAATGGACGCGCACCATACACTGGATCGTAACCATTTTCGCTCAGCAGCTTCAGTGCCTCGTTGGAGATGTGAATTTCATATCCACGCTCTTCCAGACGTTTGTACAGACGCTGCAACTGGATCTGCGCAATCGACGCAATGTGTTTCTCACCCAGAGGATGGAATACCACCACTTCATCAATACGGTTGATGAACTCAGGACGGAAGTTATGGCTCACGACACCGAGCACCAGATCCTTCATATGGCTATAGTCCAGCTCACCGAAACGTTCCTGAATCAAATCGGAACCCAGGTTCGAGGTCATGATGACAACCGTATTACGGAAGTCGACTGTTCTCCCCTGCCCATCGGTCAGACGACCATCATCCAGCACCTGAAGCAGAATGTTGAAGACATCTGGATGCGCTTTCTCTACCTCGTCCAGCAGAATGACGGAATAAGGACGACGACGCACCGCTTCTGTCAGATAACCACCTTCTTCATAACCCACGTATCCCGGAGGTGCCCCGACCAGACGCGAAACAGAGTGCTTCTCCATAAACTCGGACATGTCGATACGCACCATCGCATCATCGCTGTCGAACATAAAGTTAGCCAGCGCTTTACACAGCTCGGTTTTACCGACACCGGTTGGCCCCAGGAACAGGAACGAGCCAATTGGGCGATTCGGATCGGACAGCCCTGCACGGCTACGACGAATAGCGTTGGAAACCGCTTCAACCGCCTCGTTCTGACCAATTACCCGGTTATGTAAATCCTGCTCCATACGCAGCAGTTTTTCACGCTCACCTTCCAGCATGCGCGCCACTGGGATACCGGTCCAGCGCGCCAGCACTTCGGCAATTTCCGCATCCGTCACTTTATTACGCAACAGACGCATCGTTTTGCCTTCGGACTGCGTAGCAATCTCAAGCTGTTTTTCCAGCTCAGGAATTTTGCCGTACTGCAGCTCTGACATCCGGGCCAGATCGCCCACACGGCGTGCCTGCTCAATGGCAATTTTTGCCTGTTCGAGTTCCGCCTTTATGGTCTGAGTGCCGGAAAGGGATGCTTTCTCGGCTTTCCACTCTTCTTCCAGCTCAGAATACTGGCGTTCTTTATCGTCCAGTTCTTCATTGAGCATATCCAGGCGTTTCTTACTGGCTTCATCAGACTCTTTCTTCAGCGCCTGCTGTTCCAGCTTGAGCTGGATGATACGACGGTCGAGCCTGTCGAGCTCTTCCGGTTTCGAGTCAATCTGCATACGAATGCTCGAAGCCGCTTCATCGATCAGGTCGATTGCTTTATCCGGCAACTGACGATCGGCAATATAACGATGCGAAAGCGTCGCCGCCGCAACGATGGCCGGGTCAGTGATCTGCACGTGGTGGTGCAGCTCATAACGCTCTTTCAGACCACGCAAAATCGCGATGGTATCTTCAACGCTTGGCTCAGCCACAAACACTTTCTGGAAACGACGTTCAAGTGCAGCATCTTTTTCAATGTACTGACGATACTCATCAAGCGTAGTGGCACCGACGCAGTGAAGTTCACCACGCGCCAGCGCAGGTTTCAGCATGTTCCCGGCATCCATCGCGCCGTCCGCTTTACCCGCACCGACCATAGTGTGCAGTTCGTCGATAAACAGGATAACGTTGCCTTCCTGCTTCGCCAGATCGTTAAGCACGCCTTTGAGGCGCTCTTCAAACTCGCCGCGGTATTTCGCCCCGGCCACCAGCGCGCCCATATCCAGCGCCAGTACACGACGGCCTTTTAACCCCTCCGGCACTTCACCGTTGACGATACGCTGCGCCAGCCCTTCAACAATGGCGGTTTTACCGACACCCGGTTCGCCAATCAGTACCGGGTTGTTCTTGGTACGACGCTGCAATACCTGGATAGTACGGCGGATCTCTTCGTCACGGCCGATAACCGGGTCAAGTTTGCCCTGTTCAGCACGTTCGGTCAGATCGACCGTAAATTTCTTCAAAGCCTGACGTTGGTCTTCGGCTCCCTGATCGTTCACGCTTTCACCTCCGCGCATTTTCTCAATCGCCTGAGTCACATTGGCGGTGGTCGCACCGGCAGATTTCAGCAGGTCGGTCAAGGTACCGCGTGATTCAAGCGCCGCCAGAACAAACAACTCTGACGAAATAAAGTTGTCCCCACGTTTTTGCGCCAGCTTGTCGCAAAGGTTCAGCACACGCACCAGATCCTGCGACGGTTGAACGTCGCCGCCGGTACCTTCTACCTGCGGTAAGCGGCTCAGCGCCTGATCGATGGCTGTGCGTAACTGGCCAGCATTAATGCCAGCGGACGTTAATAAAGGACGTACCGATCCCCCTTCCTGATTCAGCAAGGCGCTCATTAAATGAAGAGGTTCGATAAATTGGTTGTCGTGCCCCAGTGCAAGGGACTGGGCATCGGCGAGAGCAAGCTGGAATTTATTAGTAAGACGATCCAGACGCATAACTCCTCCCATAACAGGTCAAATTTGCTACTGGAGATTAAATGAGGTCATCCCTCAATTATTCAAGGTTAATGACCTGAATTATGTGAAAAGAAAACGGCACGTGCCGGATCGTCTTGATTCTTTAGGTTATATCAGCCAAATAAAACTTGCCATACGACCCGTCGTCTTGTCGCGGCGATAAGAGAAAAAATCACCCTTTTCGGTGAAGGTACAGCGATTGCCACCGAAGATCTGCGTCACACCGACATTATTTAGACGCTGGCGAGCAAGCTGGTAAATATCAGCCAGATATTTATCCCCCGAAGGCAGGAAGGCGTCCACTGCTTGCGGATCTTTATCCATAAATGCTTCACGGACCTCAGGCCCCACCTCAAAAGCGCGAGGACCAATGGCCGGGCCAAGCCAGGCCATGATATTGGCAGGTTCATCTTTAAAGCAGGAGACGGTCTCCTCCAGCACCCCTTCACACAGGCCACGCCATCCCGCATGCGCTGCTGCGACCTCGGTGCCTGCACGATTACAGAACAGCACAGGCAGACAATCAGCAGTCATTACGGCACAAACCGTTCCCGGAATATTACTATAAGAGGCATCAGCGCGTTTTGAAGCGTAGGGTTCTCCCGTCAGCTTCAGCACCGTTTTTCCATGAACCTGTTCCAGCCAAACCGGTTTTGACGGCAAGTTCCCCGCAGCAAACAGACGCTTGCGGTTTTCTTCAACGTGCTCCAGGTTGTCGCCACAGTGTGCACCGAGGTTCAGTGACTCCCACGCCCCCTGGCTCACACCGCCAATACGGGTTGAACTGCAGGCGGCCACACCTGCAGGCAATGGCCATTCCGGGACAATCAGTTTGGTCATAACCAGTCCACTTGATCCTTATGTTCTTCGAAATCGGCACGCATGGCGTCAATAAGTTCCACCATATCCTGCGGGATAGGTGCATGCCACTCCATCTGAATACCAGTGATAGGATGGTAAAGACGCAGCATGGTCGCGTGTAGCGCCTGACGATCGAATTTACGTAGTACGCTGATGAACTCATCCGATGCGCCTTTTGGCGGACGTGGACGGCCACCGTATACCTGATCCCCCACCAGCGGGTGGGTAATGTGGGCCATATGCACGCGGATCTGGTGAGTACGCCCGGTTTCCAGACGCAGACGCAGACGCGTATGGATACGGAAGTGCTCCATGATGCGATAGTGCGTCACCGCGGGTTTACCCATCGGATGCACCGACATATGAGTACGTTTGGTTGGGTGACGGCTGATTGGCTCTTCCACTGTTCCACCAGAGGTCATATGCCCAATGGCTACCGCTTCATACTCTCGAGTGATTTCGCGCAGCTGCAGCGATTCCACCAGACGGGTCTGAGCTGGAACGGTCTTCGCCACCACCATCAAACCGGTGGTGTCTTTATCCAGACGGTGAACGATTCCCGCGCGCGGGACATCTGCGATCGGCGGATAATAATGGAGAAGTGCGTTAAGAACTGTACCGTCAGGATTCCCCGCCCCCGGATGAACAACCAGGTCGCGCGGCTTGTTGATCACCAGAATGTCATCATCTTCATAGACGATGTCCAGTGGGATATCCTGCGGCTCGAAGCGGATTTCCTCTTCGATTTCAGCATTGATGGCGACAGCTTCCCCACCTAACACTTTCTCTTTTGGTTTGTCCCAGATCTTGCCGTTTACCAGCACGCGCTGGTCAAGGATCCATTCTTTTATGCGTGAACGCGAATAATCAGGGAACAATTCGGCCAAAGCCTGATCTAAGCGTTGACCGAGCTGATTTTCGGAGACTGTTGCGGTGAGTTCTACTCGTTGTGCCATAAACTGCTTCTTCGTTTAACGTTGGGTTTTACGGCTTTGCCGTTTAATATAGTGTGCTATTGTAGCTGGTCTTAATCGGGAGCAGGAACAGAGTTTCTCCCGGACAAACATTTGAGGAAAGTCAAAACGTCATGACGCGCATGAAATATCTGGTGGCAGCGGCCACGTTGAGCCTGGCTTTGGTGGGCTGCTCCGGTTCAAATGAACAGGTCCCTGACAATCCGCCGAATGAAATCTATGCGACTGCACAACAAAAGTTGCAGGACGGTAACTGGAAACAGGCGATAACGCAACTGGAAGCGTTGGATAATCGCTATCCATTTGGTCCGTATTCGCAGCAGGTACAGTTAGATCTCATCTACGCATACTACAAAAATGCCGATCTGCCGCTGGCTCAGGCAACCATCGATCGTTTCATGCGTCTGAACCCGACTCATCCTAACATCGACTATGTGATGTACATGCGCGGCCTCACCAACATGGCGCTGGACGACAGTGCGCTGCAGGGCTTCTTCGGCGTGGATCGTTCCGACCGCGACCCACAGCATGCACGTGATGCCTTCAATGACTTCTCCAAACTGGTGCGCGGCTATCCGAACAGTCAGTACGTGACTGACGCGACCAAACGTCTGGTGTTCCTGAAAGATCGTCTGGCAAAATATGAATACTCCGTGGCGGAATACTATACCCGCCGTGGCGCATGGGTTGCCGTGGTTAACCGCGTAGAAGGTATGTTGCGTGATTATCCGGATACTCAGGCAACGCGTGATGGTCTGAAGCTGATGGAAAATGCTTACCGTCAGATGCAGATGACCGCTCAGGCTGAAAAAGTAGCGAAAATCATCGCCGCAAACAGCAGCAACACCTGATATTGCCTCAATGTAAAACGGCAGCCCGAAGGCTGCCGTTTTTTTATTCATTCTGGATATAAGCTGAAGCGGTTTAGCCTCAACACATCCTATCAACTATGACCGCAATTTTTACCTTCCACAAGGTAAATCTCACCTCTTCCTGCCCTGCCTCACAAAAAAGATTCCCTGACAAAAACCGACAAAATAACGTGATCTAAATCACACATTTAGACATTAGGTCGGGTATGCTGGAATCACCAAGACGGAAAGACAAGAGGTAAAATTTATGACAATGAACATTACCAGTAAACAAATGGAAATTACTCCGGCAATTCGCCAGCACGTCGCAGACCGTCTCGCCAAACTGGATAAATGGCAAACTCATTTGATTAACCCACATATCATCCTGTCCAAGGAGCCGCAGGGTTTCATCGCTGACGCAACTATCAATACTCCAAACGGCCATCTGGTCGCCAGCGCAAAACATGAAGATATGTACACCGCAATTAACGATTTGATCAACAAGCTGGAACGGCAGCTCAATAAAGTGCAACACAAAGGTGAAGCCCGTCGCGCCACAACATCGGTGAAAGACGCCAGCTTCGCGGAAGAAGTTGAAGAAGAGTAATCCTTTAAATTGAGTGTACCGCCAACGCGCCTTCGGGCGCGTTTTTTATTGACAGGGTGAAAACAGTACGGGTACTTTAACGGTATCAAACACAGGATGATTTCATGAAACTAACGCCGTTTTTCTTCGCATTCTTTTTTACCTTCCCCTGAATGGGAGGCGTTTCGTCGTGTGATAAAGAATGCGAAGACGAACAACAAGGCCTCCCACCCCGGGAGGCCTTTTTTATTGATAACGATAAAACGAGACAGGCAACACTATGACACCGGAAAACCCATTACTGGATCTACGCGTTAAAATCAGCGCGCTGGATGAGAAATTACTGGCGCTGCTGGCAGAACGCCGCTTACTCGCCGTCGAAGTGGGTAAAGCTAAACTGGATTCCCACCGCCCGGTACGTGATATCGACCGCGAGCGTGACCTGCTGGAGCGCCTGATTCAGCTCGGCAAAGCGCATCACCTGGATGCGCATTACATCACCCGCCTGTTCCAGCTCGTCATCGAAGATTCCGTTCTGACCCAGCAAGCGCTGTTGCAGCAGCATCTGAACAAAACCAATCCGCACTCTGCCCGTATCGCGTTTCTGGGTCCGAAAGGTTCGTATTCACACCTGGCGGCACGTCAGTATGCAGCCCGCCATTTCGAAGAGTTTATTGAAAGCGGATGCGCGAAGTTTGCCGATATTTTCAATCAGGTTGAAACCGGCCAGGCTGATTACGCCGTGGTCCCGATTGAAAATACCAGCTCCGGTGCCATCAATGATGTCTACGACCTGCTGCAACACACCAGTCTGTCGCTGGTTGGTGAGCTGACCATTCCAATTGACCATTGTGTCCTGGTCTCTGGCTCCACTGACCTGAGCAAAATCGAAACGGTGTACAGCCATCCGCAGCCGTTCCAGCAATGTAGCCAGTTCCTGAACCGCTATCCGAACTGGAAAATTGAGTACACCGAAAGCACCTCTGCGGCGATGGAAAAAGTGGCGCAGGCAAATTCCCCAACCGTTGCTGCACTGGGTAGCGAGGCCGGTGGCGCGCTGTATGGCCTTCAGGTACTGGAACGAAACCTGGCAAACCAGACGCAAAACATTACCCGCTTCGTGGTGCTAGCCCGCAAGGCAATCAATGTGTCCGATCAGGTACCCGCGAAAACCACGCTGCTGATGGCCACCGGCCAACAGGCTGGTGCGCTGGTTGAAGCTCTGCTGGTACTGCGTAACCACAACCTGATCATGACGAAACTGGAATCGCGCCCGATTCATGGAAATCCGTGGGAAGAGATGTTTTATCTTGATATCCAGGCCAACCTGGAATCTTCCTCAATGCAAAAAGCCCTGCGTGAACTGTGCGAAATTACCCGTTCAATGAAAGTGCTGGGCTGTTACCCGAGTGAAAACGTCGTTCCGGTCGACCCAACCTAACGTTCGATAAAGCGGCTTTTCTTCATCCCTGCCACGCTGACTGGCAGGGTGAAGATGGCCCCGGAAAGCGGATATTGCGCTATCTCCGCTTCGTCCATATTTTCCCGGGTGGTCGTTATAAATAACGTCTTCATATCGTCACCGCCAAAGCAGACCATCGTCGGGCAACGAACCGGTAGTCTGTATTCCTCGAGCTGTTCGCCCTCAGGTGAAAATCTGGCGATACGCCAGCCATCAAACAGCGCGGTCCAGTAACAGCCTTCCTCGTCCATCGCTGCACCGTCAGGTATCCCCTCACCTTCCTGAAACCGTCGGAAAACGTCTCGCTTGCCAGGCTCTCCCTGTTCATCCAGCGGCGTACGATAGATAACGCCGTTTGGCGTATCAGAGGTAAACATCCATTGTTTATCCGGACTAAACGCTAAACCGTTGTGCCCGTGAATATCGCACTGGATCACTTTCGGTGTCAGGTCGTTGTCGATGCGCATCAGCAGGGCACCGTTGTAATCTCCTGGCCCCCAAAACGTTCCCGCGTAGAACCGCCCCAGATAATCGGTGCCGCCGTCGTTAAAACGTGCGAGCTGCGGGTTAGAGGGGTTATCACACACCTTGCGGCGCAGCAGGCCGTGTTTATCGGTCAGCCAGATACCCGTTCGCATCGCAACGATAAAACCACCCTGCTCGCGCAGAGCAAAACAGCCCACCTCTTCATGGAATGAAAGCACGGTGTGTTCTGCCGTCAGCAGATGATATCGGTGGATCTCCCCTTCCAGAATATCAGCCCAGTAGAGCGCACTCTCTTCGGCACTCCACGTTGGGCACTCAGGCAGATGTCCGGTGTAATTCAACAGTAGCTGCGGTTCAGCCATGACAGTTCCCCAAAATGAAAAAAGCCAGCGTTGCTGGCTTTTAGTATATACATCATCGCATTACTGGCGACTGTCATTTGCCTGACGCAACAACGTACGGCTCTCACTCTGGAAACGCTGTGCGTAATCGCCAAACCAATGCTCCACTTTGCGGAAGCTGTCGATAAACGCCTGCTTGTCTCCGTGTTCCAGCAGCGTAATGGCTTCACCAAAACGCTGATAATAGCGCTTAATCAGTGCCAGGTTGTTCTCAGACGACATAATAATGTCGGCGTAAAGCTGGGGATCCTGCGCAAACAGACGCCCGACCATCGCCAGCTCCAGCCGATAGATGGGTGAAGAGAGTGCCAGCAGCTGTTCAAGCTGCACATTCTCTTCCGCCAGATGCAGCCCATAAGCAAAGGTCGCAAAGTGGCGGAGCGCCTGAATAAACGCCATGTTCTGATCGTGCTCAACCGCGCTGATACGGTGCAACCGTGCGCCCCATACCTGAATCTGCTCCAGGAACCATTGATAGGCTTCCGGCTGACGACCATCACAGTAAACAACTACCTGCTTCGCCAGACTACCGCTGTCCGGGCCAAACATGGGGTGCAGTCCCAGCACCGGACCTGTATGCGCCGCCAGCATCGCCTGAAGCGGACCATTTTTAACAGATGCCAGATCGACCAGGATGCAATCTTTCGGTAATGGAGGAAGCTTCCCGATAATCTGCTCCGTCACATGGATCGGTACGCTGACGATCACCATTCCGGCATCTTTCATGAGTTCCGGAGCTTTTGACCAATCCTCTTTTTCCAGAATGCGCACCTGGTAACCGGAAAGCGCCAGCATTTTTTCAAACAGACGTCCCATCTGGCCGGCACCACCCACAATGACCACCGGACGCAGGGACGGACAAAGGGTTTTGAAGCCCTTGTCATTTTCACTCGAATAAGATTCCCGCATCACACGACGCAAGACATCTTCAATCAAATCCGGAGAGACACCCAGCGCCTGAGCCTCTTTGCGACGAGAGGCCAACATTGAGGCTTCACGCTCCGGCACATAAATCGGCAGGCCGTATTTGCTTTTAACCTCACCGACTTCAGCAACCAACGCCATGCGGCGCGCCAGCAAGTCCAGCAGCGCCTTATCCACTTCATCTATTTGATCGCGTAATGCGGTCAATTCAGCAACCATACCTAACCTCTTAAGCCAGACGCGTCGCCAGCTGGCCGTTTAAATCTTTATGGATCTCACGCAGCAGTGCATCGGTGGTTTCCCAACTGATGCAGGCATCCGTCACGGATACACCATGCTTCATTGCGCTGCGCGGTTGTTCAGATGATTGATTGCCTTCATGAATATTGCTCTCAATCATCAGACCGATAATCGAACGGTTGCCATCTTTGATCTGCGCGACCACCGATTCCGCAACCGCAGGCTGACGACGGTAATCTTTGTTCGAATTACCATGACTGCAATCTACCATCAGTGCAGGACGCAGTCCCGCCTGCTCCATCTCTTTTTCGCACTGCGCCACATCCGCCGGGCTGTAATTTGGTGCTTTACCCCCGCGCAGGATCACATGACCATCCGGGTTGCCCTGCGTTTGCAGAAGACAAACCTGTCCTGCCTGGTTAATACCGACAAAACGGTGCGGCATTGCGGCGGCGCGCATCGCGTTGATCGCGGTAGCCAGGCTGCCATCAGTACCATTTTTAAAACCAACCGGCATCGACAGGCCTGACGCCATCTCGCGGTGAGTTTGTGATTCCGTGGTGCGCGCACCAATTGCGGACCAACTGAACAGATCGCCCAGGTATTGCGGGCTATTCGGATCCAGCGCTTCCGTCGCCAGCGGCAGCCCCATGCTGACCAGTTCCACCAGCAGGCGACGCGCAATCTTCAGCCCCGCTTCCACATCAAACGAGCCATCCATGTGCGGATCGTTAATCAACCCTTTCCAGCCAACGGTGGTACGTGGCTTTTCAAAATAGACGCGCATCACCAGATAGAGGCTATCGCTGACCTCCTCCGCTAATGCTTTAAATCGATGAGCGTACTCAATGGCGGTTTCAGGATCGTGAATGGAGCAAGGACCACATACCACCAGCAGGCGCGGATCGCGGCCAGCGATGATGTCAGAAATGGTCTGGCGAGAATGCTCAATCTGAGCCTCCTGCGCAACGCTCAGCGGGAACTCCGCTTTCAGTTGATCCGGCGTAATTAAAACCTGTTCGTCAGTGATATGTACGTTGTTCAGCGCGTCTTTTTGCATGATGGCGATCCTGTAAAACTCGTTTGCGATAGTTGTTTTCCTCTAAGAGGTGAGACCACCATACCATAAAAAGTAAACATTTCAATCCAAAATTCGTACACTTTAATTTACACAAGCCAATTTATTGCCATTATCATGGTGCAAAAACGTAAACTTTAAATTACACGGCAACTTTCTTTAGCCAGGCTATGCTGAAGAAAAAAGGAGAATGGCTATGCGTTCAATTGCTCTCGCGCTGTTGTCGCTGTTTTTATCGGGCTGCCAGATCAATCCTTACACCTTCCAGCCCGACTGGACCAGTCCATCCTGGTTTGATGCAGGTAAAGAAGACGCCATGAACGGCCTGCCGGTTAAAGATAACCAGACCCTGGCCGATAGTTTTAACGACCCACACGTTGATCGTAGTGAATATCTCCGTGGCTATGCCGATGGTCAGAAGAAAGTCTGTGAAGAAGGTTTTATTCACGCCTGGGGATTAGCAGGCAAATCTTTTCCAGCCAGTTGCGATACTGCCGAAAACGCAGCAAAACTGCATGAGTCATGGCAAAAAGGGATGGATGAAAGTATGCGTTCCAGCAGACTAAATTAAGTCTGTTTTTATCCATCGGAAAATAAACAACAGTAGGATTTAGCTTAGGTCGGCCTCGGGTTATTTCTGACATAATGACGGCTTTGATAAACAATGGTATTCTGCCCGCAACTCTCAAGGACATCTATTTCCGGAGCGATGTGGCGGATTCTGGTGAGAAATTCATTCTTGATCTCTTTTTTCCGACTCACTCTGGCACTAATGCTGTTCCTTATGGTGGGCCCAGCGACGGCAGGCGCGCTTACGGAAACGGATAAATCGGTACGCTCTATTGTCTCAGGTATTGTGAGCTATACGCGATGGCCGTCACTATCCGGGCAGCCTAAACTCTGCGTTTATGCCTCTTCTCACTACACACATGCACTCAGCGACGAAGAAGGGCAGAACAGCGGGTTACCTTATACTCCTGTGATTGTACGTAACGATCAGGAAGCCCTGGCCGAAACGTGCTATGCTATTTATTTCGGGTCTGAATCGCCTGCAAAACAACTTGAATTAATAAGTCAATATCAGGGCAGAGCATTGCTATTAATCTCAGAGCAAAATCCGGAATGTGCTATTGGCAGTGCCTTTTGCCTGATAATCGATCGCGGTCAGGTACGGTTTTCTGTCAATCTTGATGCGTTGACTCGCAGTGGCGTGAGAGTCAGTCCGGATGTATTAATGCTTGCACGGAATAAGCAGCATGGATAAAGATTTCACGTCAACACCACGCCCGACGTTTAAAAGAACATTGAGGCGAATCAGCATGATAAGCGTCATCATAACGATGACATTAATATGGTTATTGCTCTGCTTTGCATCCGTCGTGACATTAAAGCAATACGCACAAAAAAATCTCGAATTAACCGGCGCAACAATGAGCCACAGCCTTGAAGCTTCCCTGGTTTTCAATGATTCACTGGCGGCCAATGAAACACTTGCTACCCTCGGTAAACAGGGTCAGTTTGCCGTGGCAGAAGTCGTGAACGTGCATAAAAAGCGGTTTGCTTACTGGTCATGGAATCCGGAAGATAATACCGACACGCTGGGCGCGCTGGTCAGCCGCTGGCTTTTCCCCGAACCCGTTTCGCAGCCCATCATGCACAATGGTTCGATGATCGGCGAAATTCGCCTTACCGCGCGTGACAGCCTCATCAGCCATTTTATCTGGATGTCATTTGCCGTTCTCACCGGCTGCATTCTTTTTGCTACCGTCGTCGCGCTCACCATTACGCGATCGTTACATCATGGCATGGTAACGGCCTTGCAAAACATTACCGACGTTGTTCATGACGTACGCACTAACCGCAACTTCTCCCGCCGGGTGAAAGACGGCCGTATCGAAGAATTTCACCAGTTTGGTGAAGACTTCAACAGTCTTCTGGATGAGATGGAGGAGTGGCAGTTGAAGCTACAGGCGAAAAACGCCCAGTTGCTACGTACCGCCATGCACGATCCATTGACCGGTCTTGCCAATCGGGCGGCTTTTCGTAACAGCATCGCGGCATTAATGAACGACATCTCCGCGAAAACAAACTCTGCTCTGCTGTTCCTTGACGGCGATAATTTTAAGTTTATTAATGACACCTGGGGGCATGCGGCAGGCGATTGCGTTCTAATTGAAGTCGCCAGCAGGATGGTTGAATTTGGCGATAAACGTTATCAATCATACCGCCTCGGCGGTGACGAATTCGCCATGGTGCTATACGGCGTGCATTCTGAACTCGAGGTCCAACACATTTCTGCTGCACTATCGCAGCAGTTTATCCGTCCGTTTGATCTGCATAATGGGCACACTGCATCAATGTCACTCAGCATTGGTTATGCTCTGGCGTGGGAAAATACCTCAGTAGAGGCATTACTGGAGCATGCCGACCGCAATATGTATCTGGTGAAAAACCAGCGTTCGAAAACAATATCCTAAAAGGAATACGATATGTTAAAGCGATACTTCGCGCCGTTGTTACTGGCATCACTTGTCCTGGCTGGCTGTCAGACTCCGCCAAAAGGGAAATTCACTCCAGAGCAAATCGCGGCAATGAAGTCATACGGCTTTAACGAATTAAATGGCGACTGGTCTCTGGGGCTGTCGGACAAAATCCTGTTTGATAAAAATGACGCCACACTGCGCCCGGAAAGTGAAACCCAGATCCAGACGATGGCCTCACGACTGGCAGCGACCGGCTTAAACCATGCCCGCATGGATGGTCACACAGATAACTATGGCGAGGATGGCTATAACGAGGCGCTTTCATTAAAACGCGCGAACGTCGTGGCAGACGCGTGGGCAAAAGGGGCAAATATCCCGCGCAGTAATCTCACCACGCAGGGATTAGGTAAAAAATATCCGGTTGCGAGCAACAGTACCCCGCAAGGGCGTGCTGAAAACCGCCGGGTGGCAGTCGTTATCAGCACACCATAAGGTTATTTAGCGGATGATTCGGCGAGCGACACGCCAGTTGCCGCTCGCCAGCGCAGCCAGTCAACCAGAACAAACAGAGCCAGACTCACGCCCATTACTGGCAACGCCAGCCCCAGCAGTATACTGATTATCGCCGTGACGACCTTTCCCCATCCCGAAAGCGCAAGCCAACTCTGACAAAGCGTCTGGACCGGATTTGCCGTCGATTGCGCTGGACGACGCATCCACCACATCCGGTATCCCCAGAGAATTAGCACACACAACGCCAGGCCAAACGCCACAAGAAGCAGCTGATTAACCAGCCCGAATAAGATCCCCATATGGAAATCCACCCCCCAGCGGGTGAGCTTCGCCATCAACGGGAAATCCTCGAAGCGGGTTCTGTCCAGAATCTGCATCGTATTGGGATCAACCGCCACGGCGTCGACCTGAGTCGGCCAGCTGCGATCGATTTCCGTCACAGTCCAGGCTTGACTCTCTGCTTTCGCCGGGCGGATCTCCAGCTTATTGGCCTCAATCCCTGCGTTACGTGCAGCGCTTAACACACCGTCAAACAGAGTCAAATCCATCGCCATTTCAGGCATCATCATTCCGCCGTGATGACCATGATGTTCAGCATGCTCATCCACGATCTCCTGCTGACCGGAAAGTGTCGTGTTCACCTGCGGAGTTAGCCAGTTCATCTCAGCACGCAGCTTATCAACGTTTCCCCCTGCCCACTGAGACCAGGTCAGGCCAGTCACTGAGAACAGCAGCATTCCCCCCAGCAACGTCCAGCCTAACGTCACATGCACGCGACGCCGATTCTGGAAACGATTGTTAATTCGGCGTTTTGGTCGGGTATAAAACCACAGGGCAATTCCTCCCAGCGCGGCAACCCACATCCACGAGGCCGCCAGCTCGCTATAGAGCCGCCCGACATCACCCAGCATCAGCGAGGTATGCAGATAATCAATGGTCTGGCGGAGCGGTAAAATTCCGCTGGTGCCATACACCGTCATATCGCCACGCACCGCAAGGCTGACTGGATCGATAAAAATAGCGCGGGTCTCCGATGGGCCAAGCGCAGGGTCAGCAAACATCACACGGGTGGTTTCACCCGCCACCAGGCCAGGACGAACGGCGTGTAGACGCAGATCGGTGCCAACGGTTTTTTCAGCCACGGCAATTTGTTCCGCCAGCGGCTGCGGCTCGCCCACGGAATTCGTGTGGAGCGCATGCCGGTAGAGCGCATTCTCCAGCTGCGGCGTTGCCACATACAGCGTACCTGTCAGAGCAGCGAAGAAGATAAACGGACCGACAAACAGCCCGATATTGAAATGAAGGCGACGCAGCAGGTTTCCCCATGCCGCGTGCGAGGTGCAGGTAGTCATACTTTTCCTTTTTAAGGTAAAAAGTTATCGATATTTTTTTAAAGGGAAAAAGCAGACTGATGCGGCGGCGCGCGGGTATCAGGATAAAGCCAGGGGAAAAAGTGCCAGTGACTGACCGCCTGTCGCGGTGGTTTAACACGAAGCCTCTGCAGCACCACACTGAGCAGGACGATCAGAGCCAGCATCACGCCCGGAACATGGGCTAATAGTACGCAGTAGCCGCACGCTTCCGCATGGTCGACTGGCATGGTGTGCTGCATATCACCGTGATGTTCATCCATCGACATCATGCTCATGTCATGATGCATGCCCGGCATGGCACTCATGGGATCTTTTTGCAGCGAGACAGAGATAAGCGGCGCCACCACGATCAGCAGGATCGCAAACAACGCGGTCAATGCCGCTGCGCGTTTCCAGTTGTTCTGATGCAGTACGTTATCCACTTACCCTCCACGGAAGAGGCAAGCATTGTAAATGATTTATGACAAAAGAGTTAACGCGAGAGATGCGATGAGATAAAAAAAGGGCCAGCCTTTCGGCCAGCCCTTTCTAACAGGATGTCGCTTAAGCGAATCTTAGTTCAGACGCTCTTTAATACGAGCAGACTTACCAGTACGCTCACGCAGGTAGTACAGTTTAGCTTTACGTACAGCACCACGACGTTTAACAGCAATGCTGTCAACTACCGGAGAGTGAGTCTGGAAGACACGCTCAACGCCTTCGCCGTTGGAAATTTTACGAACAGTGAATGCAGAGTGCAGACCGCGGTTACGAATAGCGATAACCACGCCCTCGAATGCCTGCAGACGTTTTTTGGAACCTTCAACAACCCATACTTTCACTTCCACGGTGTCACCTGGACGGAAGGAAGGTACGTCCTGCTTCATCTGCTCTTGTTCAAGTTGCTTAATAATGTTGCTCATAATTTAATCTCTTATCCTGGGTAAACTGATATTCGGGAGCGTATTACGCATTCCCATCATGTTCATGCTGCTGTTGCGCGTGTTCAGTTTTGAACTCGGCCAGCAACTTTGCTTGCTCTTCAGTCAGAGCCAGGTTTTCCAGAAGTTCAGGTCTTCTAAGCCAGGTTCGGCCCAGCGACTGCTTCAAACGCCAGCGACGTATCCCGGCATGGTTTCCAGACAGTAACACTGCCGGTACTTCCATCCCTTCTAACACTTCAGGACGAGTATAGTGTGGGCAGTCCAGCAATCCATCAGCAAAGGAATCTTCCGTTGCCGAAGCTTCGTGACCCAGAACCCCCGGAATGAACCGGGCGACGGAGTCAATCAGCGTCATTGCGGGTAACTCACCACCGCTGAGAACGTAATCGCCGATAGACCATTCTTCGTCAATCTCGGTTTGAATTACGCGCTCATCTATCCCTTCGTAGCGCCCACAGACCAGAATCAGCTTTTGATTCGTCGCCAGTTCGCTCACGCCCGCTTGATCAAGCTTGCGTCCCTGAGGTGACAGATAAATCACCTTTGCGCCTTCACCTGCCGCGGCTTTTGCTGTGTGAATGGCGTCCCGTAAGGGTTGCACCATCATTAACATCCCCGGTCCGCCACCGTAAGGACGATCGTCCACGGTACGGTGCCGGTCATGAGTAAAGTCACGAGGACTCCAGCTCTGGATGCTCAGCAGGCCATTCTTTACTGCCCGGCCAGTTACCCCGTAATCGGTAATCGCGCGGAACATTTCAGGAAACAGGCTAATTATGCCAATCCACATAGCGCCGTCTTTTACCGTTTATCCGGAGAATTTAAAAACCAGGATCCCAATCTACTTCAATGGTTTGAGTAGTGAGATCGACTTTCTTGATAACCTGTCCATCGAGGAACGGAACCAACCGCTCCTTGATGCCAAATGCATCTTTCAGGTTTGCCTTGATGACGAGAACGTCATTTGACCCGGTTTCCATCATATCGATGACTTTCCCCAGGCTGTAGCCTTCGGTGGTAACGACCTGGCAACCCATAAGGTCTTTCCAGTAGTAGTCACCCTCTTCCAGCGCCGGCAACTGCGACGAATCCACGACAATTTCACAATTAGTCAGCGCATTCGCGGCATCACGATCATCAACGCCTTTCAGCTTGATGATGATGTCCTGATTGTGGTGACGCCAGCTTTCCAGCTCGACCTCTTCCCACTTACCGCCTTTCTGGATAAACCAGGGCTGGTAATTAAAAATGCTATCAGCGTCTTCAGTGGAGGAAAACACTCTGAGCCAACCACGGATACCGTAGCAAGAACCCATTTTTCCCAATACGATCGGTTCAACAGGTGCTTTATTGCTCATCATGACCACCGTGACAGATTAAGCTGCTTTGTTTGCTGCTTTGATCAGCGTAGCAACGCGATCGGAAACAGTAGCGCCCTGGCCAACCCAGTGAGCGATACGATCCAGATCCAGACGAGTTTCTTCTTCTGCGCCAGCGGCCAGTGGGTTGAAGAAACCAACGCGCTCGATGAAGCGACCGTTGCGTGCATTACGGCTGTCAGTCACAACAACCTGGTAGAACGGACGCTTTTTAGCGCCGTGACGTGCTAAACGAATAGTTACCATAACATCCTCTTGTGTGAATAAAACAACCGGGCCCCATCGAGGAACGGAGCCCGGGTGTCATATTAAAAGCCCGAAAATTTTACTCATTTTCGGGCAAAAAGCAATCTCAAAAGCGATTAACGCCCTGGAAAACCGGGAGGCATCATCCCTTTCATCCCGCGCATCATCTTCGCCATGCCGCCTTTCTTCATTTTCTTCATCATGCGCTGCATGTCGTCGAACTGTTTCAGAAGGCGGTTAACGTCCTGCACCTGCATGCCACAACCGGCTGCGATACGGCGTTTACGGGAACCTTTGATGATATCCGGGTTAGCACGTTCTTTAAGGGTCATCGAGTTGATGATCGCCTCCATACGCACCAGCACCTTGTCATCCATCTGCGCTTTCACATTGTCAGGGATCTGGCCCATGCCCGGCAGTTTGCCCATCAGGCTGGCCATGCCGCCCATGTTTTTCATCTGACGCAGTTGCTCAAGGAAGTCGGTCAGATCGAAACCGTCGCCTTTTTTCAGCTTGCTCGCCAGCTTTTCAGCCTGCGCGCGGTCAACCTTGCTCTCGATATCTTCGATCAGCGACAGCACGTCACCCATGCCGAGAATACGGGAGGCAATACGATCCGGATGGAACGGCTCCAGCGCTTCAGTTTTTTCGCCCACGCCGAGGAATTTAATCGGCTTACCGGTGATATGACGAATCGAGAGGGCTGCACCGCCACGGGCGTCACCGTCCACTTTGGTCAGCACTACACCGGTTAACGGCAGCGCTTCATTAAACGCTTTCGCGGTATTTGCCGCATCCTGACCGGTCATGGCGTCGACAACAAACAGGGTTTCTACCGGATTGATAGAGGCATGCACCTGCTTGATTTCGTCCATCATCGCTTCGTCAACGTGCAGACGACCGGCGGTATCCACCAGCAGCACGTCGTAGAATTTCAGCTTCGCTTCTTTCAGCGCGGCATTAACGATGTCGACAGGTTTCTGAGCCACGTCTGACGGGAAGAAATCCACGCCAACCTGCTCTGCCAGCGTTTCCAGCTGTTTGATCGCCGCCGGGCGATAAACGTCCGCAGACACCACCAGCACTTTCTTCTTGTGCTTCTCGCGCAGGAATTTACCCAGCTTACCGACGCTGGTCGTTTTACCCGCACCCTGCAGACCCGCCATCAGCACCACGGCCGGTGGCTGAGCCGCCAGGTTAAGCACCTGGTTCTCTTCACCCATCGCCGAAACCAGTTCGTTACGAACGATTTTGACGAACTCCTGACCCGGGGTCAGGCTCTTGTTAACTTCATGACCAACCGCTTTCTCTTTAACGCGGTTGATAAAATCACGCACAACCGGCAACGCCACGTCTGCTTCCAGCAGCGCCATGCGCACTTCGCGCAGCGTTTCCTTGATGTTGTCTTCGGTAAGGCGTCCTCGGCCGCTGATGTTGCGCAGCGTGCGCGACAAACGATCGGTTAAATTATCAAACATTGTCTCTCGCCTGAGTAGAAACGTTGGGCCGCCATGAGCGACACATACACAGAATTTTGCCGGAGTATAACATGAAGGCGCCTTTGTTGTTATGCAACGGTTGGAGCAGGCGTCACGTAACGTTATACTGCTTCTCTTTCTTATTAAGACAACTGTCGATGCCTATATGCCTGTTTTCGCACTGATCGCCCTTGTTGCCTACTCTGTCAGTCTCGCGCTGATCATTCCCGGACTGCTGCAAAAAAACAGCGGCTGGCGGCGCATGGCTATTCTTTCCGCGGTGATCGCACTGATAAGCCACGCCTTTGCGCTGGAATCACGCATCATTCCCGGCGACGGAAGCGTGCAAAACCTGAGCGTCCTCAACGTCGGCTCGCTGGTCAGCCTGATGATTTGCACGGTGATGACCATTGTGGCCTCTAAGAATCGCGGCTGGTTACTGCTACCGATTGTCTATACCTTTGCGCTGATCAATCTGGCTTTAGCCACCTTTATGCCCAATGAGTTCATTACGCATCTGGAGGCGACACCGGGTATGCTGGTGCATATTGGCCTGTCGCTTTTTGCCTACGCGACGCTGATTATCGCCGCGCTCTACGCCATGCAGCTCGCCTGGATTGACTACCAGCTCAAAAACAAAAAGCTGGCGTTTAACCACGAGATGCCGCCGCTGATGGTCATTGAACGTAAAATGTTCCACATCACCCAGGTGGGCGTGGTTCTGCTGACGCTCACGCTCTGCACGGGCCTGTTCTACATGAAAAACCTGTTCAGCGTGGAGAATATCGATAAAGCGGTACTCTCTATCGTTGCGTGGTTTGTCTATATTGTCCTGCTCTGGGGCCATTATCATGAAGGCTGGCGCGGTCGTCGCGTGGTCTGGTTCAACGTCGCGGGTGCGGGCATTCTCACCCTTGCCTATTTTGGCAGCCGCTTCATACAGCAATTTGCTGGCTAAGAAACAAAGGAGTTCCCCCTGGAACACATCTCTACCACCACGCTGATCGTTACGCTGATCGTCATGGTGGTCATCTCCGCCTATTTCTCTGGCTCGGAAACCGGCATGATGACCTTAAACCGCTACCGGTTACGTCATCGTGCTAAGCAAGGTAACCGGGCTGCCCGTCGCGTCGAAAAACTGCTCCGCAAGCCGGATCGCCTGATAAGCCTGGTGCTCATCGGCAATAACCTCGTCAACATTCTTGCCTCTGCGCTGGGTACCATCGTCGGGATGCGCCTGTACGGCAATGCCGGGGTGGCGATTGCCACCGGCGTGCTGACGTTCGTGGTGCTGGTGTTTGCCGAAGTGCTACCGAAAACCATCGCTGCGCTTTACCCTGAGAAAGTCGCCTACCCGAGCAGCTTCCTGCTGGCACCGCTGCTGATCCTGATGATGCCGCTGGTCTGGCTGCTGAACATGGTGACGCGCCTGCTGATGCGGATGGTGGGTATCAAAGCAGACGTCACCATCAGCAGCGCGCTCAGCAAAGACGAACTGCGCACCATCGTGAATGAATCCCGTTCACAGATCTCCCGACGTAATCAGGACATGCTCCTGTCGGTGCTGGATCTGGAGAAGGTGAGCGTGAACGACATCATGGTGCCGCGTAACGAAATCGTGGGTATCGACATCAACGATGACTGGAAAGCCATCGTCCGCCAGCTGACGCACTCCCCGCACGGGCGCATTGTGCTGTATCGCGACTCTCTCGATGACGCCATCAGCATGCTGCGCGTGCGCGAAGCTTACCGCCTGATGACCGAGAAAAAAGAGTTCACAAAAGAGGTGATGCTGCGTGCCGCCGACGAAATTTACTACGTACCGGAAGGAACACCGCTCAGTACGCAACTGGTGAAATTCCAGCGTAACAAGAAGAAAGTCGGCCTGGTGGTTGATGAGTACGGCGATATTCAGGGGCTGGTGACGGTCGAAGATATTCTGGAAGAGATTGTCGGGGACTTTACCACCTCAATGTCTCCTTCTCTTGCGGAAGAAGTGACCCCACAAAACGACGGCTCGGTGCTGATTGACGGTAGCGCCAACATTCGCGAACTCAACAAAGCCTTTAACTGGCATTTACCGGAAGATGAAGCGCGAACCATGAATGGCATGATTCTGGAAGCACTGGAAGAGATCCCGGCTGCGGGCACGCGGGTGCGAATTGAACAGTACGATATTGATATCCTGGACGTGCAGGACAACATGATTAAGCAGGTGAAAGTCCTTCCCGTTAAACCCCTGCGCGAAAGTATCGCGGAATAATGTTGTAGTGCCGGGCAAGGCGAAACCACCGCCCGGCACTAGAGGGCGGCAAATTACGCTTTCGCTTTCGCCACGGTCACCATCGCTGCGCGAATGGTACGGCCGTTCAGGGTGTAACCTTTCTGCATCACGCCCAGCACTTTACCGGCTTCCACCTCTTCGGACTCCACCATCGCAATCGCCTGGTGAACGTTTGGATCCAGCGGAACGTTGGTATCGGCAATCACTTCCACGCCAAACTTACGCACCACGTCGAGCATGGATTTCAGCGTCAGTTCGATACCTTCGATCATCGCCGCGTTGTCCGGATTCGCTTTATCCGCTACTTCCAGCGCGCGATCGAGGCTATCAATCACCGGCAGCAGTTCGTTGACGAATTTCTCCAGCGCAAATTTATGCGCTTTTTCAACGTCCAGTTCGGTACGACGACGCAGGTTTTCCATTTCAGCCTTGATGCGCAGAACACCATCGCGTTCGCGATTCTGTGCTTCTACCAGCTGGGCTTCCAGATTCGCAATTTTTTCATCGCGCGGGTCCACCTGCTCAGCAGATGCGTCTGGCTCTACAGCCTCAACTTCATCGTGCTGTTCCGTGATAATTTCTTCAGGGGCTTGCCCCTCAGGCGTTTTCTGTTCTTTACTACTCATGAATTTCTCCGCGTTTTTCTGCATTCATCTCGCTAACTTCGCTTATTATGGGGATCAGTTTCCGGGATTCAAGGGAACAAGACAGATTGTCATCATTCATCAGGCACAAGGACCTCCAGAAAATGAATAATCATTTCAGGTGTATTGGGATCGTCGGGCATCCGCGTCACCCTACCGCATTGACGACACATGAAATGTTGTATCGCTGGCTGTGTAGCAAAGGCTATGAAGTGATGGTTGAGCAGCAGATTGCACAGGAGCTGCAGCTGAAGAGCGTCAAGACCGGCACGCTGGCGGAAATAGGCCAACAGGCGGATCTCGCCGTGGTGGTCGGCGGTGACGGCAACATGCTCGGCGCGGCCCGCACGCTGGCGCGTTATGACATCAAGGTCATCGGCATCAACCGTGGCAATCTCGGTTTTTTAACTGACCTCGACCCGGATAATGCCCAGCAACAGCTGGCTGACGTTCTGGAAGGCCACTATATCAGCGAAAAACGCTTTTTACTGGAAGCGCAGGTATGCCAGCAGGACTGCCAGAAGCGGATCAGCACCGCAATAAACGAAGTGGTTCTGCATCCCGGTAAAGTGGCGCACATGATTGAGTTCGAAGTCTATATCGACGAAATCTTTGCCTTCTCCCAACGTTCTGACGGCTTGATTATCTCCACCCCGACCGGCTCAACCGCCTACTCGCTTTCTGCCGGTGGCCCGATCCTGACCCCTTCCCTGGACGCCATTACGCTGGTGCCAATGTTTCCGCACACGCTTTCCGCCCGTCCGCTGGTCATCAACGGTGACAGCACCATTCGTCTGCGCTTCTCCCACCGTCGAAATGACCTGGAGATCAGCTGTGACAGCCAGATAGCGCTGCCGATTCAGGAAGGGGAAGACGTGCTGATTCGTCGGTGTGATTACCACCTGAATCTCATTCACCCGAAAGACTACAGCTATTTCAACACATTAAGCTCGAAGCTTGGCTGGTCAAAAAAATTGTTCTGATTTTGCATCCAGCGCTTTACTGTATATAAAACCAGTTTATACTGTATGAAAACACAGTTATGGTTTTTCATACAGGAAAACAATTATGCTGGCACAACTGACCATCAGCAACTTTGCCATTGTTCGTGAGCTTGAGATCGACTTCCACAGCGGCATGACGGCGATCACCGGGGAAACCGGTGCAGGTAAATCCATTGCCATTGATGCCCTCGGCTTGTGCCTTGGCGGCCGTGCCGAGGGAGACATGGTGCGCATGGGCGCAAACCGTGCCGATCTCTGTGCCCGCTTCTCCCTGAAAGACACCCCTGCCGCCCAGCGCTGGCTGGAACAGAACCAGCTTGAAGATGGACGTGAGTGTTTACTTCGCCGCGTGATCAGCAGCGACGGTCGTTCACGTGGCTTTATCAACGGTACGGCGGTTCCACTCTCCCAGCTCCGCGAGCTCGGCCAGTTGCTTATCCAGATCCACGGCCAGCACGCACATCAGCAACTCGTCAAACCAGAACAGCAGAAAGCCCTGCTTGATGGCTATGCGGGTGAGTACGCGCTTACTCAGCTTATGGCAGAACATTATCGCCAGTGGCATCAAAGCTGCCGTGAGCTTGCCCAGCACCAGCAGCAAAGCCAGGAGCGCGCAGCACGCGCCGAGCTTTTGGAATACCAGTTAAAAGAGTTGAACGAATTCAACCCGCAGGCGGGTGAGTTTGAGCAAATCGACGAAGAGTACAAGCGTCTGGCCAACAGCGGTCACCTGCTTTCAACCAGTCAGAACGCCCTCAACATGCTTGCGGATGGCGAAGACGTGAACCTGCAAAGCCAGCTGTATAACGTTCGTCAACTGCTCACCGAACTGGCAGGCATGGACAGCAAACTTTCTGGCGTACTGGATATGCTGGAAGAGGCCGCGATTCAGATTTCAGAAGCCGGTGATGAATTGCGCCACTACTGTGAACGTCTGGATCTCGACCCGAACCGTCTGTTTGAGCTGGAACAACGCATCTCCCGTCAGATCTCACTGGCCCGTAAGCATCACGTTACGCCGGAAGAACTGCCAAATTACTATCAGTCTCTGCTGGAAGAACAGCAGCAGCTTGACGATCAGGCTGACTCGCAGGAAACCCTCTCTCTGGCGGTGAGCCTGCATCATGAACAGGCGCTGGCAACGGCGAAAAAACTGCATGAGATTCGAGTGCATTATGCCCAGGAGTTAAGTCAGCACATCACCGACAGTATGCACACGCTGGCGATGCCGCACGGCGTGTTTACGATCGATGTCCGCTTTGAAGAGAATGCGCTGACGGCTGAAGGTGCGGATCGTATCGAGTTCCGCGTCACCACTAACCCCGGTCAGCCGCTGCAGGCCATCTCCAAAGTGGCGTCCGGCGGTGAGCTGTCGCGTATCGCACTGGCGATTCAGGTGATTACCGCGCGTAAAATGGAAACCCCGGCGCTGATTTTCGATGAAGTGGATGTTGGGATCAGCGGTCCAACGGCGGCGGTAGTCGGTAAGCTGCTGCGTCAGTTAGGTGAATCAACACAAGTCATGTGTGTTACCCACCTTCCGCAGGTGGCTGGCTGTGGTCACCATCACTTTATCGTCAGTAAAGAAACCGACGGTGAAATGACGGAAACGCACATGAAACCGCTCGATAAACGTGCGCGTCTGCAGGAGCTGGCTCGTCTGCTTGGCGGCAGTGAAGTCACGCGTAATACGCTCGCAAACGCGAAAGAACTGCTGGCGGCATAAACTTTTTCGGGATCTCAGGGTCATAGAGAACAACAAAAACGCCGCCAGACCGGTTTCAAAGTGGGGCAAGGTCTATTATCATCGGCATATTACATATGAGCCGCGTTCTGCTCGGGCCCGAAAAGGAATCAAATCACTATGCGTTGTAAAATGCTGACCGCTGCCGCAGCGGTTCTTCTGATGTTGACCGCAGGCTGTTCCACTCTGGAGAAAGTGGTTTACCGTCCTGACATCAACCAGGGGAACTACCTTACCCCTAACGATGTGTCCAAAATCCGTGTGGGGATGACACAACAGCAGGTCGCTTATGCACTGGGAACCCCGATGATGTCCGATCCGTTCGGCACAAACACCTGGTTCTATGTATTCCGTCAGCAACCGGGCCACGAAGATGTGACCCAGCAAACCCTGACGCTGACCTTCAGCAGCGCTGGTGTGTTGACCAACATCGACAACAAGCCTGCCCTGACCAAATAATCAGGCGTCAGAAATGCAAAAAGGTGCTCAATGAGCACCTTTTTTGTTTCTGAATTCTTGCACAGAAACGTAGCCCCGGTAAGCGTCAGCGCCACCGGGGAAGAAAGCGCTACTTAGCCGCTTTCTCCGCACGCTGACGACGCAGCTCTTTCGGGTCGGCTATCAACGGACGATAAATCTCCACCCGGTCACCTTCTTTCAGCACATCACCCAGCTTAACCGGGCGGCTGTAAATCCCGACTTTATTCTTCGCCAGGTCAATATCACTGCGAAGCTCAAGGATGCCGGAAGCGCGGATAGCCATCTCAACAGTCGCGCCCTCTTCCAGCGTTACACGTTGCAGATACTGCTTCTCCGGCAGCGCGTACACCACTTCCACAGCAATCTTATGCGACACTGTAAACCTCTTTGGCGCGGGTGGTGAACGCCTGAACCATATTTGAAGCCAGCTCTTTAAAGATACGACCAAACGCCAGCTCAATCAGTTTATTCGTAAACTCAAAGTCCAGATGGAACTCGATACGACAGGCGTCAGCGCTCAAGGGCGTAAACTTCCAGCCCCCCATCAGCGTTTTAAACGGACCATCCACCAGATGCATCAAAATACTCTGATTACTCGTCAGCGTATTACGCGTGGTGAACGTCTTACTGATCCCCGCTTTGGAGACATCCACCGCTGCGGTCATCTGCGTTGGACCAGACTCCAGAACACGGCTCCCGGTACATCCAGGAATAAACGCTGGATAAGACTGAACATCGTTCACTAACTGATACATTTGTTCCGCGCTGTAAGGCACAAGCGCAGTACGGCTAATCTGAGGCATAGCATTTCCCATGGTCACACAACGGACAAATAATAACATTTATCACCTGTTAAAAAAACGCTAAGCCTCATCTCGTGCTAAGATAGCGCGTTAGACCTCACAGGACGCAATGAGGTGACTTTTTGAAATCAGATTACCGACGGCTTTACGACACTTATGACGAAGAAAAAAGCACATAAACCAGGCTCGGCGACCATTGCGCTCAACAAGCGTGCTCGCCATGAGTATTTCATTGAAGAAGAATTCGAAGCTGGCCTTGCGTTGCAGGGCTGGGAAGTAAAATCGCTGCGCGCCGGGAAAGCCAACATCGGCGATAGCTACGTGATCCTGAAAGATGGTGAAGCCTTCCTGTTCGGGGCGAACTTTACGCCGCTGACCGTTGCCTCTTCACACTACGTTTGTGACCCAACACGCACACGTAAACTGCTGCTGAACAAGCGCGAGCTGGAATCCCTCTACGGTCGCATCAACCGTGAAGGCTTCACCGTCGTTGCTCTGTCGCTGTACTGGAAAAATGCCTGGTGCAAAGTGAAAGTTGGCGTTGCGAAGGGTAAAAAACAACACGATAAACGGACTGACCTGAAAGAGCGGGAGTGGCAGCTCGACAAAGCGCGCATCATGAAAAATGCAGGGCGTTGATTCTGCACACTTATTGTACTATTCAATAAGTTAGCGTTCTGGGCTGGTATCCAGGAAGTGAAATCTGGTATACTGAGTTCAACACTATTGGGGCTGATTCTGGATTCGACGGGATTTGCGAAACCCAAGGTGCATGCCGAGGGGCGGTTTGCCTCGTTAAAAGCCGCAAAAAAATAGTCGCAAACGACGAAAACTACGCTTTAGCAGCTTAATAACCTGCTCTGAGCCCTCTCTCCCTAGCTTCCGCTCTTAAGACGGGGATCAAAGAGAGGTCAAACCCAAAAGAGATCGCGTGGAAGCCCTGCCTGGGGTTGAAGCGTTAAAACTAATCAGGCTAGTTCGTTAGTGGCGTGTCTGTCCGCAGCTGGCGTGCGAATGTAAAGACAAACTAAGCATGTAGTACCGAGGATGTAGAAATTTCGGACGCGGGTTCAACTCCCGCCAGCTCCACCAAATATAACGGCCTGATTCTCTTAGAGTTTCAGGCCGTTTTTCTTTGGGCGTGTGGCACAACTGTGACTCAGGAGTGTACCATATGCCATCAAACAGCATCCCCCATTACCTCTACAAGCGTAACCACGTATGGTGGTTCAGGAAGCGTTTCGTCGCTCAGGGCAATGCAATCGAATACAGACTGAGCCTGCAAACAGCAAGCTTTCAGCGTGCTCGTCTTCTTGCCCTGCGTTTACAAACGCTTTGCCAACAGATGGTTGCTTCTTTGGGGGCCCCCAAGAAACTGAAGAATGGCGTGATGGAAAAATCAGCACAAGAGCAAATCAGAGCAAAACTTCGAGCAAAAATTGCCGAGTGGACCGCCAAGGAAACAGAACATTGGTTCTGCGGCTCTAAACGTAATGAAGGCGATCTGAACGATTATCTTGAGACATTAGATATGGTTGTCTCTGATTTGAAAGAACGCATCGCTTACGATGATAAACCATCTCTGCACCGGGCCGAAGCAAGTACCGTTCTGGACGAACTGCCACACCTCAAAGCTACTCTCAGTGAGTACGATTACCAAGTCATTGCTCCCATGGTGGCACAAGCCAAGGTCAAATCCTTACAGGATAAAGGAGGGAGATAAACGTGTCTGATCAACTCTGAAGAACCAAGCTCTGATCCATTGGTGTCGAAACGTCCAGCCCACACGGTAGTCTTACCACGGGGAGCATGTTCGGAACGCGATTCATATCGATAACCGAAGGTAGCCTCACTCTTGGTAGGATCGGGAACTGCAGATATCAATAGACCTTTGAGGGTATCGCTTAGACCTTGGAAAGCCCCTTCGATTTGAAAACTTGGGATGGTCGAATAGCGACGCACATCCTCATCTTCTGGGTATCGTTCGCGGCGTCCGCTCAATGGTAGAGTAAGTAATCTGATTGCGTCTACAACATTGGATTTTCCACCATTGTTTTCACCGACCAATACAGTCAAATCAGGGCGGAGGCTAACAGTCACATCATCACAAGACCGAAACCGCGAAATTTTTAGTCTACCTAAATACATAAATATCCTTATGTAAGTCTCTTGGATTTATTCATTCACATCAGTCTCAAACTGTATGACAACGGACGGCGCTTCAAGCAATCCACCTAACCTGATCCCATTGGTAGGGATGACATTGGCACAATTAACCGGATCAAAAATGAGCCTGATTTCATCGGTCTGGCCGGTTTCAAGCCCTGATACCAGGGCGAGAATGAAATTATTACCCCGTTCTTTTGCTCGCTGATACTCATTGTTAGACATCTCTATCTGACTCTGAGGACCACGCCCAGTGGCTTTCATCTCGATGAACAGTTTCCAGTCAATAACGCCATCGGCGCCGACGCCATGATTGCGCCGGAAGTCAATAATCCTCTGGTCGTTGGTCGTGTCCAGTGCCTGGGAAAGTAGCTCCCAACCTCTCTGCTCAAGATCCGCATTGGTATAAGCCACTGGAGTGGAAATTGACGTGTTGGTTCCTGATTTTACCGGGGGCGGTGTCGTTTTCAGTCCACGAGCGCCTTTGCTGGTGGTGGTTGTCTTGGCCGTTCCTGTACCTGTTTTGACAGAGGCACGGACCATCGCACCAACTGATGGTTTCAGCGTTCTTGGTTGTACTTGTGCAGAACGACTTTTGGGGGCCGTAACGTTAATTTTGTGTTTTAAAGCGGCATTAATATTTGTAGCGATATCTTCCATGGCTTCAGTACGTGCCTCATCACTTGCCAGCCGGATTGGCTCAGCGACTGAATCGAGACTCTTTTTCCATGCAATAGTCCACTCGGCATCAATGCGTCGACGTTCTTTCGATGGAAACAGTGAAGCGATGACTCGGCCACCGAAATCGCGGTCTCCAATAGCATCTTGATAAAAATGGAAAGCCTGAAAATTATCTAAACTCACGGCTTTGAGCGAAAGGTCAACAAATCCGCCCGGGAATTCTGGTGCTAAAGCGCGGATGGTGGCGGGTGAATCGTAAATATAGAGCGTTGTATTTTTGAACTTATCCCAACTGATAGGCAGCTTATCACGCAGATCAGGCATACTTTTTGCTAGTTCATTTGAAAGATGCTCAATTGCGTGGCCAAAGCGCAATCTTTCCTGCTCTCCACGTTCTTTCGAGTCGGTATTATCGTTGACACTCTGAAGCTGGGGATTCAGTTCCACAACACGTAGTGCTTTAACCAGTCCTGGAAAATACTGGATATCGCAAGGAGGCACCCAGCACTGGAGGTCGGGAAGCGCTTTGCCTAATTGCTCTCTGAGTTCTGGATTATCAAGCGAGTAAATGGGCCGTTGTGTCACCCAGCCTGAAGAGCAGAAGAGTGGTAACGTGCGTAATTTATCTTTTGGGCCTCGCTCCTCCTTCTCGAGCCGTGTCTCCATGTAACGATAAACGTCCATCAGTTGGGATTCTGTTTCAGTGCTATACGGCTTGTGAGACAGTTCACGGCAGTACTGAATACAATCAGCAAGGCTCGGTTCGGGAATATTCAGGGCATACCAAAGGTTCTGGCAATGCGATGTCGTACCTCCAGGTACAAATGGCCGCTTTCCATGGAAAATATCGAGTCCTCTGAACAATTCATTGGGTCTGGACCAGCCTCTGCCAGAAACATAGATTAACCCGCTCCCCTCAATAAATCGGGTCCTGAGTTCTTGGATACTCAATTCGCCGACTCGTGTTGCGAAGGTAACCGTTGCGGGGCAGTGCTTTGCAATGGCCCTGTATATTTGCTGTGTCTGTGCCTGAATAACAATTTCTTCGTTCGTTCGTATCGTTTCCAGTGCGGTCAACAAGTCCCCAATCCTGACATCCGTAATGATATTTAAAACACGTAAAAATTCCTTATCGAGGTCTTTTGCATTCACGCCGCAGATGAAGGTCTGATAAAGCGTCTGAGTTTCAGGTGTTTTCAGCACGGCGGAATGGGGTAAAACCGTTTCCCCTTTACCGACTGCAACCCAACTTACATCTCTTAACGTATTCAGCCACGCTGCGGTGACATTCGCTTTAGGATAAAAGTATTTAATGGCTTTGTGTGCGGAGGGAACCGATGAGGTTGGAACATACAGGCGTTGCCAGTTTTTGGTGAGAGTCGTGAGTAGGGCAGGACTCCGCCGTTTTGCGTGTTGTTTGCTTGTTGCTTTGATGCTTTGAATCACGCGTTCGAGATCCGGGGATTCGAAGTCGTAATAAACCAGTTCGGCACCATTAGCCCGAAGTTCTGCTCTCCGACGTTCGGTTACTCCGTAACGATGTTCATCAATTTTTTGTACCCGAGGCGAATATTCAACCCCAAGTAGTAGCAGGAACTTTCTGGCACCACGAGATTGTGTTCCATCCTCGCGCTTGCGCTTCGCTCCTCTAGTTATGTTGGTTTTTAAAATGGCTTCGTATTTTGCTCCAACCCACTGGATACCCGGCGTGTTGTCTGCTGCATCAGGCCAGGTAGAGTTTTCGCTATCCAGAGTTTTACACAGGTAGCTTTCTGAAAGCCGCACTTTTTGCCGTACGATCTTGCCGTTTTTATAGACATAACCATCCAGCTTAAGAATCGCGCCTATTTTGATACCTAAAGCTTTTGCTTCTGTATCCCGCAGTTTATCAAACATGTCCCGCAGCGAGCGAAGATCGTCTTCTGATATTTCGATGCTGTCTTGTTCATATTTTTCAGCAAAGGCTGAGAGCTCAATCACCGTGTTAGCTTGACTGACAAAGGCGGCATTAGCATCCAACCAGGTGATAACCTGTTCGCCTGCATCCCCATCCTCGTATGCCACATGCAGGCGCTGTAAAAGTTGCCAGCGTTGCGCAAATTCAGAAGGTGGGTTCAGCACCAAGGGAATGTCGGTTACATCACCAGAGTTACAAGAAATCGGCTCATTAAGATGTGAGAGTAAGAAAGCGCGGTCAAATAATTCACTCTCTTCATGATGTTCCACCAAGAGTGCGCCCGCCCGGACCCACCATGGTGCAGGTTTAAAATTGAAGAGTTTGTTCTCCAGGGAGTCAAGTAACTCATCTGTGCTGACAAGACTTGAGACGTTGAGTTCTTTAATGACTTCGCGCCAGCGGTCCTGAGTATCCCGGGCACTTCTGTGCAGAGCATGCTGTCCTTGATGGATACGTTCGACATCGTCCTCGCTAAGAAATGCTTTCAACGTTTGCGCTTCATAACTCAGTGCTGAAAAAGGGTAATGGCCAGAGGGTAACTGGACTACAGCATGCTGAGCTAACCAGGTACGGGTTTTATTCAGTGCAGTTGAAAAGCAGCGGTTAAGTACCGAGTTACGCTCTGGATCGACAAGTTCGGTGGTGAGCGGAATGAGGCGCCAGGCGGTTTTCGGGACGGTAGCGAGCATTCCCGCTGCAATATTTCCCACCACTTCGGCGGTGCGCTCAATGAGCCATCGGTTCCAGTCGTTTTCTATAATAGATTCGCGGGAGGTACTTGGATCGAACTGCGCATCCAGTGAAAAGGTGAGGGTTGTGGGAATGTCAGTACGAAAACCGATATAGACCCCGGATTGGGTTCGCTGTGACGAAATAGCAATGGAAATATCGGTGACTTCGCTGCGCGCTTTATGCGCTGGATGTAAATGTTCAGGAACTGCGACTGATGCTCGCCAGATGGTCCAGTCATTCTCTTGTGCTTTGGTGAATCGACACTGGAGTTTGTGCATTCCTGAGTGGTGTAATGTATAGCCCGTATCTGTCCAGTCTGAAAAAGTCAGTGCACGCTGGCTTTTTATGCTGCCATCAAGCTCGCACCATGTTAACTGGCTTACCGAAGCCAGAAACAGCAACCCGTCGTGGCGCCATGAATCAAACCATGCGGTGAGCTCTGACTCATCAAAGGCAGAATTCAGGTCCGCAACAATAAGCGTATGCTGCATCGGGTCGTAAAATCCGGGAAGGGCCGGTTCTGGTGGCAGGCGGTCAAAATCTAACTGATTACAGGAGAAATGATACGGGGCAGAGTGCACTGCAAGCGTGTCGGCAATACGGAGAAGGGTTTTCATACCGATACCAAAACGCCCGCGCTGATCGGTTCGATTAGTCTTGGAAGTCTGATAGGGGAGGACCATGCCGAGCACATTAAGACAGGTAACCGGGGCACCGTCGTGAACTAGCAAAAGTTGTTTACCTGTTTTCGTCTGCCTGAGTGCAAACCATACCTGTGTGGCCCTGACATCATCGGCGTTCTGTATCACTTCGATGATCCCCTGAAAGGTGGCCACGGCAAGATCTTCTGCGCCTGCTGTTGCGCGTTCAACCAGATCTTTAAATATGCCGGCCGCATTTTTAAGTTCGCTGGCCGCAGTATCCATCATGGCGTTCGCAAACTCAGTGGTTCGGGGATCGTGAATATGTACTGCTGCAGGATCATTATCAATGATAAGTCGGGCGGCATTTTCCCCTTTAAGGGTATCTGATAGGTCGGGTGCTGTGCTGGTGTGCTGGGAAAGGGACATAGAGCAAAAGACTCGCTGGAAGTGATGACAAAGGCTGTAAGCCTGTTATCAGGCCTTTGCAGCCGTACCCTGTTTGATGAGAATGATAGTGGCGTGGCGCACCGCAGACGGCACTATCAACGATGTCTCGTATTGATAAGCGAGGGGCTCGCTTGGTACTGGTTAAGTGCCCACTCTGATTGGATTAAGCTAGCTTACCATTTTGTTGTTTGCTAGTGGATGATTTCCCCAGGACGAGATAAGTGGACGTTCTTCGAAAGAAATATAGCCAGCAGTTTTCTGCATGCCCTGAGTATTCGTTAGCGAACGTGGAGCACTTACTGGCTCGAAAGCAAAGCGGCAATCATCAAATCACATGATTCTGGCACAATATTCGTAACCAGTAAGCGCATACCCTGAATCACTTAAAAGTGTAACTCTCAGGGTTCGAATGACTATATTTGGTGCAGAACGGCCTGTCAGCATTATAAAAGTATTCAGATATATATCATTCCTCTGAACATACACGATTAACGGTGGAATCTCACGATTCTGCCGTTTTTTTTATTATTTTTCAGAGGAGTAGTAATGAACAATTCTGAAGGTTTGAAGTCGTTTCAGCAATCGCTTGCTGGTCTGCCACAGTGGGTATCAGAGCGGATTCTGCAGCAAATAAACTAGTTACCAAACTACGAGCCAGTTATTGGCGTTAAGGGTAAATCCGGAGCCGGGAAATCCAGCCTGTGTAATGCACTGTTTGCCAGTGAGGTATCACCAGTCAGCGATGTGGCGGCCGGCAACCGGCTGCATTATCTGGCTAACCGGGCTAGCATCATCGGTAGATTCAGTGACGCCGAATGCCGGAAGCTGGATGAAACATTCCCGCACTTTATCCGCCAGATGGAATCGATGCTGACCATCGGTGAACTCAGCCCCCACCACGCCCACTGCGTCACCCTGTACCACAATGATTTCACCTGCGAAGCCGATACTCTTGGCAGTTGCGGCTACGTATACATCGCCATTTACCCCACTCAGAGTTAATAACCTTCACGAGAGCAAATATGAAAACTTTACCTGCAACAACTCAGCGGGGGGCGAAACCCTGCCTGTCACCCGTGGCTGTCTGGCAAATGCTACTGACACGCCTGCTGGAACAACACTATGGTCTGACCCTCAACGACACACCGTTCAGTGAGGAACGTGTTATACAGGAACATATCGATGCTGGTATCACGCTGGCTGATACTGTGAATTTTCTGGTGGAGAAATACGAACTGGTGCGTATCGACAGGAAAGGATTTAGCTGGCAGGAACAGACTCCGTATATTTCCATAGTAGATATTCTGCGAGCAAGGCGCTCTACCGACTTGCTAAAAACTAACGTGAAATGAACGATTAAATACAGAGCAGACTAAAGGAAAGCAAAATGCTAATCTCACAGACCAATAGGCTCCTGCTGTAACCTTCCCTCCCCTGCAAAAAACCTGACATTTTCTTTTAGGACCAACAATGGGACCAAAATGAAAATTGAATTGAAGGTTATCAGCTATTAAACAAAAAGTTACACAACCAATTCAGACTCCGCCAGCCCAAAATTCTCCATCGGTGATTACCAGAGTCATCCGATGAAGTCCTAAGAGCCCGCACGGCGCAAGCCCTCAATTTTTCCCGCGAAGTCCAAAGAGAACTAATTAAATCCGAATGTAAGTATCCCTGCAAAACGTACCATTCACTTTTAGAGATCTTCCGACATACTGATTATGTCCCCGGAGGAGATCGCCTTTTGATTCAGTGCCGAAATACGTGAAACGAGACATCGGGCTGAAAAAATACATGACGCTATCCACCTCGCCGGCCAATTAGCCACTCATATTGACAAACATCAACGACACCGCCCTTCCCCTATGAAAAATTAAAAAGCACACCCAGCGCTACGGATTAGCCACTCCAACCCGGAAGGAAGCCCGATATGTACAGACCCATAACCGTCATAATATTCATTCTCCTGACCCTCGCCGCCCTCGCTGAAATAGGTGTTTTATCCTTTGGATAATCCTCATGCGAAATACTCCACGTCAGGGTACGTTGATCTCATTACAGTTTTTTCCTAAAGCCACCCCGCTTCGTCTGTGCCATGCTGAATCACGCTCATAACCGATAACGTTAAATGAGGATATTATGAAAAAAACAATTATCGCATTATCTGCCGTTCTGCTGGCGTCTCCAGTATTTGCTGCGACCACACATGCAACTGACGATACCGTCGCTGCGGCGAACGCAAACGCCAACGAGGCGAAGCAAAAACTGCACGAAGAGCAGAACAAAGGTGAAGAGCTGAAGCTGAAACAAAAGCATGCTGCGGAAGGTAAAAGCGAGAGCTTTGGCAGCAAGGTCAGCGAAGATTCCCAGAAAGCCTGGCATAAAACCAAAGAAGGTACCGAGAAAGGGTGGGATGCCACTAAAGAAGGTGCTGAGAAGGGCTGGAACAAAACCAAAGAAGGTGCCAGCGAGCTGGAAAAGAAAGTCACTGAATAACCCCTTCGAAAGGCCGCAAACGCGGCCTTTTTTATTCCCACCTACTTTGCTTCCTGAAGACTAAACTTGTCACAGGGGGGCATCATCATGAGCCACAAAGAAATCGCACCAGAAACCCAGGGCGTCACCGTTGAACTACTCTCCATCGTCGATCTGGGCCCGGAGATCGCTGGCATGGACGGGCGACAACTTCGCATGCGCAGGGTGACACTCGCTCCCGGCGCGGTCTTTGGTCCGGTGCATGATCATATCGATCGCCCCGGTACCGTGTTTATCCTGGAGGGGACGATCACCGACCATCGTAATGGGATCGCCACCGATTACGGTCCCGGTGTCGGCTGGCCGGAGGATCACAATACGGTTCACTGGCTGGAAAACCGTGGCCAGGTTACCGCCGTCGAAATCTCGGTTGATATCATTAAAAATCCCGACGCATAAAAACCGAATAGATCCCTGGAGTGTCGCGTTTACTCCCAGTTCCCCAAAAGAGATCCTGAGATGCTACGACGCCTGCTTATATTGCTTGTTTTAGTCTGCCCGTGGGCGCTAGCCGTTCCGCAGAGCTACATCATCGACACCAATAACACCACCATTCGGCTATCCTGGCATGCTTTCGGCGGTATCCTCTCCTGGGCGACATTCAGTGGCGTGACGGGTGCCGTGACGCTTAACCCGAATAACGATGTCGATGACTATATTCACGTCACTATTCCCGTTGCGACCCTGGTGGCCTCAAACAGCCTGCTCACCTGGCAGCTAAAAAGCGATATGTTTTTTGAATCTGAGCGCTATCCGACGATTGAGTTTGTCAGCTCTCGCGTGGTCGCCCAGGGCGCAGGACGATTCAGAGTGTTCGGCACGCTAACCGTGCGAAACATTGCCCGCCCGGTGATTCTGGAAGCCGTTGTGGAAGACCCGCATGCGCAAGCCCTCACGCTGAATGCCACCACAGCGATTTCGCGCGCGTCCTACGGGATGGATAAATTTGCCCTGGTCGTTGACGATCGTATTGCCATCGCTATTGCGATTCAGACGAACACAATCCCCTCATCCTGAGATCAGGCGTTGCAGCTGTTCTGCGTTGCTTTGCAAGTGAGACGACGGGTTTCGGCCTATCAGGACAAACTGATAGCCCGCATCCTGCCACCACACCAGGTTCATACTGTGCCGCTGCTCCTGTTGAAGAGAAGCCGTCGTCTTCTCATCAACAGGAGAGATACAGAGCGCCATTGGGCCGTAGTCGGCGTTGATCCAGGCAATCTGCGCGATAGAGGTGGTTTCATAGCGCAGCATGCGCACCATTTTGAGTTCTGCACCCTGCAGAATAAGCTGCGACATCTGCAATTTCATGCCGATATCCTGTGCGGCCCGTTCCAGGCCGCGTTGCAGAACAGGCGGTGCGCTGTCCATATCCAGCAGTGTTTCTACGCTATACAAAGACATGTATTGCGCTTCGAGGTCACGAATATGGGCGTTTTCATCATCAGGGGCGGAGGCTGGCCGCAACAGATACCCCAGCCCGGAACCGACCATCAAAAAACTGACCGACGCAGCAATCAGTGCGCGTCTGCTTACGCCCACCGGCGTGGAAGAGTGTGGTTCGGGAAGTGCCGCCAGACGCGCCTGCATCTTCTCAAGGGGTGCGTCATCCAGCAGGGAAGCAAAAGCCCCGGAGTAGTCCTGATTGCTTTTCATTAGCTCAGCGGTTCGCCCGGAGAGGTGTTCATCACTTCTCAGCTGTTCTTCAAAGTGTTGTGCGTCTGCACGGCACATCTCGCCATCTATCCATGCCACGATAGCATCGTCGTTATAAGGCGGTGTAAAACGGTGCGAATTCAAGAGCGCTTCTCCTTTACCGGAGGCATTGCCTCGGCAGACTTCGCAAGCGTTGCCCGCGCCGTTGCCAGTCGGCTCATTACAGTACCAATCGGCACCGCCAGGGTATCCGCTGCCTCCTGATAGGTAAAACCTTCGACATAAACCAAAAAAACCGTGTTGCGCTGGGCTTCAGGTAACGCATTGACGCGCTGCATCACCTTCAGATAATGCAGGCGCGTTTCATCCTGCTCACGGGTGTCTGGTGCCAGAAGTTCGTCGCTGGCGACAAATCCCTGCCCCTGGCGGACATGTCGTGCCCGAAGCTCGGAGATCCAGATGGAGTGCAATATCGCAAACAGCCACCTGTCGATGCGCGTGCCAGGCGTATACTGGCTACTCCTTTCGAGCGCACGCACGCAGGTGGACTGAACCAGCTCTTCGGCGATATCCCTGTTGCGCGACAACACCAGCCCATAGCGCCAGAGACGCGCCAGGTGTGCCGCTAACTGTTGACGAACCTCACTGGTAGCGATGGGTTTTCCCTCCACGAGAAACTCAGGATTCCGGCTGTCCGTTGATGGCTGACTGCAGATCGCGGTACTCCTCGCAGGACTGGCCACATATGCCTGCTATTACCTTCAACTGTTCTTTCGCGAGGTCAGGCCGTCCCTTGACCATCCATGCCTCACCCAGGTATTCACGGGCTTTGGCATAATCCGGGGCGATCGCCAGCGCACGCTGGTAATAACCAATACCCTCATCTGTACGTCCCAGTTTGCGTGTGGCATAACCGCGATAGTTCCACGCTTCAGCCGTATTGCCATTTTTCAGCGAATCAAGGAGATTCAGCGCCGCCTGATACTCCCCTTTCTTAGCAAGATGGTACGCATAGTTGGTTTTGTCCTGATCGCTCAGGCTGCTGCTCTTGTCGGGTACACATTTCTGGGTTGCACTGTCATACACCTGCCCTGATGGGCAGTCAGGCGTTTTGCTCTCGGTACTATTATTGCCCATTGCCAGCGCCAGTGGGGACAGCAGGGTAAAAATCAGTACCGGGATCAAACGAAGAGAGGTCGTGTTCATATAAAGCTCCAGGGTAAGAAGGGGGTGACGTCAGTAAACGCCCGACTCACGATTTTTATTCATTCTCCCCGCGAGTTTTTTGCTGTCCAAAATCATGCTGATGTCGTCGGACTCATGACAATGAATAAGCTTATTTCACCCTTAACTTAATGTTATTGTTTGCGGGTGATAGCAGAATTTTAACTCCGCACAACAATATATTTTATCCTTCAAGCGACATAATATATCTTACATCAAAAATGTTACCCTAACTTAAATGAATATTAAGCACACTTAAACAACCACGTTTTTCATTATATTAAAAACATTCCCTACCAATTATCGCACTGTATAAACCTCATTAAAAATAACATTGCACAGCAAAAAAATAACCATCAAAAACAAATATTTACATAAATTAAATCATTGGAAACCACAATATATAAATGCCACGTTATTGTTTCGACCTTTATTTACAAAAGCCAAAGTTGCACAACCCGTGTTTTCTGTCTATATCATTTTTATATCTCAAAAATAATTCCTCTATTAATTACAGGGTTATATAAGACACTAAACACCCATAAAAACGGTTCTGTTTTATAAGTCATTAGATTCGCTCTGATGTTGCCACTCTGAATACTGGCGGGCATCGTGCGCGCTAAAAACAACGGTCAGTGCTGCGTATAACAGCGACTGCGCCGGGGCGCCCTTTACCTTCTGCAGAGATGGCTCGTCTTACTCGCCGTTCATGACACACCTGCTGGAGTAATAACTAAATGAGCCAAATCTCTGTTATATCGAAACTTACTGGCGTGGAAACGACCACGGAAGGCACACAGGTTACGCTGAGCCATTCCTCTATTGTTGAACTTCATGTAGAGCGGGCCGATGTCTCCCACTTCGCGCGCAGTGGAAACGATCTGCTGGTGACGCTGCATTCCGGCGAGGTGATCACCCTTAAAAATTTCTACGTCACTGACGCGCAGGGAGCAAGCCAGCTGGTTCTGCAGGACAGCAATGGCGCACTATGGTGGATTGAAGACCCTACCGGGGCCGCCTCGTATGAATCCATAGCCTCCACGGACGTGTTGCTTGCCGCATCAGGGAGTGATGCCGGTGGTGCCGCCATCTGGCCATGGGCACTGGGCGGCATTGTCGCAGCAGGTGGCATCGCAGCGGCGGCAAGCGGCAGCGGTGGTGGAGGTGGCGGCAGTGATCATAACAGCAGTACTGACCCCACCACGCCCACTGACCCGACGGACCCGACCGATCCAGCCGACCCGGATACGACGCCGCCGAATGCGCCTTCCAGTCTCCAGTTCTCATCAGACGGTAAAACCGTCACCGGTACCGCAGAACCCGGCAGTACAATCACCCTGAAAGATACTAATGGCAATGTGGTTGGCACAGGTAAAACCGGCAGTGACGGCTCGTTTACCGTCACCCTCGGAACACCGCTGACCAACGGGGAACAGGTAACAGCCACCGCAACGGACAGCGCCGGGAATACCAGTCAGGGCACAAATGTGACCGCACCGGATCTCACCGCACCTGATGCGCCAACGATCGGCAGCGTGATCGACGATATCGCTCCTCAGACGGGGGCGGTAACCAACGGCGGCAGCACTAACGATCAGCGGCCGCAGCTCACCGGCACCGCCGAACCCGGCTCCACCGTGACGATTTATGACGGCGGTATCGCCATTGGCACGGCGGTCGTCGCCAGCAACGGTACATGGACATTCACCCCGTCAGTCGACCTGAGCGAAAGCACCCACCAGATTACCGTCCGTGCAACCGACGTCGCGGGCAATACCGGACCCGCCTCACCGGTTTTCACCCTCACAGTCGATCTGACGCCTCCGACTACACCGACCGCGATTCTGCTGACCGACGACACGGGGTCTGTCAGAGGAGCTATCACTTCGGGCACGCTGACCGATGCGACGCAGCCGCTCCTGGCAGGAACAGGGGAGCCCGGTGGAACCATCACCATTTACGATAACGGCGTGGTCATTGGCACCACGACGGTGCTCCCCAACGGTACCTGGAGCATCACACCCAATGGACCGCTCCCGGAAGGAACGCACTCCATCACCGTCACTGAAACCGATGCCGCCGGAAACCAGAGCACGGCATCCGCGCCTGTCACCTTCACCGTAGATACCACCCCGCCGTCTGCTCCTGGAAATCTCGTGGTATCAAATGATGGCGGCACCATCAGCGGTACCGCAGAGCCGGGCAGCACGGTGACCATCCGTGAAGGCGGCGCACTCGTTGGCACTCCAGTTGTTGCCGATAGTCAGGGTAACTTTAGCGTGACGCTGAACCCACCGAAGCTCAACGGCGAAATCCTGACCGCTGACGCCACCGACACGGCAGGCAACACCAGTCCAACCACTTCCGCGGCGGCACCGGACATTACCCCGCCGCAGATCCCGATCATCGTATCGGTGATTGATGACGTACAGGCCACCACCGGCCCCGTGGGCCCGAATGGACTGACCAATGACCGGGCCCCAACCATTAATGGTACGGGCGAGGCGGGCTCGACCATTACGATTTCTAACGGCAGCGATGTTCTCGGCACGGTGGTTGTTCCACAATCCGGCCTGTGGAGCTTTACGCCGCCCTCACCGCTGGTCGATGGCACTTACGTGCTCACGGCAAAGGCGACGGATCCCGCCGGTAACCAGAGCGGAATATCTGCCTCCTGGACAATTAACGTCGACGGGACGGCACCTGCAGCCCCGGTGATTTCCCAGGTCGTGGACGATGTGCCCGGGGGAATTGTTGGCTCGCTCGGCCAAAATGCCACCACCAATGACACGACCCCAACGCTCAGCGGTACCGCTGAAGCAAATGCAACGGTCACCCTCCGCGTGGACGGTGTGGCTATCGGTACAACCGTTGCCAATGGCCTCGGCGTATGGGTCTTTACGCCGTCCTCGCCAATCGGTGAGGGGCCTCACGCTCTGACCGCTGTTGCAACCGACGCGGCAGGTAACTCAAGCGGCGCCTCCAACACCTGGACTCTGACGATTGACAGCGTCGCGCCTGCGGCTCCGGTGATTACCCAGGTGATAGATGATGTGCCCGAGCGTCTCGGTGCGCTCAACGCTAACGACAGCACCAACGACACCACGCCGACGCTCAACGGCACCGCTGAACCGGGCTCGAAGGTCACCATCCGTCTGGATGGTGCAGATGTTGACACAGTAGTAGCGGACAGCAACGGTGCGTGGACCTTTACCCCAACCACACCGCTCGGTAACGGCGCGCATACCTTTACCGTCGTCGCAACCGACGCGGCGGGTAACACCAGTCTCGCCTCAGACGGCTTCACCTTTACTGTCGACACCACTCCCCCTCTGGCAGCGACCATCGCCAGCGTGACCGATGACGTCGGCAGTATTAAAGGCCCACTCAGCAACGGGGATACCACGGATGACACCCAGCCGCTGCTGCAAGGTAGTGCCCCTTCTGGAGCAACGATCACCATCTATGACGGCACAACCCTGCTCGGCACCGCTATCCTCGACGGCAATGGTGGCTGGAGTTTTACCCCCATTACCCCACTCACCGATGGTCCACATTCGCTGACCGTTCACGCCACGGATGCCGCAGGTAATACCACCGTCTCCAGTCCGTTTGTACTGACGGTAGATACCGTGGCACCTGCCACGCCGGATACCCCGGCCATCACCGTCAACCCTGACGGCGGCGCAGTACAAACGCCGCTGAACCCGGGCGAAATCACTCGCGATACCACGCCAACCCTGAGCGGAACCGGCACGGCGGGTGATACCGTGACCATCTACAATGGCGGCGACAAAATTGGTGATACCGTGGTAGACGGCAACGGCAACTGGAGCTGGACGCCACCAGACCCGCTGCCCAGTGGAACCTATGACATTACCCTTACCGTCACCAACATGGACGGTACAGGTAATGAGAGCGCGCCTTCCCAGCCGGTCACCATCACCATTGATACAGACCCGCCGGCTACGCCTGCGCCACCGATCGTCACCGACAGCGTCACCCAGATAACCGGACCTGTTGCCGATGGCGGAACGACCAACGATCCCCGTCCGGTTCTGAGCGGTACCGGAACGGCAAACGACGTTATCACCATTTATGACAGCGTAAATGGCGGCGCGGCGTCAGTCGTCGGCACCGCCACGGTAGACAGCAACGGCAACTGGAGCTGGCGCCCTGGCAGTAATATCGCTGAGGGGAACCACGAATACACCGCAACCGCCACCGACGAAGCGGGCAACGTCTCTGGTTCATCGCCGGGGATAACGATCACGGTGGATACCGTAGCACCGGCTACGCCGGTGATTGGTGCCGTGGGCGGCGCGCTGGATGGTGGCTATACCACGGATGCAACACCACTGGTCGGCGGAACCGGCGTCAACGGTGAGACGGTAATCGTCTACAACAACGGCGTGGAGGTAGGACGTGTCGTCGTCGCGAATGGTGAATGGACCCTGACGCTACCGACACAAAACGACGGTCCGCTGCATATCACCGTTGCGGGTGTTGACGCGGCAGGTAACGTTAGCGCCCTTAGCCCGGTCTTTGACGTCACGGTGGATACCACTGCACCTGAAATACCGCTGATAGATGCCATCACCCCCAGCTCTCTTTCAGGCAGCGTGCTCTACACCAATGACGGTACGCCGACCCTCACCGGGACCAGCGAACCGGGAACCACCGTTATTGTCTCCGTCGATGGTACTCCGTCGGGGGTGCCAGTAACCATACAGCCGGATGGCAGCTGGAGCTGGACCGCCGGGAGCACGCTGTCCGACGGCCAGCACACCTTCACCGTTTCTTCCAGCGATCCGGCAGGTAATCTCTCCGGAAATTCAGCACCACTCAGCGTCACCGTGGATACTGTCGCACCGCCAAACCCGAGCAATATGAATCTGGCAACAGAAGGGACACCGCTGACCGGTACCGGTGAGGCGGGAAGCATCATTACCGTGAAAGACGGTAGTGTGGTCATAGGTACCGGCGTTGTTGCAGGCGATGGCAGCTTCTCTATTGCGCTGAGCCCCGCGCAACTGGATCCTGCCACGCTGACCGTAACCGCCACCGATGCCGCAGGTAACAGCAGCCCTGGCGCGACGTTTATCGTCACCGATTCACCGCTCGATTTGCCTCAGGTACCGGTTATTACGGCGATCAACGATGACGTTGCCCCTGTCACCGGCGACGTGAAAGACAAAACCACCAACGACACCACGCCAACGCTTACCGGCACGGCCGAAGCCGGCAGCCTGATTACCATCTACCTGGACGGCAGCGTGACGCCCGTGTCGACGGTCACCGCAGACGGCAGCGGAAACTGGAGCTATACGCCGCCCGCGCTGGGCGAAGGGCTGCATACCTTTGAGGTAACCGCGACCCTCAATGGCCTGACAAGCGGTCGCTCTCCGGCCGCTGCCGTAACCGTCGACCTCACTGCGCCAGGTACCCCCACCATTGGCTCGGTACTTGACGATGTGGGTCCCGGCACGGGCCCGCTGACCAACGGTCAGACCACCAACGACAATCAGCCGACGCTGACCGGTACGGGTGCTGTGGGAGACACCATCTCCATCTACAGCAACGGAACGCTGCTGGGCAGCGTAGTGGTTGGCAATACGGGAACCTGGAGCTATACAACGTCGCCCCTGGCGGAGGGGAATAACGTCCTGACCATCCGCGAGACCGATCCGGCCGGGAATCAGAGCGCCCCTTCGGCGGGCTTCACCGTTGTGGTGGATACGGTTTCCACCACGCCGGTCATCACTAATGTTACGGACAACGTTGGCAATACCGCCACTACCGTGATTAGCGGCGACCCCACTAACGACGCCACGCCAACCCTTTCAGGAACCGCAGAAGCAAACAGCGTGGTGACGATTTTCGACGGTGGCACGCAGATTGCCGTGGTTACGGCTGATAGCGCTGGCGCCTGGAGCTTCACTCCTGACACCGCGCTCGGCGAAGGCTCGCACAGCTTTACCGTTCGGGCGACCGATCCGCTGGGCAACGTCAGCCAGGTATCAAACACCTGGAGCGTGGTGGTTGACCTGACAGCACCGACGGTTCCCACGCTGGATACGGTGAATGACAACGTCCCGGGCGGCGTCACGGGCGACCTTACCAGTGGGCAGATCACCAACGACAACACGCCGACGATTAGCGGTACCGGACAGACGGGCAGCACCATCCACATCATGAATAACGGTACGCCGATTGGCCTGGCTACCGTTGATGGAAACGGAAACTGGTCCTTTACCCCGAGTACGCCGCTTGTCGATGGCAGCTACGCCCTTCGCGCTTATGCAACGGATGTGGCAGGCAACGCCTCGGCTAACTCGTCGGTCTTCACCTTTACTGTGGATACCACAGGACCCGCTGCGCCAGTGCTTACCAGCGTCATCGACGATGTCGGTCCGGTCACCGGTACGCTCACGACGGGCAGCAGCACCAACGACGCACGCCCGACCATCAACGGCACGGGTGAAGTGGGTGCCACGGTTCATATCATTGTCGACGGCAACGAAGTTGGCACCGCAGTGGTGAATGCTCAGGGCAACTGGACCTTTACCCCGGGTACCGATTTGAGCGATGGGCCACATGCTATCACCTTCAACGCGACCGACACGGCAGGCAACACTGGCAGCACGACGGCACCGTTTAACCTGACCGTGGATACGGTCGCGCCGTCTGCGCCGGTCATTTCGACCGCGGCAGACAACGTGGGCAGCATACAAACTCCGCTCTCTTCCGGGCAGAGCACCGACGACACCACGCCGACGCTGAACGGCACTGCGACCGCCAACGCCACGGTGACCGTTTATGAAAACGGGCAGCCGGTTGGCACCGCGCAGGCAGATGGAAGCGGCGCGTGGAGCTTTACGCCGTCAACGCCACTGGTCAACGGAAGCCATACCTGGACCGCCACCGTCACCGATGCAGCGGGCAACATCAGCCTGCCTTCACCTGGCTTTACGTTGATTGTTGATACCCTCGCGCCAAACGCGCCGGTTATCAGCCAGGCGATAGACGACGTGGGCACTGTCACCGGCCCGCTCACGTCCGGACAAACCACCGACGATACCGTACCGCGGCTTGTCGGAACCAGCGAACCGTTTGCCACCGTGAAAATCTACGAAGGCACGACGCTGGTCGGAACAGGCACCGCGGATGCCAGCGGCAGCTGGAGCATCCTGCTCACCACCACGTTGACAACCGGTCCGCACAGCTTCACCGCCCAGGCCACGGATGCGGCTGGCAACACCAGCGTGTCCTCAACAAGCTTCAGCCTGACAATTGACACCACGCCGCCTGCGCTGCCGGTGCTGACCAGTATCCTGGATGACGTGGGCAATGCGGCGACGCCGGTTGCCAACGGCGGGTTCACCAACGATGCCCAGCCAACTATCACCGGCACGGCGGAAGCCGGATCGACGGTGAAAATCTTTGATAACGGCGTACAGATCGGCAGCGTGACGGCGACCGGCGGGGCGTGGAGCTATACGCCATCTCCGGCGCTGAGCAACGGTGCACACACGCTGACCTTTACCGCCACGGATGCGGTGGGCAACGCCAGCGCGCCAACCGCCGGGTATGTGATTAACGTCGATACCGCTGCGCCAGGTGCGCCGGTCATCAGTTCAGTGATTGATGATGTCGGCAGCGTTACCGGTCCGGTGACCGGTACGAATCCGACCAACGACACGCGTCCAACGCTGACCGGGACTGCCGAAGCGAATGCCACGGTCCGGATCTACGATGGCATCACGCTGGTGGGCACGGTGACCGCCGATGGCAGCGGCAACTGGACCCTGCCGCAAACCACCACCACGCTGACGGAGGGTACGCATAACTTCACCGCCACGGCTACCGATGCGGCGGGCAACACCAGCGTGGCGTCAGCCGTGACGACGATAATCGTCGATACGACCGCCCCCACGGCGCCGACCGGAACCTTTAACGTCGACGGTAGCGTCCTGACCGGGAATGCCGAAGCCGGCAGCACCGTCAGTATCCGCCTTGCGGATGGCTCGACGGTGACCACTATTGCGGGCAGCAACGGTACATACAGCTATACCTTTGTTAACAAACAGATCGAAGGCCAGACGCTGCAGATCACCGCCACCGATGCGGCAGGCAACACCTCGCTGTCTGGTTCGGCTCTTGCGCCGGTGCTGCCGCTCTCCGCCAGCAACAACGTCGAAGAGCTGAACCTCAGTACCACGGCAACCGTCACCAATACTCAGTACAGCGATTACGGCTTCCTGCTGGTTGGCGCCGTGGGCAACGTCCTGACGCTGCTGGGGAATGACACCGCCCAGGTGAACTTCACCGTAGTCAGCGGCGGCAGCGCAGATATCGTGGTGAATGCCAACGCTACGGGCGCTGTACTCTCTCTGCTCAACACTCTTGAGCTGGTGGTGCAACACTGGAACGGCAGCACCTGGACCACCGTCGTCGACACCGGACAACCGCAGTTTGCCGATCTGTTGACCCTCGGGGCCACCGGCGTATCACTGAACCTGAGCGGGTTGGCTGACGGCAACTATCGTGTCCTCAGCTATAACACCAACCTGCTGGCAACCGGCTCTTACACCAGTCTGGATGTCGCGGTGAAAGAGACCGGCCCGGGTACGGTCACGGGTGAGACCAGCCTGAACGGGAACGTGATCCTCGATACAGACCCAACCGCTGGCAGCGACAACGCCCCGGCCGGGACCACGGTCTCCGCAGTCACCAACGCGCTGGGCGTCACCACCAGCATTAACGCCGACGGCACCGTGATCCAGGGCAAATACGGTACGCTGACCGTTAACCGCGACGGCAGTTACACCTACAATCTGACCGATACCAGCGCCGCGGTCATTGGCCGGACGGAGAGTTTCAGCTACACCATCACCCATAACGGTGCCAGCGCGTCGGCGAACCTGGTGCTGTCCCTGGGTGCCGGTACCGTCGTCAACGGTATTGTGGCGGTGGACGACACTGCCTCGCTGACCTTTGACACTACCGTAAGTGAAATCAATAACGGCGCTTCGTCACAGGGTGGTTTTACGGTGGTGGGGGTGAATCTCGGCAGTACGCTGGGGCTTAACCTGCTGGACGATATGACCAACCCCATCATCTATAACGTGGAGGAAGGCACCACTCGCACCATGACCATCCAGGCCTCCGTGGGTGGCGTGGCCCTGGCGTCGGTGTTCGATCTGTATGTCTATAAGTTCAACAACGCCACCCAGACCTTCGAGCAGGTCCGCGTTGAGCCAGGCTGGCTGCGCGCCCCGCTGTTGGGCGGTACCTCGCAGCAATTGACGCTGAACCTGCCCGCCGGGGAGTATCTGTTCCTGCTGAATACCGCATCCGGGATCGCCGTCCTGACAGGCTACACGCTGAGCGTCCTGCAGGATCACGTTTACAGCGTGGCAAGTATCAGTGAAACGACCACGGGCGACGTGCTGGCGAATGACCCTGTGCCGGCAGGCACGGTGGTCACGGAAGTGAACGGCGTGGCGGTCAACAGCAGCGGCCTGACCACCATTCAGGGTGAATACGGCACGCTGACTATTAATTCGTCCGGCCAGTACACCTATACCCTGAGAGCCGGTGTGGGTGCAGACCATATCAGCACGCCTGATACCTTCGTCTACACCGTGACCGCGCCTGACGGCTCGAAGGATACGGCATCGCTTAACATCACCCCAACCGCTCAGGCGATGGATGCGGTCAACGATGTCAGCGCCACGATGGATGTGACGTCAGTGCACCACACAACCGCCTATTCAGATACGACCGTAGGAAGCGCAAGCTGGACCACGCTTGCGCTGCCCTCATCGGGAAGTGGCAGCGGTACCTTTGTGGTGGATCCGAACACCGCCCTGCACAATGCCGTTCTGCATTTCAACGTAGCCTCGCTCCTGTCGCTGGGAGGATTGACGGTTAACTGGACGTTGTCTCTGGACGGAACAACGATCCGTACCGGTTCATTTAACGGCGGAATATTGCTGGGCGGTAATGCGGATGTCCCTTTAACAGGTCTTGACCTGAACGCAGGCACTTACACCCTGAGTTATACCGGTAGCGTGGGTGCACTAGGAATAGGAACCATCACTATCACCCCAAGCGTCACCGGCACCAGCTACTCTCTGTCACAGTTCGACGCGACAGGCACCCACACCGTCAACGGCAATATCTTTGACGGCACCGATTCCGGTGGCGTGATGGACCAGCTGCACTCGGTGGATACCCGCCTGAGCGTGACCGGCTACAACGGCGTGACCACCACGCTGGATCCGTATACCGGCAGCGCAACGGTGAACATCACCGGCCATTACGGCGTCCTGGCGATCGGCGCTGACGGCCATTACACCTATACCCTCAACAGCGGTGTATCGCTCTCATCCATGACCTCGAAGGAGACCTTCAACTACACCCTGACCGATGCGACCGGGAAGACGGACAGTGCCACGCTGACCATCAACATGGCGCCGCAGTTCATCAGCTCTGAACATAACGACGTCATCACCGGCACCGCCTACGGCGACACGCTGATTTACCAGGTGCTGAACAATACGGTGGGGAATGCCACAGGTGGGAACGTCAGCAGCACCGTGGGCGACCACTGGACCGGCTTCTCGCTGGCGCAGGGGGACAAAATCGACATCGGCGATCTGCTGGTGGGCTGGAACGGTAGCGCCTCAACGCTCGGAAATTATCTCCATGTCACTAATAGTAATGGCAATACCGTGATCTCCATCGACCGTGATGGTACAGGGAGCACCTACACTAATACTACGCTCGTTACGCTTGATGGCGTTCAGACCACCTACGACGAGCTTGTGAACCAGCAACACATCATTACCTGATAGCACCTGCAAGAGATGACCCGGGCGCACAGCGCCCGGGCATAAATAATAAAGCTGTACATATTTATTAGGGACATGACATGGGAATGAAGATGCCTTACTGGTGGCTCTCGTGCTGCCTGATATCTGTGCCCGCTCTCAGCGCGAACCCGGCGGCGACAATCAATACCGGACAACTCCGCGAAACGCAGGAACTCCCCTCACTCAATGGTCGCGTGGCCCCTGTGGCCGGTAAAGCCGCGCCCGGCTCATTGCAGCTTGGCGAAGCCGTCAACCGTGCCGTCACCTGGCACCCGGCCATCAGCGAGGCCGTGGGAAAACTCTACCAGCAGAGCGAAGAGGTGGACGTTGCTAAATCAAAATACTATCCGCAGATAAATGCCGGCGTGGACAACGGTTATTCCCATGACGGCGACCAGAACGGCTTTACGCCGTCGATGGTGCTCTCCCTCTCACAAATGCTTTACGATTTTGGCAAGGTAGCAAGTCAGGTGCGTGCCGAAAATGCCGGGGTTGCCCAGCAGCAGGCCAACGTGTTGGTCAGCATCGACACCATCGCCCACGATACCGCTGTCGCCATGGTGCAGGTACAAACCTGGCAGCAGATGGTTGAGACCGCGAAAGAGCAGCTTGAGGCTCTCTCCTCCATTGGCACACTGACCCGCCAGCGTAACGACGAAGGGGCCACGTCGCTCTCTGACGTCGTACAGACCGATGCGCGTATTGAAGGCGCTCGCGCCCAGTTGATGCAGTACCAGGCCAGTCTCGACAGCGCCCGCGCCACGCTGATGAGTTTTCTCGGCTGGAACAGCCTGAACGATATCAGCAATGATTTTCCGCAAAAGCTGGGGCGGAGCTGCGATATCGCCGAGCCGGACGACCGTCTGGTTCCCGCAGTACTCGCAGCCTGGGCACAGGCTAACGTCGCCCAGGCAAACCTTGACTACGCCGACGCGCAAATGACGCCGACTGTCTCGCTGGAGCCAGAAGTGCGCCATTATATGAACGATCGCTATGCGGGGAGCGAAACGCGGTATCGTACCCAGTATTCCGCGTGGGTGAAGGTGCAGATGCCGCTCTATCAGGGCGGCGGCCTCACCGCCCGGCGTAACGCTGCCGGACACGCGGTAGAAGCGGCGCAATCCACCATTCAGCGCACGCGTCTTGACGTCCGCCAGAAACTGCTCGAAGCCCGCAGCCAGGTGATGAGCCTGCAAAGCACGCTGCAAATCCAGGGTCGTCAGGAAGCCCTCAGCGCCCGCACCCGCGAGCTGTACCAGCAGCAATATCTCGATCTCGGCTCACGCCCACTGCTCGACGTACTCAACGCCGAGCAGGAGGTCTACCAGGCGCGCTTCACCCAGCAGCAGACCCTCGGTCAGCTGCACCAGCTGCAGCTCAACTGCCTTTATAACACCGGGCAATTGCGTCACGCGTTCGATCTTGATAACCGCACCATCCAGACCGTGGAGATCCAGCCATGAAGCAACGCGAAATCCCGCAGGGTGAAACGATGACGGATGAGGCGCTGGCCCAGTGGGCACAGGCCTTTGGTTTTGTCGCCACGCGCTACCGCGTCGCCTGCTCTCCTGGCGCACTGCTGGCGGGTGCGCCGTGGCTGAAAGGCAAAACGATGGTGCCCGCCCTCACCCAACTGGCACGAGATGCGGGGCTATCGTTTCAGTTGCTTACCGGCGGCCAGGAGGCTATCAACAGCTGGCGTCTGCCGGTGGTGGTGGCGATGAATGACGGCAGGATCGGCGTGATCGAGCATTTCAACGGCGAAGATACCCTGGAGGTCAGCTTTTTCGACGACGAGACCTACACCAACCGGCTGTCGATGACGGCGATGCTGCCCGCTATCCGCCACGTCATTGCCCTGCGTCCACTCGCCGCGCTAAAGGACAGCCGCGTGGACGCGTATATCTCAAAATACCGTCCGGACTGGCTTTACCGGCTGGTGATGCGCGACTTGCGCCCCTACAGCTGGGTGATGCTGGCCGCGCTGTTTATCAACGTGCTGTCGCTTTCCGGGATCGTCTTTTCCATGCAGGTCTACGACCGGGTGATCCCCGCCCAGTCCTACCCGACGCTTTACGTCCTGACGATTGGGGTGTTGATCGCCACGCTGTTTGGCTTTGTGCTGCGCGTGGCGCGCGGACACATTATGGATCTGCTGGGCAAGCGCTCGGATATGCGCGTTTCGGATCGCGTATTCGGCCACGCCCTGCGCCTGCGCAACAGCGCGATCCCCCGCTCCACCGGCAGTTTTATCTCTCAGCTGCGCGAGCTGGAGCAGATCCGCGAGATGGTGACCTCCTCCACCATTTCCACGATTGTCGACCTGCCATTCTTCCTATTGTTTGTAGTAGTGCTGGCGATCATCGCCCCGCAGCTGGCGTGGATCGCGCCGGTCGCGGCGGTGATCATGGTTCTGCCCGGCCTGCTGCTGCAGAAGAAGCTGGCGGAGCTGGCGAAACAGTCGGCCCATGAGTCGACCCTGCGCAATGCCGTGCTGGTAGAGAGCGTGCAGGGGCTGGAGGACATCAAGCTGATGCAGGCGGAAAACCGCTTTTTGCAGCAGTGGAACAGTTATATCCAGATCACTGCGGAATCCGGCCTGCGCACCCGGGAACTGACGCAGAACCTGATCAGTTGGGGGATGACGATTCAGAGCCTGGTCTACGCTGGCGTGATTGTGGTCGGTGCGCCGATGGTGATCGACGGCACCCTGACCACCGGTTCCGTGGTTGCGGCGTCTATGCTGGCCTCCCGCATGATTGCCCCCATGGCGATGCTGTACGGCGTGCTGGCCCGCTGGCAGCAGGTTAAAGCGGCAAAAGAGGGGCTGGACAGCATCATGCAGCTTCCCACCGAAAATCAGCGCGAAGAGACGCCGATCCGCCAGGACGTGTTGCGCGGTCACTATCTCTTCGAGCAGGCGCAGTTCCGCTATCAGCCGGACGATCCGCGCATGGCGCTGCGCATTAACCGGCTGGAGATCCGCCCGGGTGAGAAAGTGGCGATCCTCGGGCGCAACGGCGCGGGCAAATCGACCCTGCTGCAGGCCATGGCGGGGGGGATGGATCTGGCGGCCGGCGAGCTGCGGCTTGATAACTTCAGCCTGCCGCATCTCGACGTCGCTGACGTCCGGCGCAACGTCGGCTTTATGACCCAGAACGCGCGGTTGTTTTACGGCACCCTGCGCGAAAACATCACCCTCGGCATGCCGCGCGCCACCGACGAAGAGATTTTCGAGGCGCTGGAGCTGACCGGCGCGGCCGGCTTCGTGCAGAAGCTGCCCAAGGGGCTGGACTACCCGATCATGGAAAACGGCGTGGGATTATCCGGCGGACAACGCCAGTCGATTTTGCTGGCGCGGATGCTCCTGCGCGATCCGAATATTGTGCTGATGGATGAACCCACCGCGTCGCTGGACGAGCACACCGAGCGGGAATTTATCCAGCGTCTGGGGGACTGGCTCGGGCACCGCACCCTGATTGTCGCCACGCACCGCGTACCGGTGCTGGAACTGGTAGAGCGGGTGGTGGTGCTCAAAGAGGGAATGCTGGTGATGGACGCGCCAAAAGCACAGGCGCTGAGCAACAGCCGCATGCAGCAACAGCAGCAGCAGGCAGCAACCGGACGGGAGTGGAAAAATGAAAATCAGTCAGCGTGACGTCGCCGCAATGGACGATCTGGATAACGCCCTCGACTCCGAAAGCGGCTACACCGGTGCGCGACGGATCGTGATCTTCTCGCTGCTGATGTTTGTGGTGCTGGGCGTCTGGGCGTGGTTTGGCGTGCTGGATGAGGTGTCAACCGGCTCGGGTAAAGTGATCCCCAGCTCGCGCGAGCAGGTATTGCAGTCGCTTGACGGCGGGATACTCACCGAACTGAACGTCCACGAAGGGGATCAGGTGCAGGCCGGGCAGGTGCTGGCGCGGCTTGATCCGACGCGTTCCGAATCGAACGTCGGCGAAAGCGCAGCGCGCTACCGCGCTTCACTGGCCTCCAGCGCGCGCCTGTACGCCGAAGTGAACGATCTCCCGCTGAAGTTTCCCCCTTCGCTGGCAAAATGGCCGGATCTGATTGCCGATGAAACACGACTCTACAACTCCCGCCGCGCACAACTGGATGACACCCAGCGAGAGCTGCGCGCCGCGTTAGACCTGGCGAATAAAGAGCTGGCGATCACCCAACGTCTGGTGAAAACCGGCGCTGCCAGCCACGTAGAGGTGCTACGGTTGCAGCGGCAAAAAAGTGACCTGGAGCTGAAGCTCACCGATGTGCGCTCCCAGTATTACGTTCAGGCCCGCGAGGCGTTATCCAAAGCCAACGCGGAGGTGGATATGGTCTCCGCCATTCTTAAAGGCCGCCAGGACTCCGTCACCCGTCTGACCGTAAAATCCCCGGTGCGCGGGATCGTGAAAAACATCAAGGTCACCACCATCGGCGGCGTGATCCCGCCCAACGGCGAGCTGATGGAGATTGTCCCGGTGGACGATCATCTGCTGATTGAAACCCGCCTCTCGCCGCGCGATATCGCCTTTATCCACCCGAACCAAGAGGCGCTGGTGAAGATCACCGCCTACGATTACGCCATTTACGGCGGGCTGCACGGGGTCGTGGAGACGATTTCCCCGGACACTATTCAGGACGAGGCCAAGCCGGAGGTGTTCTATTACCGGGTCTTTATCCGCACCAGCCAGGACTACCTGGTGAATAAAGCGGGCAGGCACTTTTCGATTGTGCCGGGGATGATTGCGACGGTGGACATTAAGACCGGAGAGAAAACGGTGCTGGATTATCTGATCAAGCCGTTTAACCGGGCGAAAGAGGCGCTGAGGGAGCGTTAAGCCTGGAGTGCCGGGTGGCGGCTTCGCCTTACCCGGCCTACGTTCCCGCAGGTACGCGCAAGCGCAGCGCCGCCGGGCATTAAACCGCACGCCAGAAGCGGAATCCACCTCGAAGAATTTACCTTTAGTCATGCATCCCACTTCCCTTCAGCCATCACGAGGGTAATATTACCCGCAGACAAAATGCACTTGCACACAGTGCAAGAGTGCACTACTATTCACTCAGCTTCATGGACTGGAGCTCACCAGCATTATGATTAATCATTTTCGGGATCAATGGCTTGAGGATTTTTTTCTTTACGGTAGATCGAGCAATGTTATTCCTTCAAATCTGGAGACAGCGCTTGCGAGAAAGCTCGACATCATCAACGCAGCTACTTCTCACCGGGATTTGCGATCGCCACCGGGTAATATGTATGAAGCATTGAATCCTCCTCTGAAGGGATATTCCTCAATCCGGGTAAACAGGCAATACAGGCTTGTATTTCTCTGGACAGAGGGTAAAGCAGACGATCTCTACCTCTCTCCACACAGGTACACGCAACACAAGTGAGGCATCACCTATGACACTTCAACAGGCACTCCGCAAACCCACCACGCCGGGCGACGTGTTGCAGTACGAGTATCTTGAACCGCTCAATCTGAAAATCAGCGATCTGGCGGAGATGCTTAATGTACACCGCAATACCATCAGCGCGCTGGTCAATAACAATCGCAAACTTACTGCCGATATGGCGATAAAACTGGCAAAAGCCTTTGATACCACTATTGAATTTTGGCTGAACCTACAGCTGAACGTCGATATCTGGGAAGCGCAATCTAACTCCCGGACGCAGGAGGAGTTAAGCCGTATAAAGACCGTTGCGGAAGTCATGGCTAAGCGAAAATCTGGCCAGCCGGATGTTGCCTGATTCGGCATAAAATTTACCTACTCAATACTTTTTCAGGAAGAAATCATGCGCCAACGAACCATTGTCTGCCCCATCATCCAGAACGACGGGGCCTATCTGCTGTGCAAAATGGCCGACGATCGCGGCGTGTTCCCCGGCCAGTGGGCTCTCTCCGGTGGCGGAATGGAGCCGGGCGAAACCATGGAGCAGGCGTTGCGTCGTGAGATCCGTGAAGAGCTGGGCGACGCACTGGAGATCGTCTCGGTCACGCCATGGGCTTTTCGCGATGACATCAGGGTGAAAACCTACCCCGATGGCACCACTGAGGAGATTTATATGATCTATCTGATCTTTGACTGCCTCAGCGCCAACCGGGCAGTCACTTTTAATGACGAGTTTCAGGAGATCGCATGGGTTAGTCCGGAATCGTTAAAAGAGCTTGATCTCAATGAAGCCACGCGCATTACCTTCGCGCAGAAAGGCCTGCTGTAAATTCAGACCGGAACACGGGCGACATACACGCCAACATAGCGCGCAAATTTCCCGAGAAACACACCAGCAAACACACCGCCAGAGACGATCGCCAGCGCGCTCATGGCGGGCTGCTGCATCGTCTGCGGAGAAACCGCGCTCATCACGCCCAGCACATACTTCACCCCAAACGCCAGCATCATAAACGGCAGTGCGGTGTAGTCTGCCTGGCGGTAAAGGCTGCGCGGCGCCTCTGCGCGAGTGATAACCGCATGCTTAATCAGGAAATACCCCAGCGCAGCACCGGCAAGGATCCCCGCCGTCCACAATATGACAGTCTCGGGAGTCAGCGTGCGATAGACCACCAGATCGTAGATATCCCAGATAAGAAAGATCGCCGGAATGACAGCAAGCCTCTCCAGCGTGACGGTAGTCGGCTGGCGGGCTTTAATGCCGCGGGAGATAAGAAAGATAAACAGCACCCACACCCAGACGGGCGTGTGCGTAACGACACCGATCAGAAATTCAAACATGGAGATCACCATGAAAGATAGCGGCTTTGGCCGCGCTGCAAGAATGTTACGCATAACGGCGGAGACGCCATTATGCGCAGGTCTTTTACAGCGATTTTTTCAGGCGTTGAACCGCCTCTTTCAGCTCTTCATCCGTTGGCGTGACAAACGACATACGCAGCGTCGAATGGTCTGGCTCATTGCAGTAGAAAAATTCGCCCGGAACAAATACTACGCCGTTACTTAACGTTTTTTCCAGCCAGCGAGTGGTATTACTCCCATTTTTCATAGTCGCCCACAGGAACATGCCGCCCTTCGGCTTGTGGAATGACATCACATCACCCAGCTCGGCTTCCAGTTCTGTTGCGAACGTCTGGTATTTCTGGCGATAGGCTTCGCGGATCATTTTAATCTGATCGGCCAGACGACCGGTTTTCAGGTATTCGTACGTCATCAGCTGCGACAGCGTGCTGGTGTGCAGATCGGTGGTTTGCTTGAGATTCACCACCGCGCGCTTCAGCCACTCCGGTACCAGCACCCAGCCCACGCGGGTGCCTGGCGCAAGAATTTTAGAGAAGGTTGAGGTATACACCACGTTCTCTTCGTTGCCGATATCTTTGGCGTGGGCAATTAACGGGCGGAAAACTTCATCGGTGTAATTAATTTCGCTGTACGGATCGTCTTCAATAATCACGAAGTCATAACGCTTCGATAATTCCACCAGCTGTTTACGACGCGGTTCAGAAAGGGTTACCCCACCCGGGTTACCAAATGTCGGCACAATATAAACCGCTTTAATGGGTTTATTGGCCACCAGCGCTTCGAGCTCATCCACTTTCATTCCGTCAGCATCGGTACCCACGGATTCAAAATTCGCCTGCGCCAGGCCAAATACCTGCAGCGCGGCAAGATAGGTTGGACGCTCGACGACGACGGTATCGCCAGGGTTAATTAATGCACGCGCCAGCACGTCAAGTGATTGCTGTGAACCAGAGGTCACGACCACATCATCCGCCTTACAGCGGATCCCACGCCCTTCACAGATGCGCTGAATTTCTTCCCGTAGCCCAGGAACACCTTCGGTCAGACCGTACTGGAAAGCTTCGCCAAAATGCTGGGATAATACGGCATCAGCGGCCATTTTTAGGCCTTCATGATCGAACAATGCAGGGTTAGGAATACCCCCGCCCAGCGAAATGACCCCTGCCATTTTGCTATGTTTTAATAATTCACGGATGGCAGATGATTGCAGGCCCTGCGCGCTGCTGGCGAGTTTATTCACAGACATTCTTTGCTTACCTTCTTTTATTATATTGTGCCCAATCTTAGCAGAATATGGGCGATAAATTCTGTTAGCTTAGGGAGCGGTCGTAAATCCTGACGCCACAACAAATGCACCGGTCTTGGCTCTGGAATGTAATCCTCCAGCACCCGCACCAGCCGACCACTTTCCAGCTCTTCCGCGACCAGCACTTCCGGTTGTAATAACAGCCCCGCCCCGGCTCTTGCGGCCATCCGTAGCCCGTAGCCGTCGTTGCATCTTAGGATGGCATCACGCTTCCAGCGCACCTCCCCTTCGACACCCGGCAGCCGCCATTCATTGCGTGCAGTCCACACGCTGTGGGACAGGCAAAGATGATCCACCAGATCGGCAGGCGTTTGTGGCGTACCGTAGTGCGCCAGATAATCAGGCGCGGCGCAGATCACCATTCGATAAGGACAGAGGTATTTCGCGACCAGGTCGTCGTTGCGAATGTCGCCAATGCGGATGGCCAGATCGACGCCCTCCTCCACCAGATCCACCATCCGATTGGTCAGATCCAGCTCCACGCGCACTTCCGGGTAGCGTTGCAAAAAGGTGGCGGTGAGCGGTGCAATCACGCAGCCGCCAAAGGACGTGGGGGCCGTTACCCGCAGAGTGCCAGCAGGTGTTGCGCGCAGGCGCTCAACCGCGCTTTCGGCGATGGCAACCTGCTCCAGTACCCGCTTCGCCTCGTCGAAATAGACCCGTCCGGCGTCGGTCAGGCTCTGGCGTCGCGTATTACGCTCCAGAAGACGCGTACCAAGTTGAGACTCCAGCAACGCAATATACTTCCCCACCATCACCGCCGACATCTCCAGTCGCGCCGCCGCACCGGTGAAACTGCCGCTTTCAACCACGGCAATAAAGGTTTCCATGCTGCGAAGCTTATCCATATTCCAAACCTCTGGTTAGTAATCTTCTAACTTTAGCCCAGTTTATCTGCATTTTTATTTATTAAAGAATGAAGGCTCACAACATTAAGGAGTCAGCGATGAAAATTGTCATTATTGGTGCCAGCGGTACAGTCGGTCGGGCAGTGACGGAAGAGTTGAGTCGTCGTCACGAGGTTATCCGCGTAGGTCGCACGCAGGGCGACTATCAGGTGGATATCACTTCCCAGGCGAGCGTGCAGGCGCTGTTTGAGAAAATCGGCCCGGTGGATGCCATTGTCTCTGCCAGCGGGGGTTTGTACTTCGGTCCGCTCGCCACGATGAAAGACACTGATTTCAACCAGGGCCTGCAGGATAAACTGCTCGGACAGGTGCGCCTGGCGCTGACCGGCCAGCATTACCTGAACGAAGGTGGATCAATTACGCTAATCAGCGGAATTGTGGCGCACGAGCCGATTGCGCAGGGGGTGAATGCCACCACGGTAAATGCCGCGCTGGAAGGGTTTGTTCGCGCCGCAGCCTGCGAACTGCCGCGCGGGATCCGCATCAACCTGATTAGCCCAACGGTACTCACCGAATCTGCTGAAGCCTACGACGGTTTCTTCCCGGGCTTTGAAAGCGTGCCCGCCGCGACCGTCGCCCAGGTCTATCGTCGCAGCGTAGAAGGCGTGCAGAGCGGGCGGGTGTATAAGGTGGGTTATTGACCCTTTCGGGCGGAAATGAGTACCAGCATCGGACGTTCCGCCTCTTCGGCCAGTGCAGGCCAGGCGTCAATTTGAGCCTGCGTTGGCCCCCATTCGTTGATTTCGCTCAGAGTTAATCCGGCCTTGATCAACGCGTTAAGCGTGGTGCCCAGCGTGCGGTGGTATTTGATCACCCCGTCTGCCAGCCAGTTGCTGACGCGCTGGCCTTCGTCCTGATAATGGTTCACACCCCAGAACCGCTCTCCGTTATCGTCGGTCAGCCAGCCCTGACGCGTAGCGCAGGTGTAAATCGGGTGTTCCATCGAAAAGACCAGGCTGCCGCCGGGCTTGAGCGCGCGCTGAACCTTAGCAAACAGGGTGTCCAGCTCCGGCAGGTAGTGCAGCGCCAGGGAGCTATAGACCAGATCGAGGCTGTTCTCGTTAAGCGTCAGCGATTCAAGATCGCTACGCTGATAGTGGATCCGGGCGTCATGCGTCAGCTCCGCCGCGCGGGCGAGCATCTTTTCCGAGATATCCACGCCGGTCACTTCAGACGCGCCCAGTTCACGCGCGGCGCGGCAGAACCAGCCGTAGCCACAGCCGAGATCGACAATCGATTTACCGGTTAGGTCGGGCAGCATGTTTTTCAGCGCGGGCCACTCCGGCGCGCCGTCCAGACCCTGCACCGAGCGCGGAAGCTGGGCGTAGCCCTCGAAAAACGCCGGGTTGTCGTAGATGTTTTGTGCCATGGCAGATCCCTCTTTAAGAATGTGATTCCCAGTATAAAGCATTCCCTGCGGCCTGATGCCCTCACCCCAACCCTCTCCCACCGGGAGAGGGCGAAATGCACGTCAACCCACAACGCCCCAAACGAGGTTGCCATTATGGAACGTCGCGGTGCGCGGGGAAATACGCGCTACGGCTTCGGCGGAGCAGGAGGCGTCCACCAGCACAAAGCTGGCGTCGTCCTGCGCTTTCGGCCACACGCGCTCGCCTTTGTCGTTCAGCGGCAGCACGTCGCCGGTGGCGATACCGAGCGCGCGGGAGAGCGTCTGCTCGTTTGGTCGAATATAAAGCTGAGCGTACAGGTTGGCTTTTTCCAGCATGTCCCCCAGGCCATACGGAGACCAGTGGTCGATTACGCTGTCGGTACCCGTCATCACAAACACGCCTTTATCCCGCAACTGCTTTAGCGGCATATGTAGAGTGCCAATCGGCACGGTAGAGGCGATGGTTACCTGCTGTGCTGCCATGCGGGTGGCGATCTCATCCACCTGCTGTTCGTTGAGCGTGGCCAGCGCGAAAGCATGGCTGATGGTCAGTTTGCCCTTCAGCTCTGGCGTTTTCTCCACGGTTTCCACCATGTAATTCACCGCTGCCACACCCGCCGGGCTGGTTTCGTGCAGGTGAATGTCCACTCCTTTGTCGTAGTCCAGCGCAATCTGGAACATGGTGTCGAGGGATTTCTCCATCGCGCCATCCACGTTGGTGGGATCGAGTCCACCCACGTAGTGCGCGCCGGCCTGCATCGCCTCACGCATCAGTTTTTCAGAGTTCGATAGCAGCAGGCCGTGCTGCGGGAAGGCGACGATTTCGCAGTCGAAACCGGGCTTACGACGCGCCAGTACCGCCTGTAAATTTTCCAGGTTTTTCAGGCCGGAAACCGGCTCAATATTGCAGTGGCTGCGGGCGATGGTAGACCCTTTGGACTGGATCAGGTCGATCAGCTTTTCCGCGCGCTCCTGGGTGTAGGGCTGTAATTCCGGCAGCAGCTTCTGCTCAAGGCGGATCATGTCCTGAATCGTGGTGCCCGCCGGGCGGTTCAGGGAGCGCCACGGGCCGCCATAGAAGGTTTTATCGAGATGGATGTGCATGTCGCGCATCGCCGGCAGCATCAGTTTACTGCCCGCATCGTAGTGCGGCAGCGTGGCATCAGCGTGGCTTTTGTTATCCCGCAGGGTGACGATCTTCCCGTCTTTAATTTCCAGCGTTTTCAGCTCGGTGCGGGTGCTGGTCGCCACGCCGCCGTCGAAATTGAACCCGGCTTCCAGCAGGACGTTATCCAGATAATAGTGTTTTGCGGTGATGCTCATCAGTTTGCCCGTCTCGCAGGTTGGCTTCGCAGTATCCGCAGCATACGCGACAGATCCGGTCGCACCAAACAGTGCGCAGGCGGTGACCATTTTGCCGCTCTGGCTGATAAACTCACGTCGGCTTTTGTTTTCACTCATCTTATCTTCCTTCATTAACAATATGGGTGCCGGTTTCACCGCGCAGCGCCGCAGGCAGGCTGTCCGGCGAGGTGATGATCACCCGCTTGCCGCCGTGGTTTAAAAATTCCAGCGAGGCGATGATTTTGGGCAGCATGCTGCCCGCCGGGAAATGGCCTTCATCCATATACCGCGACATCTGCGCCACGTTGACGGTGTCCAGCGCCTGCTGATTTGGCTTGCCGAAGTTGATACACACTTTTTCCACGCCGGTGGTGATCGCCAGCACATCAGCGCGGATCTCACGTGCCAGCAATGCGGTGGAGAGATCCTTATCAATCACCGCATCGACGCTCTGGTAATCACCTTCAGGTGTGCGAACCACCGGAATACCACCGCCGCCCGCGCCAATCACCACAAAACCTTTCTGCGTCAGCGTCTTGATGGCATCGGCTTCGACAATCCGCAACGGCTGTGGAGACGCCACTACGCGGCGATAACCCCGGCCAGAGTCCTCAACAAAATGCCAGTCCGGGTGGGCGAGTTGCAGCTCATCGCGCTGCACTTCACTAAAGAACGCGCCGATGGGTTTAGTGGGATGGGTGAAGCCCGGATCATTTTTATCCACCTCCACCTGAGTAACGACCGTGACCGCTTTTTGCTCCCCGCGTGCGGTAAGGCGGTTATTTAACGCCTGCTGGATCAGGTAACCAATACCGCCCTGCGTATCTGCCACACAGTTCGCCAGCGGAGTCAGCGGCAGCCCTTCCCGCTCGTGGGCGATTTCGGCGCGGCGCAGATCCAGCCCCACCTGGGGGCCGTTTCCGTGCGTGAGCACAATGTCGTAGTCGGATGCCAGCATCTCCAGCACCGACTCTGCCACCGCTTTGACCGCCAGCGACTGATGTTCAATCGACTGGCTGGCGTTATCTTTGATAATGCTGTTGCCGCCGATGGCGACGACCATAAGCTCTTTCATACGTGTTCCTTCGCAACAGTAATTTCAGCGCTCGCCGCTTCCCGGCTATCAAGGAAATGTTTCACCACAAACATGCCGCCCATCATCAGATACGCCGTGACGAACATCAGCGAACTGCCTTCGGCAAAGCCCACCACCGGGGCGTGGATCACCCCAAACAGCGCCAGCAACGCACCGACAGCCGCCGCAACGGCACCGCGCAGCGGTTTATTGATGATTGCGAAGATGGCGATACAACCCCACAGCATGCTGGCAAGCGGTGCGCCATTCCCCAGATGCACCAGCCCTTCGTAGTAGATGCCTTTGCTGTGCAGCACATCGGTACCGATTTTTGCCGCGCTGGTGCCCGCCGCCCCCATCACGCTGTTCATCATGGTCAGCGCCCAGTTGGCGATCCACGGGAACAGACAGATGAAGATCACGGGCACTTCCACTTTGGGGGTTTCTCTCACCACCTGGTTGGCGGTCACCACGCCGATAAACACCAGAATCGGCACGATGGCGGTCATCGGAATGATGGCGAGCATAAACGCCCCCAGCCCGAACAGCGGCACGATGAACATGGTCACACCCGACGCCAGCGTATAGCCAATGCTGGCTCCCATCGCTTTCCAGCCCGCATGGCCAACATAGACCGTCACCGGGAACGGGTTACCCATCAGGCAGCCAAGCATTGATGCCAGACCATTTGCCAGCATCACTTTGCGGGTTGGGTATTCATCCCCTGCTGCGTGAGCACTCTCAATGTTTTCCAGGTCAAAGATGTAGTTTGCCAGCCCCAGAGGAACCGCCGAGGCAAGGTACGGCAGCGCGTGCGGCAGGCCCTGCATAAAGCCTTCGATATGCACGGACGGCGGGTTAAAGCCGAACGATGACATCGACGCCTTGATCGCTTCCGGGCTTTGCAGGCCAGAGATCCACGCCAGGGCCGTACCGGCAACCAACAGCAACAGCCCTGTCGGGATGCGGGCGAAGATCGGCTTTTTGCCAAACCAGTTGATGAAGATCAGCAGCAGCACGATGAATGACACCGTTGGCGCCTCAAACGCCTGCAGCATCGGGTTCATCGCCAGCAGCAGCAACCCTAAACCAGACAGGCACGACAGCAGCACGGTACGCGGGATCATCTTGCGGATGGTTTCTCCTAAAAATGAACCACCCGCCAGGATCATCGCTTCCACGAAGCACCACACCAGACCGATCTGGATGGCAAATTCCGCATCACCGGTCTGCTGATAAACCGGCATTAATACCAGGAAGGTCACGGTAAAAATCGACGGCGCGCTCGGGCCGGACGGCAGCGCAGTGACGTCAGTACGCCCGGTCTGGCGTGCCATCTGCAGGCCAAACCACGCATAGCAGACGCTCGCTACCAGTACCGCCAGCCCGAAGGCTGGCGCGATGCGTCCATAAACAATCTCCTTCGGGATGCCGACGACAAAAATGAGCAACCCCATCATGGTCAGCAAATTGGTTAGGTTGTTGGTCATGAGCCCGAAATAGGCCGCCCAGTCACCTCTTTTCCACTCCAGTTTCATGTTTTTCATGGATGCATGCCTTATAAAAAGTAGCGATCGCGGAAGGTCAACAGCGCCTTTTCAAAACAGCTAAACGGCGGGTGAACGATGCCCGCCCCAATCATGCCGATTCCGGCGTCCTTGTGGGCAATCGCGGTGTTGATCACCGGCAGAATGCCGCTGCCCGCCACTCTGGTGATGTCGATGGCAGTAGGAATGCCCATAAACGACAGCAGCGGAATGGTGACATTCGGGTTTTCACCAAGGGTGATTTCGCGCATCTGGCGAGAGAAGTCGATGGCTTCCTCAACCGTACCGCCCACCAGCGCCACAATCGCCGGGGCGGTTGCCATCGCAAAGCCGCCAATGCCGTAGGTTTCGGTGATGGCGCTGTCGCCGATATCCAGCCCGGAGTCTTCCGGTTTGTAGCCCGCGAACATCGGGCCAATGACCTGCTGCGCCGGGCCGGTAAACCATTGTCCGGGCAGGCCGGAAATACGCAGGCCGAATTCATAGCCGTTACGCGCCATGGTGGTCACTACGGTGCTGTATTCAATGCCGTGAGCGGCGTCCAGCGCGGCTTTACACATCGCCATCCACGTCGGGCCGGAGAAGTAGTCGCTGCTGGCAACAAACTCAAAGACCTCGCGCTGCTGCTCTACCGGGTAGCCCGCCTGAATCAACCCCGGCGTCAGCGCCTGGATCAGCAGCGTGGTGCCCGCGTTGTTACGGTTGTGGCACTCGTCGCCCATGTGCAGTGCCTGCGCCAGCATTAAGCGCAGATCGATTTCACCGATGATGTTCATGGCGTCGCGCAGCATCGGGCCGAGCACGTCGCGCATCCAGTTCAGGCGGTCAATCACGCTCTGATCATTCGCGCCCATACGCAGAATTTTCGCCATCTGCTCGCTTAAGTTGGTGAACGCGCGGTTGCCGTAGGTTTTGTTTTCGACGATGTGCATAAACATTGAGGCAGAAGTGACGCCCGCCATAGAGCCTACACAGTCGTGTTCGTGGCACGGCGAGAAGGTGATTTCTCCGGAAGCCGCCACGCGTTCGGCGTCGCGGATATCTTTTGCCAACCCTTCAAACACCAGCGCGCCGGTAACAGCACCTTTCATCGCGCCACACATGTTTTCCCACGTCACCGGTGGACCAGCATGCAAAATAGTGGTGCGGGTCATGCCTGGCACGACGTTGATCGCCTGGTCGTAACCTACCAGCACCGGATGGGACTGAATAATGCGCTCGAGGGCGAGGGTGTTGGCCGCGGCAATTTTTTCCGCCAGTGGTTTACTCGCCAGCTGGTCCAGCGCTTCCACCACCTGCATATTGCCCTGCCCCGGCGGTGTCCAGTCGAGTTGGGTGACGGGCACGTGCTGTTTTTTGAGGTCGTCACTGAACATCGCAATACCAACGTTAATCACGTTCAGCGGCTGGTTAAATAAAGTCGTCATTATGCTTTCTCCCCTTTGCAGACAAATTCACGCGCCAGTAATCCGGTATTGGTGCTGCTGCTGGCCCAAATCACACCGGCATCGGTCAGAAGCTGGCACTGCTGCACCAGCGACTGTGGATCCTGGTCAGTGCCCAGCACATAGCCCAGAATTTCCAGCGGTCGGTTGTCAGCTTTCGCAATTGCCTGCGCCTCGTTAATGGCGTCGAGCATCACCCCTACCGGATCGTCGTGTGCGCCAAAGCCCAGCACGAAGTCCATAACGATCACCCCCACCTCCGGATCGCGCGCTTCCTGCAACAGGCGGCTGATGCGGTTGGTCGGGTCGATCATCGGGTGCGGTTTGCCGTTAGTGAAGTCGTCGTCACCAAAGTCGAGGAAGGTATGGGCTTTACTGACGTTGATGTCGCTCAGGCGTTTTGTTGGATCCGGCTGAATGTTGCTGTAGACGTTGTCGAATTTCTCCAGCGCGGCAAACATGGCTTCATCGCACAGCGTGCCGCCGCAGAATAGCCCGCGAATGTACTTCTGCTGTGGAGTCAGCCGGGTGCGCACCTCTTCGATCAGCGGCCAGTTGAGAGGATGCAGATCAAGCGACTCTTTTTTGATGCCGGTGAGCAGGACAGCTTTCAGGGCGGCTTCTTTAGTGCCACGGGCAAACTGCAGCCCGTCTTCATCGGCAGGTGGTTCATTGCGGCCCAGGAAACAGACAACCACAGGCTTACGGCAGGCTCGCGCGCGGGCCAACACCTTTTCAGCGACCGCTGGTGCAGGCGGTTTGGAGATGAGTGCAATCACCTGCGTGGCGTCGTCCGCCTCCAGCATCTCAATGGCATCGAGCATCATCAGGCCGCCGATTTTCTCGCTGAGATCGCGCCCTCCGGTGCCAATCAACTGTGACACGCCGCCGCCGAATTCGTGAATGCGCACGCTCAGCTCCTGGCTGCCGGTACCGGAGGCGCCGACAATACCAATCGGTCCGCGGCGCACCGCGTTGGCAAAGCACAGCCCCGCGCCGTTGATAATGGCGGTGCCGCAGTCCGGTCCCATCATCAGCAGCCCTTTCTGGTGCGCCAGTTGCTTCAGCGCCAGCTCGTCGTCGAGTGACACGTTATCGGAAAACAACATCACGTTGAGATCGTTCTCCAGCGCCTGGCGCGCTTCGCGAGCGGCGAAGGTGCCGTTGACGGAAATCACAGCAAGGTTGCTGTCCGGACGATGGGTTTTGGCGCTGGCAATCGTCGCATAGCGCGCTTCATGGGATCCCGCGCTCTCTTTACGCGTGAACAGCGCTTCAATGGCCGCCAGCGTTTCTTCATTTGCCGCATCGCCTTTAATCACGATCATCAGGTCGCCGTTTTTGGCCTCATTTAATTCCGGCGTTAATAATCCGAGATTTTTTAAGACGCCTTTGTTCATCTCCGTCGCCATGGCCACAAAGGCCTGCTCAACGCCCGGCAATTTATTGGCTTTGGTGGAAACGGACATTAATGAAACCGAATCGAAGTAGGTATTCTTTTTTATGACGATTTTCGTTGGCATTATTTTCTCCTGAAAGAGGATAAAAGGGGGCCGCCGTCGTGCAAAATGCACACCGGTAAAATGCTTAATGTCAGGGTTGCCAGCCGGCTAAGGCTGGCCGGATAGGTTACGCGCCCGCCGCCAGCAGCAGGTCAGCGATTGCGGTGAAGCCTTTTTCTCGCGCCAGTTCGAGCGGCGTTTTTCCGTATTTATCGGTCATGTGCGGGTTCGCGCCGTGATTCAGCAGCAGCTTTACAATTTCCTGCTGCTTCGCGCCGCCGTCATTTAAAACGATGGCTTCCAGCAGCGGTGTCCAGCCAACAAAGTTGGTGTGGTTAACGTTAATATCGGTTTTCTCCAGTAATTCGCGCACTATTTCCACGTGCCCTTTTTCACTGGCGGGTGTAATACCCACGCCACCGAAACGCGTCAGACGGTCGAGATCCGGATTTGCCGGAAGGACGATGCGCAGCAGGGTTAAATCGTTCGTCAGGCAGCTAATCAGGAAGGGGTTAAAACAGGTCTGGTCTTGTTTATCAATATCCGCGCCGGCGGCAATTAATAACTCCACACAAGAATAATGCTTTTTCAGGCTGGCAATAATAACCGCGGTTCTTTTCTGACGGTTGGTGGCGTTAATATCCACGCCTTTCTCCAGGCAGGCTTTTAGCGCATCGCTATTGCCCTCTTCTGCCGCCAGCAGAAATTCAGTAACGAGTTCAGTTCCAGACATATTCAGACTCCCGATGTTTTTATTTCTGTTGACCTGAGAATAGCAACAGCCTGGTCATAAAAGAATCCGCTTAAAAATGATTCATCGACAGTCAATTCATTATTGAGTTAAATTCAACAATTCAGCCAAAACGTGCGGCCGTGCAATCTTTTCCTTATGTTTTCGCGCTTTTTAACGCGTAAGGCTGCATTCTGCTTATGCCTGACAAAGCCTTGCTATGCGCGACTTGCAGTAAAAATTCAGAACTGTGATCGGCTTCAAATGCGTTGTAACAACGCTGTTAAAATATGTTCAAAACTGATGGCTCACAGGAGCAGTGATATGAATTCTATCTTTACCGAAGAGAACCTGCTGGCCTTTACCACCGCCGCACGCTTCGGCAGTTTCAGCAAGGCCGCTACCGAGCTGGGCGTTACCACCTCGGCCATCAGTTACACCATCAAGCGGATGGAGACCGGCTTAGACGTTGTGCTGTTTGTGCGCAACACGCGCAGCATTGAGTTGACCGAGTCCGGCTTTTACTTTTATCGCAAAGCCACCGATCTGTTGAATGATTTTTATGCCATCAAACGCGGGATAGACACCATTTCTCAGGGCATTGAAGCGCGAGTACGCATCTGTATCAACCAGCTTTTATACACCCCACGCCATACCGCGCGGCTGCTGCAGGTGCTGAAAAAGCAGTTTCCCACCTGCCAGATAACCGTGACGACCGAGGTGTATAACGGCGTCTGGGACTCCATCATCAACAACCAGGCCAATATTGCCATTGGCGCGCCGGACACGCTGCTCGACGGCGGTGGCATTGATTACACAGAGATTGGCGCTATCCGCTGGGTATTCGCCATCGCGCCGGAACATCCGCTGGCCTTCGTCCCGGAACCAATAGCAGAGAGCCAGCTACGCCTGTACCCCAACATCATGGTGGAAGATACCGCCCATACCATTAACAAAAAGGTCGGCTGGTTGCTGCACGGGCAGGAGGCGATTCTGGTGCCGGATTTCAACACCAAATGTCAGTGTCAGATCCTGGGGGAAGGGATCGGGTTCTTGCCCGAATATATGGCCCGTGAGGCGGTGGAAGAAGGGTTGTTGGTCACCCGGCGCATTAATAATCCACGTCAGGACTCACGCATGCTGCTCGCCACGCAGCATGCGGCGACAGGCCAGGTCACACGCTGGATCAAACAACAATTTGGCCCTGCGGGGGTGCTGACCCACATCTATAGCGATCTCTTGTGGCGCGAAGCAATAAATTAGTTTAGCATTTGCTTAATTAAGTAAACTCTAAACTATTATGACTGAACTCGAACAACTTCAGGCCAGCGCTGAGCAGGCCGCAGGACTCTTAAAAGCGATGAGCAACCCGCGTCGGCTGCTGATCCTCTGCACGCTGTGCGGTGCACCCGGCACCAGCGCGGGGGAGCTGGCTCGCGCAACGGGACTTAGCCCCTCCGCCACGTCGCAGCATCTGGCGCGTATGCGTGAAGAAGGGCTTATCGACAGCAGCCGCGAAGCGCAGCGCATTCTCTATTTCATTAAAAACGATGCCGTGTATCAGCTTATCAGTACCCTGAAAACCCTTTATTGCCCGTAAGGAGCCGCCATGTCACTTCCTCTTCTATCACCGCAGCAGGCCAAAGCGCGCGTTGCCGAAGGTGCAAAACTGATTGATATTCGTGATGCCGATGAGTATGCCCGCGAGCATATTCCGGCGGCACAGTCCATACCGCTGGACACCTTACCCGGCGGGCTTACTACACGGGCGGGTGAAACCGTGATTTTTCACTGTCAGTCCGGCGCCCGGACGTCCGGAAATGCTGACCGCCTTGCACAGGCTGCTGCCCCCGCTCAGGCATTTGTCGTCGAAGGTGGCATTCAGGGCTGGAAGCAGGCTGGACTTCTGACTGTTGAGGACAAATCGCAGCCGCTCCCGCTGATGCGTCAGGTGCAAATTGCCGCCGGGCTGTTGATTCTCTGTGGCGTGGTGCTGGGCTATAGCGTCTCAAGCAGCTTTTTCCTGCTCAGCGGTTTTGTGGGGGCCGGGCTGCTGTTCGCAGGTCTGACAGGTTTTTGCGGTATGGCACGACTGCTGAAAGTGATGCCATGGAACCGGCGTACCTCATAAGCAGTAATCCGTGAATTACACTGTACCCGGCAGCGCGCGTGGGCTAAGGTGAAGTTCACTAAAACGATGAGGAGGTAATATGTTTTCTGTCGGTGATTATGTGCAACCGCGTAAAGGCGGTCCGAAACTGAAAGTCATTGAAGTTGAGGGTGACAGCGTTGTGGCGGTACAGGCCAGCAATGAACAAGGCGAGAAATATACCCTGAAAGCCAGCGATCTGGCTCTGTATACCGAAGACGGTGATTTCGGCGTCTGCTGAACAGACAACCGGACGGAGTGATCCGTCCGGCTCACGGATTAGATCAGAAAATCATCCAGTGATTTACCATTTGCCAGCGCACTGGCAATTGGCTTCGGCGTACGTCCCTGGCCAGTCCACGTTTTTTCTTCACCGTTCTGGTCAATAAAACGATATTTTGCTTCACGCGCTTTACGTTTTTTCGCCGTCTTTCCTGCCTGCGCCAGATCTGAACCCAACAGGTCAGTCGGTGAAATACCATCGGCTTTCATCCGTTCCAGCAGAGCGTTAATTTTTTCCTGCTGCTCAGTACGCTGCTGCTCTAATTCCGCCAGCTCACTACGTTTCTCTTCAGCAACGACCCTGACCTTTTCCAGCATTTCCTCAAGAACGTCCAGGGATAATTCACGCGCCATGGCGCGCAGAGTTCGGATATTATTAAGATTCTGTAACGTCAAAGACATATTATTTGGAAACCTTTTCTTTGGGGTAAATAGATAAATCACAGTCAGAATAATTCATTTCTGTCTAAATATCTACCCACAGGACTTTCCTGACAATAGTGTAAATATCTTTAAATATCGACAATAATAATATTCGTGCACAACCTCAACACCGACAGAAATGGTCAACGTTAAGCCAAATTACAGCATACTGCTCCAAAAAAGCTCCTCCTGGCACCACCCTTCAGACCAACAGAATCAACCATCTGATTTTTATAAAAAAATACCCCACAAAGACACAATATAACGAACCGAACAAAAAACAATCAATTTTAGAGAATTTTGTGGACAAAACGCGACTAAATAAAAATTATTCACTAGTTGTTAGTTTAAACGCAGAGATATACGCTATACACGTCAAACAAACCAACCTAAAGCACTAATCGCTGCGGGAAAATCGTTTTTATTGTGTTCTTCTCAAGGAGTTCAGACATGTTCTCACCGCAATCACGCCTTCGCCATGCGGTAGCGGATACTTTCGCGATGGTTGTCTACTGTTCTGTCGTGAACATGCTGATTGAAATATTCCTCTCCGGAATGACCTTCGAGCAGTCACTTTCTTCTCGTCTGGTGGCAATCCCGGTCAACATTATTATTGCCTGGCCTTATGGATTATACCGTGATGCGGTCATGCGCCTCGCACGCCGTATCAGCCCCGCTGGCTGGGTCAAAAACCTGGCCGACGTTCTGGCGTATGTGACATTCCAGTCCCCGGTTTACGTAGCTATTCTGCTGACAGTCGGCGCAGACTGGCACCAGATCGTCGCGGCGGTCAGTTCGAATATTGTGATTTCAATGCTGATGGGTGCGGTGTACGGCTATTTTCTCGACTACTGTCGCCGCCTGTTCAAGGTCAGCCAGTACAATCAGGCCAAAGCGTAATGTGAGGCGACTGGCGCACGCCAGTCGCTGATTTACTGTACGTCGCCAAACAGTCCTTTCAAAAACCGCTCCAGTGCCATACGTGAACTGAAGCCATGCGGAATACCATAATGTTCATGCGTCTCGCCGCCTAAATAGAGCGGAAATTGCTGATAATGATCGCAGGTTTTAATATCCGAGGCTGGCTCAGCAAATGACAAACTTCTGTCTTTCAGTGTCGGGTGAATAATGAGCGCGGTACGTCCCATTCTGGCTTCACGATTAACGTAAACATAATTCTCACCACGGCGATATCCATACGCTTTTGATGTCACCTCATCCATGGTGAATCCCTCTTTTTCAAGAACGCGCGCCACCTCATCAGGTCGTAAATACATATCTTTTCCTCGTTATCTTTTCCTGCCCGGCAACCTTACAGTATTCAGCATTAGCAGGGCTTTCAGAATATTCCATAAACTGCCGGATAACGCGTGATGCACTTCAGATATTACATTTCTGAACTAAACTAAGCGGGAACACAAAATTACGGAGGATCGTATGTTTAACAGAACGAACCGAAACGATATTAACGACGACGCTCAGGATATTCGTAATGATGTCAGCCAATTAGCTGACTCACTGGAAGAGGTATTGAAATCCTGGGGAACTGACGCGAAGGACGAAGCGGATGCCGCAAAACGTAAGGCTCAGTCTCTGCTCCGTGAAACCCGTGCGCGGATGAACGGCCGTTCACGTACGACTCAGGCAGCCTGTGATGCCGTCAGCTGTGCAAGCACCTTTGTTCGCGAAAGACCGCTCTGTACGCTGGGCACAGTAGCCGCCGTCGGTATCTTTGTGGGTGCCCTGCTTAACTTGCGTAAGTAACCCGCCTGAAAAACCCGCACAGCCCACCCTGCCCCGTTGTGCTCATCATCGGGGCAAAATCAATCTAAATTTCCCATATCTTGTATGGTTGAAACTTAAGATAACTACATCTAGTATCTCCTTTAGCAAGACACACAAATCTGACGCGTACATTCGCGCCGTGCTCTCATTTTAAATGGAAATACGAATCATGAGCATTATTATTTACACACGTAACGATTGCGTTCAGTGCCATGCGACTAAACGTGCGATGGAAAACCGCGGGGTGGCATTTGAGATGGTGAATATCGACCAGCAGCCAGAAGCAGCCGATATCCTGCGCGCGCAGGGTTTTCGCCAGCTCCCGGTGGTGGTTGCCGGGGAAACCAGCTGGTCAGGTTTCCGTCCGGATATGATCAACCGCCTCGCCGCTCAGGCCGCCAGGGCATGAGCGGACTGGTTTTCTTCTCCAGCAGCTCGGAAAACACGCTCCGCTTTATCGAGCGCCTCGGGCTGCCTGCGACCCGCATTCCGCTGAACGAGCGAGAGCGGATCCAGGTAGAGGAACCTTACATACTGGTGGTGCCCAGCTATGGCGGCGGCGGTACGGCGGGGGCAGTTCCCCGCCAGGTGATCCGCTTTCTTAACGATCCCCATAACCGACAGCGTATTCGCGGCGTGATCGCGGCGGGTAATCGCAATTTCGGTGACGCCTTTGGTCGCGCCGGGGATGTTATCTCTCAAAAATGCGGCGTGCCGTATCTCTATCGTTTCGAACTGATGGGGACACAGCAGGACGTAGAGAACGTGCGTAAAGGAGTGAAGGAATTTTGGCAACGACAACCGCAGAACGGGTAATTCAGGCAACACCGGATTACCACGCATTAAACGCGATGCTTAACCTCTATGACCGCGAGGGGCACATCCAGTTTGGCAAAGACCACGAGGCAGTGGACGCCTTTTTCACCGCCCATGTCCGCCCCAATAGCGTAACGTTTGAAAGCCAGAATGCGCGGCTCGACTATCTTGTCAATGAGGGCTATTACGAAGAACGCGTCCTCACCCGTTATGATCGCGCCTTCGTGGTGAGGTTGTTCGAACGCGCGCACGCCAGCGGTTTTCGTTTCCAGACCTTCCTCGGCGCGTGGAAGTATTACACCAGCTACACGCTGAAAACGTTCGACGGTAAACGCTACCTCGAAAGTTTTGAAGATCGCGTGGTGATGGTGGCGCTGACGCTGGCTCAGGGCGATGAAGCACTGGCTGAACGGCTGATGGCGGAGATCCTCTCCGGCCGCTTCCAGCCCGCCACACCGACCTTCCTTAACTGTGGCAAAGCCCAGCGCGGCGAGCTGGTTTCCTGCTTCCTGCTGCGTATCGAAGACAATATGGAGTCGATTGGTCGAGCGGTGAATTCAGCGCTGCAACTTTCCAAACGCGGCGGCGGCGTGGCGTTTTTGCTCTCTAACCTGCGTGAAGCCGGAGCGCCAATTAAGCGCATTGAAAACCAGTCCTCCGGCGTGATCCCGGTGATGAAAATGCTGGAAGATGCCTTCTCCTATGCCAATCAGCTTGGCGCACGCCAGGGCGCAGGCGCGGTGTATCTGCACGCGCACCATCCGGATATTCTGCGTTTTCTCGACACCAAACGCGAAAACGCCGATGAAAAAATCCGCATCAAAACGCTGTCGCTCGGCGTGGTGATCCCGGATATCACCTTTGCCCTCGCCAAAGAGAATGCCGACATGGCGCTGTTCTCGCCTTACGATATCGAGCGTATCTACGGGAAAGCGTTCGGGGATGTCGCTATCAGTGCGCTGTACGATGACCTGGTAGCCGACGAGCGCATTCGTAAAACCTACATCAACGCCCGCGATTTCTTCCAGACGCTTGCCGAAATTCAGTTTGAGTCCGGCTATCCATACATCATGTATGAAGATACGGTGAATCGCGCCAACCCGATTGCCGGCCGCATTAACATGAGCAACCTGTGCTCGGAGATTTTGCAGGTCAACAGCGCGTCGACCTATGATGAAAACCTGGACTACGCGGACATCGGCAAAGATATCTCCTGCAACCTCGGGTCGCTGAATATTGCCCACACCATGGATTCCCCGGATTTTGGCCGCACGGTTGAAACCGCCATTCGCGGCCTGACGGCGGTGTCAGACATGAGCCACATCCGCAGCGTGCCTTCTGTTGAAGCGGGAAATACCGCGTCGCACGCCATTGGTCTCGGGCAGATGAACCTGCACGGTTATCTGGCACGGGAAGGCATCGCCTACGGCAGCCCGGAAGGGCTGGATTTCACCAACCTCTATTTTTACACCATCACCTGGCATGCGCTGCATACCTCAATGATGCTGGCGCGCGAGCGCAACCAGCGCTTCGCCGGTTTTGAACAGTCGCGCTACGCCAGTGGCGAATATTTTAGCCAGTATCTGGAAGGCGACTGGCAGCCAAAAACCGGGAAAGTACGCCAGCTGTTTGCTCGCTCCGGTATCACCCTGCCCACGCGCGCGATGTGGCAACAGTTGCGTGATGACGTAATGCGGCACGGCATTTACAACCAGAACCTGCAGGCGGTGCCACCGACCGGCTCGATCTCTTACATCAACCATGCCACGTCGAGTATTCATCCGATTGTGTCGAAAATAGAGATCCGCAAGGAAGGCAAAACCGGGCGCGTTTATTACCCTGCTCCGTTTATGACCAACGACAATCTGGCGCTGTATCAGGACGCCTATGAAATCGGGCCGGAAAAGATTATCGACACCTACGCCGAGGCAACAAAACACGTGGATCAGGGACTGTCGCTGACGCTCTTCTTCCCGGATACCGCCACCACCCGCGATATCAACAGGGCGCAGATTTATGCCTGGAAGAAAGGCATCAAGACGCTGTACTACATTCGCCTGCGTCAGCTTGCGCTGGAAGGCACCGAAATCGAAGGCTGCGTATCCTGCGCGCTGTAAGGAGAAAGGATGAAACTATCACGCGTGAGTGCCGTTAACTGGAATAAAATTCAGGACGATAAAGATCTGGAGGTGTGGAACCGGCTCACCAGCAACTTCTGGCTGCCGGAAAAGGTGCCGCTCTCCAACGATATCCCGGCCTGGCAAACGCTGAACCACGCCGAACAACAGCTGACAATCCGCGTCTTTACCGGACTCACGTTGCTGGACACCATCCAGAACACCGTGGGTGCGCCTGCCCTGATGACCGACGCGCTGACGCCACATGAAGAGGCGGTGATGTCGAACATCAGCTTTATGGAGGCGGTGCATGCTCGCTCCTACAGTTCGATTTTCTCCACACTGTGCCAGACCAAAGACGTGGATGCGGCGTATACCTGGAGCGAAGAGAGCGAGTCATTACAGCGCAAGGCGAATCTGGTGCTGGCGCATTATCAGGCTGATGAGCCGCTGAAGAAGAAAATCGCCAGTGTGTTTCTGGAATCTTTTCTTTTCTATTCCGGCTTCTGGCTGCCGATGTACTGGTCCAGCCGGGGCAAATTGACCAACACTGCTGATTTGATTCGCCTGATCATTCGCGATGAGGCGGTGCATGGGTATTACATTGGCTATAAGTATCAGAAAGGACTGGAGAAAGTCAGCGAGCAAAAGCGCGAGGAACTCAAAGGCTTCGCGCTCGATTTACTGATGGATTTGTACGATAACGAGCTGAGCTATACCGAGGAACTGTATGCCGGAACCGGCTGGGAGGAAGACGTGAAGGCGTTTCTCTGCTACAACGCCAACAAAGCACTGATGAATCTCGGTTACGACGCGTTATTCCCACCAGAGATGGTGGAAGTGAACCCGGCGATCCTGGCGGCGCTGTCACCCAACGCTGACGAGAACCACGATTTCTTTTCCGGATCGGGCTCCTCGTATGTAATGGGTAAAGCAGTAGAGACAGAAGATGAGGACTGGGATTTTTAATCACCACTAACGTTCGTTAATTTAATATAAATAGATATTTTTCTCGTCACTATTTGCATAGCAACTACACTGTAATGTCCATGCCATATTCGCCTGAATTGCTCCATTTCAGGCGAAATTCCCCGATACCGCAACAAAAAAATTGAGAAAAATTCAAATCACGCTCAGCCCTTTGCTCATGGGAAATTCAGCCGTTTCGCTTATGGCAAAATTCATGCCATAAGCAAACCCAGGGTTGTCTCAGATTCTCAGTATGTTAGGGTTATGCCCGTTAACAATTTACCATGGTAATCATATCGGCATAAACAAATAACAGGACACTCTCTATTGCATGGCAATTAAATTAGAAGTGAAAAATCTTTATAAAGTATTTGGCGAGCACCCGCAGCGCGCATTCAAATATATTGAGAAAGGCCTTACGAAAGAGCAAATTCTGGAAAAAACCGGGCTATCGCTTGGCGTTAAAGACGCCAGTCTGGCCATTGAAGAAGGCGAGATTTTTGTCATCATGGGATTATCCGGTTCGGGTAAATCCACTATGGTTCGCCTTCTCAATCGCCTGATTGAACCCACCCGCGGACAGGTACTGATTGACGGCGTGGATATCGCCAGAATATCAGACGCCGAGCTTCGCGAGGTGCGCAGAAAGAAGATTGCAATGGTGTTCCAGTCATTCGCGCTGATGCCGCACATGACGGTGCTGGATAATACCGCTTTCGGCATGGAATTAGCCGGCACGCCGGCTCAGGAACGCCAGGAAAAAGCCCTTGATGCACTGCGTCAGGTAGGGCTGGAAAATTATGCTCATGCCTACCCGGATGAACTCTCCGGCGGTATGCGTCAGCGTGTGGGATTAGCCCGTGCATTAGCCATTAATCCAGACATATTATTAATGGATGAAGCCTTCTCAGCGCTCGATCCTTTAATTCGCACCGAGATGCAGGATGAGCTGGTAAAATTACAGGCCAAACATCAACGTACGATTGTCTTTATTTCCCACGATCTCGATGAAGCGATGCGTATTGGCGATCGTATTGCCATTATGCAAAATGGCGAAGTCGTACAGGTCGGTACGCCGGATGAAATTCTCAATAATCCGGCGAATGATTATGTGCGAACCTTCTTCCGCGGCGTGGATATTAGCCAGGTCTTTAGCGCCAAAGATATTGCCCGCCGTACACCGAACGGCATTATCCGTAAAACGCCTGGATTTGGCCCACGCTCCGCACTGAAGCTGTTGCAGGATGAAGACCGGGAATACGGTTATCTGGTTGAACGCGGCAATAAATTTGTCGGCGTGGTTTCCATCGACTCCCTGAAAACCGCCCTGAGCGAAAACCAGGGAATTGATGCGGCGGTAATCGACACTCCGCTTGCCGTCGATGCCGAAACGCCGCTCAGCGAGTTGCTCTCTCACGTGGGTCAGGCGCCGTGCGCCGTACCCGTCGTCAGTGAAGAACACCAGTACGTCGGCATCATCTCAAAACGCATGTTGCTGCAGGCTTTAGATCGCGAGGGGGCAAACAATGGCTGATCAATCAAACCCGTGGGGCACCACTGAGGCCGCAGACAGCGCGGCACAATCTGCCGATGCGTGGGGTTCCACGCCAGCACCTGCCGATGGCGGCGGCGCGGCAGACTGGCTTAATAGCGCACCGGCACCGGCGCCAGAACACTTCAACATCATGGACCCGTTCCACAAGACGCTGATCCCGCTGGACAGCTGGGTGACGGAAGGGATCGACTGGGTAGTCACCCATTTCCGTCCGGTATTCCAGGGGATCCGCGTCCCGGTAGATTACATTCTCAACGGCTTCCAGCAGCTGATGCTGGGCATGCCCGCGCCGGTGGCGATTGTGCTGTTTTCCCTGATCGCCTGGCAGTTTGGTAGTGCCGGTATGGGGATCGCCACGCTGATCTCGTTGATTGCGATTGGAGCCATTGGCGCGTGGTCGCAGGCGATGATCACCCTGGCACTGGTGCTGACCGCCCTGCTCTTCTGCATTGTCATCGGTTTGCCGATGGGGATCTGGCTGGCACGCAGCCCACGGGCGGCGAAGATCATTCGTCCATTGCTGGATGCGATGCAGACGACACCTGCATTCGTCTACCTGGTGCCTATCGTGATGCTATTCGGCATCGGTAACGTGCCGGGCGTGGTGGTGACAATTATCTTCGCCCTGCCGCCGATTATTCGTCTGACCATTCTGGGGATTAACCAGGTCCCTGCCGACCTTATCGAAGCGTCACGCTCTTTCGGCGCCAGTCCGCGCCAGATGCTTTTTAAGGTTCAGCTTCCGCTGGCGATGCCGACCATCATGGCAGGCGTCAACCAGACGCTGATGCTGGCCCTGTCGATGGTGGTGATCGCCTCGATGATCGCCGTTGGCGGTCTGGGGCAGATGGTTCTGCGCGGCATCGGCCGTCTCGATATGGGGCTGGCGACCGTCGGCGGTGTCGGGATTGTGATCCTCGCCATTATTCTTGACCGCCTGACTCAGGCTGTCGGTCGTGATTCACGCAGTCGCGGCAACCGTCGCTGGTATACCACCGGCCCTGTCGGGTTACTCACCCGCCCATTCATAAAATAAGGAACAACGATGCGACATAGCGTACTTTTTGCCACAGCGTTTGCCACCCTTGTCTCCACCGGCACCTATGCGGCCGACCTGCCGGGCAAAGGCATTACCGTGCAACCGGTTCAGAGCACCATTTCGGAAGAGTCCTTCCAGACCCAGATAGTCAGCCGTGCGCTGGAGAAACTGGGCTATACGGTGAATACCGCCAGCGAAGTGGATTACAACGTTGGCTACACCTCGATTGCATCCGGCGATGCCACCTTTACCGCCGTCAACTGGCAGCCACTGCATGACGATATGTATGCCGCCGCCGGGGGGGACAAGAAATTTTACCGCGAGGGCACCTTCGTGACCGGTGCGGCACAGGGTTATTTGATCGACAAGAAAACCGCCGATAAGTACCACATCACCAATATTGAACAGCTGAAAGATCCGAAGATCGCCAAACTGTTCGACACCAACGGTGACGGCAAAGCCGACATGATGGGCTGCTCACCGGGCTGGGGTTGTGAAGCGGTCATTAACCACCAGAACAAAGCCTATGATCTGGCAAAAACGGTCGATGTGAGCCACGGTAACTACTCGGCGATGATGGCCGACACCATTGCCCGTTTCAAAGAGGGCAAACCGGTTATCTACTACACCTGGACCCCGTACTGGGTCAGTGACGTGCTGAAACCGGGTAAAGACGTGGTGTGGCTGCAGGTACCGTTCTCCTCCCTGCCGGGTGAGCAGAAAGATATCGACACTAAACTGCCGAACGGTATGAACTACGGCTTCCCGGTAAACACCATGCATATCGTCGCCAACAAAGCCTGGACGGAGAAAAATCCGGCGGCAGCGAAGCTGTTCTCAGTGATGAAACTGCCGCTGGCCGACATCAACGCCCAGAATGCCATGATGCATGCAGGCAAATCGTCCGAGGCTGATATCAAAGGTCATGTGGATGGCTGGATAAAAGCCCACCAGCAGCAGTTCGACGGCTGGGTGAAAGAGGCGCTTGAGGCGCAGAAGTAATACTCCGAATTCCCTCTCCACCCGGAGAGGGAACCTAAACCGCACAATACAACACCCAACACTCCCCCAACTTTCACAATCATTGGGTATGATGGTTTCCGGAAAAATAATCACTCAACTAATGATTCCTGAAACCAATGACCAAAACAACGCAAGGGCTTAGCCCCGCACTCATCCTTTTAATGTCCGTGGCAACGGGTCTGGCTGTCGCCAGCAACTATTACGCACAACCTCTGCTTGATACCATCGCCCGCGCGTTCAATCTCTCCGCCAGTTCCGCAGGCTTTATCGTCACCGCTGCACAGCTCGGCTATGCCGCCGGGCTGCTGTTCCTGGTGCCGCTGGGGGATATGTTTGAGCGCCGAATGTTAATTGTCTCCATGACCCTGCTGGCCGCCGGCGGGATGCTGATCACTGCCAGCAGCCAGTCATTAACAATGATGATTATCGGCACCGCGCTCACAGGGCTGTTCTCTGTTGTGGCGCAAATTCTGGTCCCGCTCGCCGCCACTCTCGCCTCCCCCGAAAAGCGCGGTAAAGTGGTGGGCACCATCATGAGTGGCTTGCTGCTGGGGATTTTACTGGCTCGTACCGTTGCAGGGTTGCTGGCAAGCCTCGGTGGCTGGCGTACCGTTTACTGGGTGGCGAGCGTATTGATGGTCGTGATGGCGCTGGCCCTGTGGCGCGGCCTGCCGAAGGTGAAGCAGGAGAATCACCTGAACTATCCGCAGCTTCTGGCCTCCGTTTTCAGTCTGTTTACGCAGGATAAACTCCTGCGCACTCGTGCCCTGCTGGGGTGTTTCACCTTCGCCAATTTCAGTATTTTGTGGACGTCGATGGCCTTTCTGCTGGCCGCGCCACCGTTTAACTATTCTGAAGCGACGATTGGTCTGTTCGGTCTGGCTGGCGCCGCTGGTGCTCTGGGTGCGCGTCCCGCTGGCGGGCTTGCCGATAAGGGCAAATCCCATCTGACCACCTCCGCAGGGCTGATTTTACTTCTGCTCTCCTGGGCGGCGATTTGGTATGGGCACGTCTCGGTACTGGCGCTGATCGTCGGTATTCTGGTGCTCGACCTCACCGTGCAGGGCGTTCACATCACCAATCAGACCGTGATCTATCGCGTGAAGCCAGAGGCACGTAACCGCCTGACGGCCGGATACATGACCAGCTACTTTATTGGCGGCGCAGCGGGTTCATTAATTTCCGCCTCTGCGTGGCAGCATGCGGGTTGGTCAGGCGTATGTGGAATTGGGGCTATCGTCGCCGCGCTGAACCTGCTTGTATGGTGGCGCGGTTATCATCGTCAGGATGCGATTAACTAAGTTTTACATTGCGTTGGGCCTCTTAGGGTATAAAGAGGCCCTTCAGTCTGTTAATGTAAACGTAATCATTTATCCCAGAAATTTTAATGTGGGTGACATATTTACAATCGGCATGAATAGTTCAGACCCCCGTCCTCACATCCTCTCTTCAGCGGGTTCACACCCTACGCTTTCTGTGCTCACCGGGTCACGGACTTACCCGGCGCTTTCTGATGGTGACATAAGTTTGGCGGATATAACCGCACAAATAATTCATTTACATTATTTGTCACTATCGTTACTATATCGGCTGTAATTAATGAGGTTATGCCCAAATGGATAGTTCGTTTACGCCCATTGAACAAATGCTTAAATTCCGCGCCAGTCGCCATGAGGACTTCCCGTATCAGGAAATCCTGCTGACTCGCCTGTGCATGCACATGCAGGGTAAGCTACTGGAAAACCGTAATAAAATGCTGAAAGCTCAAGGGATTAACGAGACGTTGTTTATGGCGTTGATTACGCTGGAGTCTCAGGAAAATCACAGTATTCAGCCTTCCGAACTGAGCTGCGCACTGGGCTCCTCCCGTACCAATGCGACCCGTATTGCTGATGAGCTGGAAAAACGCGGCTGGATTGAGCGCCGTGAAAGCGACAACGATCGCCGCTGCCTGCATCTGCAACTGACCGATAAAGGTCACCAGTTCCTGCAAGAGGTGCTGCCACCTCAGCACAATTGCCTGCATAAACTCTGGTCTGCCCTCAGCACCACCGAGCGTGACCAGCTTGAGCACATCACTCGCAAGCTGCTTACCCGTCTGGACCAGATGGATGAAGACGGCGCTATTCTTGAGGCGCTGCGCTAACGCGACGACACGCTCGAACATCCAGATTTAAAAAAGAAAACTGACAGGCCAGCACGTCACACTGCTGGCCTTTCTGACAACAGGTCGGCTCAGCCGATGTGAAAATAAGAAGATCGTGGAGAACAACAATGAGCGCAAATGCGGAGAGCACTACCCCGCAGCAACCGGCCAACAAGAAAGGCAAACGTAAGAGTGCCCTTCTTCTGTTGACCTTGCTCTTTATCATTATTGCCGTGGCATATGGGATCTATTGGTTTTTAGTATTGCGTCATGCTGAAGAGACAGACGACGCCTACGTGGCAGGGAACCAGGTACAGATTATGGCTCAGGTGTCGGGCAGCGTGACGAAAGTCTGGGCTGATAACACCGACTTTGTGCAAAAAGGCGATGTGTTGGTGACCCTCGATCCGACCGACGCCCAGCAGGCCTTTGAGAAAGCACAGACCGCGCTGGCCTCCAGCGTCCGTCAGACTCGCCAGCTGATGATCAACAGCAAACAGCTGCAGGCCAACATTGACGTGCAGAAAACCGCACTCGCCCAGGCGCAGAGCGACCTGAACCGCCGTGTTCCGCTCGGTACCGCCAACTTGATTGGCCGTGAAGAGCTGCAACATGCGCGCGATGCCGTTGCCAGTGCTCAGGCCCAGCTGGATGTGGCTATTCAACAGTACAACGCCAACCAGGCGATGGTGCTGGGTACCAGCCTGGAAAACCAGCCTGCCGTGCAACAGGCGGCGACAGAAGTCCGTAACGCATGGCTTGCCCTGCAGCGTACTAAAATCGTCAGCCCGATGACCGGCTATGTCTCCCGCCGTTCCGTACAGCCTGGAGCGCAGATTAGCCCGACCACACCGCTGATGGCCGTTGTTCCGGCAGACAATCTGTGGGTCGATGCTAACTTTAAAGAGACGCAGCTTGCCCATATGCGTATCGGCCAGGCGGCGACAGTTATCAGCGATATTTACGGCGATGACGTCAAGTACACCGGGAAAGTGGTGGGTCTGGATATGGGGACCGGCAGTGCCTTCTCCCTGCTGCCAGCACAGAATGCCACCGGTAACTGGATCAAAGTGGTTCAGCGCTTGCCTGTACGTATTGAGCTGGATCCAAAACAGCTCGCAGATCACCCGCTACGAATCGGCCTCTCAACGCTGGTTACTGTGGATACCGCCAACCGCGAAGGTCAAATCCTGGCAAGCCAGGTGCGTAGCAGCCCGGCTTATGAAAGTAACGCCCGTGAAATTAGCCTCGATCCGGTCAACAAGCTGATCGATGACATCGTGAAGGCAAACGCTGGTTAATCCGAAGGTGAGCGTTATGCAACAGCAAAAGCCGCAAAAACCGTTGGAAGGCGCGCAGCTGGTCATTATGACCATCGCGCTGTCGCTGGCGACATTCATGCAGGTGCTGGACTCCACCATCGCAAACGTGGCGATCCCGACCATCGCCGGTAACCTTGGCTCGTCACTGAGCCAGGGGACCTGGGTAATTACCTCGTTTGGGGTGGCAAACGCCATCTCAATCCCCATTACCGGCTGGCTGGCGAAGCGCGTCGGTGAAGTGAAGTTGTTCCTGTGGTCGACAATTGCCTTTGTTCTCGCCTCCTGGGCGTGCGGCATGTCCACCAGCCTGACGATGCTGATTTTCTTCCGCGTCATTCAGGGGATTGTGGCCGGGCCGTTGATTCCCCTGTCACAGAGTTTACTGCTGAACAACTACCCACCCGCCAAACGCTCTATCGCGCTGGCGCTGTGGTCGATGACGGTGATCGTCGCGCCGATTTGTGGGCCTATCTTAGGCGGCTATATCAGCGATAACTATCACTGGGGCTGGATCTTCTTTATCAACGTACCGATTGGCGCCGTGGTGGTCATGATGACGTTGCAGTCGCTACGCGGCAGAGAAACCCGGACGGAACAGCGCCGTATCGACGCCATTGGTCTGGCATTGCTGGTTGTCGGCATCGGTAGCCTGCAGGTCATGCTCGACCAGGGCAAAGAGCTGGACTGGTTCAACTCCCGGGAGATCATCATCCTGACGATTGTCGCGGTGGTGTCGCTGAGCTTCCTGATTGTCTGGGAGTTAACCGACGATAACCCGATAGTCGACTTGTCGCTGTTTAAGTCGCGAAACTTCACCATAGGCTGCCTGTGTATTAGCCTCGCCTACATGCTCTACTTCGGCGCTATTGTTCTGCTGCCGCAATTATTGCAGGAGGTATATGGCTATACCGCAACCTGGGCGGGTCTTGCCTCTGCGCCAGTGGGATTGATTCCGGTCCTGTTGTCGCCGATCATCGGCCGTTTCGCCCACAAGCTCGACATGCGCAGGCTGGTGACATTCAGCTTTATCATGTACGCCGTGTGCTTCTACTGGCGCGCGTATACGTTCGAACCGGGAATGGACTTTGGCGCCTCTGCGTGGCCGCAGTTTATTCAGGGCTTTGCGGTGGCGTGCTTCTTTATGCCACTGACCACCATCACGCTTTCTGGCTTACCGCCTGAGCGCATGGCGGCGGCATCGAGCCTGTCGAACTTTACGCGTACGCTGGCAGGCTCCATCGGGACGTCGATCACCACGACGCTGTGGACCAACCGTGAGTCGATGCACCACGCTCAGCTCACTGAAGCGGTAAATCCGTTCAACCCTAATTCTCAGCAGATGTATGCCCAGCTTCAGGGAATGGGAATGACGGAACAGCAGGCTTCCGGCTGGATCGCCCAGCAGATCACCAACCAGGGGCTGATTATCTCCGCAAACGAGATTTTCTGGGTGTCGGCTGGGATCTTCCTCGTTCTGCTGGGTCTGGTGTGGTTTGCCCGTCCACCGTTTGGTGCCGGTGGTGGAGGCGGTGGCGCGCACTAAAGCGCGTTGTCCAAAACGCGACAGTTATTGTCAGTTTCGATAAAGCAGCGCTCCTGAAATCCATTCACGATAGTGAAAAGACAACAGGAGCGCATCATGCTGAACACACCCGCCGACAAATACCAGCCTTACCCCCCCCTTTCACTGCCCGACCGCCGCTGGCCGGAGCAACGCATCACCCGCGCGCCGCGCTGGCTCTCCACCGATTTACGTGACGGCAACCAGGCCCTGGCCGAGCCCATGGACAGCACGCGCAAGCTGCAGTTCTGGGAATTGCTGCTGAACTGCGGATTTAAAGAGATTGAAGTCGCCTTTCCTTCCGCCTCACAGACGGATTTCAACTTTGTTCGCCAGTTAATTGAAGAGAACCGCATCCCGGATGACGTCACCATTCAGGTGTTAACCCAGGCGCGGGAAGACCTGATCGTCCGCACCTTTGAATCGTTACGCGGCGCGAAACGGGCCACCGTCCATCTGTATAACGCCACCGCCCCGCTGTTCCGCCGCCTGGTGTTTGGCATGGAGAAAGCGCAAATCGTGGAGCTGGCAACACGCTCCACGCGGCTTATCCGCAAGCTCTGTGAAGAGAACCCGGAAACCCGCTGGCAGTACGAATACTCCCCGGAAACCTTCTGCTTTACCGAGCCGGAGTTTGCGCTGGAGATTTGTGAAGCCGTGGCAGAGATCTGGCAGCCCTGCAATGAGCGACCAATGGTGGTCAACTTACCCGCGACTGTCGAAGTCAGCACGCCGAACGTCTATGCCGATCAGATTGAGTATTTCTGTCGCCACTTCAGCCGCCGTAACGATGTCTGCATCAGCGTCCATCCGCATAACGACCGCGGTACGGGCGTCGCCAGCGCCGAGCTGGCCGTGATGGCCGGCGCCGACCGGGTAGAAGGGTGTCTGTTTGGCAACGGGGAACGTACGGGAAACGTCTGTCTGGTGACGCTGGCGATGAATCTCTACAGTCAGGGCGTTAACCCGAATCTCGACTTTAGCGAGATGAATCGGGTGGTGGAAGTGGTCGAAACCTGCAACCAGCTTCCCGTGCATCCGCGCCATCCATGGGCAGGACGGCTGGCCTATACCGCCTTCTCCGGCTCACATCAGGACGCGATCAAAAAAGGCTTTGATGCCCGCAAGCCTGGCGAACGCTGGGAGATGCCTTACCTGCCTGTGGACCCGCAGGATATTGGCTGCACCTACGAAGCGGTGATCCGCGTGAACAGCCAGTCCGGGAAAAGCGGCAGCGCGTGGCTTATTGAACAGAACCATGGTCTGAAATTACCCCGTGCGCTGCAGCAGGATTTCAGCCAGCACGTACAGCAGGAAACGGATCGCCACGGAAAAGAGATGACGCAAAATGCACTGTGGCAACTGTTCCGTACCCGTTACGGCCTGGTGGCAACGCCACCATTTGCCCTGCAATCGTACCGCAGCGACAGCCAGCAGGACGGGCAGTTGCGCTTAACGGCAAGCATCGCCACGCAGGGGGGAACACGCCAGCTGGAAGGTCAGGGTATTGGTTTGCTGTCCGCCGCTGCCAGCGGCCTGAGTCGCTGGGTCAACACGCCGTTTGTGATTAAGGATTACCACGAACATACCCTGGGTGAACGCAGTGACAGCCGCTCAGTGGCCTATATTCGCTGTTTGTTCCAGGACGGTTGCAGCCGCTGGGGCGTGGGTATCGACAGTGACGTCGCGCGCGCCTCTCTTCAGGCGCTCTTTAACGCCGTCAGTCGTTTTTAAAGTAATCGCTGGGAGAGACACCCATCACCCGACGAAACATCGCCGTAAAGGCACTGTGACTGCCGTAACCCAGTTCCAGTGCCACGCGTAGCACCGGCTGGCCCTGTGCCAGCCGCACTAACGCCTCCAGCAAGCGAGCCCTTCTCAGCCACTCAACGTAACGTAATCCTGTCTGCTGCTGAAAATGCCGGTTCATCGTGCGCTCGCTCATTCCAAGCGAACTCGCGGCCTGAAGGCTGTTCCAGCGATCTCCTGGTGACTGACGGATCTGCTGGCACAGGTGGCGTAACGGGGCGCTCTCCGGCTCAGGCAGATGAAATGGCAGCACAGGCATGATGCGAATTTCATCCAGAATGAGTTCATACACGCGCTCATCTCGACTCCCCGGCGAGTAAGATTCAGGCAGTGAGAGAGAAGCGAGGATCAGTTCGCGCAACAGTGGGGAGATCTGCACGATCTGGCACGCTGCGGGGAGATCGGCACGCGCCAGCGGATCGATAAACAGCGTGCGCGCCGCAACGTTCCCGGTGATACGAAGCGAATGACGCGTCCCCGCTGGCAGCCAGACGCCGCGGCCAGGAGGAACCACCCAACAGCCGGATGCGGTATCAACCCGCACCACCCCGCTCAAAGTATGCAGCAGTTGCGCGCAGTCATGCTCATGCCAGGGTTCGCTGTCGCCATGAACATAATCATGGGCAAAAGGAACGAGTGGACGATGGGTAAAGGTGAACGTTGAGGTTGTGGTCATGGGGTTAAACAACCCTCGCTCTCCCCTCTCCCGTATGGGAGAGGGAAAAGGTGCACTAGATGTGCAGTTCCTGCAGTTTTTCTTTCGGCAGAGCCAGCTCTTCATTGCTGTTCACGCGAACATCACGCTCAATGATGTGACGCGCAATTTCCTGTGCTTCTTCCAGGGAGTGCATCTGGTAAGTACCACACTGGTAAACGTTCAGCTCAGGGATTTGGTTCTGCTCTTTCACCTTCAGCACGTCTTCCATGGCTGCTTTCCAGGCATCTGCGACGCGTTTCTCTTCCGGCTGACCAATCAGGCTCATGTAAAAACCAGTACGGCAGCCCATCGGAGAGATATCAATGATCTCAACGCCGTTGCCGTTCAGGTGGTCACGCATAAAACCAGCGAACAGATGCTCCAGAGTGTGAATACCTTTCTCTGGCATCACTTCTTTATTTGGCACGCAGAAACGCAGATCGAAGACGGTGATCGTGTCGCCGTGCGGGGTGTGCATGGTCTTCGCCACGCGAACTGCAGGTGCTTCCATACGGGTATGGTCGACAGTAAAGCTATCTAATAACGGCATACGTCACCTCCGATAGTGATTTTTTTTAAAATAAACTGAACTCTTCTACAGAATGCGCGTCTGAGTATATGAAAGACGCGCATTTGTTATCATCATCCCTGAATTCAGAGATGTATATTTTGGCCACAGCGATGTGGCCTTTTTCTTTTCTGCTTAAGCCTGCTTCGCCAGAAACGCCTCAAACGACTCGGTATCCGCCGCTTCAACCTCTTTCTGACGCACAATAGATGCATCGCGTTCTGCTACAAAATCCGCTTCGCTCAGCACTTCTAACGGCTCCTGCATCAGCATCTCACGGTATTCTGCTCCGAGTGAACGCCCCGTGCCACCAATACCTTGATCAATCATTGAACGCAGAATGCGTGCTGAGAACGTCAGTTCCGGATTATCAAAACATTCCACCAGCTGGTCGCAGATATGTTGATATGCGTCGCCACCGTCGATGCTGTCCATTGTCCGGGCAACACGTTTAAGATCACGGAACAGATCTTTACCGACTTTCGTCAGCGGGAACTGTGCTGTTTCGCAGCCAATGCCCAGCGTCAGACCCGGTTTACGGCCTTCCAGAATTACGCGGTTCCAGTTTGTACGGGTACAAAGCAGCTCGTCTGAACTCATTTCAGGCGCATCCGCCAGAACGCACCAGACCATAAACAGATCCAGGAAGCGAATCTGCTGCTCATCAACACCAATCGGTGAGAACGGGTTGATATCCAGCGAGCGCACTTCAATGTATTCGATCCCGCCGCGCTGCAGCGCGTCCGACGGTGTTTCACCGCTGCGCGTCACGCGCTTAGGACGAATTGGCGCGTACAGTTCATTCTCAATCTGCAGCACATTGCTGTTGATTTGCAGGCGCTTGCCGTCTTTCTCAAGGCCGATTTTCTCGTACTCTTCCGACGGGGTTTTGATCGCCCGCTTCAATCCTGCCACATATTCGTGCAATTCGTTAAACGTAATACCGAGATTGCTTTGCGATTTATTGGTATAACCAAGATCGCTCAGGCGCAAGGAAGTCGCGTACGGCAGATAGTACATCCCGCACTCGGTTTTCTCGAACGGCAGCGTAGTCGGTTTCCCCTGCAGGAACGATGAGCAAATGGCAGGCGACGCACCAAACAGGTACGGAATCACCCAGCCGAAACGATAATAGTTGCGGATCAGGCGGAAGTAGCCCGCAGAGATCGCGTCCTTATCCGTTTCATCACATTTCGCCTGCCAGAACGCCATGGGCAAAGAGAAGTTGTAATGCACACCAGAGATGGTCTGCATTAACGCGCCATAGCGGTTTTTCAGTCCCTCACGATAGAGCGTTTTGAGCCGGCCAATATTTGATGTGCCATATTGAGCCAGCTCGATCTCCTGACCTTGCTCGATATAACACGGCATGCTGAGGGGCCACATACGCTCATCGCCCAGATTGCGCGCGGTATAGCGATGAATGTCGCGCAAGATCGTCAGCATATGATCAATATCACCCTCTACCGGAGTGATGAACTCCAGCAGCGCTTCAGCGAAATCGGTTGTGATCCATTTATGTGTCAGCGCCGAGCCTAACGCCTTCGGGTGACCCGTCGTCGCTAAACTGCCGTCCGCGTTTACGCGTAGCGTTTCACGCTCAAGACCACGCTGAATACCCTTCAATGCCTGAGGGTGGTTTTCCAGCCAGGCCAGCGCCTGAGATACGTCCGGGATCAAATTGACCTCCCGCCTGTCAAAGTAATGTTACTCAGCATAATTGTAATGGTTGACGATTGAAGGTCGCGTATTCATTCCACCAATTAGTGCCACCACGTCATACCCTGCAGAGTTGCCCATGCCACGAGGACATATCGCAACGCCTTGCCAAGGCACAAAAAAAAGAGCACTGGTCCCCAGGAGATGCGCATCCATCCCGCCAGCAGACACAGTAAATCACCTATTACAGGCATCCAGCTTAATAACAGCGTGGCAGCGCCATAGCGTTTTAGCCAGCCGACTGCCTTTTCCTGCCAGCGCGATTTTTCGCGCAGCGGAAAGAAACGCCCAAGAATAACGTTAGTCAGCCCTCCAAGGCTATTACCCATTGTTGCTATTAACACAAGCAACCAGGGCTGACTCACGCCGGACAACAGCATCGCCACCAGCACCACTTCCGAATTGCCCGGTAAGAGCGTGGCGCTTAAAAAACTGCTGGCGAATAATGAAGCAAGCGACAGCGCGTCACTCACAGTAAGCGCACATCCACCGCGGCCATGCCAGCATCACGTGCGGCCTGAATACCGAAATCAGCATCTTCAAACACGACGCATTTTGCCGCCGGTACACCCATTAATTCTGCGCAGAGCAGGAAGGTATCTGGTGCGGGCTTGTGATTTTTAACATGATCGGCGGCAACCACGGCAGAAAAATAGTGGCGCAGGCCAAGATGATTGAGCAAAGCCTCTGCAATAGCGCTTTCGCTGCCCGTCCCCACCGACATCGGGCGACGTCCGTGCCACGCTTTCACGACATCAATCAGCGGCAGCGGGCGTACGGTATCTAAAAGCATGGCTTTTACTGCATCGGTTTTTTCACGGGCGAGCAGGTGCGGGTCGAGATCGGCCTGATTCATTTCAATCACGGCCTGTGCAATACGCCAGGTTGGGGATCCGTTAAGGGCAATCATCGCCTGAAGGTCGAAACGCATACCGTAGCGGCCCAGGACGTCAGTCCACGCTTGACGATGCGTAGGTTCGGTATCAAGGAGGGTGCCGTCCATATCGAAGATCAGACCGTCATACTGTGCGTACATCGTGCTCTCGCTAAACGATTAACAAAGCATTACTTTATCGTAAAAGGTGATTTTTGTCGCTGACTGAGAGTGTGATTGCTGACGGAACGTCGAAGGAATAAACAAAGAAGGAGAATATGGTGCATCCGGGAGGATTCGAACCTCCGACCGCTCGGTTCGTAGCCGAGTACTCTATCCAGCTGAGCTACGGATGCATCGGGAAATGCTTTCAGAAACAGTAAAATGGTGCATCCGGGAGGATTCGAACCTCCGACCGCTCGGTTCGTAGCCGAGTACTCTATCCAGCTGAGCTACGGATGCATCAGGGTACTGCTTTCAGAAATAGTAAATGGTGCATCCGGGAGGATTCGAACCTCCGACCGCTCGGTTCGTAGCCGAGTACTCTATCCAGCTGAGCTACGGATGCATCGGGATTTACTATTGTACTACTCGATATTCATATCACTTCGAAAGCAATATGAAGTAATAGATGGTGCATCCGGGAGGATTCGAACCTCCGACCGCTCGGTTCGTAGCCGAGTACTCTATCCAGCTGAGCTACGGATGCAAAATGGCGGTGAGGCGGGGATTCGAACCCCGGATGCAGCTTTTGACCGCATACTCCCTTAGCAGGGGAGCGCCTTCAGCCTCTCGGCCACCTCACCACACAACGCCTCTTTCGAGTGCTTCGAGTAACTCGTTAAGAGCTTCTCGTCGCTGCGTGGCGCATATATTACTTTCTGGGACTTATAAGTCAAACAATTTTCCAAAAGCTTTTATCGTTTGCACAAATCACACGCAATTCGCATGTAAAAGCTGCAAAGAGGGTGTTTTATAAGCGGATTTTGCAGGCATCTTCACAGAAAACCTATGCAGAAATGGTGGCGTCAGGACGAGTTAAGAGTAACGGAGTGGTTAAAAAGAGAGCAACTGAAATTAAACGGTAACTTTGGGCAGGAAAAATGACAGGAGGGTTGCGTCTCGCCCGACAGCGAGACGCGACAATATCAGTAACTGGACTGCTGGGATTTTTCAGCCTGGATACGCTGGTAGATCTCTTCACGGTGGACAGATACTTCTTTAGGAGCGTTAACACCAATACGTACCTGGTTACCCTTTACCCCTAAAACTGTCACGGTGACCTCATCCCCAATCATGAGGGTCTCACCAACTCGACGAGTCAGAATCAGCATTCTTTGCTCCTTGAAAGATTAAAAGAGTCGGGTCTCTTGTATCCCGGCATTATCCATCATATAACGCCAAAAAGTAAGCGATGACAAACACGTAAAGTGTAAGCAGTCACGGCATCACATTCTGTTAAACGTAAGTTTAGCCGATATACACAAACTCAACCTGACTTTATCGTTATCGATAGCACAGTGAACAAGACGCCATAACGTTACCGCTATGGCGTCTGCTTGTGCTTTGTAATTATTACAGTTTCGCGCTTACCCAGCTTTCAACGCTGGCCAAAGCTTGCGGAAGTGCCGCCGCATCCGTACCACCGGCTTGCGCCATGTCTGGACGACCACCACCCTTGCCGCCCACCTGCTGGGCAACCATACCAATCAGTTCCCCTGCTTTTACGCGGTCAGTCACATCCTTAGAGACCCCCGCAATCAGAGAAACCTTACCTTCTGCCACTGTCGCCAGCACGATAACGGTAGAACCAAGCTGGTTCTTGAGATCGTCGACCATAGTACGCAGCATCTTAGGCTCAACGCCCGCCAGATCGCTGACCAGCAGTTTGACGCCCTTAATGTCTACAGCTTTGCTGGAGAGGTTTGCACTCTCCTGCGCCGCAGCCTGCTCTTTCAGCTGCTGCAGCTCTTTTTCCAGCTGACGCGTGCGATCCAGCGCAACGCGCACTTTCTCGCCCAGGTTCTGGCTATCGCCTTTAAGCAGCTGTGCGATGTCGTGCAGCTGATCGCTCTGCGCATGCAGGCTGGCAATAGCACCTTCACCGGTCACCGCTTCGATACGACGCACGCCTGCCGCCGTACCCGACTCGGAAACAATGCGGAACAGGCCGATGTCACCAGTGCGCGATGCGTGAGTACCACCGCACAGTTCAGTCGAGAAGTCGCCCATGCTCAGCACGCGAACACGCTCGTCATATTTCTCACCAAACAGCGCCATCGCACCTTTTTTCTTCGCATCCTCAAGATCCATGATGTGGGTCTCGATTGGCAGGTTACGACGGATCTGCGCGTTCACCAGATCTTCCACCGCGCGGATTTCAGACGGTTTCATCGCTTCAAAATGCGAGAAGTCGAAACGCAGCACTTTGTCGTTAACCAGAGAACCTTTCTGTGCAACGTGGGTACCGAGTACGTCGCGCAGGGCAGCATGCATCAGGTGAGTTGCAGAGTGGTTCAGACGAATGCGCGCGCGGCGAGCTTCATCCACGTTAGCCTGTACGCCCTCACCCACTTTCAGAGAACCGGAAACCAGTTTGCCCTGATGGCCAATCGCCTGGCCGTATTTCTGGGTGTCGCTTACGCTGAAGCTGAAACCATTGCCTTTCAGTTCGCCTTTATCGCCAACCTGACCACCGGATTCCGCGTAGAACGGCGTTTTGTCCAGAATGACAACCGCATCCTGACCTGCGCTGATGCTGTCTACGGCTTTACCGTCAACAAACAGGGCGGTCACTTTGCCGGTCAGTTCCAGCGCTTCATAACCTTTGAATTCAGACGCGCTGTCAACGCGGATCATCGCGTTGTAGTCTGCACCGAAACCGCTGGACTCACGCGCACGACGACGCTGCTCTTCCATCGCGGCTTCGAAGCCCGCTTCGTCAACTTTGATGTTGCGCTCGCGACAAACGTCCGCCGTCAGGTCAACCGGGAAACCGTAGGTGTCGTACAGGCGGAAAGCGGTTTCGCCGTCCAGCGTGTCACCCTTAAGTTTTGCCAGCTCTTCGTCCAGCAGCGCCAGACCGCGCTCCAGCGTACGGGCAAACTGCTCTTCTTCGGTTTTCAGAACCTGCTCTACCTGCGCCTGCTGGCGTTTCAGCTCATCACCGGCAGCACCCATCACGCCAATCAGTGGCCCAACGAGCTTATAGAAGAAGGTGTCCTTCGCGCCCAGCATGTTGCCGTGACGGATAGCACGACGAATGATACGACGCAGCACGTAGCCACGGTTTTCATTCGACGGGATAACGCCGTCGGCAATCAGGAACGCACAGGAACGAATGTGGTCCGCGATAACGCGCAGGGATTTGTTGTTCAGGTCGGTCGCGCCGGTCACTTCCGCAACGGCTTTGATCAGGGTGCTGAACAGGTCAATCTCGTAGTTGGAGTTAACGTGCTGCAGAACCGCGGCAATACGCTCCAGCCCCATACCGGTATCAACGGAAGGCTTCGGCAGCGGTTCCATGGTACCGTCGGCCTGACGGTTGAACTGCATAAAGACGATGTTCCAGATCTCAATGTAGCGATCGCCATCTTCTTCCGGACTGCCTGGAGGGCCACCCCAGATGTGGTCGCCATGATCGTAGAAGATCTCGGTGCACGGACCGCAAGGACCGGTGTCACCCATCTGCCAGAAGTTGTCAGACGCGTAAGGTGCACCTTTGTTATCACCGATGCGAATAATACGTTCGCGCGGGATACCGACTTCTTTTTCCCAGATTTCGTAGGCTTCGTCATCGGTTTCATAGACGGTAACCCACAGACGCTCTTTCGGCAGGTTGAACCAGTTTTCACCGGTCAGCAGTTCCCACGCATATTGAATGGCATCGTGTTTGAAATAGTCGCCGAAGCTGAAGTTGCCCAGCATTTCGAAGAACGTATGGTGACGTGCGGTGTAACCGACGTTTTCCAGGTCGTTGTGTTTACCGCCCGCACGTACGCAACGCTGTGACGTTGTGGCACGGGAATAATTACGCTTGTCGAGACCAAGGAACACATCCTTGAACTGGTTCATCCCGGCGTTGGTAAACAGTAAAGTCGGGTCGTTATTTGGTACCAGGGAGCTGCTGGCAACAACCTGGTGTCCCTTACTATGGAAAAAATCGAGAAACGCCTGACGGATCTCAGCGGTGCTCTTGCTCATAATTATCCTGAAATCAAGCTAACGAAATGTCGTAGCAAGCCTGTACCTGTAAACAGTTGGACAGACCAGCTACTGGAAAAAGTGGGAATAAGATAAGTTTTCTTTAGTGGGAAGTAAAATCCCGCATGCGTTCAATCGGCAAAATTACGCCAGATATCCTGAATATCTTCCATCAGGAAGCCACGGTAGAGCAAAAAGCGTTGGATTTTCACTTTTTCTGAAAAATCACGCGGCAGGGGTTCACCGTATTTCCGAATCGCCTGTTCTTTTGCCAGCTCGCACCAGTCGGTCTCGCATTCTCGCATGGCTTTTTCAATGGACTCGCGGGCTACTCCTTTCTGGTTCAGCTCCTGACGTATGCGCGCGGGGCCGTATCCTTTCCGACCACGGCTGGCGAGAAACCGGGAAGCGAAGCGCTCATCATCCAGATAGTGATGCTCGTAGCACCAGGCAATCACGCGTTCATAATCTTCCGCCGTGGCATCAATCTCTTCCGGGCCATTTTTGCTCATTACGGGAGCCGACAGTTTTCGCCGCAACTCTTGCTCACTGTGATCACGAACAGCAAGGATACGTACTGCCCGGTCCAGTAAGCGCGCGTACGCGGGTCGACGTGGGGTAGGTTCACTCATAAAAAACCTGCTGGTTCAGAAATGCAAAAAGGGCCGCATCAGCAGCCCTTCGTCTTTATACGAAGCATTAAAAATCTTCGTTGGTTTCTTCAGCATCCACGCTATCAACTGCGAAGTCGGGTGTGGAGTCCTGGTTGTTCAGCAGAAGCTCACGCACTTTCTTCTCAATTTCTTTCGCCGCAGCCGGGTTCTCTTTCAGCCAGGAGATCGCATTTGCTTTGCCCTGACCAATTTTGTCACCGTTATAGCTATACCAGGCGCCCGCTTTTTCAATCAGCTTCTCTTTCACGCCCAGGTCAACCAGCTCACCGAAGAAGTTAATCCCTTCACCGTAGAGGATCTGGAATTCAGCCTGTTTAAACGGCGCGGCAATTTTGTTCTTCACAACCTTCACGCGGGTTTCGCTTCCGACGACGTTCTCACCCTCTTTTACCGCACCGATACGGCGGATATCAAGACGGACAGACGCGTAGAATTTCAGCGCGTTACCACCGGTGGTGGTTTCCGGGTTACCGAACATTACACCAATTTTCATACGGATCTGGTTAATGAAGATCAGCAGCGTATTGGACTGTTTCAGGTTACCGGCCAGCTTACGCATTGCCTGGCTCATCATACGTGCCGCGAGGCCCATGTGAGAGTCACCGATTTCGCCTTCGATTTCGGCTTTTGGCGTCAGTGCGGCAACGGAGTCGACCACGATAACGTCAACAGCACCAGAACGCGCCAGCGCGTCACAAATTTCCAGCGCCTGTTCACCGGTGTCCGGCTGAGAACAGAGCAGGTTGTCGATATCAACACCCAGTTTGCGAGCATAAACAGGGTCCAGCGCGTGCTCAGCATCGATAAATGCACAGGTTTTACCTTCACGCTGTGCCGCAGCGATAACCTGCAGCGTCAGCGTCGTTTTACCTGAGGACTCTGGTCCGTAGATTTCTACGATACGGCCCATCGGCAGACCGCCAGCGCCCAGTGCGATATCCAGAGAAAGCGAACCGGTGGAGATGGTTTCCACGTCCATGGAACGGTCTTCACCCAGGCGCATGATGGAGCCTTTACCGAATTGCTTTTCGATCTGGCCCAGTGCTGCCGCCAACGCTTTCTGTTTGTTTTCGTCGATAGCCATTATTACTCCTGTCATGCCGGGAGAAGCAACGCTGCTTCACCGTGGATTTCTGTTCTGTTGGTGCAATTATACTGTATGGTCATACAGTATCAAGTATTTTGTAGAAATTGTTGCCAGAGCGTTTTTAACGCATATTCCGTTGCCTGACGGCGCACGCTTTCGCGATCGCCGCTAAAACACTCCCGGCGGGTGATCCCTTCACCTTTGGACGTGGCAAAACCAAACCAGACTGTGCCAACAGGCTTCACGTCGCTGCCGCCATCCGGGCCTGCGATACCGCTGATTGAAATGGCGTAATCCGCACGCGCCTCTTTGAGCGCACCAATTGCCATCTCAATCACCACCGGTTCGCTGACCGCGCCATGCTGTTCCAGCGTGGATTCACGCACGCCAATCATTTGCGCTTTAGCCTCGTTACTGTAGGTCACAAAGCCACGTTCAAACCAGGCGGAACTACCGGCGATATCAGTAATCACTTTCGCCACCCAGCCGCCAGTACAGGACTCTGCAGTGGTGATTGTCGCACCACGTTGCTTAAGCGCCAGCCCAACTATCTCGCTAAGCTGCATCAATTCATGGTCAGTCATTCTCGCTCCAGGCATCAGAAAAACGTGCAGCACAAGATAGCACTTTCTCGTCAGATATGGGGATGCGCTTCAGGTTTTACGAGGGGGCTTCAGAAAAAAGCCGATGCGGGCGCACCGGCCATTAGAGAATGTTATTTCATGCTGTCGGCGAGGGTATTCACATTGTGACGAAACGCCTTCACGTAGGTGTCTGCCACTCCGCCTTTTGCCGACAGGGCTTCCGGATAAAGTTCACCACCCGGCTGAGCGCCCGTGGCTGACGCAATCTGTTTAACCAGACGCGGGTCGAGCTGGTTTTCCATAAACCAGGTTTTCACGCCGTCCGCTTTAATCTGATTAATAATCTCAGCAACCTGCGCCGCACTGGCTTCGCTCTCTGACGACAGCCCCTGTGGCGCCATAAACGTGACGCCATAGGCCCTGCTGAAATAACCGAAAGCGTCATGACTGGTCAGTACGTTACGCTTCGCCTGTGGGATCTGGCTAAAGCGGGTTTTGGCCCAGTTATCCAGTTGAGTCAGTTGCGCGATATACGGCTTCCCTGAGGCCTCCAGTGCTGCTTTGTCTTCTGGATCGGCTTTTACCAGCCCGTTCAAAATATTTTGCGCATACAGCGCCCCGTTCGCCGCACTGTTCCACGCGTGAGGATCGGTCACGGTCTTTCCATCTTCCTCAAGCGTGTGGGTTTTCACCCCGGTTGAAGCGACGACCAGTTGGCCTTTAAATCCGGAGGCTTTCACCAGACGATCAAGCCAGCCCTCCAGCCCCAGGCCGTTCACCACCACCACATCGGCCTTGCTCAGCGCCGCGCTGTCTTTCGGCGACGGCTCGAAGGTATGCGGATCGCCGTCCGGCCCCACCAGCGTCGTCACCTTCACATGGTCACCGCCCACCTCCTGGGTGATATCCCCCAATATTGAAAAACTCGTGACCACATTAAGTGTTTTCGCCATCACGCCGTGCGACATCATCCCCAGCGCGAGCGCCACTGCTAATCCTGTACGTTTCATCGTTTCCCCTTGCGTTAAAAAAACACACGCAGGCTGCCAGCGAGCTGGCTTCGCGTGCCAAATAAAATAGAAATAAAGAAAAGTGCGCTGGCGGTGAGCACAATAGACGGCCCCGCAGGCAGGCTCACAGCCCAGGAAAGGCTTAACCCGAACCATGCACAGAAAATACCGCTCATCCCTGCCATCAGAAGTAATCCAGGTAGGGTGCGTACCCAGCATCGCGCGGCCACGGCGGGTAACATCATCAACCCGACGGCCATCAGCGTGCCAAGCACCTGAAAGCCCGCCACCAGGTTAAGCACCAGCAGCGCCAGAAACAGGCCATGCAACAGACCGGGTAACCAACGGGCATTCACCTGCAGCCACGCCGTATCAAACGCCTCTGTCACCAGCCCGCGATAAAAGACAGCCAGTACGATTAACGTGAAGATACAAACCCCAGCCACAAACAGTGCGGCATCGTTGTCCACGGCGAGAATAGAACCAAACAGCAAATGCAGCAGATCGACATTCGACCCACGCAGCGACACCAGCGTGACGCCTAATGCCAGCGATCCCAGATAGAACCCGGCAAAGCTGGCATCTTCTTTTAGCGGCGTGCGTCGGCTAACCAACCCGGCCACCAGCGCAACGGCAATCCCGGCGATAAAACCGCCGATACTCATCGCCAGCAATGACATGCCGCTGAGCAAATATCCCACTGCGACACCCGGCAAAATGGCATGAGAAAGGGCATCCCCCATCAGGCTCATCCTGCGTAGCTGAAGAAAAACCCCGAGCGCCGTGGTGCTGACCGACAGCGCCAGGCAAACCACCAGTGCACGACGCATAAAGCCGTACTCGATAAACGGCTGGAAAAAGAGCTGCCAAATCATGCCACCCTCACCCGCTCGGTTTTCCATTGGGGAACGTCAGCATCCAGCCGTAATGTCTGCGGGAAATGGCGCGAGACGCGTTCACTGTCGTGGAGTACCGCTAACAAGGTTTGTCCCTGCATATACATCTCCAGCATCAAATCCATCAGCACGTTGCAGGTGGCTTCATCGACGCCGGTAAAGGGCTCGTCAAGCATTACCAGCGGCGCCTGCTGTACCAGGACACGGGCAAAAAGCATGCGCTGAAACTGGCCGCCGGAGAGCTCATCTATGGTGGATAGCGCCATGGATTCCAGCCCGACTCGCTCAATCGCACCGGCAATCCGCAAGCGTGTTTCACGACGAAAGCCGGATAAAAGCGAAATGCCCGGCCAGCACCCCATACTGACGACATCCTGCACGGTCAACGGAAATTGCGCTTCCAGCGCGTGGCGTTGTGCCAGCCAGCCAATCACCGGGCGCTTTTCCTGCCAGCGCATACTCCCGCCCACGGGAGCGATAAACCCTGCGAGCGTTTTCAGGAGCGTCGATTTCCCGCAGCCGTTAGCGCCCACGATTGCGGTCATACTCCCGCGTTCAATGACGCCGGATAACGGCCGCGTGACGGGCTGACGTTCATAACCTGCGGTCAGTTCATTCATTACGATCATGGCAGCGCTACCGCCCAGCTCACCGCCAGGCTGAGAAACACAATAATGGCCAGCGCCAGCAGAAGGCGAACTGGCGCAGAGAGCGAAAAAAGGGAAATTGACATCTCGACACCCGAAATAATGTTATAACATAACAATAATGAAAGGTATTGACGTTGTAAATGGTGTGTTTGAAAAGGGAGTGTGGCGAAATGTTTCAGCGAAAAATAGGGGACCATCTTCAGCCCTCTCCACCAGGGAGAGGGCTGAATAAGACGAGTTACTGACTAAACGGCGACGCTGCAGGCACACGCGCCTGCGATACCGCCAGCCCCAGTTGCCACACGGCCATCGCATAGTGGGTGCTGTGGTTATAGCGGGTGATGGTGTAGAAGTTCGGCAGACCGTACCAGTACTGGTAACCGGTACCGATATCCAGACGCAGCAGGCTTGCCTGTTGCGCATTGCCCAGCGGCTGCGTTGGCGTTAAGCCTGCTGCTGCCAGCTGCGAAATGCTGTAGTTGGTTTTGAAGCCGTTTTCCAGCCCCGGCGCCTGGCCGTTAGCCTGCACCGCCACCTGGCCGCCCGGCACCCAGCCGTGCGCTTTGAAGTAGTTCGCCACGCTGCCAATGGCATCCACCGGATCCCACAGGTTGATGTGACCATCGCCGTTAAAGTCGACGGCGTATTGTTTATAGGAGGACGGCATAAACTGGCCATAACCCATCGCACCGGCAAACGAACCTTTCAGATCGAGCGGATCATCTTGCTCATTACGCGCCATCAGCAGGAAGGTTTCCAGCTCGGAAGAGAAATATTCGGCACGGCGCGGGTAGCTAAAGGACAGTGTCGCCAGCGCATCCAGGATGCGGGTTTTGCCCATCACGCGGCCCCAGCGGGTTTCCACGCCGATAATCCCGACGATAATTTCCGGCGGCACGCCGTAGACCTGCCACGCACGGTTCAGCGCATCCTCATACTGATTCCAGAACACGACGCCATTCTGCACGTTGTCCGGGGTAATAAACTGTTTGCGATAGCGCAACCATGCGCCATTTGGCCCGCTCGGCGCCTGGGCCGTCGGTGCCTGTCTGTCCATCAGGCGCAATACGTAATCAAGACGCTTCGCCTGAGATAAAATTTCGTGCAGTTGTTGCCTGTCAAAGCCGTGTTTGCTCACCATTTTATCAATGAACTGCTCGGCCGCCGGGTTATTCGCGAAGTCGCCGCCCATCTGCATCATATTGTGCTGCGGCTCCAGCAGGAATCCTCCGGAAGGCGCGCCTGCCGTTTGCTGAACGGTTTCGGTCTTAGGTTTGCTACTACAGGCAGACAGCAGAATAAGCGCAGGTAACAACGCTGCATAACGACGCTTGAACATGAGACATCCATTTAACGGGTTCGATAAGAGCTCAGTATGGTAAAGCATCCGCAACACCTCAAGGAAGCAGTACGCACCTCCCCCACGCAAATCCTCGCTTTTTTCCACCGAAAATCATTGACCCCATCAATAAACTTTCAAAATAATACATTTTTCTTTCATTGTGAGATCTAACTAACACTTTAAAACCTTTCAAGGTGATTATTATTAGCCCGGCCAGACAAAAACAAAAAAGCCCCACAGGAGAGAAGAATGATAGAAACCATCACCCACGGCGCCGAGTGGTTCATCGGGCTGTTTCAGAAAGGCGGAGAAGTGTTCACCGGCATGGTGACCGGGATCCTGCCCCTGCTGATCAGCCTGCTGGTGATCATGAACGCGCTGATCAACTTTATCGGCCAGCAGCGCATTGAACGCTTCGCTCAGCGTTGCGCGGGTAACCCACTGTCCCGCTACCTGGTATTACCCTGTATCGGTACCTTCGTTTTCTGCAACCCGATGACCTTAAGCCTCGGGCGTTTTATGCCAGAAAAGTACAAACCAAGTTACTACGCAGCGGCCTCCTACAGCTGCCATTCGATGAACGGTCTGTTCCCGCACATCAACCCCGGCGAGCTGTTTGTCTATCTCGGGATAGCCAGCGGCCTTACCACCCTTGGTCTGCCACTCGGACCACTGGCGGTGAGCTATCTGCTGGTTGGCCTCGTCACCAACTTCTTCCGCGGCTGGGTGACGGACCTCACCACCGCCATTTTCGAGAAAAAAATGGGCATCCAGCTTGAACAGAAAGTCCATCTTTCAGGAGCCACAGCATGAACCGGATCCGCATTGAGAAAGGCACGGGCGGCTGGGGCGGCCCGCTGGAGTTCGACGCAACAGAAGGCAAAAAGATCGTCTACATCACCGCAGGCACACGCCCGGCGATCGTTGACAAACTACGCGAGCTGACCGGCTGGGAAGCGGTTGACGGCTTTAAAGAGGGCGAGCCACCGGAAGCGGAAATCGGCGTGGCGGTGATCGACTGCGGCGGCACGCTGCGCTGCGGCATCTATCCTAAGCGTCGCATTCCGACGGTGAATATTCACTCCACCGGCAAGTCAGGCCCGCTGGCGCAATACATCCTGGAAGACATTTATGTGTCGGGCGTGAAAGAGGACAACATCACTCTGGTGAATGGCTCCCCTGCCCCACAAAAAGCCACACCGCGTGATTACGACACCAGCAAAAAAATCACCGAACAGAGCGATGGTCTGTTGGCAAAAGTCGGCATGGGCATGGGGTCCGCCGTGGCGGTGCTGTTCCAGTCCGGGCGCGACACTATTGATACCGTGCTGAAAACCATTCTGCCATTTATGGCATTCGTCTCGGCGCTGATCGGCATCATCATGGCCTCCGGTCTGGGTGACTGGATTGCCCACGGACTCGCCCCGCTCGCCAGCCATCCGCTTGGGCTGGTCACACTGGCGCTGATCTGCTCCTTCCCGCTGCTGTCGCCGTTTCTCGGCCCTGGGGCGGTGATTGCTCAGGTCATCGGCGTGCTGATTGGTGTGCAAATTGGTCTGGGTAATATTCCCCCGCACCTTGCTCTGCCCGCCCTGTTTGCCATTAACGCCCAGGCGGCATGCGACTTCATTCCCGTTGGGTTGTCGCTAGCCGAAGCGCGCCAGGACACCGTGCGCGTGGGCGTGCCGTCCGTGCTGGTAAGCCGCTTCCTGACGGGCGCGCCGACGGTGCTGATTGCCTGGTTTGTCTCTGGCTTTATTTATCAATAAGAGGTTCTTGTTATGACCGTGATTTACCAAACCACCATTACCCGCATCGGCCAGAGCGCGGCGGAGGCACTGAGCGACCAGATGTTGATTACCTTCCGCGAAGGTGCCCCGGCGGATATCGAAGAGTTTTGCTTTATCCACTGCCATGGCGTGCTGAACGGTGAACTCAAGCCCGGCAGCCAGCTGGAGCTGGGTGAAACGCGTTATGCCGTGACCGCCGTCGGTGAGGTAGCCGAACAAAACCTGCGCGAGCTGGGCCATATCACCCTGCGTTTTGACGGCCAGCCGCAGGCGGAATACCCCGGCACGGTTCACGTCGATGGCCCGGTTCCACAGGCTGTTACCCCAGGCTGTACATTAAAATTTGTTGCGTAATTAAGGAGAATCACATGAGTCAGGTTGCCGTTGTCATTGGTGGGGGACAAACGTTAGGTGAGTTCCTCTGCCGTGGGCTTGCCGCAGAGGGTTACCGCGTGGCGGTAGTGGATATTCAGAGTGAAAAAGCTGCCCGCGTGGCGGATACCATCAACACCGAGTTTGGCGAAGGGATGGCATACGGGTTTGGCGCCGATGCCACCAGCGAGCAGAGCGTAATGGCGCTTGCCCGCGGTGTGGACGAGATTTTTGGCCGTACCGACCTGCTGGTTTACAGCGCGGGAATTGCAAAAGCGGCCTTTATCAGCGATTTCGAACTGGGGGATTTTGACCGCTCGCTGCAGGTGAACCTGGTGGGTTATTTCCTCTGCGCCCGCGAGTTTTCCCGCCTGATGATCCGCGACGGCATTCAGGGGCGCATTATTCAGATTAACTCGAAATCCGGCAAAGTGGGCAGCAAGCACAACTCCGGCTACAGCGCGGCGAAGTTTGGCGGCGTCGGGCTGACGCAGTCTCTGGCGCTGGATCTGGCCGAATACGGCATTACCGTTCACTCGCTGATGCTGGGCAACCTGCTGAAATCGCCGATGTTCCAGTCCCTGCTGCCGCAGTATGCCACCAAGCTCGGCATCAAAGCTGAAGAAGTGGAACAATATTACATTGATAAAGTGCCTCTCAAGCGCGGATGCGACTATCAGGACGTGCTGAATATGCTGCTGTTTTACGCCAGTCCAAAAGCTTCGTACTGCACCGGGCAGTCAATTAACGTCACCGGTGGGCAGGTGATGTTCTGATCGAGCAGGCTGATGCCCTCACCCTAACCCTCTCCCTGTGGGAGAGGGAACACAACAAGGAGCCGATATGGTCACAGCACTCATCACCGTCGCCGCCCTCGCCTGGTTCTGCCAGATGGCTTTCGGCGGCTGGCAGATCCATCAGTTTAACCGCGCCTTTGATGCGCTGTGTCAGAAAGGCCGCGTGGGCGTCGGGCGTTCTGGTGGACGTTTCAAACCACGCGTGGTGGTTGCCGTTGCGCTGGACGAAGATGATAAGGTCTGCGATTCCCTCATTATGCGCGGCATGACCGTTTTCGCCCGCCCGGCGAAAATCCAGGCGATTAACGGACTGTCGTTGCAGGAATTGCAGCCTGATGTGATCTTTCCCCATGATCCACTCTGTCAGAATGCACTATCATTAGCGCTTAATCTGAAACATGGATAATTTCGTTGTGAAAGCTATAGACTTGCGAAATTATCATTTCGCAACCTAAGGAACGAAGCGCCTATGAAACCTCGTCAGCGGCAGGCCGCCATTCTCGAGCATCTGCAAAAGCAGGGAAAATGCTCGGTAGACGATCTGGCCCACTACTTTGACACCACCGGCACGACAATACGCAAAGACCTGGTATTGCTCGAAAACTCTGGCGCCGTCATTCGGACTTACGGCGGTGTGGTGCTCAATAAGGATGAAGCCGACCCGCCTATCGATCACAAAACGCTGATCAACACCCACCAGAAGGCGCTGATTGCCGAAGCGGCGGTGAAATTTATCCACGATGGCGATTCCATCATTCTTGACGCAGGCAGTACCGTGTTGCAAATGATCCCGCTACTCAGTCGCTTTAACAACATCACGGTGATGACCAACAGCCTGCATATCGTCAACGCCCTCTCTGAATTCGATAGCGAGCAAACCATTCTGATGCCGGGTGGCACCTTCCGTAAGAAATCGGCGTCATTCCACGGCCAGCTGGCAGAGAACGCCTTCGACCACTTCAGCTTTGATAAACTCTTTATGGGCACCGACGGCATCGACCTGAACGCGGGCGTGACCACCTTCAACGAGGTGTTCAGCGTCAGCAAAGCCATGTGCAATGCCGCGCGGGAAGTGATTCTGATGGCAGATTCATCGAAGTTTGGCCGTAAAAGCCCCAATATCGTTTGCAGCCTGGAAAGCGTCGACAAACTGATTACCGACGCAGGTATCGACCCGGCGTTCAAAAAAGCGCTGGAAGAGAAAGGCATCGACGTGATCGTAACCGGAGAGAAAGATGAGTGATTTTCTGTTAAACGCTGGCCGCCAGACCCTGATGCTGGAGCTACAGGAAGCCAGCCGCCTGCCCGAACGGTTGGGCGAGGATTTTGTTCGCGCGGCCAACACCATTATTCAGTGCGAAGGTAAGGTGATTGTCTCCGGAATAGGTAAGTCGGGTCACATCGGTAAGAAAATTGCGGCGACGCTTGCCAGCACCGGTACTCCGGCCTTCTTCGTTCATCCGGCAGAAGCACTTCACGGCGATCTGGGGATGATCGAAAGCCGCGATGTGATGCTGTTTATTTCCTACTCCGGTTCGGCCAAAGAGCTGGATCTCATCATTCCGCGCCTGCAGGAAAAAACGGTCGCTCTGCTGGCGATGACCGGCAAATCCCGTTCGCCGCTGGCGCTGGCAGCCAAGGCCACGCTGGATATTTCCGTTGAGCGTGAAGCCTGTCCGATGCACCTCGCCCCCACATCCAGCACCGTTAATACGCTGATGATGGGCGACGCGCTGGCGATGGCGGTGATGCAGGCGCGCGGCTTTAACGAAGAAGATTTCGCCCGTTCGCATCCGGCGGGTGCGCTCGGCGCACACCTGCTCAACAAGGTTCATCACCTGATGCGCATCGACGATGCCATCCCACAGGTCAAACTCGATACCAGCGTGATGGACGCGATGCTGGAACTGAGCCGTACCGGAATGGGATTGGTCGCCGTGTGTGACAGCGACAGCTTTGTTAAAGGTGTATTTACCGACGGCGATCTGCGTCGCTGGCTGGTCGGCGGCGGCAAGCTGGAATCGCCGGTTTCTGAAGCGATGACCCAGGGCGGGCTGACGTTGAACGCCGACAGCCGCGCCATTGAGGCCAAAGAGGTTCTGATGAAACGTAAAATCACCGCCGCGCCGGTGGTGGATGACAGCGGCAAGCTGTGCGGCGCCATCAACCTGCAGGATTTCTATCAGGCTGGAATTATCTAATCTTTGAGCCCAGGACACTTCGCCAGCCGGTGCAGGTTGGCGAAGTTCAAAAGTCTAAACGCTTTTTTTTACGCAATTTATTCATAAAGTAAATACAAATAAGATAAATCATCGCCATCAATCCTTTATTTATTATTCCCATCAATACTTAAAACCGGAACACCTGAAAAACATTGCCCTGTTTTATTCCCTAATAACAATCTACCCTGATCACACATTAACGCGAAAGGGGTATTTCATGGCACATTTCACCGAAGAGCTTAACTATCTCGCTCACTATTTTAAGCAGGTCAGAAAAGCAGAGCACATTTTATTTCGCTGGCTATGGTTGAGTCCTGAAGCTCGTATCGAGCGCCTGCGGGAGCTGATGATTCCGGTAAGCAAACGTGATAACTGAAGGTCTGGCGGCGCTTCTCCTTCAGTAAATGTGTGAAGCGCCACCAGCAAAAACCGGAACAAATAATAGAATGCATCATTGTTTATTTCAGGAATGACTCACCTGAGGAATATAATAAAAATTAATTTATATCGCATCACATTTTTATCTCCCCTGCTTCCACATTAAAATAAAAGCTGTTATTTTCCGATGTGAATTAAGTCTTTTTGGAATCCTCTCTCATGAATGCATTTAGTTATCTTCAACGTCTGGGTAAAGCCCTGATGTTGCCTATCGCCACCTTACCGGTTGCAGCCATATTATTACGCCTCGGCCAGCCTGACGTATTTAATATTCCGTTTATTGCCAGTGCCGGTGGCGGGATCTTCGACAGCCTGCCGCTGTTGTTTGCTCTGGGTATCGCCATTGGTCTGGCAAAAGACAATGCAGGTGCTGCAGCCCTCGCGGGTGCTGTCGGCTTTCTGGTCCTCACCAAAGCCACAGCGGTGATTAACGCCTCCATTAACATGTCCTTCTTTGCCGGGATTATTGCGGGTGTGGTGGCCGGTCACTGCTATAACCGCTTCTCCAATACTAAACTGCCGGATTTCCTTGCGTTCTTTGCTGGTAAACGTCTGGTGCCCATCATGACCGGGTTAATTTGTCTGTTCATCGCATGGATTTGCGGCTACGTCTGGCCTTCCGTGCAGCACGGTATTGATACCTTCAGTTTGCTGGTGTCCCGTAGCGGTGAGCCCGGCTGGTTTATTTACGGTGTCCTTAACCGCGCGTTAATTCCTTTCGGCCTGCACTACATACTGCATTCCGTCTTCTGGTTCAGCCTCGGTGACTGTCTGAAAGTGACTTACGATGCTGCCAGCGCGGTACATAACATCTGTCTCGCGCCGGACGTGGTGAAAGGTCTGGTCGTTGGCAGCGCGGTGCCAGGTATTGACGGATCCAGCATCACGCAGATTGCCACCGACTTTACCCGGGGCGATCTTAACCGCTTCTTCGCCGGTGACCCGCATGCGGGGGTCTACATGGCCTGGGCATATCCGATCTTTATGGGCGGTCTTCCGGGTGCAGCACTGGCGATGTATTTCGCCGCGCCAAAAGCACGTCGCTCAGCCGTCGGCGGGATGCTGCTCTCTGTCGCCCTGACCGCCTTCCTGACGGGCATTACCGAGCCAATTGAGTTCTCCTTCCTGTTCCTCGCTCCAGCCCTGTATGCCCTGCATGCGGTACTTGCTGGTGTGAGTATGGTAATCGCCAACAGCCTCGGCGTGCTGCATGGCTTTGGTTTTTCCGCCGGGCTTATCGACTTCGTCCTGAACTGGGGTCTTGCCACGAAGCCGTGGCTCCTGATCCCTCTGATTGCTCTGTTCTTCGCGATCTACTTTGTGGTATTCACGTTCGCGATTCGCTTCTTCAAGCTGAAAACGCCGGGTCGCGAAGACGACGACACGGTAACGGGTGATTCTGACGATCAAAGCGAGGCGATTGCCCAATACATCGCAGCATTGGGTGGCAAAGATAACCTGAAGATTGTCGATGCCTGTATAACTCGCCTGCGCTTAACGCTTACAGATAACAGCGTGCTGGATGAACCGGCGCTGAAATCACTGGGGGCGAAAGGCATTCTGAAAATGGGTACGCAGAACGCGCAGGTGATTCTGGGCCCACAGGCCGAAAGCATCGCGCTGAAGATCCGGGCGCAGATCGAAGCCTGACGCTGCACAATCCTGTTCCCTCTCTCACCGGAGAGGGAATAAAACCGGAACACTTTATATATCCCACCCTTATTTATTCCGCAAAACACCCTACACTCTCACCATTCTCCTTTTGTTACCGGTACGCCGTCATGCGCCAGCTTCAGAAAATCCGACAGTATCAACGGCTTTATCAGCACTACGGCACAGAGCCAAAGCCCACGACCATCGCGGAAGTGGCCGGTGTCGCGTTATGCAGTGAGCGCCATGCACGCACATTGCTGCGCCAGCTTACGCAAAGCGGATGGTTAAGCTGGCAGGCGCAACCAGGACGTGGGCATCGTGCCATCCTGTATTGCCTGACGACCACCAGCGAACTGAGCGCACCGCTGATGCATGCCTGCCTGGAAAAAGGGGACTACCAGAGCGCGTTGCAGCTGGCCGATGGCGACCCGGCTAGCCTGCATCACATCATTACTCCGTTTTTAGGGGGTAAATGGCTTAAACACCAGCCGACGCTCCGTATTCCATGGTATCGCCCGCTCACCTCGCTTCATCCCGCTCTCCAGCGTCGCCGTGCCGAACAGCATATTATCTGCGCGGTTCACGCTGGGTTGACGCGTTACCTCCCCGGCCACCCGCAACCGGTGGCCGATTTAGCCCATCACTGGGAGAGCAGTGACGACAAACTTCACTGGCGCTTTTACCTGCGTAGCGGTGCGCACTGGCATAACGGACAAGCGATCAGTGATGAAGATATTCTCGGCGCGCTGCACCAGTTGTTGGCCGATCCCGCACGTAATACGGGGCTAACTCACGTGAGCAAAGTGATACTTATCGCACCGTGGTGTCTGGAAATCACGCTTAACGCGCCAGACGCCATGCTGGCGCATCGTCTCGCGCATCATGTTTGCCGTTTGCCACATCCGCAACAACCGAATGTGGGTGCTGGCCCCTTTGCAATTGCTCATCATCACTCGCACTATCTGCGCCTTGAGCGTCAGCCGTGGTACTTTGCGACACATCCCCTGCTGCATGCAATTGAGTTCTGGCGAACCCGCGCCGGAACAGAAAAACCGGCATGGATAACCGTTGGTAAAGGAGAAAACGCCCAGGAGTCCATCACCACCACCAGCGGTGGGTTTTCCTGGCTGATGGTGAATGCCCGGTTACCACAACCGCTGGCCGCCTGGTTACGCCAGGAAATCCAGCATCTTAACCAGCAGTTCATCCGCCGGGATGATGTTGAAACCCGTACGGAAATACTGCCCGGGATCACGACACCCGCGTATCCTGAAGCGCCTGACGTGACGCTTCCACCAGCCCTTTCACTGGTCTGCTATCACACGCCGGTGCTGTGCGATCTCGCCGGCATGCTGCAAACTCGCCTGAAAAAGCGTGGCTGCGACGTCACGATTCACTGGAAAGATCGCGAAGAGTGGCATGCGCCTGACGCGCTGGCGCAAGCGGATATCTTACTGGGGGATTATCTTGCCGGTGAAGTACCGGTCTTTGCGCTGGCAGAGTGGTTTACTGAAGAACCCGCGTGGATCGCCGCGCTGGGTGAGAGCGCGTGGCAAAACGCAAAGCAGACGCTGATGGCGTATTGCGAAAGTGAGGAAACGCTAAGAGCACACTTGCCCGCCTTCTTTCATCGCCTGCTTGAAAGCGGCGCCTGTACGCCGCTTTTCCACTACCGCTATCGCATCAACACGATGGAAAATGTGCAGAACATTGTGCTGACTGCCAGCGGCTGGCTTGATTTCACCCGCGCCTGGCTACCGCCGGCTCAGGAGCGCACGACCAGCGCATCGTAGCCGCGCCAGCGGTAGTTGACCATGGAGATCAGCCAGCAGGCGACAAACAGCCCGACCACCACAAATCCGGCGTTGCCCAGGTTGTCGTTTACCGCGCCAATCACATCCCAGACGCCACCGCTGAGGGCGAATTTATCCATCAGCAGACCCAGCGCTTCCAGCCCGCCAATAAACAGCGCCACCACCACAGATGTCCCGGTAATGGTCATGTTGTAGTAGAGCTTACGTTGCGGTTTGTTAAACGCCCATCCGTAAGCACCGACCATCAACAAATTGTCGAGGGTATCGACCAGCGCCATACCGCTGGCGAAGAGCGCCGGGAAGATCATGATTGACCACACCGACATCCCGTGAGAGGCGCTGGCGGCAGAAATGCCCAACACGCCAATTTCGGTGGCAGTGTCAAACCCCAGACCAAACAGGAATCCGACCAGGTACATCTGCCAGCTTTTGTTGACCAGCCGGAAGGTTGCGCCAAATAACCAGTTCATGACGCCGCCCTGTGCAGGTAACTCTACTTCACTGCTTGTCGCGCGCCCCTTTTTCAGCGCCTGAAAACTGCGCCAGACGCCGCGTAAAATCACCATATTGACCAGCGCCATCGCCAGCAGGAAAGTCGCGGAAACGGCTGTTCCAATCAGACTCCCTGTCTCGTGAAACCATGCCATATTTTTCTGAAACGCCGTAGCGGTGGCAGCAATGGCAATGGAGGCCAGCACCACGATGGTGGAATGACCCAGCGAGAACCAGGCCCCTACGCCGGATGGGCGTTTGCCCTGCTGCATCATCTTACGCGTGACGGTATCAATAGCCGCAATGTGGTCGGCATCCACCGCATGGCGAAGTCCGTAACACCAGGCAAGCAGGCTTGCCGCCATCAACGCCGTGCTGCCGCTGAAGGTTTGCCATGCCCATCCCCAGGCCAGCAGGTTTGCCATTACCAGAGCCAGCAGCAGAAGCGCGGCACGAGGTTCATTGCGTAAGAGTCGTAACATTTTAAGTCCTTTGTGAACATGACCGGGCGGCGGCGACCACCGCCTGCCCGAAGGAGATCGCTCCGTCACCTGCGGGCAGGCGCGAAGGAAAAAGAAGCGTAAAGTCAGAAAGATAATGACGCAGACGCGCACGCAGCAGGCGGTTGTGTAACACCCCACCGCTGAAGCACACCGTGGAAAGTGATAAACGCATGGCATGCAATTTGACTAATTGCGCCAACCCTTTTGCCAGCGCATCGTGAAACGCCCATGCGCGTTCGCAGGGCTCCGCCTGCCAGTTCAGCCATTGCTGCCAGAAGAGGGAGAGATTATCCACCGAAAGCGTGACCGGGTGCGCGACACCGGCGCACTGTGAAGCCAGTGCTTCCAGCCGGCAAGCCGCTTCACTTTCGTAGCGTTGCGTTTCTATGCCCAGCGCGCAGGCGATTGCATCGAAAAGCCTTCCGCATGACGAGGCCAGCGGCGCATTGACGCCACGCCCGATTGCTGTCGCCAGCAGCGGCCAGTTTTGGCGCTGTACCGCACGCGTTTCCGGGTAGTGCTGCCAGTCAGGCACAAACGCCAGGCAATGTGCGAGTAAATTGCGCCACGGCTGAACGGCCGCCAGATCCCCACCAGGCAACGCCACGGCAGGTAATCCACCGAGATGCTCACAGTCGCAGTAGTTTACCCGCAGACATTCCCCACCCCACAGCGCACCGTTCTCGCCCATGCCGATCCCGTCCAGCGTCAATGCGATAACATCGCCACCGTCGAGCGGCCAGCCGTTTTCAGCCAGGCACGCCGCCGCGTGTGCGTGATGGTGCAACACGGTGTCGACCGGCAACGCCTGCTCCTGTGCCCATTGTCGGGAGTGGTAACCCGGATGGGCATCGCACACCACACGCTCCGGTTGAAAGGTGTAGATCTGCTGCATCACCGCCAGTGCCAAACGCCACTGGGCTTCGACACCCTCGTCACTGAGATCGCCAAAATGCTGGCTCAGCACGGCCTGGTTCCCGCGCACCAGGCAGAACGTATTTTTCATCTCGCTACCTGTACATAGCATGGCGGGGATATTGCTAAAACCTGCAGGCAACGTGATGGCATCCGGCACAAACCCGCGCGCACGGCGCAGCATTGTCCCGTCCTGAAGCAGGACCGAATCATCCATCCTCTGCACAATGTCGCGGTTGTGAAGCAGAAAACCGTCTGCAATCTCCCCAAGCTCGTCCAGCGCCTGCTGATTACTGATGGCGGGCGGTTTGCCGCTGAGATTGCCGGAGGTCATCACCAGCGGACGCTGGCAGTCGAGCATGAGCAAATGTTGCAGCGGGTTTGCGGGCAGCATGATGCCTACCGAGTCCAGGCCCGGAGCTATCTCGTCGGGTAACGCGGGCAGACACACCTTTGGCGTAAGCACAATGGGGGCTGCGGGTGAGCATAACAGCGTCTGAATCGCCGTCGGCAGCGCTTCCGCCTGCGGGATCATCACGGCCAGCGGCTTCGAGGGACGCTGTTTGCGCGTTCGAAGTCGCGCGACCGCCTGCGGAATGAGCGCATCACAGGCGAGGTGAAAACCCCCAACTCCTTTGATGGCAACAATGCCACCGTTTTTCAGCATCTCTACCGCAGCGCTTAACGCAGACTCGCGGGTAGTAATGATGTCCCCCGCACGCCATTCCAGCTCCGGCCCGCAGTCCGGGCAGGCGACGGGCTGCGCATGAAAACGGCGGTCTGCGGGGTTGCGATACTCCGTTTCACACGGTTCGCACAGGGGGAATGTCGCCATCGACGTGGCCGGGCGGTCATAAGGCATGGCGCGGATAATGGTAAAACGCGGACCACAGTGGGTGCAGTTGATAAACGGATAGCGATAACGGCGTTCACGGGGATCGCGCATCTCAGCCAGGCATGCCGGACAGGTAGCGGCATCCGGTACAATCTGGGTGTCCATCGCACCGCCCGCGCTGTGACGGATGGTAAAGTCCTCCGGCACACGCCTCCAGGTGAAGGGCTGCAAGTCGATCGCGTCAATACGCGCCAGCGGTGGGCAGTCCTGGCGCAGCCTCGCGGTAAAGGCCCCCCCATTACCCGCGAGCCGCACCAGCACGCCCTCTCCGTCATTGCAGACGTCGCCGGTTAACTGAAGCGACTGCGCCAGTTGCCAGACGAAGGGACGAAACCCGACGCCCTGCACTTTGCCGCGCACGCGCAGCTGTACGCCGTTACTGCACATGGCGGATCAGAACAGCAGAGATGAAGAGGTATCGAACACTGCACGACGGCGTTTTTCCGCACTCATCTGTTCGAGCTTATCGCGATCAACACACACCAGGGCGTGCGTCGGGCAGGCTTCCATGCAGGCCGGGCCCGCTTCACGGTGGTAGCAGAGGTCACACTTGTTGGCTTCGGCTTTGTCCGTGCGCACATTCAGTCCCATGCCGCTGTTACGCACAACCGGACGGACAACCACTTCCATCGCGCCATACGGGCAGGCAACCACGCAGGTTTTACAGCCGATGCAGCGCTCCTGCATCACGTGCACAAACCCTTTTTCGCGTTTAATCGCCCCGTTCGGGCAGACATTCGCGCACGGTGCGTCTTCGCACTGACGACAGATGGCGGCGGTGGAAATATTCACGCCTTTAATGACATGGATGCGCGGCAAAAAAGTATCAGGGGTAAGCGACGCGCAATCCTGCTCCGCCTGATGGGAAACCACGCACGCCACTTCACAGGTACGGCAACCAATGCACTTACTGGCATCGGCCATAATAAAACGGTTCATCTGCTTCTCCAGCATTACTGTTATGCGCGGAGATATTCATAAACCGTGCCAATTATTAAGGCATTGATTTTAAATAAATTTAAAAATTACGCTGGCACTGTCATCGTCACTTCTGACGATGACAGCTGTCGACATCAACGATGAGGGCCGTCAATGACGGAATCGCGCAGGACAAGCTCGCCGGAGAACGTTTGCTGATATTTAAACTCCCCGCCGTCGAGCATAAAGATCAGTCGGCTGATGGTTTCTTTGATCATCTCCGTCACCGGAATGCGAACGCTGGAAAGCGACGGCACGATATAAGGTGCGATGGCCACGTCGTCAAAACCGATCACCGATACCGCGTCCGGGGTGGCCACGCCGCTGTCGTACAGCTGCTTCATAGCACCGATTGCCATATCGTCGTTACTCGCCACCAGCGCCGTAAAGGTTGCCCCCCGAGCCAACAGCTCGGAAACCGCCGCGGCACCACTGGCCGGGTTCCACTTTCCCTGCGAAATCAGCTCAGGGCGTAGCGGGATCTGGTGCTGTGCCAGTGCGTCCTTGTAGCCGGAGAGACGTTCAACCCCGGTGGGTGAATCCAGCGAACCCGTGATAAATGCGATCTCTCTGTGCCCTTTCTCAATCAGCTGCGACACCGCCTCCTGACAGGAAGCTTTATGATCGGACCAGACGCTGTGGCTGCTGTTTTTCCGCAAGCGGCGGTTAAGCACCATAATCGGTTGCTCACACTTCTCGACGATCTCATCCATCTCATCCACGCTCAGGAAACGCGGGTAGATAATCACCGCATCGCAACGCATATCGAGTAAATACTGGATCGCCTCACGCTCTTCATCAGCGCTGTGCTTGCCGTCAGCAAGGATCAGCTGCCGCCCTTTTTCTTCTGTCATCCGCGCGGCGTTAAACAGCAGTTCGCTAAAGTAGACGCCGTGGTACAGGGTGTTTGTCACTACCAGCCCCAGCGTCTGGGTGCGTTTGGTCGCCAGGTTGCGCGCCAGTAAATTCGGGCGATAGCCGCTCTCTTCAATGGCCTGAAACACCCGGTCTTTGGTCTCCTGGCTGACATAGCCATTTCCCGACAGCACCCGGGATACCGTTGCTTTCGAAACGCCTGCCCGCTTCGCCACTTCAAGCATCGTGGTCATCTTGTTATTCCGTCTGAAACTGATGGAGCGCAGTGTACTGCACTGCAGAAAAATTGTCGCAGCGATGAAATCACGCTTTTTGCACCGCCTGGTGATCATCATCACGAAATGAAAAAATGGTCGAAATGTGATCTTGTTTCATTCAAAGAAACTCATGATGATTATGTGGAACCGGTTTCCTACATTTCTCACAACGATAACAGGATCTCATCCGATGGCCAAAAATTACGCTGCGCTGGCGAATGATGTCGTCAGCGCGCTGGGCGGCAAAGAGAACATCGTCGCCGTCACCCACTGCATGACGCGTCTGCGCTTCGTCCTGAAAGACGAAAGCCTCACCGACGCTGCGCGTCTGAAAAGCATTAGCGGCGTGCTCGGCGTAGTGCGCAACGACAACCAGTGCCAGGTGATCATTGGCAACACCGTTTCTCAGGCCTACCGCGAGGTAGTCAGCCTGCTGCCAGCCGACCTGCAGCCTGCATCACCGGAAGGTCCACAGAAATTGACATTGCGCCGCATTGGCGCCGGGATCCTGGATGCGCTCATCGGCACCATGTCGCCGCTGATCCCGGCGATCATCGGTGGCTCGATGGTTAAACTGCTGGCGATGATCCTTGAGATGACCGGCGTGCTGCCTAAAGGCGCGCCGACGCTCACCATTCTCACCGTGATTGGCGACGGTGCCTTCTTCTTCCTGCCGCTGATGGTGGCGGCCTCGGCAGCGGTGAAATTCAAAACCAACATGTCGCTGGCGATCGCCATCGCGGGCGTGCTGGTGCATCCGAGCTTTATCGAGTTGATGGCGAAAGCCGCGCAGGGCGAGCACGTTGAGTTCGCCTTCATTCCAGTAACGGCGGTGAAATACACCTACACCGTGATCCCGGCGCTGGTGATGACCTGGTGCCTGTCGTACATCGAACGCTGGGTCGATCGCATTACCCCGGCAGTGACCAAAAACTTCCTCAAACCGATGCTGATCGTGCTGATTGCCGCCCCGCTCGCCATTGTGCTGATTGGGCCGCTGGGGATCTGGATCGGTAGCGCCATCTCCGCGCTGGTTTACACCATTCACGGCTATCTGGGCTGGCTCTCCGTGGCGATCATGGGAGCACTCTGGCCGCTGCTGGTGATGACCGGGATGCACCGCGTCTTTACGCCAACCATCATCCAGACCATTGCCGAAACGGGCAAAGAAGGGATGGTCATGCCGTCGGAAATCGGCGCCAACCTCTCCCTTGGCGGTTCGTCTCTGGCGGTAGCCTGGAAAACCAAAAACCCGGAGCTGCGCCAGACGGCGTTAGCGGCGGCAGCCTCTGCCATCATGGCGGGGATCTCTGAACCCGCGCTGTACGGTGTAGCGGTACGGCTGAAACGTCCACTGATTGCGAGCCTGATCAGCGGTTTTATCTGCGGTGCGGTGGCCGGCATTGCCGGACTTGCCAGCCATTCGATGGCCGCACCGGGGCTGTTTACCAGCGTGCAGTTCTTCGATCCGGCAAACCCGATGACCATCGTCTGGGTGTTCGGTGTCATGGCGCTGGCGGTGGTGCTGTCGTTCGTTCTGACCCTGATATTAGGTTTTGAAGATATCCCGGTCGAAGACGATGCTGAAAAAGCGCGCGCCCTCCAGAGTGCCCCGGTACAGAGCAAAGCAGCAAAAGCATAAATTGAGAGTGAGGTAAGAATGTCTGTTTTTCCAAAAGGATTTTTATGGGGCGGCGCGCTTGCCGCCAACCAGAGTGAAGGCGCTTATCGCGAAGGCGGCAAAGGGCTCACAACGGTCGATATGATCCCCCACGGCGCGAATCGTCTGGCGGTAAAGGTCGGTAAGGAAAAGCGGTTTTCGTTGCGTGACGACGAGTTTTACCCAAGCCATGAAGCGATTGATTTTTATCATCGCTACAAAGAAGACATCGCCCTGATGGCGGAGATGGGGTTTACGGTGTTCCGCACCTCAATTGCCTGGAGCCGCCTCTATCCAAATGGCGATGAGCTGCTGCCCAATAAAGAAGGTATTGCCTTCTACCGCGCGGTGTTTGAAGAGTGCAAAAAGTACAACATCGAGCCGCTGGTGACCCTCTGCCACTTCGACGTGCCGATGCACCTGGTGACGGAGTACGGTTCCTGGCGCAACCGCAAGATGGTCGATTTCTTCGCCCGTTACGCCCGCACCTGCTTCGAGGAATTTAATGGTCTGGTGAAATACTGGCTGACCTTCAATGAAATCAACATCATGTTGCACAGCCCGTTCTCTGGCGCGGGCCTGGTATTTGAAGAAGGCGAAAACGAAGATCAGGTGAAATATCAGGCCGCACACCACGAGCTGGTGGCGAGCGCGCTGGCGACCAAAATCGCCCACGAGGTAAACACGGAAAATCAGGTCGGCTGCATGCTGGCGGGCGGGAATTTCTACCCGTACTCCTGCAAGCCAGAAGACGTGTGGATGGCGCTGGAGAAAGATCGCGAGAACCTGTTCTTTATCGACGTGCAGGCGCGCGGCAGCTATCCGGCCTACTCCGCCCGCGTGTTCCGCGAGAAAGGCGTGGTGATTGTGAAAGATCCTGGCGACGACGAACTGCTGAAAAACACCGTCGATTTTGTCTCGTTCAGCTATTACGCCTCGCGCTGCGCGTCGGCGGATATGAACGCGGGCAACACCAGCGCGGCAAATATCGTTAAATCCCTGCGCAACCCGCATATTCAGGTGAGCGAATGGGGTTGGGGTATCGACCCGCTCGGCCTGCGCATCACCATGAACATGATGTACGACCGCTACCAGAAGCCGCTGTTTCTGGTGGAAAACGGTCTCGGGGCGAAAGACGTTATTGATGAAAACGGCGAGATTAACGACGACTACCGCATCAGCTATCTGCGCGAGCATATCCGCGCGATGGGTGACGCGATTGAGGACGGCGTGCCATTGATGGGCTACACCACCTGGGGCTGCATCGACCTGGTGGCCGCCTCAACGGGTGAGATGAGCAAGCGCTACGGGTTTGTGTACGTTGACCGCGACGACGCCGGAAACGGCACGCTGGACAGGAAACGCAAGAAATCGTTCTGGTGGTATAAGAAGGTGATTGCGAGTAACGGGGCGGATCTGGAGTAGACTGTTTTGCCGGGTGGCGGCTTCGCCTTACCCGGCCTACAAAAGCGTAGGCCCGGTAAGCGTAGCGCCACCGGGCGCTGTTCAGAGCCGGGAAAATCCCCCGTCCCCACACCATCCGGCAAGCCGGGAATAAACCACTTCGACCGCCGCTTTCACCGGCGGCGTCATCGGGTAATAAAACCCAACAATGTCCGGCTGAATCCCCAAAAACAGCACCTCGCCCACGTCGTCTTTAATCTGATCGACCAGGTAGTTCAGCGGCATATTGTGGGTGGTCATCATAAACATCTCGGCGATGTCATCCGGGTCAATCAGGCGGATCTCGCCGGGGTTGAGCCCCATATCCGTGGCATCAACGATCAGCAGCCTGTCCGGGTGCAGCTCACGAATAGCAACCACGTCGTTTTCCGGCGCGCTGCCACCGTCGATGACCACCCAGTTGCCCTGAGAATTTGCCGCGCACATTTCTGCCAACAATGGGCCTGCGCCGTCATCGCCCATCATGCTGTTGCCAACACACAGTAAAACGTCAGTCACGTAATCTCCTCACCATCAGGTAGATGGCGCTCTCCTGATGAATATCGTGCAGCATGCTAAGCAGCGTTTTACTCCACGCCTGCTGCTCAGTGGTTTGCCTGTTCAGCGCCGCGTCAAACGCGTTCGCCAACATCGCAATGTGGTTGGCGTCGATAACGATCTCGCCGTACTTCGGCACGCCTTCCATCTTGCGCCGCGCCGTGCTGCCCTCCTCCAGCGTGGCGATCCACGCCAGATACTCGGGCCACGGGCAGCTTAACGCCGTTTCCAGGCAGTCAATCACCCCGAGGTGATGCCCAATCGCCAGGCTGTAATAGACCACCTGCTGCGCCGCATCCGGCGTGGCATCGTTCTCATCAATAAACTTACGGCTCAGCTGACTGAACACCACCGTTTCACTCATCGGATACGCGCCTCTTCCACGATGTTGTTCAGGTTTGCCACAATCTCATTCAAACGCGGATCGTTCTCCGCCTCCAGCCAGCGTGCCACCTGATGCTCACCCTGGCTCAGCAGACGCAGGAAATCGTCGGCAATCTGGCGACCATAGCGGTAACCCGCCAGTTTGCGCGCCGTGCGATCGACCTTCACCCGCAGCGGCTGCACCATGTCCGGGTGCAGGATGGTCGCAGGCTGGTTATCAAGCTCCCCAGGTTCACGAGCATGAATTTTCTGCTCCAGCAGGCCAAGCGCCATGGCAAAACCGTACAGCGTTGCGGCAGGTGTCGGTGGGCAGCCCGGAATGTAAACATCCACCGGCACGATTTTGTCGGTGCCACCCCAGACGCAATACAGATCGTGGAAAATGCCGCCGCTGTTGCCACAGGCTCCATACGAGATACAGATTTTCGGGTCAGGCGCAGATTGCCAGGCGCGCAGCGCAGGCGAGCGCATGGCGCGGGTGACGGCGCCGGTAAACAGCAAAATGTCGGCATGGCGCGGAGACGGTACAACTTTGATGCCGAAACGCTCGGCGTCAAACAACGGCGACAGGGTGGCGAAGATCTCAATCTCGCAGCCGTTGCAGCCGCCGCAGTCCACGCGGTAGACATAGGCCGAGCGTTTGATTTTTTTCAGCAGCGACGCCTTCATGCTGGCGATGGATTCATCCACCGTCATCGGCACCGGAATGCCGTTATCGTCGCGCGGGCCCAGTAGGTTTTCCATCAGCTGGCCTCTCTCATATGGCGGGTAATATCAATGCGGTCGGACGGTAGCAGGCACTTCTGGCGCTTACACTCCGGGCAGGTTTCAAAGCTTTCACGATGATGTTCTGCGCGAGCGTCTCCGTTGTGCTGCAACAGCGCGATGGCATAGTCGATCTCTTTTTGCACGGCGAATGGACGCTTGCAGACGCGACAGTTACACAGTTCAAAGCGCGACTGCTGGAGGAAATCTTCTTTCTTCCATACCGCCAGCTCATATTCCTGTGACAAGCGGATTGCGACAGTCGGGCAGACCTCTTCGCAGCGGCCACAGAAAATGCAGCGCCCGAGGTTAAACTGCCAGGCCAGTTCACCGGTTTTGAGGTCCGTTTCCACCGTCAGGGCATTCGACGGACAGGCGTTTACACAGGCCGCGCAGCCGATGCACTGCTGCGGATTGTGCTCCGGCTTACCGCGAAAGTTTTTATTCACCGGCATCGGCTCCAGTGGATAACTGCTGGTTACCGCGCCGGTTTTGATGACTTTTTTAATAAAGGTAAACATGACGAGTCCTTATTTCAGCGGCGAGTTCTTACGCTCAATGCTGTAGCGCTCAAGTTCTTTGTACGGCACCACCTGGCTTTTCTTCTTGCGCACATCCACCACCGTCATACGGTCGGTACAGGAGTAGCACGGATCGAGGCTGCCGATGATCAGCGGCGCGTCGGAAACCGTGTTTCCACGCAGCATATAGCGCAGGGTTGGCCAGTTGGCGTAGGTTGCCGCACGGCAGCGCCAGCGGTAGAGCTTCTGGTTGTCGCCGGTCATGCTCCAGTGGATGTCATCCCCACGTGGCGCTTCGGCGAACCCCAGCGCGAAGCGGTTTGGAATGTAGGTGAAACCTTCAACCATCAGCGGGCCGCCCGGCAGATTATCCAGACCGAAGTCGATCATGTTCAGGGCGGTGAACACCTCATTGATGCGCACTTTGAGGCGAGAGATAACGTCGCAGCCCTGCTCGCTGTGCACGGTCATCGGCAGCAGGCCATAACCGACGAACGGGTGATCGGCACGGGTGTCGCGGGCGTGGCCGCTGGCGCGCACCATCGGACCCACGTTGCTGAAATCACGGGCGATTTCAGGGTCAAGACGACCAATCCCGACGGTACGCTGCTCGATGTTTGGCGTACTGAGCAGCATATCCACCAGCTCCTGCACATCGCGACGCATCTGCTGCGCCAGCTGGCGGGTCTGGATCATGTCGTCTTTCAGCAGGTCACGGCGGATCCCGCCGATCAGGTTCAGACCGTAGGTTTTACGTGCGCCAGTGAGGATCTCCGCCATCTTCATCGACGCTTCACGCACGCGGAAGAACTGCATAAACCCGGAGTCAAAACCGACGAAGTGGCAGGCCAGGCCGAGGTTCAGCAGATGCGAGTGCAGGCGCTCCACCTCCAGCAGGATGGCGCGGATCATCTGCGCGCGCTCTGGCACCACAATTCCCATGCCATTCTCCACCGAGGTGGTGTAGGCGGTGCTGTGGGCAAAGCCGCAGATGCCGCACACGCGGTCAGAGAGGAACGTGACTTCGTTGTAGCCCATGCGGGTCTCCGCTAGCTTCTCCATGCCGCGGTGGACGTAGAACAGGCGGTAGTCGGCGTCGATAATGTTCTCGCCGTCGACGAACAGGCGGAAGTGGCCTGGTTCATCGGAAGTCACGTGCAGCGGACCAATCGGCACCACGTTGTTCTTTTTACTGCCCAGCTCGTTGATGAACTCGTAGGTTTCGCTGTCGGTGGTCGGGGCCGGACGCTGGCGGTAGTCCATGCTGTCCTTGCGCAGCGGATAGAGTTCATCCGGCCAGTCGTCCGGCAGCACCAGGCGACGTTCATCCGGCAGGCCTACAGGCACCAGCCCGTACATGTCGCGCACTTCACGTTCGCCCCATACGGCGGCGGGCACGCGCGGCGTGACGGATGGATACTCCGGTTTGTTTGGGTCCACTTCAACGCGTACGGTGAGCCAGCACTTCTCGAACTGCTCCATCGACATCACGTAGTACACCGCGTAATTGCCGCACAGCTGGCGTTCGTCGTTGCCGAACAGCACCGACAGCCAGCCGCCCTGCTGGTAATAGAGAAACTCCACCACTTCCGGCAAATAATTCACCTTAACGGTGACGGTGATCTGGTCTTTGGTTTGCCAGGACTCCTCCAGCACGACGCCAGGGAAAGCCTGATGCAACGCGGCGAGATACTGCTGACCTTTCTTTTCTTCAGACATAAAAACTCTCTTTAATCACGCCACCAGCAAGGAGACGAACGCTAAAAATGCGAAACCAAAACCGGCCCAGGTGATGCGCGATGTCGCGACAAAGCGCAGACGCGCCATGCTGTTTTCAAACAGGGCAATCACCAACACGCCGACCAGAAGTTTGAGCACCGCAACGACCACGGCCAGCACCAGACCACTCACCGAGAAATGCGTCATCTGTCCCCACGGGAAGAAGACACCGACAAACATCTGCAGCACCACCAGCTGTTTGAGGCTGATGCCCCACTTCAGTACCGCAAAGCCATAGCCGCTGTACTCCGTCAGCGGCCCTTCCTGCAGCTCCTGCTCCGCTTCCGCGAGATCGAACGGCAGTTTGCCCATCTCAATAAAGGTGGCAAACGCGCAGGCACACAGCGCCAGAACCAGCGGAATGGAACGGGCCAACGGCCAGTGATAAACGGTGTTAGTGATAAAACTGATGTGGGTAGAGTCTGCAACCTGCGCCGCCACCCAGAGCCCCAGCAGCAGGATCGGCTCGACGAGCACGCCGAGCATCGCCTCACGGCTGGCGCCAAGACCGGTAAACGGACTCCCCGTGTCCAGGCCCGCAATCGCAAAGAAGAAACGGGCGATGGCGAAGAGATAGATAAGCGTGATCAAATCACCCAGTACCGGCAACGGTGAACCCACCGTCACCACCGGCAGCGCGGTGGCGATGGTGAGCATCACGCCCACCATCACAAACGGTGTCAGGCGGAAGACCCAGCCTGCAGCATCCGGGGCCACGCTCTGGCGAGTGAGCAATTTGAAGAGATCGCGGTACTCCTGCAGCACGCCAGGCCCGCGACGGTTGTGCATTCGGGCGCGCGCCACGCGGCTCACCCCGGAAAGCAGCGGCGCAACGGCGAATAACACCAGCGCCTGAAGTAGTGCCAGTAACAAACTCATGTCAGGCTCCTCGTGAAATCACAATCACTACCAGCACCGCCAGCTCGATAACGGCCAGACGGCGGAACAGCGCAGGCACGGCAGCGCTCTGCCAGCCAGGGATCCAGGCCACCGGGTTCAACCAGTGGCGAAGCTTCAGCACGGCAGCAAAGTTCTCTTTCACCGGCATGGCAAAGCCGTGGGCGGTGATCACCATTGATTGTTCATGTTCATAACCGCAGGCCCACGCCGCACCGCGCGAGCGGGAGGCGAGTCGGTCGCGCTTGAAGAACAGCATCAGAATGAATGGCAGCAGCGGCGCGGCAATCAGCAGCAGCGCGATCATGGGCTGAGAGACGGTGGTATTCGCCACGGTCAGCGGCAGCGGAATAGCGCTTCCCAGCAGCGGCAACAGCCACGGCGCAGCGACGCCGCCCGCGATGCAGCACAGCGCCAGCGCAACCACGCTGGCACACATCAGTACCGGTGCGCAGCAGGCGTTTTCAGCTTCGCGGGTGCGCGGCGCGCCGAGGAAGGTGACGCCGTAGACTTTCGCCATGCACATCACCGCCAGCGCCCCGGTAATCGCCAGCCCGACCGCCAGAAGCGGCCCCAGTAGACGGGCGATAAACGCGTCGCTCTGGCCGAGCGCGAAGAAGGACTGATAGATCACCCACTCCCCGGCAAAGCCGTTGAGCGGCGGCAGCGCCGCCATCGCCATCAGACCGACCAGCATCGCCAGTGAAATCACGGGCATCTTTTTGCCAATGCCGCCAAGTTTTTCGATATCGCGATGGCCAGTGCGGAACCAGACGCTCCCCGCGCCCAGGAACAGCGTGCTTTTAAACAGGCTATGGTTAATCAGGTGATAGAGACCGCCGATAAAACCGGCGGCAATCAGCGCCGGTTGATTGAGCGCTAACCCGGTCACGCCCGCGCCAATACCGAGCAGGATGATGCCGATATTTTCCAGCGTGTGGTACGCCAGAAGACGCTGGATATTATGCTCCATCAGGGCGTACAGACCGCCGACGAAGGCGGTGATCATGCCCGCAATCAGCAGCACCACGCCCCACCACAGCGGCGGTTGTCCGCCGGTCAGCGTAATCGCCAAAATGCCGAACAGACCGACCTTCATCACCACCACAGAAAACAGCGCGGCAGCAGGTGCGGAGGCATTCGCATGCGCCTGCGGCACCCAGCCGTGCAGCGGGATGATCCCGGCGAGCAGGCCAAAGCCAATAACGCCCAGCAGCCAGACATCATTCCCCAGCGGATGACCGTTGAGTGCGGAGAAGTCCAGCGTGCCGAAGCGCTGCCACACCAGCCAGCAGGCCAGCGCCAGCAGCAGCGTCCCGAGACGGCCCAGCGCAAACCACAGTTTGCCGGAGGCGCTGCAGCCCGTCAGGAAGACACCACACAACGCCATGATTTCCGCCATCACCACCAGCGCCCCGAGGTTACTGGCAATAACGGTACAGACCGCCGTTGCCAGCAGCAGGTTAATCAGCAGGCCGTTGGCTTTAATATTCTGGTGGCGGTGCCAGTCAATATTGAACAGACTGATAAACAGACCGCACAGGCCAAACGTCACCAGCCAGATGGCATTTAGCGGCGTAATCTCCACGGTGTGGCGAATCAGCGGCATCACGGCCTCTACGGATTGACCACCGAGCAGGACGACACCGCCCGCCACCAGCGTCATCAGGCTACCGACCGCCCCGCCGATTCCGGCGATCCAGCCGCTCAGGGTTTTATGCAAAGAGAAGATCAGCGCCAGTACTGCGGCGGCGGTAAAGTACGCCACGGCGCTGTTGATCATGGTTATGGCGTTCATTTCGCCTCCTCATTAAGCGCCTGCAGAAGCGAAAGATCGCCAAAATCGCTATTGATGGTCAGCTCACGTTTACGCTTGCTGGTGCGGGCGATATCGCGGATGTTAACCAGAATCAGCGCTTTGGTCGGGCAGGTGCGTACGCACGCTGGACCTTGCTCATCAAAGCTGCACAGGTCGCATTTCACCGCGACGGCACGAATGCCGGGGACCCAGTCAAGCAGCGTACTTACCTTCGCGGGGGCCGGGGGCGCAGGAGGGGCTTTCGGCGTGTTGGCATTAGCCGGAATATGCAGCGGGCGGCTGCCGGAAAATTCAATCGCGCCGAACGGGCAGGCAATGCCGCACAGCTTGCAGCTCACGCACAGGCTTTCGTTCAGCTGGACAGCGCCATCAACGCGAGTGATGGCATTCACAGGGCAAACACCCGCGCAAGGGGCATCTTCACAGTGATGACAGAGCTGCGGGGCAGACTCTTTTTCATTACGCATGATGTGCAGACGCGGCATGGACTGCAACCCATGCAGGCGATGCGTTTCCGAACACGCCGCCTCACAGGTTCGACAGCCAATACAGACCGTCGAGTCAGCAATTACAAAACGGTTCACCGGGTTATCCTCTGGTGATAGTCATTTTTGACGAAAAACTGTCTTGTCGACATTTCTCGACACGTAAGAGTCAGGCCACATTCGCTGAGGCATGCCCATCCATCAACTGCGCCATATTGACCGGGAGATCGTGTTCAACGGCGGCGTATAAACCGTCATAAACTGGCGCAATTTTTTCCAGATAGTGCTCCAGCACCTGCTGGCGATCGCGGTTACTGACGTGACCATCCACCATGCCGTCTGCCATCAGCTGTGCCTTCGCAATACACTGTTTTTCACCGTCTTTTGTCTCGAGGTAGTACTCGATGGTGTGGCTGTTGAAGTTATCCGCCAGGGTAACGTTGATGGTGAAATGGCCGAAGAGGACAAAGCGCATATCACCTTGTGCCGCGCAGCTCATTGCGTGGTGAAGACGTGCTTTCGACAGGGTGATGCCCTGAACCAGAGAGTTGCAGTACAGGTGCCACTGGTCCTGTAATTGCTGATGGCGCTGCGCGATGTAATCCGCTTTTTCGCTGATTTCCCAAATAGTCATAAAAGGTATCCGGTTAATGGAGATAGCGGCTGTTAAGCAGATTCCATGCCAGTTTTTATTATGTTGATTTTAAATGATTTTCAACAAGAGACACCTGTCAACTCCACGGTGTCGACGTGTCATTTCGACAGCGTTGACATCGTCACCCCTTAACAAAAATCAAGCTGGCATTGTTATTGCATTACCGGGGCAATTCATTGAGGAGGCGTTATGCACGAAATCACCCTCTGCCAGCGGGCTCTGGAACTTATCGAACAGCAGGCAGTGCAAAACCACGCGAAACGCGTCACCGGTGTCTGGCTGAAAGTCGGGGCATTTTCCTGTGTCGAGACCAGCGCCCTGACCTTCTGTTTTGAGCTGGTATGCCGCGGCACGCTGGCGGAAGGCTGCGAACTCCATATTGAGGAGCAGCAGGCAGAGTGCTGGTGTGAACAGTGTCAGCAGTACGTCACCCTGCTTTCATCGAAGGTTCAGCGCTGTCCGCAATGCCAGAGTGCCGGGCTGCGCATCGTGGCGGATGACGGCATGCAGATCCAACGACTCGAAATCGAGAAGGAGTAAATTATGTGTAGCACCTGCGGTTGCGGCGAAGGCAACCTGTATATAGAAGGGGATGAACATCGTCCTCACTCCGCGTTTCGCTCCGCGCCCTTTTCACCCGCCCCACGCCCTGCATCGGCATTAACCGGTATCATTTTCACTCCTCAACAATCTGACGCGGGTGATCTGCATTACGGTCACGGCGAAGCGGGGACGCATGCGCCGGGCATCAGCCAGCGCCAGATGCTGGAAGTCGAAATCAACGTGCTGGACAAAAATAACCAGATCGCCGCCCGCAACCGTGCCCGTTTTGCTACCCGCAAACAGCTGGTGCTGAATCTGGTCTCCAGCCCTGGGTCCGGCAAAACCACGCTGCTGACAGAGACCCTCAAACGCCTGAACGAGCGTGTCTCCTGTGCGGTAATCGAAGGCGATCAGCAGACGGTTAACGACGCCGCCCGTATTCGCGAAACCGGCACGCCTGCCATTCAGGTCAATACAGGCAAAGGCTGCCACCTGGATGCGCAGATGATTGCCGACGCTACCCCGCGTCTGCCACTGGCAGATAACGGCATCCTGTTTATTGAAAACGTCGGCAACCTGGTTTGCCCGGCGAGCTTTGACCTCGGTGAACGGCATAAAGTGGCCGTGCTTTCGGTGACCGAAGGCGAAGACAAGCCTCTGAAATACCCGCATATGTTTGCCGCCGCGTCCATCATGCTGCTGAACAAGATCGACCTGCTGCCATACCTGAATTTTGACGTGGATAAGTGCCTGGCGTATGCCCATGAAGTCAACCCGGACATTAACATCCTGCTGGTGTCCGCCACGCGCGGCGACGGTATGGAAAGCTGGTTGAACTGGCTGGAGAGCGAACGATGTGCATAGGCGTACCGGGACAAATTCACGCCATTGACGGGAATCAGGCCAGAGTGGATGTGTGTGGATTATTACGCGATGTAGACCTGACGCTGGTCGGCAGTGTTGATGAAACTGGCGCTTCACGCCTCGGCCAGTGGGTGCTGGTGCACGTGGGGTTTGCCATGAGCGTGATTAACGAAGCGGAAGCGCGCGACACGCTCGATGCGCTGCAAAATATGTTCGACGTAGAGCCTGACGTGGGCGCTCTGCTGTACGGCGAGGAGCGATAGCAGATGCGTTACGTTGATGAATACCGCGCGCCAGAACAAGTGATGCAGCTAATCAAACACCTGAAAACGCGAGCAGCCCTGCTGGACTACAGCGCAGCAAAACCGCTGCGCATTATGGAAGTGTGCGGTGGGCATACCCATGCCATCTTCAAATTTGGTCTCGACCAGCTTCTGCCAGAGAACATCGAGTTTATTCACGGCCCTGGCTGTCCGGTGTGTGTTCTGCCAATGGGACGAATCGACAGCTGTATCGAAATCGCCAGCCAGCCTGACGTCATTTTTTGCACCTTTGGCGACGCAATGCGTGTGCCAGGGAAAAATGGCTCACTGTTGCAGGCTAAAGCGCGTGGAGCGGACATCCGGATCGTCTACTCGCCGATGGATGCCCTGACGCTGGCAGCGGATAATCCCACCCGTAAAATCGTGTTTTTCGGTCTGGGTTTTGAAACCACCATGCCGGCCACGGCAATCACGCTACAGCAGGCCAGAGCCCGCAACATCAAGAACTTTTTCTTTTTCTGCCAGCACATTACGCTCATCCCCACGCTGCGTAGCCTGCTGGAAGAACCGGGTAACGGCATTGACGCTTTTCTGGCACCGGGCCATGTCAGCATGGTCATCGGTACAGACGCCTACGGTTTTATCGCTGAACAGTACAATCGTCCATTAGTGGTGGCTGGTTTCGAACCTCTTGATCTACTGCAAGGCGTGACCATGCTGGTTGAGCAGAAAATAGCAGCCCTGAGTACGGTGGAAAATCAGTACCGCCGCGTCGTACCTGACGCAGGCAATACACGCGCTCAGCAAGCCATTGCGGAGGTGTTTAGCGTCGAAGGCAACAGTGAATGGCGCGGCCTGGGACTGATTGCCGAATCCGGCGTGCGTCTGACGCCTGCGTATCAATCATTCGATGCTGAAGCGCATTTCCATCCGCAACCACAACAGGTTTGCGACGATCCCCGGTCTCGCTGCGGCGAGGTCCTCACGGGCAAGTGCAAACCTCATCAATGCCCGTTATTTGGCAACACATGTAACCCGCAAACGGCGTTTGGCGCGCTGATGGTCTCCTCAGAAGGGGCGTGTGCCGCGTGGTATCAGTATCGCAATCAGGAGTGTGAAGCATGAGCACGGTGGAAATGGCGCATGGCAGCGGTGGGCAGGCAATGCAGCAGCTGATTAGCCGGCTGTTTATGGAGGCTTTTAACAACCCCTGGCTCGCTGAGCAGGAAGACCAGGCGCGTATTGATCTGGCAACCCTCACCGCGCAAGGCGACAGGCTGGCGTTCTCCACCGACAGCTATGTGATTGACCCGCTGTTCTTCCCGGGCGGCGATATCGGCAAGCTCGCCGTTTGCGGCACGGCAAACGACGTCGCCGTCAGCGGTGCCGTTCCGCGCTACCTCTCCTGCGGGTTTATCCTCGAAGAGGGATTACCGATGGAGACGCTCACGACAGTGGTTAACAGTATGGCGCAGACCGCTCGCGAGGCGGGAATTGCCATCGTCACAGGTGATACCAAAGTGGTGCAGCGCGGCGCAGCCGACAAGCTGTTCATCAACACCGCCGGCATGGGGGTTATCCCTGCCGATATTCACTGGGGGGCACAACAGCTTAACGTCGGCGACGTGCTTCTCGTAACAGGAACGCTGGGCTGTCATGGAGCGACTATCCTTAACCTGCGCGAAGGTTTAGGGCTGGATGGCGAACTGCGCAGCGACTGCGCGGTGCTCACCCCGCTTATTCAGACACTGCGTACCATTCCGGGCGTAAAAGCCCTTCGCGACGCCACCCGTGGCGGCGTGAATGCCGTGGTACATGAGTTCGCGGCAAGCTGCGGGTGGGGTATTGAACTTAGCGAGCGAAGTCTGCCTGTTAAGCCTGCCGTTCGCGGCCTGTGTGAATTATTGGGCCTTGATCCACTCAATTTTGCCAACGAAGGCAAGCTGGTGATCGGCGTTGAACGCCACGTCGCTGACGTGGTACTGAACATGCTGCATGCGCATCCTTTAGGGAAAGAGGCCGCCATTATTGGTGAAGTGGTTGAGCGCAAAGGGGTGCGCCTGACCGGGATTTTCGGCGTGAAACGTACGCTGGATCTGCCGCACGCTGAACCTTTACCCCGTATTTGCTAGGCCGCGCCATAAGCGGCCAGCGTGGAATTTTTGCTCGTTTCTACTGGAAAGCACTATGCCATATACACCAATGAGCGATCTTGGACAGCAGGGCCTGTTTGATATCACGCGCACACTTTTACAGCAGCCCGATCTCGGTGCGCTGAGCGATGCCCTGGCACGCCTGGTCAGACAATCGGCGCTGGCAGACAGCGCCGCGATTGTGCTCTGGCATAGCGGAACGCATCGTGCGAGCTATTACTCCACGCGTGATAATGACAAAACGTTTGAATACGAAGATGAAACCTATCTCGCTCATGGCCCGGTGCGCCGTATTCTCTCCCGGCCTGAAATCCTGCACTGTAATTTTCAGGAGTTCCGGCAGGCCTGGCCGAAGCTGGCGGAAAGTCCTCTCTATCACTCTTTCGGTCATTACTGCATGTTGCCGCTGGCCGCGGAAGGTCATATTTTTGGCGGCTGCGAGTTTATCCGCACAACCGACCAGCCCTGGAGCGAGGCGGAATACGAGCGTCTGCACACCTTTACCCAGATTGTGGCCGTCGTCGCGGAGCAGATCCAAAGCCGTGTCACCAATAACGTCGATTACGACCTGCTGAGCCGCGAGCGCGACAACTTCCGCATTCTGGTCGCTATTACCAACGCCGTGCTTTCCCGGCTTGATATGGATGAACTGGTCAGCGAAGTCTCGAAAGAGATCCACCACTATTTCAAAATCGATGCCATCAGCATTGCGCTGCGGGGGCATCGTAAGGGTAAGCTAAATATCTACTCCACACACTACCTCGATGAAGCCAACCCGGCACACGAGCAAAGCGAAGTGGATGAAGCGGGCACTCTTTCTGAGCGGGTCTTCAAAAGCAAAGAGATCCTGCTGCTTAACCTTGACGAGCAGGATCCGGTAGCACCCTATGAGCGGATGCTGTTTAACACCTGGGGCAACAAAATTCAGACCCTGTGCCTGCTGCCGCTGATGTCTGGCAATACCATGCTCGGCGTGCTGAAGCTGGCGCAATGTGAGGAAGGGGTGTTTACCACGGCCAACCTGAAGCTGCTGCGCCAGATCGCCGAGCGAATCTCCATCGCGCTGGATAACGCCCTGGCCTATCAGGAGATCCACCGTCTGAAAGAGCGGCTGGTGGATGAAAACCTGGCCCTGACCGAACAGCTCAACAACGTGGACAGCGAGTTTGGTGAAATCATCGGGCGCAGCGACGCGATGTACAGCGTCCTCAAGCAGGTGGAGATGGTGGCTCAAAGCGACAGTACGGTTCTGATCCTGGGCGAAACTGGCACGGGTAAAGAGTTGATTGCCCGCGCCATCCACAACCTGAGCAACCGCAATGGTCGCCGGATGGTGAAAATGAACTGCGCGGCTATGCCTGCGGGTCTGCTGGAAAGCGATCTTTTCGGCCACGAACGCGGGGCGTTTACCGGTGCCAGTAGCCAGCGCCTGGGTCGTTTTGAGCTGGCGGACAAAAGCTCGCTGTTCCTCGACGAAGTCGGCGATATGCCGCTGGAACTGCAGCCTAAACTACTGCGGGTATTACAGGAGCAAGAGTTTGAACGTCTTGGCAGCAACAAGCTGATCCAGACCGACGTCCGGCTGATTGCCGCCACCAACCGCGACCTGAAAAAAATGGTCGCTGACCGCGAGTTTCGCAGCGATCTTTACTATCGTCTGAACGTCTTCCCGATCTTCCTGCCGCCCCTGCGCGAACGCCCGGAAGATATCCCTCTGCTGGTCAAAGCCTTTACTGCCAAGATCGCGCGCCGGATGGGGCGAAACATCGACAGTATTCCTGCCGAAACGTTGCGCACACTCTCGTCTATGGAGTGGCCCGGCAATGTGCGTGAGCTGGAAAACGTCATTGAACGTGCGGTGTTACTAACGCGAGGTAGCGTGCTGCAACTGTCCCTGCCTGAGGTGACCCTTTCTGACATGACCGTGCCCACCGCCGAGATAGCGAAAGAGGGAGAAGATGAATATCAGCTCATTATGCGCGTACTGAAAGAGACCAACGGTGTGGTAGCCGGGCCAAAAGGGGCGGCCCAGCGTTTAGGGTTAAAACGGACCACTCTGCTGTCGCGTATGAAGCGGCTGGGAATTGATAAAGAGAGTCTGGTTTAAGCTGTCATTCCGGCGGTGTTTTCCTGACACCGCCTTTTATTACCCTGCGCAATTGTCCCTCATTGACACAAAATCGTTTCCTCTGTATAAAATTCCGCCTTAATAATGAGTTTCATTTGCATCAAAAAATAATGTTAATGATGGGTAGCATTTCATGAAAAAGATCTTCTGCGCGTTAGGCCTGGCGGTTGCGTCGGTCAGTTCTGCTCTGGCAACCACGTATCCTCTGACAATTGAAAACTGTGGCTATAAAGAGACGTTCACCAAAGCACCGGAACGCGTCGTGGCCCTGGGTCAGAACACCGTCGAAATTTTGCTTCTGCTGGGTCTGGAGGATAAGGTGAAGGCCAGCGCCTTCTGGCCGACCAAAGTGCTACCGCAGCTGGCGGAACAGAACGCGAAAATCAAAACCCTGACAGTTGAAATCCCTACCCTTGAATCCGTGCTTGCGCAAAATCCTGACTTTGTCCCCGCCCAGACGCCGCTGCTGCTGGGGCCGGAAAGTAAGGTCGCAAAACGCGAAGACCTGATGACCCTCGGCGTGAACAGCTACGTGTCACCGGGTATGTGCGCGACCAAAAAAGCCACCGGCGATATGTATGGCAGCCGCCAGAAGCTGTGGGATATGACGTATCTCTATCAAGAGATTGAGGATTTCGCCAAAATCTTTAACGTTGAAGATCGCGGCCAGGCGGTGATTGCCGATTTCAAAAAACGCGAGGCCGAGCTGCGTAAGGAATTCGGCAAGAATAAAAAAGACCTTTCGTTTGTCTTCTGGTTCTCCAGCTCATCCCCTTCTGCAGATGCTTACGTCGGTGGTAAAAATAGCCCCTCCGGGTTTATCGCCAGCCTGATGGGTGGTCATAACGCTATTACGTCCGAGACCGAATGGCCAACCGTAGGTTGGGAAAGCATTATTGCCGCAAATCCGGATGTCATCGTGGTGTCCAGCCTGGACCGCAACCGCTGGGCGCTGGATAACGCGGAAGAAAAAATCAAATTCCTGAAGAACGATCCGGCGGTCAGCCAGCTGGATGCGGTGAAAAAAGGTCATATCGTAGTGATGGACGGCCAGGCGATGAACCCGACGATTCGCACGATTTACGGGGCTGAGCAGGTCGGCGAACAGCTCAGAAAGCTGGGGCTGAACTGATGACCGTCGCTGTTCTTCAGGCCCGACAGGGCCTGGTTCTGACAACGTCATGTTTGCTCGCGTTTGTACTGTTATTTCTGGTCATCGCGCTTGGCGTCAGCGTCGGCGAGCTGTCCATCCCACTGCAAAATGTCTTTTATGCTATCAGCAATAAAATGGGGCTTACCCAGGTTCCGCTCAATCGCATCTATGAGAGTGTTATCTGGGACTTTCGCCTGAGCCGCGCGCTGGTGGCAGCCTGCTGTGGCGCGGGGCTGGCCATCTGCGGCGCAGTATTACAGAGCCTGCTGAAGAACGCGCTGGCGGAACCTTACGTGCTGGGCGTATCTGCGGGTGCGTCTACCGGGGCGGTTTCCGTCGTGGTATTGGGTATCGGCACCGGTGCGGTGTCGCTCTCTGCGGGCGCGTTTGCCGGGGCGTTTGCCGCCTTTGCCTTCGTCGCCTTCCTGACGAACGGTGCGCGTGGCGGTAATGAACGGACCATTCTGGCAGGCGTAGCCGCCTCTCAGTTGTTCAACGCCATTACCGCCTACACCATCAGCACCTCCGCCAGTGCCCAGCAAGCGCGTGATGTCATGTTCTGGCTGTTGGGCAGCTTCAGCGGCGTTCGCTGGCCTGAATTCCAGCTGGTGCTGGTGGTGGTACTGATTGGGTTAGCCGTTTGCCTCTACTATTCCCGGGCGCTGGATGCCTTTACCTTCGGTGATGATGCCGCCGCGTCCCTGGGCATTGCCGTCCCCTGGGTGCGCCTGGCACTCTTTACCACTACTGCGCTGATTACTGCCACAATCGTCAGCATGGCGGGCTCCATCGGCTTTGTAGGGCTGGTGGTACCGCATGTGATGCGTTTCCTGTTTGGGCCGCTGCACCGCACATTGCTGATTGCCAGCGCGCTGGCAGGGGCGATCCTGATGGTGCTGGCAGATATCGCCTCACGCATGCTGATTGCCCCGCAAAGCCTGCCCGTAGGCGTGGTGACCGCGCTGGTGGGTGTACCTTTCTTTGCCGTGATTATCTACCGCTCAAGGAATAAGTGATGAGCATCTGCGCTGAAAATATTACCTGGAAGGTAGGCAAAAAAGTCATCGTTAATGACGTCTCTCTGAAGGTCTCCCGGGGTGAAACCGTCGGGCTGCTAGGACCAAATGGCTGCGGTAAATCCTCGCTTTTGCGTATCCTTGCGGGCCTTCGTCGCCCGGACATCGGCAGCGTAACCCTGGACGGGCAAGATATTTCCCGGATAGCCAAAAAGCAACTCGCCCGCCGGGTCGCCTTCGTTGAACAACACGGGATGACCGATGCGAATATGCGCGTACGTGACGTGGTAAAGCTCGGTCGTATTCCGCATCACTCCCCTTTTTCAAACTGGAGCACGCACGATGACGAGACCGTCACCGCAGCCCTGCAACGCGTGGACATGCAGGATAAAAGCGACCAGGGCTGGCTGAGCCTGTCTGGCGGTGAACGCCAGCGGGTGCATATTGCCCGTGCGCTGGCCCAGACTCCCACTGAAATCCTGCTGGATGAACCGACCAACCACCTGGACATTCACCATCAGATGCAGTTAATGCATTTGATCAGTGAGCTGCCTGTCACCAGTATTGTCGCTATCCACGATCTCAATCATGCTTCGATGTTCTGTGATTCGTTGATTGTGATGCAAAAAGGGCAAATCGTGGCCACGGGAACACCGCAGGAGATCTTATCCGAAGAGCTGCTCTGGGACGTCTTCCGGGTAAAAACCAAAATTGAGATCTCGCCGTTCCATGGCAAAAAGCACATTCACTTTATCGTTTAGGGGCAAGTAAACAACGATGTCCCTTCGTCCTGCCACCACATTCTGGCCGTCCGTTTTACTGGGTAGCCAGTTTGTTTTTAACATTGGTTTTTATGCCGTTGTCCCCTTCCTGGCGATATTCCTGCGCGACGATATGCTGCTCTCCGGCGGGCTGATCGGGCTAATCCTGGGGCTACGCACGTTCTCCCAGCAGGGGATGTTTATTGTCGGGGGGGCGCTCTCGGATCGATTTGGCGCGAAAGTCGTGATCCTGAGCGGGTGCGTTATCCGCGTCGCGGGTTATCTGCTGCTGGCCTTCGGGCAATCTCTGTGGCCCATTATTCTCGGTGCATGTCTGACCGGCATCGGCGGAGCATTATTCTCCCCTTCCATTGAGGCTCTGCTGGCGAAAGCGGGCACGCACAGCGAGGCGAAAGGAAAACGTAGCCGGGCGGAATGGTTTGCTCTCTTTGCTGTCTGTGGTGAGCTCGGTGCAGTGCTGGGCCCGGTTGCGGGAGCTCTGCTGACGGGGCTTGGTTTCCGCCAGGTGGCGCTGGCAGGTGCGGGGGTCTTTATCATTGCGTTAGCGGTGCTCTACTTTTGCCTTCCAGCTTCACACCACCGTTCACAGACGCTAAACATACAGCCCTGGTGGACAACATTCCGCCAGCCGCGCTTTGTCGCCTTTATCATTGCCTACAGCTCGTGGCTGTTAAGCTATAACCAGCTTTATCTGGCGCTGCCGGTGGAGATCCAGCGTTCTGGCGGTAACGAGAAAGATCTCGGCCCACTTTTTATGCTGGCCTCCATTCTGATCATTACCTTACAGTTACCGCTGGCGCGTTTTGCCCGACGCGTGGGCGCGGTGAAGATCCTGCCTCTGGGCTTTTTACTGCTCTCCACCGCCTTTGCGAGCGTGGCGATGTTTGCCCCGATGACGCCGCCGGAAGGCTGGCTTCGCTTACTGCCCTCAGTCTGTTTTGTGACGCTGTTGACGCTGGGACAGATGCTGCTGGTGCCATCGGCAAAAGATCTCATTCCGCGGTTCGCCGTGGAATCAACGCTTGGCGCGCACTACGGCGCACTCGCCACCGCCGGAGGCATTGCGGTACTGGCAGGAAACTTGTTGTTTGGCAGCATGCTGGATCGCGCGCTGGTGCCCTCAACGCAGGCAATGTATCCATGGCTGCTGCTGGCCCTTTTCCCACTCTGCAGCGCGCTGGCCCTGAACGTGATTTGCCGCCCACTCAGAAGCTGAACCAGTCACTTTTTCGGGCGATACTTCACCGGTAGCTCCGGCACGGGACGGCGGTCATCAATCAGATGGCGGATAGTCAGAATGGGATGACGCCACAACATACGCGGGCCAGCCCAGCGCATGACCTGCTTCATCTCTTCACGTCTGGCAGGCTGATAGCAGTGCACCGGGCACTGCTTGCAGGCGGGTTTTTCTTCACCAAATACACACTTATCCAGGCGTTTATCGGCATAAGCCTTAAGCGCCTGATAATAATCCTCTTCCTGAGAAGCCTGTGGACACTGCTTTTCATACAACGCGATCATTTTCGCAATTGTCTCTTTTTCTCGTGATATGCGTTTTCCAGACATAACGACTTACCCAGCAATAAAGTGCATTAATAATACATTTTTAAACTCCAGATTTCAGTTGTTGCATTCCTTTTTCTGAAGCCTGATTCCAGTATTAAGCCTGCACCTCATGAAAATCACTGGTATTTTATACAGGCATCAGAAATGACTATTGTCCGTGCTGCCAGGAGGCCCTATGCAAGAGATCGTGATAACCAAACCCTACCGCCATTTGAAAGTGGGATATTTCAGAAAGCGTCATGAAGACCGTAAAACCAAGATACCAAAGCGTTACAGCGTACATGCAGCGCTGAGCTTAAAAGGTGACTGGCTTGAACAAGCAGGGTTTACCACAAATTCCCAGGTCAGAGTGGGCATAGAGCATGGAAAAATTGTCATTGAGTTAATGCCGGAAGGCACCTCGTAAAGCGCGACATTTTTCTGCGCCGTATCTTTTTTTCATGCGACAATAGAAGGAACAAACGGCCACTCAGCCGATCAAAACGGTTTATTTTCAAAGAAATGGACATCATAACTCCATGAGCACAATCGACAATTTCGACGCACATACGCCGATGATGCAGCAGTATCTGAAGCTGAAGGCACAGCATCCGGAAATCCTGCTGTTTTACCGCATGGGCGATTTTTACGAGCTGTTTTATGACGATGCTAAGCGTGCATCGCAGTTGCTCGACATCTCGCTGACCAAACGTGGTGCATCGGCGGGTGAACCCATTCCTATGGCAGGTATCCCGCATCACGCGGTAGAAAACTACCTGGCCAAACTGGTGAATCAGGGCGAGTCCGTCGCTATCTGCGAACAGATCGGCGACCCGGCGACCTCTAAAGGTCCGGTTGAGCGCAAAGTTGTACGCATCGTCACGCCAGGTACCATCAGTGATGAAGCCCTGCTGCAGGAGCGTCAGGATAACCTGCTGGCGGCACTCTGGCAGGACAGCAAAGGGTTTGGCTACGCGACGCTCGACATCAGCTCCGGACGTTTTCGTCTGAGTGAACCGGCTGACCGTGAAACGATGGCTGCCGAATTGCAGCGCACCAACCCGGCAGAATTACTCTATGCCGAGGATTTCGCCGAAATGGCGCTTATCGAAGGCCGTCGTGGATTGCGCCGCCGTCCGCTTTGGGAGTTCGAAATTGATACCGCGCGTCAGCAACTGAATCTCCAGTTTGGCACCCGCGATCTGATTGGCTTTGGCGTCGAAAACGCCCCGCGCGGACTGTGCGCAGCAGGTTGTCTTCTGCAGTACGTGAAAGACACCCAGCGCACCGCCCTGCCGCATATCCGCTCTATCACGATGGAGCGCCAGCAGGACAGCATCATCATGGATGCCGCTACGCGCCGTAACCTGGAGATCACCCAGAACCTGGCGGGTGGCGTCGAGAATACGCTCGCCTCGGTCCTCGACAGTACGGTGACGCCGATGGGCAGCCGTATGCTTAAACGTTGGCTGCATATGCCGATTCGGGATACCGATACGCTGGTTTGCCGTCAGCAGACGATTGCTGCGTTGCAGGATCGTTATACCGATCTGCAGCCGGTCCTGCGCCAAGTAGGCGATCTGGAACGTATCCTGGCCCGTCTGGCTCTGCGGACAGCGCGCCCACGCGATCTTGCGCGGATGCGTCATGCTTTTCAGCAGCTGCCGGAACTGCGTGCTCAGTTAAGCGACGTAGACAGCGCCCCCGTTCAGAAACTCCGCGAAACCATGGGCGAATTTACCGAGCTTCGCGAGCTGCTGGAGCGCGCCATTATTGATGCACCTCCGGTTCTGGTGCGTGATGGCGGCGTGATTGCCCCTGGCTACAACGAAGAGCTGGACGAATGGCGTGCGCTGGCCGACGGCGCAACAGACTACCTTGATAAGCTGGAAATCCGCGAGCGCGAGCGACTTGGGCTCGACACCCTGAAAGTGGGCTATAACGCGGTACACGGTTACTATATTCAGATCAGCCGCGGGCAGAGCCACCTGGCACCGATTCACTACGTGCGTCGCCAGACATTGAAAAATGCAGAACGCTACATTATTCCTGAGCTGAAAGAGTACGAGGACAAAGTTCTCACCTCGAAAGGCAAAGCGCTGGCTCTGGAAAAACAGCTGTATGACGAGCTGTTTGACATGCTGATGCCACACCTGGCCGACCTGCAGTTAAGCGCCAGTGCGCTGGCGGAACTGGATGTTCTGGTGAATCTTGCAGAACGCGCTGAAACGCTGAACTATACCTGCCCGACTTTTACCGACAAACCCGGCATTCGCATTACCGAAGGTCGTCACCCGGTAGTAGAGCAGGTGCTGAACGAACCGTTCATCGCTAACCCCCTGAACCTGTCGCCGCAGAGAAGGATGCTGATCATTACCGGTCCGAACATGGGCGGTAAAAGTACCTATATGCGCCAGACAGCGCTGATCGCGCTGCTCGCTTACATCGGCAGCTACGTCCCGGCGCAAAACGTGGAGATTGGCCCCATCGACCGCATCTTTACCCGCGTGGGCGCAGCGGACGATCTGGCTAGCGGCCGCTCAACCTTCATGGTTGAAATGACCGAAACGGCTAACATTCTGCATAACGCGACGGAACATAGCCTGGTGCTGATGGACGAAGTCGGACGCGGAACATCAACCTATGATGGTCTGTCACTGGCATGGGCCTGTGCTGAAAGTCTGGCGAATAAGATCAAGGCAATGACCCTGTTCGCAACCCACTATTTCGAGCTGACACAGTTGCCGGAGAAAATGGAAGGGGTTGCTAATGTCCACCTTGATGCGCTGGAACACGGCGACACTATCGCCTTTATGCACACGGTGCAGGATGGCGCGGCGAGCAAGAGCTATGGCCTGGCCGTCGCAGCGCTGGCGGGTGTTCCTAAAGAGGTGATTAAACGCGCGCGTCAGAAACTGCGTGAGCTGGAAAGCCTCTCACCGAATGCGGCTGCAACGCAGATTGATGGCACACAGATGTCGCTGTTAGCACCAGCGGAAGAGACGTCGCCAGCAGTAGAAGCCCTGGAAAACCTCGACCCGGATTCCCTGACGCCGCGTCAGGCGCTGGAGTGGATTTATCGGCTGAAGAGTTTAGTGTAGTTTTTTGCCGGGTGGCGGCTTCGCCTTACCCGGCCTACACAACCCGTAAGCCCGGTAAGCGCAGCGCCACCGGGCTTTTTTTTACAGCAACGGCGGAATGGTCGGCACCTGTGGTGCCTCGTCAATATCCTTCTGCGTCATGCGAAATGCTTCCGGATAGTGATCCCGACTGGTACGGCGCAGCGGTTCAGTATCACGCCAGGTATACAGGCAATGCTGGCACTGATACACAGTCCAGACCCCTTTCACGGGAGATGTCGCCATTACTTCAATGTGTTCATCGGCACAACGTGGACAAATCATCTTTTCCTCCTTATTGACGTGCAGCCAGCATCGCGGTCAGTTTTTCCGCCCAGGCTTTAGTTTCAGGTAAATCCTGTACCGGCTGGCTGTAGTGGCCACGGGTGTCCGGAGCAACTGGCGTCGTAGCATCAATAATCAGCTTGTCGGTAATACCCGCCGGGCTCGAACCAGGGTCAAGTTCAAGCACTGACATGTTCGGCAACTGCACCAGATCACCTGCCGGGTTCACTTTCGATGACAGCGCCCACATCACCTGTGGCAGGTTGAACGGATCGACATCCTCATCCACCATAATGACCATTTTCACGTAGCCCAGACCGTGCGGCGTGGTCATGGCACGTAAACCAACCGCACGAGCAAAACCGCCGTAGCGTTTTTTAGTAGAGATAATCGCCAGCAGACCGTGGGTGTACATCGCATTCACCGCCTGCACTTCCGGGAATTCCGCTTTTAGCTGCTGGTAGAGCGGCACGCAGGTGGCTGGCCCCATCAGATAGTCAATCTCGGTCCACGGCATGCCGAGGTAGAGGGATTCGAAAATCGGTTTGGTGCGGTATGAAACTTTATCAATACGCACCACTGTCATGTTACGGCCACCGGAATAGTGTCCGGTAAACTCACCAAACGGCCCTTCTATCTCACGCTTGCGGCCTTCGATCACCCCTTCGAGGATCACTTCTGACCCCCACGGCACGTCGAAACCGGTCAGCGGTGCGGTAGCAATGGGATACGGGCTTTCACGCAGCGCGCCGGCCATTTCATACTCGGACTGATCGTATTTAAGTGGTGTAGCGCCCATGAGCGTGATGATTGGATCGTTGCCAAGCGTTATCGCAATCGGCAGATCTTCCCCGCGCTCTTCCGCTTTGTGCAGATGCAGAGCAATGTCGTGCATCGGTACCGGCTGCAGTCCGAGCTTGCGCTTGCCCTTCACTTCCATGCGGTAAATACCGACGTTTTGCTTGCCAAAATGATCGGGGTCCAGCGGATCGCGCGAGACAACGCAGGCTTTATCAAGATAAAAACCACCGTCACCGTCGTTCAGGCGAAACAGCGGCAGAATGTCGAACAGGTTAATGTTTTCCCCATCTACCGTGTTTTGTGCCCATGCCGGATTAGCACGGCGCTCAGGTGCAATTGGGAATTTATCCCAGCGGCGGATAAACTCGTCGATCTGTTTTTTGACCGGGGTGTTCGCAGGCAGCCCCATCGAAATGGCGTGATTCTGCCAGGAGCCAATCGTATTCATCACGACACGGGCATCGGTAAACCCGCGAATGTTGTCGAACCACAGCGCGGGGGCACCGTCGCCAATACGTCCCGTTGCGTTGGCTGCCGCAGCCAGATCCGGCTCGGCGTTTACCTCTTCCTCAATTTTCAGCAGTTGCCCTTGCTCATCGAGCGCCTGCAGGAAGCTTCTCAAATCATCAAATGCCATCTTTATTCTCCTGTGAAAAATGTTTCGCCTCCTGCAACCCGTTCCAGCGGCGTGCCTTTTTATGCTCCAGACCAAACTGGTCAAGCACGCGGGTCACAATATGCTGGGTAATGTCATCGGCGGTTTGCGGGTGGTTGTAATACGCAGGCATGGGCGGCACCATCGCCACGCCCATGCGGGAAAGCGCAAGCATATTCTCCAGATGAACGGTGCTGAGCGGCGTTTCACGGGGAACCAGCACCAGCTTACGCCCCTCTTTCAGCACCACATCCGCCGCGCGCCCCACCAGCCCTTCGGCGTAGCCTGCGCGGATCCCCGCCAGCGTTTTCATGCTGCAGGGAATGACGATCATGCCGTCGGTGCGAAATGAGCCGGATGAGATGGTGGCGGCCTGGTCAGCCGGACTGTGGACAACGTCAGCCAGAGCAGCAACGTCCTGCGCGGCGTATGGCGTTTCCAGCTCAATGGTGGTTTTTGCCCACTTCGACATAACCAGGTGGGTCTCCACCTCCGGAATCTCCCGCAAGGCCTGGAGTAGCGCCACGCCCAGCGGAGCGCCTGTCGCCCCTGTCATTCCCACGATCAATCTCATTCAGCACCTCATTTTTTGTTCGTACACGAACATTAAAACTAAACTACTCCCGAACCATTTTCCTGACAAGATCGTTCGCACACGATCACACGAATCGCTAAAAAATGCCGCGTTAAAATCCGGAGCAATAGCGGCTATCATAGTGGGAGATTTTTTCCGTCGGAGTGTTCATGGAACTAAGACAAGAGGCGTTCCACCTGTTACGTCAGCTTTTTCAACAGCATACCGCGCAGTGGCAGCACGCCTTGCCGGAACTGACCAAGCCGCAGTATGCGGTCATGCGCTCAATTGCCGAGCATCCTGGCATTGAACAGGTGGCATTGACCGAAGTCGCGGTTAGCACAAAAGCGACGCTGGCAGAAATGCTAAGCCGCATGGAGGCGCGCGGGCTGGTCAAACGTGAACTCGATCCTGCGGATAAGCGCCGCCGGTTTGTCTTCCTGACGCCAGAAGGAGAAGCCCTGCTTGCAGGCTGTAAACCGGTTGGCAATGAGGTGGATGAGGCGTTTTTAGGACGTCTAAACAAGGCCGAGCGGGAGCAGTTCTCTGCGCTCATCAAAAAGATGATGCACGATTAATTCACGCTGGTGCGCATAAAATCGATAAAGCTGCGCACTTTTGCGGGTACATGCCGGGCATCAGGATAAACCGCGTAGATGCCCTGCCTCGCAAAGGTGTATCCCGGTAAAACCGACACCAGATTTCGCGCATCCAGTGCCTCACGCACCAGCCATTCCGGTAGTAACGCCACACCACTTCCTGCAAGTGCAAAGGCCATTAGCGCCTGCGCACTGTCCGCAAACAAACGCGGTGCTTTTTTAATCTCCAGCGTCTCTGATGCCCCGCTGGCATCTTTTACCTGCCAGTGCAATGGCGAGGCCAGACGCTCGTGAACGAGCCAGTCAGCTTGTGCCAAATGTTCCAGCGATTCAATTGGATTTTTCGCCAGCCACTCGGGCGTCGCGACGGGCAGGATGGAGAAGTGCGAGATCGCAGCTGCGTGATAGCGTGAATCGGCGAGCGTTCCCAGCCGGATGGCGACATCAAAGCGCTCTGAAATTAGGTCGGCATGCAGCGACGACGAAACATGTCTTACGCGAAGATCAGGATGCTGCTGGCTAAACCTGGCCAGCAAAGGAACCACGACCCTTGAACCATACTCCGGTGTGGTCGTGATCCGCAATTCCCCCGTGAGCCCCCCATGATTCGCGCGTACATCGTCCTGCAATTGCTCGGCATCCTTCAGAAGCGCGACGCTGCGTTGATGAAAAAGCGCACCTGCCTCGGTTAAGGTCAGACGTCGGGTGGAACGCAGCAACAGGGTGACGCCCAGCTCAGCTTCGAGCTGGCGGATATTGAAGCTAACCACGGCTTTTGTCAGCCCCATAGCGTCGGCTGCCGCAGTGAAACTGCCGGTATCAGCTACCGCTACAAACATCGCCGTCCGCTGTAAATTAATCATCGTCACTCTTTTTACTGTCAAAATGTGTTTGACAGTATATCTCGCTTTGTCGCATTTATCCGTACCTCCCGGGCCGCTACGATACGCCACCTCACGGGAGGAACCACCATGACGTATCGCAGCAAAGTCGCCGTTGTTTATCTACTGGGCTTTTTTCTTGATTTGATCAACATGTTTATTGCCAGTGTCGCCTTTCCGGCAATAGCGCACACGTTTAACGCTACGCCTTCAACGCTAGCCTGGGTCAGTAACGGGTATATTGCCGGGTTGACGCTGGTGATCCCTTTTAGCACCGTGCTGACACGCCGCATCGGGCCAAAGCGCGTCATCCTGCTCTCGCTTTTACTGTTCAGCGCAACCTCTGTTGCCGCAGGCTTGTCTTCCTCACTGGGAAGCCTGATTGCCTGGCGAGTACTGCAGGGAGTGGGAGGAGGCTTATTGATCCCCATCGGACAAGCACTGACCTGGCAACAGTATAAGCCCCACGAGCGTGCCAGACTTTCTTCAGCGGTCATGCTGGTGGCGTTGCTTGCTCCCGCTTGCTCGCCTGCAATCGGGGGAGTTCTGGTGCAGATGCTAAGCTGGCGGTGGATATTTTTTGCCACCCTTCCCGTTGCGGTGGTGACGTTTATGTTGGCCTCCCTGTGGCTGAAACACGAAATGCCACCGATGAAAGCGACCAGGCTGTTAAATCTGCCTTTGCTGATGAACCCACTTCTGCGTTTTTCCATGCTGGTCTATTTATGTGTACCCGGCATGTTTATTGGGGTGAACGTAACAGGTATGTTTTATCTTCAGAACGAAGCGAACATGACGCCTGCCGAAACGGGAATGCTCATGCTGCCATGGTCTCTGGCATCATTCATGGCGATCACAGCGACGGGCCGCTATTTTAACCGCATCGGCCCTCGGCCACTTATTGTCACGGGTTGCCTGCTGCAGGCGCTGGGCATTTTGCTGTTGCTCAACGTCAACTCAGCCACAACAGCGCTGTTACCCACCGTTGCGTTTGTATTGATGGGAGCAGGAGGCAGTCTTTGCAGCAGCACGGCTCAGAGTAGTGCTTTTTTGACGACGCGCCGGGAAGAGATGCCGGATGCCAGCGCCCTGTGGAATCTTAATCGCCAGTTGAGCTTTTTTGCCGGAGCCCTGCTACTGGCACAGATGCTGAACCTGGCCCAGATATATCTGACACCTCTCGCCGCGTGGCACGGGATGTTTATTTTTGCCGCAGGCATCACCTTATTGCCTGTACTGTATGCTTTTCGTCTTAACAATAAGCAGGTGCTAACACAACTGCGACAGGAGAATTCATGACGCTTTTCGAACAAGAGATTATCGACCTCCACATTGCGCTCGAAAGCTGGTTAGGTAATGGCGAAGGTGATATTGACGCACTGCTCGCCCGTTTCCGGCCTGATTTTTTGATGGTCCCGCCTGGGGGGACCCATATCGACTATGACGGTCTTGTCAGCTTTCTGGAAAAACAGCGCGGAAGCCGTCCCGGACTGAAGATCGTCATCGATGAATTAACAACTCGACAGACATGGAGCCACGGAGCGCTGCTTCACTACCGGGAGACGCAAACTCGTCCCGATCACCCGGTCAACGTGCGCTGGTCAACCGCCCTGCTTAATCTGGAAGGTGATTTGATCACGTGGCGTTTGCTGCACGAAACGGCACAGCCGTAGAAAAAAAGAAAAAGGCCCGTCTCACGACGGGCCTTTTTTTGACGAAAGGTTGCTTATTCGCGGAACAGCGCTTCGATATTCAGACCTTGCCCCTGCAGGATTTCACGCAGGCGGCGCAGACCTTCAACCTGAATCTGACGAACACGTTCACGGGTCAGGCCAATTTCGCGGCCGACGTCTTCCAGTGTTGCAGCTTCATACCCCAGTAAACCGAAACGACGCGCCAGCACTTCACGCTGTTTGGCGTTCAGTTCGAACAGCCATTTGACGATGCTCTGTTTCATGTCATCGTCCTGCGTGGTGTCTTCCGGACCGTTGTCTTTTTCATCGGCCAGGATGTCCAGCAGCGCTTTTTCGGAGTCGCCACCCAGCGGGGTGTCAACCGAGGTAATGCGCTCGTTGAGACGCAGCATACGGCTTACGTCATCAACCGGTTTATCGAGTTGTTCGGCAATTTCTTCTGCGCTTGGCTCGTGGTCCAGTTTATGGGACAACTCGCGTGCGGTACGCAGATAGACGTTCAACTCTTTGACGATGTGAATCGGCAGGCGGATCGTACGGGTCTGGTTCATAATGGCCCGTTCGATGGTCTGACGAATCCACCAGGTCGCGTAGGTTGAGAAACGGAACCCGCGTTCCGGGTCAAACTTCTCAACTGCGCGGATGAGGCCTAAGTTGCCCTCTTCAATCAGATCCAGCAGAGCCAGACCACGATTGCCGTAACGGCGAGCAATTTTCACGACCAGTCGCAAGTTACTTTCAATCATGCGACGACGCGAGGCAACATCACCACGCAAAGCACGACGTGCGAAATAGACTTCTTCTTCGGCCGTTAACAGTGGGGAGTAACCAATCTCCCCAAGGTAAAGCTGAGTCGCGTCCAGTACACGCTGTGTGGCACCCTGCGATAACAGCTCTTCTTCAGCCAAATCGTTATCACTGGGTTCCTCTTCTACTAAGGCTTTTTCGTCAAAAGCCTCTACTCCGTTCTCATCAAATTCCGCGTCTTCATTTAAATCATGAACTTTCAGCGTATTCTGACTCATAAGGTGGCTCCTACCCGTGATCCCTGAACGAGACACCCTGGCTGGCATGCCCCGTCAAATTATCGCTGCGGCAAGTACTGCAGCGGGTTTACGGATTTCCCCTTGTAACGAATTTCAAAATGCAAGCGTGTAGAACTGGTTCCGGTGCTACCCATAGTAGCGATTTTTTGCCCCGCCTTAACTTCTTGTTGTTCCCGGACCAGCATTGTGTCGTTATGGGCGTAGGCACTCAGGTAATCATCGTTATGTTTGATGATAATAAGATTACCGTAACCGCGCAGAGCGTTACCGGCATATACAACACGTCCATCTGCGGTCGCGATGATAGCCTGTCCCTTACTCCCTGCGATATCGATCCCTTTATTTCCACCTTCGGAGGAAGAGAAGTTTTCGATAACCTTGCCGTCAGTTGGCCAGCGCCATGTAGAAATTGGCGAACTGGACGTCATACTGCTGGCAGTCGGTTCAGTAGAGCTAACCACAGGTGCCGTCACGGGTGCTGTGACAACAGTCGCAGTCCCTTTATTATTCGGCAACATTTTGTTAGCAGTCTGATCACCTGAATCCTCAGAATACGTAATTACAGGTTGTGAAGCAACCACTGTGGTGGATTTTTGTGCAGGCTTAACGCTGTTATTTTGTGCAGTCACATCGGCCGCAGAAACGGTGTTACCTGGCGTAAGTGGCTTGCCTGTGGCGTTGCCAACCTGAAGCGTTTGGCCCACTTCCAGTCCATACGGCGCCTGAACGTTGTTACGCTGGGCGAGGTCACGGAAATCGTTCCCGGTAATCCACGCAATGTAGAACAGCGTATCCCCGCGTTTCACGGTATAGGTACTGCCGCCGGTATAGCTGCCTTTAGGAATGTTCCCATACTGACGGTTATAAACTATGCGGCCATTTTGGGTCTGGACAGGTTGTTCAACTGGCTGAACCTGCATTGGCTGTGTAACAGGATGTTGCACAGGCTGAATTTGTGGTGTTTGCTGCGGCGCAGCAGTACCCATTTTAGGTGGCGGCGTGATCAACATTCCGCTGGACGTGCTACCGGAGCCGCTGTTTCCGCCGACGGAACTGACGGGCGCAGGCGCGTTGTTAGAACTTGTACAGCCTGCCAGCCAAAGCGAAACCAGTGATAATGCCGCAACACGGCTGATGGTGAATTTAGGGCTTCCCGCGCTCATTTATCCCCCAGGAATGTGTTAACTACCAGTGACTTAAAATTTACCGTGAAGGCACGACTCTTTCGCGCCACACCATACGCTGAATTTGCCTTAATAACCCTGGATAATTCCGAGTCTCAGGCCAACTCCCCCTTTACCAGAGGCACAAAACGCACGGCTTCCACGGTGTCGATAATAAACTCGCCGCCACGTCGACGAACGCGCTTCAAAAGCTGCTGCTCGTCCCCGACAGGCAAAACAAGAATGCCCCCCTCATCCAGCTGCGACAACAGGGCTGCAGGAATTTCAGGCGGGGCCGCCGTCACGATGATAGCGTCAAACGGGGCGCGAGCCTTCCAACCCTGCCATCCATCACCGTGTCGTGTCGAAACATTATGTAAATCAAGTTGTTTCAGGCGACGACGCGCCTGCCACTGCAAACCTTTAATACGCTCAACGGAGCACACATGATGAACCAGATGCGCCAGGATGGCGGTCTGATACCCCGATCCGGTGCCAATTTCCAGTACACGGGAGTCGGGAGTCAGCTCCAGAAGCTCCGTCATGCGCGCCACCATGTAGGGCTGCGAAATCGTCTGGCCCTGCCCAATAGGCAGCGCCACGTTTTCCCACGCTTTGTGTTCAAACGCCTCGTCTACAAATTTCTCACGCGGAACCTGAGCGAGCGCTTCAAGCACGTGCTCGTCGCGGATCCCCTGCGCGCGTAGTTGTTCCAGAAGAGTTTGTACACGTTTGTTTACCATTGCGCGTTCACTCCTGCGCGATCCAGCCAGCCCGACACCACATCATGCGCGCTATACGCGGTTAAATCTACGTGCAGCGGTGTAACCGAAACATAGCCTTCATCCACGGCGGCAAAGTCGGTATCAGGACCCGCATCGCACTTATCGCCAGGAGGACCGATCCAGTAAAGCGTATTCCCACGTGGATCCTGCTGCGGGATCACCTGATCGGCCGGGTGCCGGCTTCCGCATCGCGTGACGCGAATGCCTTTAATTTCATTCAGCGGGAGATCCGGCACGTTGATATTGAGGATGCGCCCGGTACGCAGCGGCTCACGGCTGAGCGCGCGCAGGATCGAGCAGGTCACCACGGCTGCGGTGTCGTAATGCGTGTGACCGTTTAACGAGACCGCCAGGGCAGGGAACCCCAGATGTCGTCCTTCCATTGCGGCTGCCACGGTACCGGAGTAAATCACGTCATCGCCGAGATTTGGCCCGGCGTTAATACCCGAGACGACGATATCCGGGCGCGGTCGCATTAACGCGTTCACGCCCAGAAATACGCAGTCTGTCGGCGTGCCCATCTGCACGGCAATATCGCCATTTTCAAAGGTAAAAGTGCGAAGCGACGACTCCAGCGTCAGTGAGTTAGACGCTCCACTGCGGTTACGATCGGGGGCCACGACCTGCACATCCGCAAATTCGCGAAGGTGTTTCGCCAGGGTCTGAATGCCCGGCGCGTGGATCCCGTCATCGTTACTCAGCAATATTCGCATAATCACCCGATGTGTTGATAAGTTCCCTGACAACACTGGTGGCAAAGCTACCTGCCGGTAGCCAGAAGCGTAACTCGACGGTTACGTCATCCCACCAGTTCCAGCTTAACTGCTGCGGATAGAGCAGCATCGCGCGGCGTGCTGCGTCGACTTTTTCCCGCACCAGCAATGATTGTAATTCTTGTGCATTCGCAACGGCAGACTGCTCCGCAGCCAGCGCATCGCCCTGCGTCCCCCACTCGCCCGTACCGGGCAACGCGGCGGTAATCATCAGCGTTTTGGCATCCACGCGCGACTGAACATCGGCCATTTCTTCGGCCGTTGCCACAAACCAGCTTCCGCGTCCCGCTAATTGTAGCGCATCGCCAACAACAACTTGATTCGCGTCCGGTTTTTTCAGCCTTTCGCTCACAATCTGATTAAACAACGCACTACGCGCCGCAGACAACCAAAAACTGCGTTTATTCCTGTCACGGACGGGCGCATCACTTTGTGCCCAGCGCAACGCGCCCTGCAGGTTGCTGCCGCCAATACCAAAGCGCTGAGCGCCAAAGTAGTTAGGCACGCCATCGGCGTTGATAGCAGCCAAACGCTTCTCGACGTCATCGCGGTTTGTGATTTCGCGTAGCACCAGCGTAAAATCGTTACCTTTCAAGGCGCCCAGACGCAATTTGCGTTTATGGCGGGCGTACTCCAGCACCTTACAGCCTTCAAGCTCAAATTTGCTTAAATCAGGCATCGTATTGCCGGGAACGCGTGCGCATAGCCACTGTTCAGTGACGGCGTGTTTATCTTTCTGTCCGGCAAAACTCACTTCACGAGCATGAATTTTGAGGAATTTTGCCAGCGCATCGGCCACAAAGCGGGTATTGCAGCCATTTTTCAGAATGCGCACCAGGATATGTTCGCCTTCGCCATCGGGCGCGAACCCCAGATCCTCGACTACGAGGAAATCTTCGGGGCTGGCTTTCAGCACCCCGTTCCCCTGCGGTTTACCGTGCAGGTATGTCAGGTTATCGAAGTCTGTCATGCGTTCGCCTTCACCAGCAGCGCCACGGCTTCACAGGCAATCCCTTCGCCACGGCCGGTAAAGCCCAGTTTCTCCGTGGTGGTTGCTTTGACATTGACGTCATCCATATGGCAACCCAGATCTTCAGCAATAAACACGCGCATCTGAGGAATGTGCGGCAACATTTTTGGTGCCTGAGCGATGATCGTCACATCGACGTTGCCCAGGGTGTAACCTTTGGCCTGAATACGACGCCAGGCTTCACGCAGCAACGCACGGCTATCCGCACCTTTGAAGGCCGGATCCGTGTCAGGAAAAAGCTTGCCAATATCACCCAGCGCAGCAGCACCGAGCAATGCATCGGTTAATGCATGTAATGCCACGTCGCCATCAGAATGCGCCAGCAACCCTTTTTCATAAGGAATACGTACGCCGCCAATGATAATTGGGCCTTCTCCGCCAAAGGCGTGTACATCAAAACCGTGTCCAATTCGCATTATGCCTTCTCCTGATGGGTCGAACGGGTAAGATAAAATTCCGCGAGCTGTAAATCTTCAGGGCGCGTCACTTTTATATTATCAGCACGTCCTTCAACAAGCTCAGGGTGAAAACCGCAATACTCCAGCGCTGAGGCTTCGTCCGTAATGGTCGCACCTTCTTTAAGCGCACGCGTTAAGCAGTCATGGAGTAATTCGCGGGGGAAAAATTGTGGCGTCAACGCGTGCCATAAATCGACGCGATCAACGGTGTGAGCGATAGCCCGTTTACCCGGCTCAGCGCGTTTCATGGTGTCACGCACCGGCGCGGCGAGAATCCCGCCAACCTTGCTTGTTTCGCTCAGGGCCAGCAGGCGCGCGAGATCGTCCTGATGCAGGCATGGACGCGCGGCATCATGCACCAGCACCCACCGGGCATCCCCGGCGGCCCGAATGCCCGCCAGCACGGAATCGGCGCGCTCGGCACCGCCATCGACAACGGTAATCTGCGGATGATTTGCCAGCGGTAACTGCGCGAAGCGCGCATCGCCCGGGCTGATAGCGATGATCACACGCTTCACACGTGGATGCGCCAGCAGCGCCGCCACAGCATGTTCGAGGATCGTTTTATCGCCAATTGAGAGGTATTGCTTGGGACATTCTGTCTGCATGCGCCGGCCAAAACCTGCGGCCGGCACCACGGCGCATACGTCCGAAAAAGTTACTGCCATGTCGTAATCCTGGGCCTGATTATCGATTGTTTTGTGCTGAGCCCTGATTGCGTTTAGACGCATCCGGAACCAGACGATAAAAAGTTTCGCCCGGCTTAGTCATACTGAGTTCATTGCGTGCGCGTTCCTCAATCGCCTCTTGCCCGCCATTGAGGTCATCAATTTCAGCAAAGAGTTGATCGTTTCGCGCCTTAAGTTTGGCGTTTGTTGCCTGCTGAGCCGCAACGTCATCGCTCACCCGGCTATAGTCGTGCAGTCCGTTCTTACCGAACCACAGCGAGTATTGCAGCCAGATCAGCAAAGCCAGCAACAGCAGCGTTAGTTTACCCATCCTGCCCCCTGAAAAACGGCATCATCATCCCAAAACGCCCCAGGGCACTACGCCGGGGGTACAGAGATGCCGCAACATCGCGGGCAAATGTACCACATTTTTTCCGCAGAATCGCCCTGCACAATATCGTCACACAGTTGGTTACGGTTTGAATTATGGCTGAAGTTAGCCCATGAGCCACAAAAATAACAGTCCAAACATCAGGACCACCGTCACAATCGTGACCACGGCACTGTAAAGGAGTTTGCCATTGAGTAGCGAATGCAACGCAATGCCGACGACAACCGCGACGGGCATCAGCGCCAGGAAGAATGGCCAGGTGTAGAGAAAGAAGAACAGCGTATTACCGCCGTAAATGAGAAACGGGATACCCAGCGCCAGTAACCACGAGACGAAGCCGACGATGGCCCCAGGAAATGACCAGGTCGTCTCGTCGTCGGTCGCTATCGGCTCCGACCCGGTGGTAATGATGTAGTTTTCACTGTTGCGCATAGCTAATCCTGTGACCATGACTCATCGCTCGGGTAAATAGCGCCCAAACGATACCGTCTCAGGATCTGATAATATCGTCCCGTCTGAGGAGGTCTAATAATTGGCTTACTAAATTTGTTACCAATTGTTGACCTTCCAGGTGAATTTCAGGCGATTCAGGCGCTTCGTATACTGCGTCTATTCCCGTGAAATTTCGCAGTTCACCCGCACGCGCTTTCTTGTACAGCCCTTTCGGATCGCGCGCTTCACAAATCTCCAGCGGCGTATCGACAAACACTTCGATAAAGCGATCCTGCCCAACGCGCTCACGCACCATCTGGCGCTCTGCCCGGTGCGGAGAGATGAACGCAGTAAGGACCACCAGCCCGGCATCCGCCATCAGGCTCGCCACTTCCCCTACCCGACGGATATTCTCTTTACGGTCTTCGTCGCTGAAGCCCAAATCGTTGCACAGACCATGGCGCACGTTGTCCCCATCCAGCAGGTATGTGCTCACGCCTTGCTGATACAGCGCCTCTTCCAGCGCCCCCGCTACCGTGGATTTACCGGAACCCGACAGCCCGGTAAACCACAGCACAACCCCACGGTGACCGTGGAGTTGCTCACGCTGAGCGACAGTGACCGGATGAGGATGCCAGACGACGTTCTCATCATGAGCAGCCATTACTTCCCTCCCAGCAGATCGCGTGCACCCCAGTGCGGGAAGTGTTTACGCACCAGCGCATTCAGTTCCAGCTCGAAGGCGCTGAACTCAGACGCCACAGCGGCCTGTTCGTTAGGCTCGCGCACCATCCCGGCACCGACGGTGACGTTAGTCAGACGGTCGATAAAGATCAGCCCGCCCGTGACCGGGTTTTGCTGATACGGATCCAGCACCAGTGGCTCGTCGAAGGTCAGATCGACCAGGCCGATGCCGTTCAGCGGCAGCTCGGTGACGTCACGCTGGGTCAGATTGTTGATATCTACCTGGAACTGAATACCGTCCACGCGGGCGCGGGTTTTCTTGCCCGCAATTTTAATGTCGTAGCTTTGCCCAGCGGTCAGCGGCTGTTCGGCCATCCACACCACATCCACGGACGCGCCCTGTACCGCCGTCAGCGTTTCGTGCGCATCCACCAGCAGGTCACCGCGGCTGATATCAATCTCATCTTTCAGCACCAGCGTCACCGCTTCACCGGCTCCCGCCTCCGGCAGGTCACCGTCAAAAGTGACAATACGGGCAATAGCCGATTCTACGCCAGATGGCAGCACTTTGACGCGCTGACCCACTTTCACAGAACCTGATGCAATAGTGCCTGAAAAACCACGGAAATCGAGGTTCGGACGATTCACGTACTGCACCGGGAAACGCATCGGTTGGGTATCAACCACGCGCTGAATTTGAACGGTTTCCAGCACTTCCAGCAGCGTCGGGCCGCTGTACCACGGCATGTTCGTGCTCTGGGACGCGACGTTATCGCCTTCCAGCGCCGAGAGCGGCACAAAACGAATGTCCAGGTTACCTGGCAGCTGTTCGGCAAAGGTCAGGTAGCTCTGGCGGATCTCGTCGAATTTTTCTTCGCTGAAATTCACCAGATCCATTTTATTGATTGCCACCACCAGGTGCTTGATCCCCAGCAGCGTGGAAATAAAACTGTGACGACGGGTTTGATCGAGCACGCCTTTACGGGCGTCGATCAGCAGGATTGCCAGATCGCAGGTGGAAGCACCTGTCGCCATGTTACGGGTGTACTGCTCGTGCCCCGGGGTGTCGGCGATAATAAATTTGCGCTTCTCGGTAGAGAAGTAACGATAAGCCACATCAATGGTGATGCCCTGCTCACGCTCCGCCTGCAGGCCATCCACCAGCAGGGCCAGATCGAGTTTTTCACCCTGGGTGCCGTGACGTTTGCTGTCGTTATGCAGGGAAGAGAGCTGATCTTCGTAAATCTGACGCGTGTCGTGCAGCAGACGGCCAATCAGGGTGCTTTTCCCGTCATCCACGCTGCCGCAGGTCAGAAAGCGCAGCAAGCTCTTATGTTGTTGCGCGTGCAGATAAGCTTCTACGCCGCCTTCTTTGGCAATTTGTTGAGCAATGGTCGTGTTCATGGCGGCTCCTTAGAAATAACCCTGACGTTTCTTCAGCTCCATGGAGCCTGCCTGGTCGCGGTCAATCACGCGCCCCTGTCGCTCACTGGTGGTCGACACCAGCATCTCTTCGATGATCTCCGGCAGCGTCTGCGCGCTGGATTCCACCGCACCGGTCAATGGCCAGCAACCGAGGGTACGGAAACGCACCATCTGTTTTTTGATCACTTCACCGGGCTGCAGGTCGATGCGATCGTCGTCGATCATCATCAGCATCCCGTCGCGCTCCAGTACCGGACGCTCAGCGGCCAGATACAGCGGAACGATCTCGATATTTTCCAGATAGATGTACTGCCAGATATCCAGCTCGGTCCAGTTGGAGAGCGGGAAGACGCGAATGCTTTCGCCTTTGTTGATCTGGCCGTTGTAGTTGTGCCACAGCTCCGGGCGCTGGTTTTTTGGGTCCCAGCGGTGGAAGCGGTCACGGAAAGAGTAGATACGCTCTTTCGCACGGGATTTTTCCTCATCACGACGCGCGCCGCCGAAGGCCGCATCAAAACCGTATTTGTTCAGCGCCTGCTTCAGCCCTTCGGTTTTCATGATGTCAGTGTGCTTGGCGCTGCCGTGCACGAACGGGTTGATGCCCATCGCCACACCTTCCGGGTTTTTATGCACCAGCAGTTCGCAGCCATAGGCTTTGGCGGTACGGTCGCGGAATTCGTACATTTCGCGGAATTTCCAGCCGGTATCCACATGCAGCAACGGGAACGGCAGCGTACCCGGGTAAAACGCTTTACGCGCCAGATGCAGCATGACGCTGGAGTCTTTGCCGATGGAATACATCATCACCGGGTTAGAAAACTCGGCGGCCACTTCGCGGATAATATGGATACTTTCCGCTTCGAGCTGCCGCAGGTGAGTAAGACGTTTTTGGTCCATAACCGTTCCTTAAGCCAAATTTATAACAGAAGAACCAAAGCCTTCTGTGTCGGTTGTGTGCTGAAACCAGGCGAGCGTGCTGTGCAGCTGCACCACTTCCCCTACCACGATCAGGGCGGGCATAGGGGCGTCTTTCGCCAGGGTTGCAAGATCGTCAAGGGTGCCGATAGCAACGTGCTGATCGACGCGCGTACCGCGAGAAATAACGGCAACAGGTGTCTTCGCCTCGCGACCGTGCTGAATAAGTTGTTCGCTGATGTCCGCCGCCTTCATCGTGCCCATGTAAATCGCCAGCGTCTGACGGCTCTGGGCGAGGTGGGACCAGTCGAACGGCGTGCTGTCGGCCTTGTAGTGGCCGGTCACAAAGGTCACGCTCTGGGCGTAATCGCGGTGGGTCAGCGGAATACCGGCATAAGCCGTTACCGCAGAAGCCGCCGTGATGCCGGGAACCACCTGGAACGGTACCCCCGCTTCGGCTGCTGCCTGCAATTCTTCGCCGCCACGACCGAAAATGAAAGGATCGCCCCCTTTCAGGCGAACCACGGTTTTGCCCGCTTTGGCGGCCGCAACCAGCATCTGATTGGTGTCGTGCTGCGGCACCGAGTGCTCTCCAGCCCGTTTGCCGACGCAGATTTGCTCGGCATCGCGGCGAATCAGTTCGCGTATGCCGTCAGTAACCAGGTGATCGTAGAACACCACGTCCGCGTCCTGCAGCACCTGCAGGCCGCGCAGCGTCAGGAGCCCTGCATCGCCCGGCCCTGCGCCTACCAGAATGATCTCCCCGCCGGTGCTGCCGGGGTTATCCAGTTCGTCTTCAAGAATTTTCTGCGCCGCTGTCTCATTGCCTGCATGCATCAGGCTGGCAAAGCGGCCGCGAAAAACGCGTTCCCAGAAGCGACGACGTTCCGTCACGCTGGTCAGTCGGGTTTTCAGATGATTGCGCCAGTAGCTCGCTTTCTCTGCCATACGTCCGAGACTGGTTGGCAACAGCGCTTCGATTTTTTCCCGCAATACGCGCGCCAGGACCGGTGCGGTACCACCGGAGGAGATAGCGACCAGCAGCGGGGAGCGATCAACAATCGACGGGAAGATAAAGGAGCATAAAGGCTGATCGTCCACCACGTTCACCAGACGGTAACGCGCCTGAGCAGCATCTGAGATCCGTCGGTTCAGCTCGCGGTCTTCCGTCGCCGCAATCACCAGCACCACGCTGTCGATTTGTGATTCATCGAAATCCGCCCCTGCAACGACCCGCACCTGCGCCCCTGCGCGCTGCAGAAATACGATTTTGCGATCGGCAATCTCACCTGTGCCAACAACCAGCACCGGCTTATCTTTAATCGCAGCAAATAAGGGCAGATAGTCCACAGCAGCAACTCACTAACAACGAGGAATAAAGGGACTATAGGGGGCGGCTTAGACCGAATGAAATTACGAATTGGAATGAGTAGTTACTCAATGGAATAACGCCATGAAAAAGCAAATATCAAAAAGTGCTTAACACGCGAAATTTCGGGCATTTAAGAGCAATTCAAATTGTGTATGGACGATCACAGTTTCATACTAGGCGGGTTAAAATTTTGCTCTGTTTTTTAAGGACTCACTATGTTTTCCGCAACGCGCCACCGTATTGCTGCCCTGGCGCTCGGCGTTTGCTTCATCCTTCCGGCTCAGGCAAAAAATCAACCGTACGGTGAAATCGCGAATACGCAGGCGCGACATATTGCCACCGTATTTCCTGGCCGCATGACCGGTTCCCCCGCGGAAATGCTCTCCGCAGACTATATTCGTCAGCAGTTTGCCGACATGGGTTACCAGAGCGATATCCGCACGTTTCACAGCCGCTATATCTATACCTCACGCAATAAAACCAAAAACTGGCATAACGTGACCGGTAGTACTGTTATTGCGGCTCACGAAGGTAGCGCGGATGAGCAGATCATTATTATGGCGCACCTCGATACCTACGCCCCAATGAGCGACACCGATACCGATAACAATCTCGGTGGTCTGACGCTGCAGGGTATGGATGATAACGCCGCAGGTCTGGGCGTGATGCTCGAACTGGCAGAACGAATGAAGGATATACCGACTAAATACGGGATTCGTTTCGTTGCCACCAGTGGTGAAGAAGAAGGCAAACTCGGCGCTGAGAATCTCCTGAAGCGCATGAGTGCCAAAGAGAAGAAAAATACCCTGCTGGTGATCAACCTCGATAACCTGATCGTCGGCGATAAGCTCTATTTCAACAGCGGACAAAGTACGCCGGGTACCGTGCGAAAATTGACGCGCGACCGGGCATTGGCGATTGCCCGCAGCCATGGGGTCTATGCCACCAGTAACCCAGGCGGCAATCCTGATTATCCGCGAGGAACAGGCTGCTGTAACGATGGTGAGGTGTTCGATAAAGCGGGTATTCCGGTGCTGTATGTGGAAGCAACTAACTGGGCACTGGGGAAGAAAGATGGCTATCAGCAGCGGGCTAAATCGAAAGCCTTCCCGGACGGGATTAGCTGGCATAACGTGATGCTGGATAATCAGCAACACATTGATAGCGCACTGCCGCAGCGGATTGAACACCGCAGTCGTGATGTAGTGAAGGTGATGCTGCCGCTGGTGAAGGAGCTGGCGAAAGCTAATAAGGCTTAGTGCGGCCTGATGCCCTCACCCCGACCCTCTCCCACAGGGAGAGGGAGGAAATGGGATCACCCTTCGTGCAGTCCGCACTCGCGCTTGAGGCCAAAGAATCGCGTCTCTTCTTCTGCCATTCCCGGTTCCCATTTACGCGTGGTGTGGGTATCCCCCACCGACAGGTAGCCCTGATCCCACAGCGGATGGTATTTCAACCCGTGCTTTTGCAGGTACTGATACACCGTCCGGTTATCCCAGTCGATGATCGGCAGCACTTTGAACACCCCACGCTGAACCGCCAGCACGGGTAGCGTGGCGCGACTGCCGGACTGCTCGCGGCGTAGTCCTGCAAACCAGGTCTGTGCATTAAGCTCTTTCAGCGCCCGGTTCATCGGCTCAACTTTGTTGATCTCATTGTATTTCTCAATGCCCTCAACGCCCTGCTCCCAGAGTTTACCGTAGCGCGCCTCCTGCCAGGCCGCGCTTTCCGTCGCGCGGTAAACTTTCAGGTTCAGCTTGAGCTTGTCCGTCAGCTCGTCAATAAACTGGTAGGTTTCCGGGAACAGGTAGCCGGTATCGGTGAGGATCACCGGAATGTCCGGACGAATTTGATTCACCAGATGCAAACTGACCGCCGCCTGAATACCAAAGCTCGACGAAAGCACATAGTCACCCGGCAGGTTTTCCAGCGCCCATGCTACACGCCCTTCGGCGTCCAGCTTTTCCAGGTGGGCGTTGGTTTCTGCGAGCGCCAGAATGCGTTCGACTTTTGGCAGATCGTTCAGGGCGTTTAGATCGAGTACGGACATAATCACCTCGCGTTGTTACTCCCAGAAATCCCGGGCCGGGTCGAGCACCGGGCGAATGATGCCCGCACGCACCGTAAAGTCGCCGAAGCCTTCACCCGCTTCACGCTCTTTCGCCCAGCGCCCAACCAGTTCGTCGACCGAATCGAGGATCTCCGATTCAGTAATGTTTTCACGGTACATCCGTGGGATACGCGTACCGATGCGGTTGCCGCCCAGATGCAGGTTGTAACGGCCTGGCGCTTTACCGACCAGTCCCATCTCTGCCAGCATAGCGCGGCCGCAGCCGTTCGGGCAGCCGGTAATACGCATAACAATATGCTCGTCCGGAATACCGTGTTTTTCCAGAATCGCTTCTACTTTGTCAGTGAATGACGGCAGGAAACGCTCCGCTTCGGCCATTGCCAGCGGACAGGTCGGGAATGACACGCAGGCCATCGAGTTTTCGCGCTGCGGTTTCACCGCATTCATCAACCCATGATCGCGCGCCAGTTTCTCGATCTTCGCCTTCTGGTTTTCAGGCACACCAGCAATGATCAGGTTCTGGTTGGCGGTAATGCGGAACTCACCCTTGTGGACCTTCGCAATTTCCAGCAAACCGGTTTTCAGCGGACGCCCCGGATAATCCAGAATACGGCCGTTTTCGATAAACAGCGTCAGGTGCCATTTATTGTCGATGCCTTTTACCCAGCCAATGCGATCGCCGCGACCGGTGAATTCGTAAGGGCGGATCGGCTCAAATTTAATGCCCGCGCGACGTTCTACTTCTTCTTTAAACGTCTCAACGCCCACGCGCTCCAGGGTGTATTTGGTTTTCGCGTTTTTACGGTCGGTACGGTTACCCCAGTCGCGCTGAGTGGTTACCACCGCTTCCGCCACGGCCAGCGTATGCTCAAGCGGCAGGAAGCCGAACTCGCTGGCGGTACGGGCGTAAGTTTTCTTGTTGCCGTGTTCGATGGACAGGCCGCCGCCCACCAGCAGGTTAAAGCCCACCAGCTTGCCGTTTTCAGCAATCGCTACGAAGTTCATGTCGTTGGCGTGCAGATCGATATCATTCTGCGGCGGGATCACTACCGTGGTTTTGAACTTTCGCGGCAGATAGGTCTGGCCAAGGATCGGTTCTTCGTCGGTGGTGGCAACTTTTTCCTGATCGAGCCAGATCTCCGCATAAGCGCGCGTGCGCGGCAGCAGATGCTCAGAGATCTTCTTCGCCCACTCATAGGCTTCGGCGTGCAGCTCGGACTCATACGGGTTCGAGGTGCAGAGCACGTTACGGTTCATGTCGTTGGCGGTCGCCAGCGCGTCCAGCCCAACCGAGTGCAGCATCTGGTGTACCGGCTTCACGTTCTTCTTCAGAATACCGTGGAACTGAAAGGTCTGACGGTTAGTCAGGCGGATGCTGCCATAAATCGTGTTTTCACCGGCAAACTTGTCGATCGCCTGCCACTGTTTGGTGGTGATCACCCCACCCGGCAGGCGGCAGCGCAGCAGCATCGCGTGACGCGGCTCCAGCTTCTGTTCAGCACGCTCGGCGCGGATATCGCGATCGTCCTGCTGGTACATACCGTGGAAACGGATCAGCAGGAAGTTGTCGCCTTTGAAACCGCCGGTGAGACCGTCATTCAGATCTTCAGCAATGGTGCCGCGCAGGTAGTTGCTTTCCAGCTTCATGCGCTCGGCGTCTGTCAGTTTACCTTCGACCACCAGTGGCCCTGGATGTTTTTCGCTCATTAGTAGACATCTCGCTGATAACGGCGCTCAACGCGCAGCTCACTTAAATATTCATCTGCCGTTTCGGCATCCATACCGCCGAATTCGGCAATCACTTCCAGCAAAGCCTGCTCAACGTCTTTCGCCATGCGATTGGCGTCGCCGCAGACATAAATGTGGGCACCGTCATTGATCCAGCGCCACAGCTCTGCGCCCTGTTCGCGCAGTTTGTCTTGTACGTATACTTTTTCTTTCTGGTCGCGGGACCAGGCCAGATCGATGCGGGTCAGTACACCCTCTTTAACATAGCGCTGCCACTCAACCTGGTAGAGGAAATCTTCCGTAAAGTGCGGGTTGCCGAAGAAGAGCCAGTTTTTACCCGGCGCTTCATCTGCCGCGCGCTGCTGCATGAAGGCGCGGAACGGCGCAATGCCGGTGCCTGGGCCAATCATGATGACCGGGGTTTCCGGGTTCGCAGGCAGGCGGAAGTTGTCGTTGTGCTCGATAAAGACGCGCACTTCGCCCTCTTCTTCCACGCGATCCGCCAGGAAACTTGATGCCCCACCCGCGCGGGCGCGGCCTTCGATGTCGTAGCGCACCACGCCGACGGTAACATGCACTTCACTCTCCACTTCGGCCTGCGAAGAGGCGATGGAGTACAGACGCGGGGTCAGCGGACGCAGCAGGCCGATCAGCGCATCGGCATCCAGCTGAGCCGGAGAGAAACGCACCATATCGACAATTGGCGTTGACGCCGCGTAATGCTGCAGCTTCGCCTTATCACCCACGAATGGCAGCAGCGATTCGCTGCGGGTTAAGGTAGCGTAATTTTCTACAATATTCGGGGTATTCACCGTCAGTTCGAAATGCCACTGCAGCGCTTCAGAGAGCGGCTGCGTTTTGCCTTCCACAGTGACAGGCTCATCCCCTTTCAGCCAAAGCAGTTCGACCAGCTCTTTTACCAGAGCAGGATCGTTCTGATACCAGATCCCCAGCGCATCGCCCGGCTGGTAACGCAGGCCAGAGTCACCGAGATCAATTTCGATATGGCGCACGTCTTTTTCAGAATCACGGCCGGTAATTTTCTTGTTAACCGACAGGCTCGCGGCCAGCGGAGCCTCTTTAGTGTAAGGGCTGGTATGGATGTCGTTGACGGCACCCGTCGCGGTAAACGCGGCCTGTGCCTGCGTCTCTTTCGGGACGCGCGCTTTCAGCACCTCAACGATGCGGGCACGCCATTCAGCAGCGGCGGTCTGGTATTCCACGTCGGCGTCAACGCGATCCAGCAAACGCTCTGCGCCCAGTTCAGCCAGTTTGCTGTCGAAATCTTTACCAGACTGGCAGAAGAATTCATAAGAGGTATCGCCCAGGCCAAACACCGCAAAAGCCGTGCCGTCCAGTTTTGGCGCTTTTTTCGAGAACAGGAACTTATGCAACGCCACCGCTTCTTCAGCAGGCTCACCTTCCCCCTGCGTTGAGGCGACAACCACCAGCAGTTTTTCTGACGCGATCTGTTTAAATTTATAATCCCCGGCGTTGACCAGATTCACGTTCAGTCTGGCAGCCAGCAGGTCGTCACGCAGCGCTTCAGCCACACGGCGGGCATTGCCCGTCTGCGAGGCGGAAATCAACGTAATGGCCGGTATTTCTACGGCTTTTGCCGGAGCGGCAGCCACAGCGCCCGGTTGCTGATTGAGCATTCCCCAGAAATAACCGGAGACCCAGGCAAGCTGAGTGGACGAAAAATCAGAGGTGGCAGCCTGAAGGCGCGCCAGCTGCTCCGGGTTCAGGGGAAGCAAATTTGAAGGTGGGGCCTGTGTCGTCATGCGTCGTTATGTTCCAGTAGCCAAGCGGACTTTAAGCGAATAAATCCAAACTGAAGATAAGGTTAACGGTGAGGATACTAACAATTAAAGAAGGGATGGAAATAATAAATAACCAAATGGACTAACCTGTTTTAGTTATCATGCTTAACGATAAAACAGATTAATTAACTGATTGAAATATCACAACAAAGATAACAAAAAATGGCCACTTCCTGCGGTCCAGGCTTCAGAGCCGTTTTAGTTAATGCTAAAAATTGTGCTTTCCGGTACTATGCGGCGGTTTTTTCCGCATTACTGAGAGCGATCATGTCCACCACACTGTTTAAAGATTTCACCTTCGAAGCCGCCCACCACCTTCCTCATGTTCCTGAAGGACATAAATGTGGCCGTCTGCACGGGCACTCGTTTATGGTGCGTCTTGAGATCACCGGTGAAGTCGATCCGCATACCGGTTGGATTATGGATTTTGCCGAGCTGAAAGCGGCATTTAAGCCAACTTACGATCGTCTGGATCACTATTACCTGAATGATATTCCGGGCCTTGAAAACCCGACCAGCGAAGTGCTGGCAAAATGGATCTGGGATCAGATGAAACCGCTGGTACCGCTGCTGAGCGCAGTGATGATTAAAGAGACCTGCACCGCCGGCTGCGTCTATCGCGGCGAGTAAAAAAAGCCCGGTTAAACCGGGCTTTTTTTCAGGCTATATTCAGGTACTTGTGCGTCTGCATCGACAGACGCCAGTTACGCGCGATACAGGTTTCAATGCACAGGCGCGTCGCATCCTCTTTCTGGCTGATAGGCTGCAGGGCAATGACCCGCTGCTTTTCATCCGAGAGGGTTGCCAGCAGTTCATCCAGTGCTTCAATATCACGCACGCGACCTACCGGGTGTTTTATCTCATCTGCACGTTCCAGCGCCTGAGACAGGACATCGTATCCGCCGCGCATATTCACTTTGGGTGATACCGTCACCCACGTGGTGTGGGAACAACGCACTTCATGGGTACCGCTGGTTTCAATCTGGCAGCTGTAACCGTTCTTTTCGAGCAGCTCGGTTAGCGGCGTCAGATCGTGGATGCAGGGTTCACCCCCGGTGATCACCACATGGCGCGCCGTCCAGCCCTGACGACCAATAATGGCCAGCAGATCTTCTGAACTGCCCGCGCCCCACTTATCGCTCTCTTTGGTTTTCGCCAGAATGCTAAACAGCGACACTTCCCGATCTGCGAGCTTATCCCACGTATGTTTGGTATCACACCAGGCACAGCCAACCGGGCATCCCTGTAAACGAATGAAAATAGCGGGAACGCCGGTAAAGTAACCCTCGCCTTGCAGGGTCTGGAACATCTCGTTAATCGGGTACTGCATAGTCATCTCAGTAAAGGGGATAAACGATAATTATCGCAGATCCCCGCCAGATGGTCATGCTCGATCGGTGCTTTGCGCGCCAATCGCTGCCATAAACCGTTCAGTGATCTGCTGTGGACGGGTGATTGCCCCACCCACGACCACCATATGCGCTCCCAGTGCCAGGCATCTGGCCGCGCGCTCAGGGGTATCGACGTTGCCTTCGGCAACCACCGGAACCGTGACGGCAGCCAGCACATCCTTCAGGAATGCGCAGTCATTATCAGGTAAAGCATGACCCGCAGTTTCCGCCGTATAGCCGTAAAGCGTGGTTCCAACACAATCAAAGCCCAGTTCCTGCGCGGTTTCGGCTTCTTCTACGCTGGATATATCCGCCATCAGCACTATCCTGGGGTAACGTTTACGGATGTGGCTGACTAGTGTTGCCAGTGATTCACCGCAAGGGCGCTCACGCGCAGTCGCATCAAGGGCAATGATTTCCGGAGAGACGCTCATCAGCTCATCCACTTCTTTCATCGTCGCAGTGATGAACACCTCGCTACCAGGATAATCCCGCTTGATGATGCCGATAACGGGTAAAGAAACCTCCTGTTTAATGGCCGCAATATCCACCACGCTGTTGGCGCGAATGGCAGCCGCCCCCCCCTGAAGCGCAGCCAGCGCCATCCGCGACATAATAAACGGGCTATGCAGAGGTTCATTCTCCAGCGCCTGACAAGAGACGACCAGTTTTCCTTTCAGGTTATCCAGTACAGTTTTCATTACGATAAGATCTCTTCAACTTCGTTTTTAATAATCGTGACGTGCGGGCCATAAATGACCTGAACACCGTTACCGCGCACAATGACGCCGCGCGCGCCGGTGGCTTTCAATGCTGCTTCATTCACTTTGCTGCCGTCTTTCACCGTGACCCGAAGGCGCGTGGCGCAGCAGTCCACCTCGTCCAGATTGTCTTTTCCACCCAGCCCGGCGATTACCGCTGCAGCGCGCTCGCTTTGCGGCAGACTGACCTCATCTGCCATCGCCTCTTTTTCACGCCCCGGCGTGGCAAAATCAAAGCGGTTAATCAGGTAGCGGAAGGTGAAGTAGTAAAGGAAGAACCACGGTACGCCGACCAGCGGAACGAACATCCAGTGGGTTTTAGCCTCGCCCTGCAAAATACCGAACAGCACGAAGTCGATAAAACCGCCGGAGAAGGTTTGCCCGATGGTGATATGCAGCATGTGTGCGAGCATGAACGCCAGCCCGTCAAACAGCGCATGAATGACGTAAAGCACCGGCGCAATAAACAGGAAGGAGAACTCGATAGGCTCGGTAATCCCGGTCAGGAACGAGGTTAATGCCGCAGAGAGCAGCAGCCCGGCGACGCGTTTTTTATTCTCGGGTTTTGCCGTGTGGTACATCGCGAGACATGCACCGAGCAGGCCAAACATCATTGTAATGAAGCGCCCGGACATAAAGCGCGACGTCCCTTCGTAAAACTGATGGGTCGTAGGATCGGCCAGTTGCGCGAAGAAGATCCGCTGTGTGCCTTCGACCAGGTGACCGTTGACGATCTCACTCCCGCCGAGAGCGGTAGTCCAGAAAGGAAGATAGAAGATGTGATGTAAACCGAATGGGCCGAGCATACGCAAAATAAATCCATAGAGCATTGTGCCCAGATAACCCGTCGCATCCACCAGCCCACCCAGACCAAAGATCAGTTTCTGGAAATGCGGCCAGACGACGGTCATGACGGCCCCGACGAGTATTGCTGCCAGCGAGCTGATAATGGGAACAAAACGTGAACCGCCAAAGAAGCCCAGAAATTGCGGAAGCGCAATTTTATTAAACCGGTGATGGAGAGCGCAGGTCACGAGACCGATCACCACGCCACCAAACACACCGGTTTCCAGGGTCTGGATCCCCAGCGTCATGCCCTGCCCCACAGCGCCAGGATTATCATGCGCCAGTTTTCCGGTGAGGATCAGCAGCGCGTTAATAGTGGCATTCATCACCAGAAAAGCGAGTAACGCCGCCAGCCCTGCCGTGCCCTTATCGCTTTTTGCCAGCCCGACAGCGACCCCAACCGCAAACAGCACCGAGAGGTTCGCAAACACAATTGAACCCGCACTGCTCATGATAGTGAAGATGGCCTGAAGCCAGCTCACATCCAAAAACGGATATGCCGCGAGGGTATTTGGATTCGATAACGCGCCACCAATCCCCAGCAGCAGACCCGCTGCCGGCAATACGGCGATAGGTAACATAAAGGATTTGCCAAAGCGCTGCGCTTTTTCAAACCATCCCCCAGAAGAAGCCCCACTGAACATTTGCATCATTTTTTCATCCTCTCGTTTAATGATGAAAATTTTTACCACAAAAATATGAACAAGTGAAAATTACCATCAAAAACCAGGAGGATGATCATACTTTTTCGAAATGACTGGCATCTTTGCCTCGCTTTCCGCCACACTAGTCGCAGAGAAACGCATTAAGGATCTAGCATGTCAGACCATGAAAACCTGCTGCTGAAGCTACGCCAGGAGGCTTCCGGGTACAGCCCAACGCAACAAAAACTTGGCGAGTTTGTCCTCAACGATCCTACCCGGGTGCTCTACCTGACGATCACTGAACTGGCGCGCGAAAGTCGCACCAGCGAGGCCAGCGTCACGCGTCTTTGCCGCACGCTGGGCTGCAAGGGATATAACGAATTTAAAATGGCGCTTGCTCTGGATATTCAGCAGGGCCAGCCCGCGCGACAGACCGGAGATGAAATAGATAACGTTGTCGAAGAGTCGGTACAGGCTTTGCAGGATACTGCCAGACTCCTCGACCGGGCATTGCTTGAAGAAGCGGCGCTGGCGCTGCACCAGGCGCAATCCGTACAGATTTATGGCGTTGCGGCCAGTGCGATCCTCGGGGAGTATCTGCATTACAAACTGTTGCGGCTGGGCAAACCCGCACAGCTGTTTAGTGATATGCACCGCGCAGCCATGAATGCGACGACCCTTTCGAAGGAGACCCTGGTCGTGGCCATCTCCAGTTCGGGTTCAACGCGGGATCTACTCCACGTGGTGAAACTTGCACGCAAGCGCGGCGTCAAGGTGTTAGCCCTCAGCAATACCCCCCGTAGCCCGCTGGCTTCCCTTAGCGATATTCAGCTGGTTGCCGCCAAACCAGAGGGCCCCCTCAGCGCAGGTGCACTCAATGCTAAGGTTGGGGTTATGCTGCTGGTCGAACTGCTGACCACCTCTATGATTGCGCTGGATGGCCATTATGGCGACGTTAGCCAGCAAACGGCCAGCGCTACGCTCCCTCTGTTACTCTAAAAATAGTTCGCAGGCTAAATAAAACAGCCTGCGGTTTTTGGTATTCAGTTTCACTTAAATCATTTACCGGACAAATGAATGGTGTAACAAAGTATTTTGCTTATTACATTTTGAATAACTATTAATAGTAAGATTGAGCTTATAAAAGATCTTTAAAATCATTAATTTAAAATATTCTTTTTTATAATTTGAATTTTTTACCTTTCCACAATGTCAAATACATCCACCTGATTTCCTTTTCTTAAAATAAGCTTAAGAAGCCTTCATTTTCGGCGTTTTATTATTTAAATGCCGTTTACTTTTGTGCGCCTACAATCCGCCTCATCAACCATAATGAGACGGTATTAATGAAGATGTTATTGATTACAGGCGTAACAGGATTTCTGGGCGGTGCAGTACTCGAAAAAATACTGACCAATGATAAACCCGTAAAACTCCTTTTGCTCGCGCGTGCCAGCGATCCGCAGGGTGGGCTGGAGCGTGTGCAAGAGAACATGCGCAAATTCAATGTGCCTGAGAATAAACTGGCTTCTCTGAGCGTAGATAATATCCTCATTGGTGACCTCAGCCAGCCGGAAGCATTTCTGGACGATCCTCGCCTGGACCAGGTCACGCACGTCGTTAACTGTGCAGCTGTTGCGTCTTTTGGTAATAATCCGCTGATCTGGAAGGTCAATGTCGAGGGCACGCTGGCGCTGGCGCGTCGCATGGAACGGGTGACGGCCTTACAGCGTTTCCTGCACGTAGGCACGGCAATGTCATGCACGCCGGAACAGGATTCCCTGGTCGCTGAAAGCGCTGAATTCAGAGAAAATGCTGAACACCTGGTGGAATACACGTTTTCGAAGTCAACTATCGAACAGCTGATGCGCCAGGAGTGCCCGAACCTGCCGTTGCTCATCGCTCGCCCGTCCATCGTCGTCGGCCATACTCGTCACGGCTGCACGCCGTCGAGCAGCATTTTCTGGGTCTTTAGCATGGGCCTGATGCTGCAGAAGTTTATGTGCTCAATGGAAGACAGAATCGACGTTGTTCCGGTGGATTATTGCGCCGATGCGTTGTTAATGCTGCTCACCAGCAACGCTCGTCCTGGGGAAGTGGTACATATTTCTGCTGGGGAAGAGAATAGCGTTCGCTTTGCGGATATCGATCAGGCCATGGCGCAGGCGCTGGAGAAAGCCCCTGTTGGCGATCGGTATGCTCAGGTCAGCTACGAAACGCTGGTTAGAATGCGCCGCGAATTGAAAAATATTTTTGGTCCATGCAACGAACGTCTGATGCTAAAAGCAATGCGTTTATACGGTGCGTTTGCCACGCTTAACGTGCGCTTCAGCAACGATAAGCTGTTGAGCATGGGGATGCCGAAGCCACCCCGCTTTACGGATTATATCGCCCGCTGCGTACAGACGACTCAGGGGCTAACAATCCCCGAACAGATGGCAGTCGATTTTAAATAGCCAAAAAAAATGCCAGTCATTCGACTGGCATTTTCATTCTAAGGCTTAAAGGCTATTACTGGCCTTTGATCTCTTTACGACCGTTGTATGGTGCTTTTTCGCCCAGAGCTTCTTCGATACGAATCAGCTGGTTGTATTTAGCAACACGGTCAGAACGGCTCATAGAACCGGTTTTGATCTGGCCTGCAGCGGTACCAACAGCCAGGTCAGCGATGGTAGCGTCTTCAGTTTCGCCAGAACGGTGAGAGATAACAGCGGTGTAGCCAGCGTCTTTCGCCATTTTGATCGCAGCCAGAGTTTCGGTCAGAGAACCGATCTGGTTGAATTTGATCAGGATGGAGTTAACGATGCCTTTCTCGATGCCTTCTTTCAGGATCTTGGTGTTGGTTACGAACAGATCGTCACCAACCAGCTGGATTTTGTCGCCCAGTACTTTGGTCTGGTATGCGAAACCAGCCCAGTCAGATTCGTCCAGACCGTCTTCGATAGAAACGATTGGGTACTGTTTGGTCAGGTCTTCCAGGAAGTGAGTGAACTCTTCAGAGGTGAACGCTTTGTTGCCTTCGCCAGCCAGAACGTATTTACCGTCTTTGTAGAATTCAGATGCTGCACAGTCCATCGCCAGGGTGATGTCTTTGCCCAGCTCGTAGCCAGCAGCTTTAACTGCTTCTGCGATTACTGCCAGTGCTTCTGCGTTAGAACCCAGGTTTGGCGCATAACCACCTTCGTCACCAACAGCAGTGTTCATACCTTTAGCTTTCAGAACTTTAGCCAGGTTGTGGAACACTTCAGAACCCATGCGTACCGCTTCTTTCAGGGATTTCGCGCCAACTGGCTGAATCATGAATTCCTGAATATCAACGTTGTTGTCCGCGTGCTCACCACCGTTGATGATGTTCATCATTGGTACTGGCATGGAGTATTTGCCTGGGGTGCCGTTCAGTTCAGCAATGTGTTCGAACAGTGGCATACCTTTCGCTGCAGCTGCTGCTTTGGCGTTCGCCAGGGAAACAGCCAGGATTGCGTTCGCACCGAAGTTAGATTTGTTTTCAGTACCGTCCAGATCGATCATGATCTTGTCGATGCCAGCCTGGTCTTTGGCGTCTTTGCCAAGGATTGCCTGAGCAATAGGACCGTTTACAGCGCCAACCGCTTTCAGTACGCCTTTGCCCATGAAACGGGATTTGTCGCCATCGCGCAGTTCCAGCGCTTCGCGGGAACCAGTAGAAGCACCTGATGGAGCTGCTGCCATACCGACGAAACCACCTTCCAGATGAACTTCGGCTTCAACGGTCGGGTTACCACGGGAGTCGATGATTTCACGACCGATGACTTTAACGATTTTGGACATTAGATTTTCCTCAGTACAAGTTAAACTAAAACTCCAGACAAACAACGCGTACCAGGGGTACGCGTTGCCGTTCTAACTTTTTTTACTTCGCCTGACGCTTCTGGTAGTCACTGGCGGCCTTCACGAAGCCTGCAAACAGCGGATGCCCGTCACGTGGCGTTGAAGTAAATTCCGGGTGGAACTGGCAGGCGACAAACCACGGATGGTTTGGCACTTCAATGATCTCGACTAACTGATCATCCCCGGAGCGGCCCGCAACACGCAGACCCGCGGCTTCAATTTGTTTCAACAACATATTGTTGACTTCATAGCGGTGACGATGGCGTTCAGTGATGGTTGACTCGCCATACAGCTTGCGAACCACGCTATCGTCGGACAGCTGGCAGGCCTGTGCGCCAAGACGCATGGTGCCACCCAGATCGCTCTTCTCGGTACGGACTTCGACGTTACCGTCTTCGTCACGCCATTCAGTGATAAGCGCCACTACAGGGTACTTACAGTCTGGCACAAATTCCGTAGAGTTCGCGTTTTCCATTCCCGCTACGTTGCGCGCAAATTCGATCAGCGCAACCTGCATACCCAGACAGATGCCGAGGTATGGAATATTGTTCTCACGCGCATAGCGCGCGGTGGCGATCTTGCCTTCTACACCACGGTAGCCGAAGCCGCCAGGGATGAGAATTGCATCCAGATCTTTCAGGATTTCAACGCCACGCGTTTCAACATCCTGCGAATCAATCAGCTTGATATTCACGGAGACACGGTTCTTCAGACCACCGTGTTTCAGCGCTTCGATCACTGACTTATAGGCATCCGGCAGTTCGATATACTTGCCGACCATACCGATAGTCACTTCACCAGCCGGATTCGCTTCTTCGTAAATAACCTGTTCCCATTCGGACAGATTTGCTTCCGGGCAGTTCAAGCTGAATCGTTTACAAATATAATCGTCCAGGCCCTGTGATTTCAACAGGCCCGGGATTTTATAAATGGAATCGACATCTTTCATTGAAATAACGGCTTTTTCAGGCACGTTACAGAACAATGCAATTTTCGCACGTTCGTTCGCCGGGATAGCACGATCGGAACGGCAAACCAGGATGTCAGGCTGAATACCAATGGAGAGCAGCTCTTTCACCGAGTGCTGAGTCGGTTTGGTTTTCACTTCACCTGCGGCTGCCATGTAAGGCACCAGCGTCAGGTGCATGAACAGCGCGTGTTCACGACCAATATCCACCGCCAGCTGACGAATCGCTTCCAGGAATGGCAAGGATTCGATATCCCCTACAGTACCGCCGATTTCAACCAGCACCACGTCATGCCCTTCGCCACCGGCAAGAACACGTTCTTTAATTGCGTTCGTGATGTGTGGGATAACCTGCACGGTCGCGCCCAGGTAGTCACCACGGCGCTCTTTACGCAGAACGTCGGAATAGATGCGGCCAGTCGTGAAGTTGTTACGACGGGTCATTTTGGTGCGGATGAAACGCTCGTAGTGGCCAAGATCCAGATCGGTTTCAGCGCCGTCTTCAGTAACGAACACTTCCCCGTGTTGGGTTGGGCTCATGGTGCCCGGATCGACGTTGATGTACGGATCCAGTTTCATCATGGTCACATTGAGGCCACGGGCTTCAAGAATGGCTGCGAGGGAGGCTGCGGCAATGCCTTTACCCAGAGAGGATACGACCCCGCCGGTCACAAAAATATAGTTCGTTGTCATGCTGAACCTGAGAAGTTAGGGTGAAACGATGGAATAACCAGGACGGGAAAGTAGTATACCCGAACACGGCGAGCGCCACAAACTTTCATTCTCCGTCTCCATTCCAGGCCATGACAAACATAAGGAGTGAGAAAATAGCCCGTTTTGGGTAAATGTTTTTGACGCAAATCAAGCGCTTGTCATTTAAAAAATCACACAAATTGCGCTTGATCGCAAAAATCCGTTAGAGATCAGATTCCTGGCGTTTTACTTCCTGCCAGACTTCTTCCATCACATAGAGGTCTACCCCGGTCATTTCCAGGCCGCGCGAGGCCACAATTCGTTCGACTTCGCGAAAACGACGCTCGAACTTAATGTTGGCTTTTTGCAGCGCGGTTTCCGCTTTTACGCCCAGGTGGCGTGAAAGGTTGACAGTCGCAAACAGCAGATCGCCCATCTCCTCTTCCAGCTTTGCTTCATCCACCACTGCCTGCTGCGCTTCGTGCATCACTTCGTCTATCTCTTCATGCACTTTGTCCAGTACCGGGCCGAGGGACGTCCAGTCAAACCCGACTGCAGAGCAGCGTTTCTGAATTTTATGGGCACGCATCAGCGCCGGCAGACTCAGAGGAATATCGTCCAGCGCGGAGTGCTGAGATTTCTCTGCACGCTCGGCGCTTTTGATTTGTTCCCAGCGGACCAGCACTTCCGCGCTGTTCCCTGCAGTGGCATCACCAAAAATATGGGGGTGGCGGCGCTCAAGCTTGTCGCTGATGGCGGCACAGATGTCGTCAAAGTTAAAGCGCCCTTCTTCCTGCGCCATTTGTGCATAGAACACCACCTGGAACAGCAGATCGCCCAACTCGCCGCGCAGGTCGTCAAAATCTTCACGAGAGATGGCGTCCAGCACCTCATAGGTCTCTTCAAGTGTGTACGGGGCGATGGTGGCGAAAGTCTGCTCTTTGTCCCACGGACAGCCGTTTTCCGGGTCCCGAAGACGTTTCATGATGCCGAGCAGGCGGTCGATTTGAGTCATAGTGTTTTCCATTAAAAAAACAAGCCGGGTGGCGGCAAAGCCTTACCCGGCTTACAGAAGAGTGTGTTTAACCGCCGTGCAGACGACGCGCGTCAATCACATCCGGCACCTGGTTCAGTTTGCCCAGCACGCGGCCCAGCACCTGCAGGTTATAGATTTCGATGGTCATATCGATGGTGGCAAGCTGCTCGCGGGTATCGCTGCGGCTGGCGACGCCCAGCACGTTGACCTTCTCGTTGGCGAGAATGGTGGTAATGTCGCGCAGCAGGCCGCTGCGATCGTTGGCAGTAACGCGCACCACCAGCGAGTAACCCGCGGAATAGCTCTCGCCCCAGACCGCTTCCACGATGCGCTCAGGCGCATGCGATTGTAGCTCGGCAAGCTGGTCGCAGTCGGAGCGGTGAATCGAAATCCCGCGCCCCTGGGTGATAAAGCCGACGATATCGTCGCCCGGGATAGGCTGGCAGCAGCGCGCAATGTGGTGCATAAGATTGCCTACGCCTTCCACCACCACGCGACCATTGTCTTTGCTGCGCTGCTGCGGGGCATAGGTTTTCTGCTGCAACTGCTTCAGCGCGGCTGCATCCTGCTCTGCCGCACTCGGCTTATTGAACTGCGCCTGCAGGAAGTTCACCATCTGATTCAGACGGATATCGCCGCCGCCAATGGCCGCTAACAGCTCATCAAGCTCGTTAAAGTTGTAGCGCGGCAGCAGGAACTTCTCCGCCTCTTTCAGGCTGATGCCAATATGCTCCAGCTCATCATCAAGGATCTGACGACCCGCAAGGATGTTCTTGTCACGATCCTGTTTACGGAACCAGGCGTGAATTTTGGAGCGCCCACGGCTGGTCGTCACGTAACCCAGGTTTGGATTCAGCCAGTCCCGGCTCGGGTTTGGCTGCTTCTGGGTGATAATTTCAATCTGGTCGCCCATCTGCAGCTGGTAGGTGAACGGTACAATGCGCCCGCCGATTTTCGCCCCGATACAGCGGTGCCCCACATCACTGTGGATATGGTAGGCAAAATCGAGCGGTGTAGAGCCCGCAGGCAGATCAACGACATCCCCTTTCGGGGTAAAGACATACACCCGGTCGTCAAAGACCTGGCTGCGCACCTCGTCAAGCATCTCGCCGGAGTCGGCCATCTCTTCCTGCCACGCAATCAGCTTACGCAGCCAGGCGATGCGATCTTCATGGCCGGAACGCGCCCCACCGGAGGTGCCTTCTTTATATTTCCAGTGCGCGGCAACGCCCAGTTCGGCGTCTTCGTGCATCTGTTTGGTGCGGATCTGAATTTCGACCGTTTTGCCGCCAGGGCCGAGCACAACGGTATGAATAGACTGGTAGCCGTTAGGTTTCGGGTTCGCGACATAGTCATCGAACTCATCCGGCAGGTGTCGGAAGTGAGTGTGCACTATCCCCAGCGCGGCATAGCAGTCCTGCAGACGCTCCGCCACGATACGTACCGCGCGCACGTCAAACAGCTCGTCAAAAGCGAGATGTTTCTTCTGCATTTTGCGCCAGATACTGTAGATGTGCTTTGGTCGACCGTAGACTTCGGCACGCACATTCTCTTCTTTCATTGACTGACGCAAACCGCTGACAAACTCCTCGATATAATGCTCGCGGTCGATACGGCGCTCATGCAGCAGTTTGGCAATGCGTTTATATTCCGCCGGGTGCAGGTAGCGGAAGCAGTAATCTTCCAGTTCCCATTTCAGTTGACCAATCCCTAAACGGTTTGCGAGCGGCGCATAGATGTTTGTACACTCTTTGGCTGCCAGCACGCGCTCGTCTTCCGGTGCATCCTTCACTTCACGCAGATGGGCAATACGCTCGGCAAGTTTGATGACCACACAGCGGAAATCATCCACCATGGCCAGCAGCATGCGGCGAACGTTATCGACCTGTTCTGAAGAGACAGAGTCAGTGTGCGCAGCCTTAAGCTGGCGGATGGCAGCCATATCGCGTACGCCGTGGATCAGCGCCACGACCGATTTTCCAACGCTTTCGCGCAGTACGTCTTCAGTGACGACGTCCGCATCGGCAAGCGGGAACAGAAGCGCGGCCTGCAGCGTTTCGATATCCATGTTCAGCATGGATAAGATTTCAACCATCTCCACGCCGCGCCATAAGAGAAGATCGGCATCCTGATGCCCCTGCGTGGTGCGCAAACAATAGGCCCAGGTTTCGGTTAAGCGTTCACACGACTGCTGGCTGGAAATTCCCAGACTTGCGATCCATTTTTGTGGGTCAAATTCCCCAGCTTTATTAAGATGTGCACTTCTTACCGCAACCATTGTCCTCTCCTTTAGGGACCAGGGCCTGTCGAAGTCGACAAGCCAAACAAATTAGATGTGCTCGAACAACACCATCGATTCCAGATGTCCAGTGTGCGGGAACATGTCCAGCATTGCCAGACGCCGAATCTGGTAACCCGCACTGATTAATGCCTCACTGTCACGGGCAAGCGTTGCCGGGTTACAGGAAACATAGACCACACGCTTCGGCGCGAGTTTAATAATATGTGCCATGACACCCGGTGCACCAGCACGAGCCGGGTCGAGTAAAATTTTATCAAAGCCCTGCTTCGCCCACGGCTGTTGGGTGACATCTTCCTCAAGATTTTGATGAAAGAAGGTCACATTTTGCAAGCCGTTCTGCTTTGCGTTCTCCTGCCCTTTAGCCACCAGCGCCTCAACACCTTCCACGCCGACGACGCTGGCGGCTTTTAGCGCCAACGGCAGCGTGAAGTTACCCATTCCGCAGAACAGATCGAGCACCCGATCGCTTTTCTGAACATCCAGCCACGCCAGCGCTTTCTCAACCATCTGCTGGTTAACGCCATCATTTACCTGAATGAAATCCCGCGGGCTGAACGTTAAGCGTAGTCCGTTTGACGCATACCAGGGCGCGTCACCTGTAACCTGCTCAAGTATCTCGCTTTGTGGTGCCAGGAAAAGCGCCAGGTCGTGGGAATGCGAAAAGTGTTCCAGTTTTTCGCGATCTTTTTTCGACAACGGCGTGGTGTGGCGCAAAACCATCAGCGGGCCATTATTTGCCATGACCAGTTCGACATGCCCAAGGTGGCGAACACCCTCCAGCCCAGAGAGACAAATGCGCACTTTTGGAAGCAATGCCTCAAGATGGGGCACCAAAACAGGGCAATGCTTCACATCAACGATATCGCTGGAGCCGGCTTTGCGAAACCCCATCTCCAGCCGCTCAGTTTTTGGTTGAAAGCTGAGACTCAGGCGCGCACGGCGGCGATAACCCCACGCCTCACCGGCAATAATCTCGCTTACGTCATGTTTAAGCAGACGCGCCAGGGCGCTGCTTTTGCTTTTTTGCTGTAATTCTGTGCTCGCATGCTGTTGCTGACAGCCTCCGCAGATACCAAAGTGCGGGCAACGAGGTTCCACACGCTGCGGGCTATCGTTGAGGCGACGCTTCACCTGTCCACGGGCGTACTGCCGTTTATCTTCTGTCAGCGTAATTTCTGCTCGTTCTGTTGGCAGTAAACCTGTTATAAACAGAGTCTTACCATTATGTCGAGCAACCCCCTGGCCAAAAGGATCCAGGTCCGTAGCTTCAACAGTGATGATTTGACGCGTCGTCACGCGTCGTTTTGCAGAGTAGAATTGCGCCATCGCCGAGATTTTTCTCACATAAACATAATTATCTTAATTGTCCCATAACGGAACGCCATGACCAACTACAGCCTGCGCGCGCGCATGATGATTTTGATCCTCGCCCCCACCGTTCTTATCGGTTTGCTGCTGAGTATCTTCTTTGTGGTGCATCGCTATAACGATTTGCAGCGTCAACTGGAAGGTGCTGGCGCCAGCATCATCGAACCGCTGGCCGTGTCCAGTGAGTATGGGATGAACCTGCAAAACCGCGAGTCCATTGGTCAGTTAATCAGCGTGCTCCACCGTCGTCACTCGGACATTGTTCGTGCCATTTCCGTTTACGACGAACATAACCGTCTGTTTGTGACCTCGAATTTTCATCTCGATCCGGCGTCCCTGAAAATCCCTGACGGCACACCGTTCCCGCGCCAGCTCACAGTGCTTCGGCGCGGGGATATCATGATCCTGCGCACGCCGATCATTTCAGAAAGTTATTCACCCGATGAGTCTGCGCAATCCGACGCCAAATCCAGCAATAATATGCTGGGATATGTCGCACTGGAGCTGGATCTCAAGTCGGTACGGCTACAGCAGTACAAAGAAATTTTCATCTCTGGCGTGATGATGTTGTTCTGCATCGGTATTGCACTGATCTTCGGCTGGCGTCTGATGCGCGATGTGACGGGGCCCATCCGCAACATGGTCAACACGGTTGACCGTATTCGCCGGGGTCAGCTCGACAGCCGCGTTGAAGGGTTTATGCTGGGCGAGCTGGATATGCTGAAAAATGGCATCAACTCGATGGCGATGTCTCTGGCGGCGTATCACGAAGAGATGCAGCACAACGTTGACCAGGCCACGTCTGACCTGCGCGAAACGCTGGAACAGATGGAGATTCAGAACGTTGAGCTGGATCTGGCGAAAAAGCGTGCGCAGGAAGCAGCACGTATTAAATCTGAATTCCTTGCCAATATGTCACACGAGCTGCGTACACCGCTCAATGGTGTGATCGGCTTTACCCGCCTGACGCTGAAAAGCGAGCTTAACCCGACTCAGCGCGACCATCTGCACACTATCGAGCGCTCCGCTAACAACCTGTTAGCGATCATTAACGACGTGCTGGACTTCTCCAAGCTGGAAGCAGGCAAGCTTATTCTGGAGAGTATCCCGTTCCCGTTGCGGAGCACACTGGATGAAGTGGTCACGCTTCTCGCACACTCCTCGCACGATAAAGGGCTGGAGCTGACACTTAACATCAAGAACGATGTGCCGGATAACGTCATTGGCGACCCGCTTCGTCTGCAGCAGGTTATTACTAACCTTGTCGGAAATGCCATTAAGTTCACCGAAAGCGGTAACATCGACATTCTGGTGGAAAAACGTTCTATCAGTAATAACAAGGTTCAGATTGAAGTGCAGATCCGCGATACCGGCATCGGTATCCCTGAGCGCGATCAGTCGCGGTTGTTCCAGGCGTTTCGTCAGGCAGACGCCAGTATCTCCCGCCGTCATGGCGGTACTGGTCTGGGGCTGGTGATCACGCAAAGACTGGTGAATGAGATGGGCGGAGATATCTCTTTCCACAGCCAGCCGAACCGCGGTTCAACCTTCTGGTTCCACATTAATCTGGACCTCAACCCGAACGTGCTGACAGATGGTCCGGTGACAGACTGCCTGAAAGGCAAGCGTCTGGCCTACGTCGAGCCTAACGCGGCGGCGGCGCAGTGTGCGCTCGATATTTTAAGCACCACGCCGCTGGAAGTGGTCTACAGCCCAACCTTCTCAGCCCTTGCCGTTGAACACTACGACATTCTGCTGATGGGGATCCCGGTCACTTTCACCGGCGAACTGACCATGCAACAGGAACGGCTGGCGAAAGCCGCGTCAATGACAGACTATCTGCTGCTGGCGCTCCCTTGCCATGCCCAGCTCAATGCAGAAGAGTTGAAGAATGACGGGGCCGCCGCGTGTCTGCTAAAACCGCTTACCGCGACCAGACTGCTGCCAGCGTTGACGGAATATTGCCGTCTTAGCCAGAATGCTCTGCCTCCAATTGACAATGAGCAAAAATTGCCGATGAGCGTGATGGCCGTGGATGATAACCCGGCCAACCTGAAGCTCATTGGCGTATTGCTTGAAGACCAGGTTCAGCATGTTGAACTGTGTACCAGTGGCACGCAGGCGGTTGAACAGGCTAAACAGATGCAGTTCGATTTAATTCTGATGGATATTCAAATGCCGGGTATGGATGGCATTCGGGCCTGTGAGCTGATCCATCAGCTCCCGCATCAGCAGCAGACCCCGGTGATTGCGGTCACCGCGCATGCGATGGCCGGTCAGAAAGAGAAGCTATTGAGTGCCGGGATGAATGATTATCTGGCTAAACCTATCGACGAAGAGAAACTTCATAACCTGTTGTTACGCTATAAACCGGGGCATTCAGGCGGGACGTACACGCCATCTGCCGAGCCAGTTGAGATTAGCGTCAATCAGAACGCGACTTTTGACTGGCAGCTTGCGCTGCGTCAGGCAGCAGGAAAACCCGACTTAGCGCGCGAAATGCTGCAAATGCTCGTCGCGTTTCTACCGGAAATTCGCAATAAGGTTGAAGAGCAACTGGTGGGTGAAAACCCGGACGATCTGCTGGAAGCGATTCACAAGCTGCACGGCAGCTGTGGATACAGCGGCGTGCCGCGGCTGAAAAATCTCTGCCAGTTGCTGGAGCAGCAACTGCGTGCCGGTACGCCGGAATCTGAGCTTGAACCGGAATTTCTGGAGCTGCTGGATGAGATGGATAATGTGACGCGGGAAGCGATGAAAGTGCTGGGAAGCTGAGGTAAAAGCCGGGTGGCGGTTTCGCCTTACCCGGCAATCACAGCTAAAATGCCTGCCCTATTTTCAGCGCCGCCGCGATATTCCTTGCGGCCATCTGGACATTTTCACTGGCATTTTCCAGCGCGTCTTCCAGTGAGCAGATGGTGTAGATCACGCTAAACACCGCATCAATGCCGTGTTCGTGTACCACGCCAACATCCGCCGTCAGACTCCCCGCAATACCGATGACGGGTTTGTTAAAGCGTTTGGCCACTTTCGCCACACCTACCGGGACTTTGCCGTGGATCGTCTGACTGTCGATGCGTCCTTCACCCGTGATCACCAAATCCGCATCGGCTACCTGGTCGGCCAGGTGTAGCGCATCGGTCACGATCTCAATCCCCTGGCGCAACTGCGCACCGCAAAAGGCATACAGTGCTGCCCCCATGCCGCCCGCTGCGCCACCGCCAGCAAGGTTCAACACATCGATATCCAGATCCCGGGCAATGACCCGCGCATACTGAGCAAGCGCGTTGTCCAGGGTGACGATCATCTCGGGTGTGGCCCCCTTTTGCGGACCAAATACGGCTGACGCGCCATCCTTTCCGGTGAGCGGATTAGTGACATCACAGGCCACCTCAATCCGGCACTCAGCCAGGCGTTTATCCAGCCCGCTCAGGTCGATACGCGCGAGTTTTCCCAGCTCGCCCCCGCCCTGCCCAAGAGGCTGTTCACTCGCATCGAGCAATTTAGCGCCCAGCGCCTGCACCATCCCTGCACCGCCGTCATTGGTTGCACTGCCGCCAATGCCAATAATGATATGCTTAACGCCCGCATCCAGCGCATGACGGATAAGCTCACCTGTTCCCCAGGAGGTGGTTCTCAGAGGGTTACGCTGCGAAGGCGCAACCAGCTCCAGGCCGCTGGCCGCTGCCATTTCAATAAAGGCACTCTGCTTATCACCGGACAAACCATAAAACCCGTCCACGTGCTCGCCCAGCGGGCCGGTCACCGGAACATGCATAATGCTTCCCTGCGTTGCCGCAATCATCGCCTCAACCGTCCCTTCGCCACCGTCCGCGACCGGCAGTTTGACGTAAACTGCCTCGGGGAAGATCTCGCGAAAACCACGCTCTATCGCTGTCGCAACCTCAAGCGCACTCAAACTTTCCTTATATGAGTCCGGTGCGATAACAATTTTCATAAGCCATCCTTACGCATCGTTGTTACGTTAAGCATACACCACGCAAATGACCAGCAATGGGAGCGTTCCCTGCACATTTATCGCACCATGCACGGACGTTTATTATCAAATGACCAGCCCGGGATGAGATACTGCATCGCCATCGCATCATCGCGCGCACCCAGGCCATGTTTCTGATACAGCTCGTGAGCTTTCATAACCTGATCCATATCCAGCTCAACACCTAACCCCGGTGTGGACGGCACCTGCACCATGCCCCCTTTGATCTCAAACGGCTCTTTGGTCAGGCGCTGATTGCCTTCCTGCCAGATCCAGTGCGTGTCGATCGCAGTGATCGTACCCGGTGCAGCAGCGGCAACGTGAGTGAACATTGCCAGCGACACATCGAAGTGGTTGTTGGAATGCGAGCCCCAGGTCAGGCCAAACTCATGACACATCTGCGCCACGCGCACTGAACCCTGCATCGTCCAGAAGTGCGGGTCAGCCAGCGGAATATCGACAGATTGCAGAGAAAGCGTATGCCCCATCTGGCGCCAGTCGGTTGCTATCATGTTTGTTGCCGTTGGCAAACCTGTTGCACGGCGGAATTCCGCCATCACTTCGCGGCCGGAGAAACCTTGTTCAGACCCGCACGGATCTTCCGCATAGGCCAGCACGCCTTTCAGCTGTTTACCAATGCGGATCGCTTCATCAAGAGACCAGGCCCCATTCGGATCGAGCGTTACGCGCGCTTGCGGGAAACGTTTCGCCAGCGCAGATATGGCTTCCGCCTCTTCTTCGCCCGCCAGCACGCCCCCCTTCAGTTTGAAATCGTTGAAGCCGTATTTCTCATAAGCGGCTTCCGCCAGACGCACCACCGCATCCGGAGTCATCGCCTCATCGTGGCGAAGTCGGTACCAGTCGCATTGTTCATCTGGCTGACTCTGATACGGCAGAGGCGTCAGCTTGCGGTCGCCGACAAAGAACAGATAGCCCAGCATTTCCACTTCGCTGCGCTGCTGGCCATCGCCTAACAGTGACGCGACGTTAACGCCCAGGTGCTGGCCTAACAAGTCCAGCATTGCCGCTTCGATACCGGTCACCACATGGATAGTGGTACGCAGATCGAACGTTTGCAGCCCACGTCCAGCCGCATCGCGGTCAGCGAAAGTATTGCGCACGGTATTCAGCACATTTTTGTACTCGCCCAGCGTTTTACCGACAACTAATGGAATGGCATCTTCCAGCGTAGTACGGATCTTCTCCCCACCCGGAATTTCGCCTACACCAGTATGACCGGAGTTGTCTTTGATAATCACGATATTGCGGGTAAAGAATGGCGCATGCGCACCACTCAGGTTCATCAGCATGCTGTCATGGCCCGCAACCGGAATGATCTGCATGGAAGTGACTACGGGGGTAGAAAAAGTGCTCATCGTTCAATCCTTTTATCAGTGACGTCCGAAAACAGGGCGCTTACGGTCAAATGTCCAACCGGGGATAAGGTACTGCATCGGTCCTGCGTCGTTACGCGCACCACCAGGCAGTTTTTTATACGCCTCATGGGCTTTATGAACCTGATCCCAGTCAAGCTCTACACCCAGCCCAGGCGCATCCGGCACAGCAATTTTGCCGTTTTTGATCTCAAGCGGATTTTTGGTCAGGCGAGCTTCACCCTCCTGCCAAATCCAGTGGGTGTCGATAGCGGTGGGGTTACCCGGTACCGCCGCGCCAACGTGGGTAAACATCGCCAGCGAAATATCAAAGTGGTTGTTGGAGTGGCAGCCCCAGGTTAGCCCCCAGTCATCGCACAGCTGTGCGACACGTACTGCACCTGAAAGCGTCCAGAAATGCGGGTCAGCCAGCGGAATATCGACAGCGTTCAGCATCACAGCGTGACCCATTTCACGCCAGTTGGTCGCGATCATGTTGGTGGCGACTGGCAACCCGGTGGCGCGACGGAACTCGGCCATGACTTCACGACCCGAGAATCCCTGTTCGGCGCCGCAGGGATCTTCCGCATAGGTCAGGACATTCCCCAGCCCTTTACACAAGCTGATCGCTTCATCCAGCAGCCATGCTCCGTTCGGATCAACCGTGATACGCGCCTCCGGGAATCGTTTTTTCAGCGCCCGGGCCGTTTCAATCTCCTGCTCACCTGGCAGTACGCCGCCTTTAAGCTTGAAATCTTTAAAACCGTAACGATCCTGCGCCGCCTCAGCCAGCCGGACAACGCTTTCACCGGAGAGCGCTTCCTGATGACGCAGGTGATACCACTCGTGGCTGCCCGGCGAGTGAGCCAGATAAGGCAGGTCGGTTTTGTTGCGATCGCCAACATAAAACAGATAGCCGAGCACCGTCACCGCATCGCGCTGCTTGCCTGGCCCCAGCAATTCGCAGACCGGGACATGCAAGGTCTTGCCCAGTAAATCAAGCAGGGCGGCTTCCAGAGCGGCGACAGCATTGACGCGCAGTTCAAACGTCCACGCCCCTTTTCCGAAGGTATCAAAGTCTGCCGACTGATTTCCCTTATGTACCTGCTGGACCACCTTATTCAGCCGGGCGATCTCCTGACCCACCACCCGAGGTATGGCATCGACCAGCGTCTGATAAATCACCTCTCCGCCAGGCGCTTCGCCCACGCCGGTATTCCCTGCACTGTCTGTCAGCACAACGATATTACGGGTAAACCAGGCGTTATGTGCGCCGCCAATATTCAGCAGCATACTGTCCTGCCCGGCCACCGGGATGACCTTCATCTCAGTGACGATTGGGCTTGATTGCGTTGTCATCATCCACGCTCCGCAACAGGTTTAAGTTCGACGCGTTTGATATCCCCCACCAGCACCAGGTAACTCAGCACCGCCACCAGCGCATGCACACCCACGTAGATCAGCGCACCGTTGAAAGAGCCCGTCGTGCCGACGATGTAGCCGATAGCGATGGGGGTGACAATCCCGGAGATGTTGCCGAACATGTTGAACAGACCGCCGCTCAGACCACTGATCTCTTTTGGCGCAGTATCTGCCATCACCGCCCAGCCCAGCGCACCGATCCCTTTACCGAAGAAAGCCATCGCCATGAAGCCGATAATCATCCACTCGGTATTTACGTAGTTACAGAACACCATGGTCATGGAGAGCAGCATGCCGAGCACAATCGGCGTTTTTCGCGCGATGTTCAGGGAACCGGTGCGGCGCATCAGCCAGTCGGAAATCACCCCGCCGAGCACACCCCCAACGAAGCCGCAGATTGCCGGAACAGAGGCGACAAACCCCGCTTTCAGAATCGACATACCACGCGCCTGCACCAGATAAACCGGGAACCAGGTGATAAAGAAGTAAGTTAAGGCGTTGATGCAATACTGGCCAAGATAGATCCCGATCATCATCCGCGAGCCGACAAGCTGTTTGATCTGTGCCCATTTCTGACTGAACGGGACTTTTGCTTTTGCGGATTTTTGATCCATGTTGATCAGCGCTCCGCCTTCGGCAATGTACTCCAGCTCTTTCTTGTTCACACCGGGATGCTGATTAGGTTCGTGGATCACTTTCAGCCAGATGAAGCTGATGACGATCCCAAGCCCGCCCATGAAGAAGAATACGTGCGACCAGCCCACCTCATGCGTCAGCCAGCCCATGATGGGCGCGAAGATCACCGTTGCGAAGTACTGTGCGGAGTTGAAGATCGCTACCGCCGTTCCCCTCTCCTGCGCCGGGAACCATGCCGCCACAATGCGGCTGTTGCCCGGGAAGGAAGGCGCTTCCGCTAAGCCTACCAGGAAGCGCAGCGTGAAGAGCGCCACGATAATGCCGAAGCCGCTGAAGATATCGACGAACCCCTGTAGCAGGGTGAACATCGACCAGATAAAGATGGACCAGAAATAGACGCGTTTAGATCCAAAACGGTCCAGCAGCCAGCCGCCAGGAATTTGCCCGATAACGTAGGCCCATGAGAATGCAGAGAAAACGTAACCCATGCCCACCGGATCAAGGCCGATGTCTTTTGCCATTTCCGAGCCGGCAATCGACAGCGTGGCGCGGTCACCATAGTTAAAGGACGTGACGATAAACAGCATCACCACTATCCAGTAGCGGGCATTGGTGCGCTTCTCAGCGCTGCTCGCTGCGTGGCTTAATGTACTCATTGTTGCACTCCTGAAACATAGCTTTCGCCTGGTTCATTCTGTACAGCACCGGTAGGGTAATCAGAATGAGATTTGTGTTTTGTCGTTTTGGTACGGCCTGACGCCGTTTTATAGTGACCGGAAAAGTATATGAAGGAGTGACACCGTCTCTCACCGTGCAAAAACACAGTATTGAAGGGGGTGTGAGAGGTTGTTTATGGCATTAGCCCAGGGGAGTTGAAGGTGGTTCACGGAATTGGCGTTTGGTGCGGGATGTACAGCCGGGTGGCGTCTACGCCTTACCCGGCATACAGAACTATTTAAGGAGCGTCGCCCAGTGTTCAACCCATGGGTTCGACTCGCTTTCAGGCTCAGGGTGTTCGCCCGCATCAATCAGCAGCATCTCGCCGACGCGTTGGGCGCTTTGCTCTTGCAGGAGAGCATCGAACTGCTTACCGCCGCCGCAGAAGTTGGCGTAAGAGCTATCGCCCAGCGCAATGATGCCGTAGTGAACGTCCGGCTGATAGCCGAGCTGGTCTTTAATTCCCTGGAAAAGCGGCACGATGCTGTCCGGAAGATCGCCCTGTCCGGTGGTGGAGGTCACCACCAGAATGTATTTATCTTGATACTTTTTCCAGTCTGCCAGTTCCGGGTCTTCATAGACCGTGGCTTTGTGGCCCTGGCTGGCGAGTATTGCCTCAGCCTCTTCCGCTACCAGCAGCGAGTTGCCGTACATTGTGCCGACAAAAATGCCTACTTCAGCCATGATATTTTCCCATATTGAATGCGTTTACTGTTCATCCTGAACGTTGCCCGATACAAACTCAACCCTTTCATTTTCGGGGAGTTGTCCCAGCCAGCCAAACTGTGACAGCGCCTGCATCCAGACGTCGTCCAGCCCCGCGCGTATAGTCAGCGGTTCGCCGGTAAACGGGTGCGTCAGGCTCAGCTCGCTGGCGTGCAACATCAGACGATGGCAACCAAAGTGTTCGGCCGCGCTGCGGTTCTGGCGCAGATCGCCGTGTTTGCTATCGCCAATAATCGGGTGGCGCAGGTGCGCAAGATGGCGTCGCAGCTGGTGCTTACGCCCGGTTTTAGGCAGAAGCTCAACCAGGCTGTAGCGTGTGGTCGGAAATTTGCTGGTTGCCACCGGCATTTCGGTAGTCGCCATGCCGCGATAATCAGTCACCGCGGGCTGCGGGCCTTTGTCATCACGGGCAAATTTATCGGCAATTTTGTCCAGCTCCTCCACCAGCGGATAGTCCAGTGTGGCACTTTCCGTAAGCCAGCCACGGACAATCGCGTGGTAGCGTTTCTGGATCCGGTGCTGTTCGAACTGCTGCGCCAGCAGGCGGCCTGCCTCGCTGGACAACCCCATCAGCAGAACGCCGGAGGTCGGCCTGTCGAGACGATGGGCAGTGAAAACATGCTGGCCAATCTGGTCGCGCACGGTTTGCATCACCACGACTTTCTCGTCGCGATCCAGCCAGCTTCGGTGCACCAGCCAGCCGGACGGTTTATTCACCGCCACCAGCCACTCATCCTGATAGAGGATCTCAAGCGTCATGCATCTTCACCGGCAAACAGGGCATCCAGCTTTTCCAGTTCGACCAGCATCACGTCGCGCGCTGGATGCGTCGCCTCAAGCGCCATTTCATAATAGGGAGAAACAGCAAAGGCCTGTGGCAGCGGATGACCGCCTTCCAGCAGTGCGTGCATACGCGGAATTAATACCCACTGGAGCCACTCGAACGGTGCCAGCGTATCCAGGCAGAATGGCTGTGTGCTTGCGAACGCTTCTGGCTGCGGTGCAGTCTCCTGCCACAGCTGATGTTGGCGCAAAAGGGCTTCGATGGCGTGCAACCGGGCACGAACGCGATCGTGTTGCGTCATAGTAACCTCAACTGAAAAAATGAACGGCGCGCAGCATAGCATTGCGGAAGGCAGAAATAAAAAAAGGGAGCACTGTAAAAACAGTGCTCCCGGTTCGTTTCGCAGCATTCCAGCTACAATTCGTGCTCCCTGCTCATCCGTGACAACTTTTCCTGATGCCCGAAGGCCTGGTCATCCGTAAACCGATGCATCCTGCACATATCGTCCTGATATGTTTGTTTCATCCTGAAACATCCTGGCCTTCCTGACCCACCGCTCATCCTGACCGGCTCTCATTCTCCTTCCTGGAGGTGTCCCTTACACATCCTGCGTTATCCTTTTGCTTCATCCTGAAGCCTTCCTGCAGCGCCATCCTGACGTGTCCTGAGTAAGAAACGCCATCATCCTGATGTTCGTTTCTCGTGTCGGCGTCCTGTCGACGGAGATAGAATCCGCTATTCCGCTTCGTCTTACAACCCACCCTGTCAGTTGTGTAAGCCTTAAGAAAGCGCTAAAAGTCATGCAATGAACAAGTAATCCATTGAAAAACAGAGTAATATTAATCTTAATTAAATAAGGTAATACTGAATGTTCCAGCGATCTCTCACAAACCTTGTAAGAGATCTCTCACACGCGCTGTAGCATCAAGGATTACAGCAGTGGCTCAATTCGTGTAAGGAAATCCGCAAGAGAGGGGGCGAGGATTTCGCGATTGCGGGTACCGATTGTCTCTTTAACCACTTCACCAGACAAGTTACAGACGGATATTACATCCAGTTCGCTATCCAGCGTGGCAATAAAGAGTGTCGGAGAAAGCTTAAGGCGCTTTTGCGTGACCAGATGCCCAATCAGGTTTTCCTGAACACGCTGCAGATCGTCTTCACTCCAGGTCTGCAACAAGGTCAACGTAATATCAGCAAAGCGTGCAGGCATATCCCCTGCAAATTGCGTGGTATAAAACGCATGAACGGCAGATTGTATCACAATATCCATTGCCCGTTCAACCGCATTTACATTTTGCTCACCGGGATTGGGCTTCGGCTGCCAGATCACGTAATCATCCTGAGAAGAGATAATGCACGGTGACGGCACGCCATATAAATCAGTACTTTGTGGCCATGTGTCATGCTTTTCATGCCATGCATCGCAATAACGGGTCGTGAAGGTAGTGAGGGCATTTGCAGTTTCGATGTCCACCGATTTCTCTCTTCTTGTAAGACAGGATAAACTCAGGCCATAAGTGTACCTGTAAAGTGGCTATGAAACATGTCTTACGAAAATCATCAGGCGTTAACCGGCTTAACGCTGGGTAAATCGACCGATTACCGCGACACCTACGATGCAAGCCTGCTGCAGGGTGTGCCGCGCAGCCTGAATCGCGATCCTCTGGGTTTACACGCGGATGCACTGCCGTTTGTCGGCGGAGATATCTGGACGCTGTACGAACTCTCGTGGCTTAACGCTCGCGGTTTGCCGCAGGTGGCGGTGGGCCATGTTGAGCTGGATTACGCCAGCGTTAATCTCGTTGAGTCCAAAAGTTTTAAGCTCTATCTCAACAGTTTTAACCAGACAAAATTCAATAGCTGGGACGACGTTCAGCACACCCTGGAACGTGATTTAAGTGCCTGCGCTCAGGGCAACGTAAGCGTTTCATTGTATCGTCTGGATGAACTCGAAGGGCAGCCCATTGCCCACTTCAACGGTACCTGCATCGACGATCAGGATATCGAGGTGAACAGCTACGAATTCAGCACTGATTACCTCGAAAACGCGGCGAGCGGGAAGGTGGTCGAAGAGACGCTGGTCAGCCATCTGCTGAAGTCCAACTGCCTGATTACCCATCAGCCGGACTGGGGTTCCGTGCAGATCCAGTATCGTGGCCCGAAAATTGACCGGGAAAAACTGCTGCGCTATCTGGTGTCGTTCCGTCATCACAATGAATTCCACGAGCAGTGCGTGGAGCGCATCTTTAATGACATTCAGCGTTTCTGCCATCCTGAGACGCTGAGCGTTTACGCGCGCTATACCCGACGTGGTGGGCTGGATATTAACCCGTGGCGCACCAATACCAATTTTGTGCCTGCGACTGGCCGTCTGGTGCGTCAGTAACATAAATATTTTCATAATATGCGGGCGGTATTCCGCCCGAAGTGTTGTGAAATCTCATAAGCCAGGGCTATTGTAATCAACAGGGAAAGACGATAATCGTCCCGTAAGGAGCTCACTTGATTACACATATTAGCCCGCTTGGCTCAATGGATATGTTGTCGCAGCTGGAAGTGGACATGCTTAAACGCACGGCCAGCAGCGATCTTTATCAACTGTTTCGTAACTGTTCACTTGCCGTACTGAACTCCGGAAGCCTGACAGATAACAGTAAAGAACTGCTGTCCCGCTTCGAAAGCTTTGATATCAACGTGCTGCGCCGCGAGCGTGGCGTGAAACTGGAAGTGATCAACCCGCCGGAAGACGCCTTCGTCGACGGGCGCATTATTCGATCACTTCAGGCCAACCTGTTTGCCGTGCTGCGTGACATCCTGTTTGTTAACGGGCAGATCCACAACGCAGGCCGTTTCCAGCATCTCGATCTGGAAAGCTCTGTCCATATCACCAACCTGGTGTTCTCGATTTTGCGAAACGCTCGTGCCCTGCACGTCGGCGAAGCACCGAACATGGTCGTTTGCTGGGGCGGCCACTCCATTAACGAAACCGAATATCTCTATGCCCGTCGGGTGGGAACGCAACTCGGCCTGCGTGAACTGAATATCTGTACGGGCTGTGGCCCAGGGGCAATGGAAGCGCCAATGAAAGGTGCCGCGGTTGGGCATGCACAGCAGCGTTACAAAGAGGGGCGGTTTATCGGTATGACCGAACCGTCAATCATCGCTGCTGAGCCACCTAACCCGCTGGTTAATGAGCTGATTATCATGCCGGATATCGAGAAACGTCTTGAGGCGTTTGTCCGTATCGCCCACGGCATTATCATCTTCCCGGGCGGTGTGGGAACAGCGGAAGAGTTGCTTTATCTGCTGGGCATTCTGATGAACCCGGCCAATAAAGATCAGGTTCTGCCGTTGATCCTGACCGGACCAAAAGAGAGCGCCGACTACTTCCGCGTGCTGGACGAGTTCATCGTGCATACGCTGGGGGAATCCGCGCGTCGTCACTATCGCATCATCATTGATGATGCAGCAGAAGTGGCTCGTCAGATGAAAAAATCGATGCCGCTGGTGAAAGAGAATCGTCGTGATACCGGCGATGCTTACAGCTTCAACTGGTCAATTCGTATTGCACCGGACCTGCAGATCCCATTCGAACCTACGCACGAGAATATGGCGAACCTGAAACTCTACCCGGATCAACCGGTGGAAGTCCTGGCTGCCGATCTGCGTCGTGCCTTCTCCGGGATTGTGGCGGGGAACGTGAAAGAGATGGGCATCCGCGCCATTGAACAACATGGTCCGTACAAAATTCACGGTGACCGGGAGATGATGCGTCGCATGGACGATATGCTGCAGGGCTTTGTCGCCCAACACCGCATGAAGCTGCCAGGCTCAGCCTACATTCCTTGCTACGAAATCTGCACTTAACGCTTAGCGTCTTCTCTTTAAAGCCGGGTCGTCATACAACGCGTCCCGGCTTTTTTATTACCGAAGCAATTCATATAGCTCGCTTATATCTTTTACAAATCACACCAGAACGCAAACGATTACCTTGATTTTACAACCGTAAGTTATCAGCCTTAATCCAAATTACCCGCCAGAAAATACTAAAAACCCGTTTCTTTACAGCTAAAGACACCTATATCACGGGCCTGTCTTTCAGCTCACATGTCGTTAGTGGTAGCCTTCGCGCCCGTAAATTCTCTTTGATGTTTTTTTAACAGATAAATGGTCTAAAGATGCCCACATCATAAGTGGATTATTGCATTTGAGATCGCGATCACTGATAGATTCATAACGAGAATGTATCTTTCCGCCCGCCAATAGTTACGGGTGAAAATTATTAAAAAACCGTCACTGAACGAATTTCATATTACCGTCAGGCACTTTTTCATCGGATTTGACTTAAAACCTGACAATTTGCTTCCTCCAGGAGATACAGATGGAAACCACTCAAACCAGCACCGTTGCTTCGATTGAATCCCGAAGTGGTTGGCGCAAAACGGATACCATGTGGATGCTTGGCCTTTACGGCACAGCAATCGGCGCTGGTGTACTGTTCCTTCCTATCAACGCAGGCGTCGGCGGTCTGATCCCGCTGATCATCATGGCCATCATTGCTTTCCCGATGACCTTCTTCGCACACCGCGGTCTGACCCGCTTCGTGCTGTCCGGTAAAAACCCGGGCGAAGACATCACTGAAGTGGTTGAAGAGCACTTCGGTATCGGCGCAGGTAAACTGATTACCCTGCTCTACTTCTTCGCGATTTACCCAATTCTGCTGGTTTACAGCGTGGCAATCACCAACACCGTTGAAAGCTTCATGACGCACCAGCTGCACATGACGCCGCCTCCGCGTGCAATTCTGTCTCTGATCCTGATCGTAGGTATGATGACTATCGTGCGCTTCGGTGAGCAGATGATTGTTAAAGCAATGAGCGTACTGGTCTTCCCGTTCGTGATTGCTCTGATGGTACTGGCTTGCTACCTGATCCCACAGTGGAACGGTGCAGCACTGGAAACCCTGTCCCTGAGCAGCGCATCTGCAACCGGTAACGGCCTGCTGATGACCCTGTGGCTGGCGATTCCGGTAATGGTCTTCTCCTTCAACCACTCCCCAATCATCTCCTCCTTCGCAGTGGCGAAGCGTGAAGAGTACGGCAACGGTGCAGAGAAGAAATGCTCCAGCATCCTGGCACGTGCACACATCATGATGGTACTGACCGTGATGTTCTTCGTCTTCAGCTGCGTACTCAGCCTCTCCCCGGCGGATCTGGCAGCAGCGAAAGAGCAGAACATCTCTATTCTGTCTTACCTGGCGAACCACTTTAACGCACCAGTCATTGCGTGGATGGCACCTATCATCGCGATTATCGCCATCACCAAATCCTTCCTCGGTCACTACCTGGGCGCGCGTGAAGGCTTCAACGGTATGGTGATCAAATCTCTGCGCGGTAAAGGCAAGAGCATTGAAATCAGCAAGCTGAACAAAATCACCGCTCTGTTCATGCTGATCACCACCTGGGCAGTTGCGACTCTGAACCCAAGCATCCTGGGCATGATTGAAACTCTGGGTGGCCCGGTTATCGCGATGATTCTGTTCCTGATGCCGATGTACGCGATTCAGAAAGTGCCTGCGATGCGTAAATACAGCGGCCACATCAGCAACGTCTTCGTTGTTGTGATGGGTCTGATTGCCATCTCCGCTATTTTCTTCTCACTGTTCAGCTAATACCTCCTGCGCCGTCCTCGGGCGGCGCATTCTTCCTCTCTGACTGAAAGCAATGGACGCATCATGATTAGCGTATTCGATATTTTCAAAATCGGTATTGGTCCTTCCAGCTCTCACACCGTCGGACCAATGAAAGCCGGTAAGCAGTTCACGGATGACTTGATTGCACGCGGCATTCTGCACGACGTAACCCGCGTGGTTGTTGATGTTTACGGTTCTCTTTCCCTGACCGGGAAAGGCCACCATACCGATATCGCCATTATCATGGGCCTGGCGGGAAACCTGCCGGATACCGTTGATATTGACGCGATCCCTGGCTTCATCCAGGACGTTAATACCCACGGTCGCCTGCTGCTGGCAAATGGCGAACATGAAGTGGAATTCCCGGTTGATCGCTGCATGAATTTCCATGCTGACAACTTGTCGCTGCACGAAAACGGTATGCGTATCACTGCGCTGGCCGGCGACAAAGCGGTATACAGCCAGACTTACTACTCTATCGGCGGCGGTTTCATCGTCGACGAAGACCACTTTGGTCAAACCAGTACCTCTTCGGTCGACGTGCCTTATCCGTACAAAACTGCGGCGGACCTTCAGCGTCACTGCCAGGAGACAGGACTTTCCCTCTCCGGCCTGATGATGAAAAACGAGCTGGCGCTTCACAGCAAAGCGGAGCTGGAACAGCACTTTGCTAACGTCTGGGAAGTGATGCGCGGCGGTATTGAGCGCGGGATCACCACCGAAGGCGTTCTGCCTGGCAAGCTTCGCGTGCCGCGTCGTGCAGCAGCGCTGCGCCGTATGTTGGTCAGCACCGACAAAACGACAACAGACCCAATGGCAGTCGTGGACTGGATCAATATGTTCGCGCTGGCAGTAAACGAGGAGAACGCCGCAGGTGGCCGCGTGGTCACCGCGCCGACCAACGGTGCCTGCGGTATCGTTCCGGCCGTGCTCGCGTACTACGACAAGTTTATCCGCGAAGTGAACGCTAACTCTCTGGCGCGCTACCTGCTGGTCGCCAGTGCGATCGGTTCCCTGTATAAGATGAACGCGTCAATTTCTGGTGCGGAAGTAGGCTGTCAGGGTGAAGTCGGTGTGGCTTGCTCTATGGCGGCGGCGGGTCTGGCTGAGCTGTTGGGTGCAAGCCCAACGCAGGTGTGCATTGCTGCAGAAATTGGCATGGAACATAACCTGGGGCTGACCTGTGACCCGGTTGCCGGACAGGTACAGGTGCCGTGTATCGAGCGTAACGCGATCGCTTCCGTGAAAGCGGTGAACGCTGCACGTATGGCCCTGCGTCGTACCAGCGAACCGCGCGTCTGTCTCGATAAAGTTATCGAAACCATGTACGAAACCGGGAAAGATATGAACGCCAAATACCGCGAAACCTCTCGCGGCGGTCTGGCGATGAAGATCGTTACCTGCGATTAAGCCTCTCAGGAAGCCTCGTTTTGCGAGGCTTCTTCCTGTTTCCCCTCACACTATTCGTTTCATCCTGCCGACAGTGTTACCCTTTACCCATCAGATTTAAGGGAGAATCTCTGTGGCTGTTCATTTGCTTATTGTCGACGCACTCAACCTGATTCGCCGGATCCATGCGGTACAAGGCACCCCCTGTAAAGACACTTGCCTGCACGCACTGGAGCAGCTTATCCGCCATAGCGAACCGACTCATGTTGTGGCCGTGTTTGACGACGAAGCGCGTAACACTGGCTGGCGTCACCAGCGCCTGCCTGATTACAAGGCCGGACGTGCCCCGATGCCAGACGATCTGCATGACGAGATGCCCGCCATTCGCGCCGCCTTCGAACAGCGCGGCGTCCCTTGCTGGGGGGCGCATGGCAATGAAGCTGACGATCTGGCGGCAACACTTGCGGTTAAAGTCGCCAGCGTCGGGCATCAGGCGACAATTGTTTCAACCGATAAAGGCTACTGCCAGCTGCTCTCGCCTACGATCCGCATCCGTGATTACTTCCAGAAACGCTGGCTTGATGCCCCTTTCATTGCCAGTGAGTTTGGCGTCTCGCCTGAACAGCTGCCAGATTACTGGGGGCTGGCGGGGATCAGCAGCTCGAAGGTGCCGGGTGTCGCGGGTATAGGACCAAAAAGTGCCGCTCAGTTGCTAACGGATTTTCAGAGTCTGGAAGGGATTTACGCCAGGCTGGATGAGGTGCCGGAAAAATGGCGCAAGAAGCTTGAAGCACACAAAGAGATGGCCTTTATCTGCCGGGATGTAGCGACGCTACAAACGAGTTTACAGCTGGACGGGAATTTGCAGCAGTTAAGGCTGGAACGTTAATACAATTCACGATTTGTCTGCCCGGTAAGCACAGCGCCACCGGGCAAAATAAAGCACACACTATCGCTCGTCGCGACGTCCACCGACAGCGGCCCACCAGCGACGAATATGCACCGTCACCTCTTCGCGGTCGTGATACAGCTGACGCGCCTGGATCTCCGCGTTAATGCCATGTTCATCCAGTTGCTGCTGAATATAAGCCAGATTCTGCGACACTTCCTCATAGCGCTTTTTCATTGGCAACTTGAGGTTGAAAATGGTCTCACGACACCAGCCGTTCACCAGCCAGGAAGCCATCAGCGCGGCCACTTTGGCCGGTTTCTCAACCATATCGCACACCATCCAGGAGATGTTGTTACGGTTCGGACGATAGCGGAAACCATCTTCACGCAGCCAGGTAACCTGCCCGGTATCCATCAGGCTTTGTGCCATCGGCCCGTTATCGACAGATGAAACCCACATGTTGCGTTTCACCAGTTGGTAGGTCCAGCCGCCCGGGCACGCACCGAGATCGACGGCATACATGCCGTTTGCCAGACGCTCGTCCCACTCATCTGCAGGGATAAAGACGTGGAAGGCTTCTTCCAGCTTCAGCGTTGAACGGCTCGGCGCATCGGCCGGGAAGCGCAAACGCGGGATGCCCATAAAGAAGGGAGAGTTGTTGGTGGTGTATGAATACCCCGTATAGCAGCAGCCTGGTGCGATAAAGAAGATATGCACCACCGGACGTTTAGGCGTTTCGTAGTTCGTCAGGATACCCGCATCACGCAGCGCTGCACGCAGCGGTACGGTAAATTTGCGGCAGAACTTCATCAGCTCTTTGCTTTCATTGGTATCCGCCACTTCAACGCGCAGATCCCCGCCCTTCTCCACCACGCCCTGCAGCATGCCGACAATTGGGGTGATACGGTCTTCCGGCGGAAGATCCTTCAGCAGTTCACCCGCGACAAACATCTGGCGGGCAAAGATCAATGAGTTGAAAGGTAGTTCACGCGCCAGCTTATCCGCGTCTTCAGGCTGATAGCATTCAAATACCACATAACCTGCATTCTCTTTAACGCGCGCAAAGCCGAAGACCTCGCGCTTCGCCGCTTTATCGGTAATTTCCGCGGCGCACTCTTTCTCAAACCCCGGGCGACAATATAAAACAACCTTATTCATGAACAACGCCCTTGCGTTTCAGACGGATAGCTCCGATAAACATTAATACCCAACCCGCCAGGAAGCTAACGCCACCGACAGGTGTAACAAACGCCCACAGGCGTAAATGCGAAAGTGCCAGACAGTAGAGACTGCCACTGAAAAGCACGGTGCCCAACGCCATAAAGACGCTGCTCCAGTAAAACCAGATACTGATACGGCGCTGCATCGCCACCGCCAGCCCAAAAATAGCCAACGTGTGGAATGCCTGATATTCAAGGCCGGTCTGGATCCAGCCCATCTCTACTGCGCCCAAAGACTTGCTTAATACATGTGCGCCAAAAGCGCCCAGTGCAACAAAAATAAAGCCACTCACCGCGGCAAAAATCAGCATGAATCGGCTGGTCATGTTTAAGTCCTGAATTGATGCGTGCCCGGCACACAAACGTTATTGTTCATACCTGAAGCGGAATTTTTCTTGCTCGCTTGCCGCTTTCGCCAGTATCCACTGCCGGAAAGCGGCTATTTTACCCAGTTCTGCCTGACTGTCATGACAAACCAGATAAAACGCATTCTTGCTGACCAGAACATCATTAAAAGGGCAAACCAGGCGGCCGGCCTCAATTTCGGACTGTGCCATCACGTTGTTCGCCAACGCCACGCCCTGCCCGTGAATAGCAGCCTGTAACACCATCGCACTGTGGCTAAAAATGGGCCCCTGCTGCACGTTTATATGAGTAAGACCTAATTGACGGGTATAAGTTTGCCAGTCACGGCGAGACGCATCATGTAAAAGTGTATGTTGCGCCAGGTCAGCAGGTGTCTTCAGCGCCTTTTCACCCGTTAATAGCAGAGGCGAACAGACCGGCAGGAGATATTCTGCGTATAATTTCTCGACACGCAAGCCCGGCCAGTTACCGCGACCATAAAAAATGGCGACATCGACGTCATCTGCCAGCTTGTCTTCCTGACGATCGACCGCCTGGATTCGAACGTCGATCCCCGGATAAGCTGAGTTAAAGCTTGAGAGTCTTGGCACCAGCCATTGAATGGCAAAACTGGGCAATAAACTAACAGTCAGGGCACCTTTTGCACTTCGGGCCTGCAGCTTACGCGTGGCCTCCGTGAGCTGGGAAAAAATCTCTTTAATATCCTGAAAATAGCTCTGCCCCTCTTCGGTCAACAGCAATGAACGGTTGCGTCGACGAAACAGCTTAAGGCCCAGAAAATCCTCCAGGGACTTGATTTGGTGACTTACTGCGGCCTGTGTCACAAAAAGCTCATCTGCTGCACGTGTAAAGCTCAGGTGACGTGCTGCTGCATCAAAAACACGTAATGCATTAAGGGGTGGCAATCGCTTCGACATGGTTATCTGGCTTAGATGTTAACGGATTTTAACAAACAGGAAACAACGTTTAACCTATTAGTTTTTTTTATCTGAGACATTATAATTTGTCCGTTGAGGAACTACCAGCAAATACCTATAGTGGCGGCACTTCCTGAGCCGGAACGAAGAGCTTTTTTTGGAATGCGTGTTCTGAAGGGCTTTTGGCTTACGGTTGTGATGTTGTGTTGTTGTGTTTGCAATTGGTCTGCGATTCAGACCACGGTAGCAACGCTACCAATTTTTCACTTCCTGTACATTTACCCTGTCTGTCCATAGTGATTAATGTAGCACCGCCAATTTGCGGTGCTTTTTTTTCGCCTGCGATCTTAGTGCTGAATCTCAACCATCTCTTTAACATCGCTTCGGTTGATCTGCTGCTTGTTCCCGTTGGCATCTTTGTATGAAATCATCCCGGTATCATTATCAGTTGACGGTTTCCCTTCCGAAACGATGGAACGACCATCGTTGGTGTGCATCACGTAGTTGTTACCAGAACAGGCGCTCAGGGCAAAAGTAAACGCACAGGCAGAAATGATTGCAGCTGTCTTGTTCATGATTATTCTCCTTTAGCAATTAATGCTATTCAAACCTCGATTTATAACAGGCTAAAACATCCGCCTAACACTATTTAGCATAACCTGCTTTTTTGGGGTCATCAGGATAAGCAGACAATTCTGATAGATATCAACCTCCTTGCCCTGCCGCTGAAATTGCGCGACGATCTTGCTATTGAAATGAGGAATCCCATGAACGCTTTCAGTCCCGCACATTTTCGCGAACAGTTTCCGGCGCTGGCCGATGCCGGTATTTATCTTGATAGCGCTGCCACCGCCCTGAAGCCACAGGCGGTTATTGAAGCGACGCAGCAGTTCTACAGCCTGAGCGCCGGGAATGTGCATCGCAGCCAGTTTGCCGAAGCGCAGCGTCTGACCGCGCGCTATGAAGCCGCACGCGAGCAGGTAGCACGTTTGATCAATGCAGAAAGCGGGAAAAATATCGTCTGGACGCGGGGCACGACCGAAGCCATCAATATGGTGGCCCAGTGCTATGCACGCCCGTTGCTACAGCCAGGAGATGAGATCATCGTCAGTGAGGCAGAGCACCATGCCAACCTGGTACCGTGGTTGATGGTAGCTGAGCAAACGGGGGCACGTATTGTGAAACTCCCGCTGGGACCAGATCTCCTACCCGACGTGGCTCAACTGCCTGAGTTGATTACTTCACGCAGCCGCATTCTGGCCCTCGGGCAGATGTCGAACGTCACGGGGGGATGTCCGGATCTGGCTCAGGCCATTCGCATCGCCCATGCCAGCGGCATGGTGGTGATGGTCGATGGCGCACAAGGGATCGTGCATTTCCCTGCTGATGTGCAAAAGCTGGATATTGATTTTTACGCTTTCTCTGCACACAAGCTGTATGGCCCAACCGGCATCGGAGCGTTGTACGGTAAGCCGGAACTGCTGGCGCAAATGACACCGTGGCTCGGTGGCGGCAAAATGATTACCGAAGTGACCTTCGACGGCTTTAAAACTCAGGAAATTCCCTATCGCCTTGAAGCCGGTACGCCAAACGTGGCCGGCGTCATTGGTCTGAGTGCCGCTCTCGAATGGCTTGCTGAAACAGACACTGCTCAGGCTGAAAGCTGGAGCCGCGGACTGGCGACGCTCGCAGAGGAAGAACTCAAAAAGCGCCCGGGTTTCCGCTCGTTCCGCGTTCAGGATTCCAGCCTGCTCGCCTTTGATTTTGCGGGCGTTCATCATAGCGACATGGTGACGCTACTTGCCGGGTATGGCATTGCCCTGCGTGCCGGACAGCATTGTGCCCAGCCGCTCCTGGCGGCACTCGGCGTTAGCGGTACGCTACGCGCCTCATTTGCCCCATACAATACCCAAAGCGATGTTGATGCGCTGGTTGCCGCCGTCGACCGCGCCCTTGAAATACTGGTGGATTAATGACTCACGCTGCTTTAGCCGGACATCCGTTTGGCACGGTCATCACAGAAGAGACCTTAAAACAGACCTTCGCCCCTCTCTCACAATGGGAAGATAAATATCGCCAGTTAATCCTTCTCGGTAAACAGCTCCCGACGCTGTCTGACGATCTAAAAGCGCAGGCAAAAGAGATCGCTGGCTGCGAGAACCGCGTCTGGCTGGGCGTAAGCGTCGCCGACGAGAAGCTGCATTTCTTTGGCGACAGCGAAGGACGTATTGTCCGCGGGCTGTTGGCGGTACTGTTAACCGCCGTCGAGGGGAAAAGCGCGGCGGAGTTGCTGGCACACTCGCCGCTGGCGCTGTTTGATGAGCTTGGGCTGCGGGCGCAGCTTAGCGCCTCACGCGGCCAGGGTCTGATCGCGCTCAGCGAAGCGGTGCAGGATGCGGCACGTCAGGCTCAGGCCTGACGTTCTGCCTTCGCCATCATTTTCTTCAGGGCGTGGGATACAGCTATAAAACCGAAGGACGCGGTCACCATAGTGGCCGCACCAAAGCCTGAGGCACAATCCATACGTTTTGGCCCTTCCGCCGTACTTTTCATCGCACAGACAGAACCATCAGCCTGCGGGTAGACCAGCGCTTCTGTAGAAAACACGCAGTCAACGCCGAGCTTGCCTTTGCTGTTCTTCACCACGTTGAAGTCGCTCTTCAGCCTTTCACGCAGCTTGGCAGCCAGCGGATCCTGAATGGTTTTCGCCAGATCGGCCACCTGGATCTGCGTAGGGTCGATCTGCCCTCCTGCGCCACCAGTGGTGACCAGAGGTACCTTGTAACGACGACAGTAAGCGATCAGCGCGGCTTTAGGGCGTACGCTGTCAATGGCATCAATCACATAGCTGTAGCCTTTATTCATGTACTCTGCGACGTTATCGGCTGTCACAAAGTCGTCAATGACCGTCACCCGGCATTCAGGGTTGATCAGACGAATACGCTCCGCCATGACCTCAGATTTTGCCAGACCGACGTTATCACGCAGGGCATGGATTTGACGGTTGGTGTTGGTGACGCACACGTCGTCCATATCAATCAGCGTGATTGCGCCAATACCGGTTCTCGCCAGCGCTTCTGCCGCCCAGGAACCCACACCACCAATGCCCACGACGCAGACATGCGCATGCGCAAACAGCTGCAGGGCTTTTTCACCATAGAGACGTGCCGTGCCGCCAAAACGCTGACGCCAGGCATCACTGATTACCACTGACATAAAACCTCAGATGTAAAAAGGGTGAGGTTTCTCCTCACCCTGAACATGAATCCGTATTGCGCTCAGAATACCACAATCAGCCGCTGAATACGCTTCCTGCGCCCGGCGCTGCTTTGAGCACCCATACGCGTCCGTAGTGGTTATACCAGCCGGCACGGTGACCCGCATCCGGACCAATCCCCTGATAGATATCGAAGTGCTGGCCTTTAATCGCCCCACCCACATCCAGCGCCACCATCAGACGTAGCTCATACTGGCCGTTAAATTTGCCATTATTATCCAGCAGAGGCACTTCCGCGAGCAGCGTAGTGCCAGCAGGAATAATTGAACGATCCGATGCCACAGACGCACGACCAATCAGCGGTACAGCGCTCGCCCCTTTCACCGGAGCAAAGTTTTGCGGTTTAAAGAAGACAAACGACGGGTTTTGTTCCAGCAGCTCGCGCACCTCGGCTTCGCTGTGTTTTTCACCCCACTCGCGGATCGCCTGCATCGACATATCTTCTTTCTTCACTTCGCCGCGATCGATCAACACTTTACCAATACTGCGATAGGCATGGCCGTTTTTACCGGAATAGCTGAAGAAGTTAAGCGGCGAACCATCACCGAAATCAATATAACCGCTGCCCTGAACATCCATGATGAAGTTATCCATCAGTGAATTGCTGTAAGCCAGGACGTAGTTTTCGCTCAACGCACCAGAGTAGATTTCTGCACGGGACGGCAGGCGGCCGCGTTTTGGCGGCATACGATAAATTGGATACTGGAATTCGCCCTGGCGGGAGTGCCGCGCCTGAATCACTGGCGTGTAATACCCCGTGAACTGGACGTTCCCGTAGTTATCTGCCCCTTCCATCTGCCAGGCGTCGATACCAAACTGGCGCATGTTGCGCGTATCGCCGCCCGCGCGCAGCCAGTCCTGTACTGCACTGTAAACATTGTTTTGTGAGCCATACAGGCGTGGTGACGCATTGCGGATCTGATAGACCTGCTCGGAGAAATCTCCGGCGTTAATCGGTGCGCCAACAGCATCAGGCTGGTTAACTAAGGAGAAAGGCTGGGATAATTTCCCGTCTTTATACTGTTGACCGCGATCGGTCGGTTTGGAAGAGCAGGCCGCAAGAATGGCTACCATTGCGCCCGTCATCAGATACTTCGCCCAACGTCCTTTCATTATATCTCGTCTTTAAGTTGCCCATTTCCGCGTGATGAAGATAACAAACCGCCAGGGCTAATGAAATGCGATCGCATGACCTTTGGCAAATTTTGCGCAAAAAATAGTCCAAACAGAGCCATGTCGTTCAATTTGCATACAAAATCATGATTTATGTGAAAAAGGGGTTGCATCACAAACCTATCCGAGTATAGTGCGCATCCACGGACGCGGGGTGGAGCAGCCTGGTAGCTCGTCGGGCTCATAACCCGAAGGTCGTCGGTTCAAATCCGGCCCCCGCAACCAATTAAAATTTGATGAAGTATCTTCTACAACAGTAGAAAGACGGACGCGGGGTGGAGCAGCCTGGTAGCTCGTCGGGCTCATAACCCGAAGGTCGTCGGTTCAAATCCGGCCCCCGCAACCAATCAAATTTGAAGAAGTAAGTTTCTACAGAAGTAGAAAGACGGACGCGGGGTGGAGCAGCCTGGTAGCTCGTCGGGCTCATAACCCGAAGGTCGTCGGTTCAAATCCGGCCCCCGCAACCAACACTTCTTAAAACAATAAACACCCTTAAGGGTGTTTTTTTGTATCTGTCGTTTGTGAATTTGCCGGGTATTTCACCCGGCTGAAAGATTTACCCGCGTCGCGCCAGCGTCGCCCCATCAGAGAAATACGCTCGGATCCCTGCCAGAATCGACTCCGCTACCTCCTGCTGGAATTTTGCCGTCTTGAGCTTACGCTCTTCTTCAACATTACTGATAAAAGCCGTCTCAACCAGAATGGACGGAATGTCCGGCGCCTTGAGCACCGCAAACCCGGCCTGTTCTACGCTGTTTTTATGCAGCTTATTGATGTTACCCAGCTTGCCCAACACCGCTTTACCAAATTTCAGGCTGTCGTTGATGGTCAGTGATTGCACCATATCGAACATGGTGTGATCGACATAACGGTCGCCGCTTTTGCCCACACCACCGATAAGATCCGAGGCGTTCTGGGTATCCGCGAGATATCTCGCGGCAGTACTGGTCGCCCCTTTGGTTGAGAGCGCAAACACCGAAGAACCGCTTGGCTGGCGGCTGGTAAACGCATCCGCATGGATAGACACAAACAAATCGGCGCGCTGCTTCTGCGCTTTTGCCACACGAACTTTCAGCGGAATAAAGACATCTTCATTACGCGTCATATAGGCGCGCATATTGCCTTCTTTATCGATCAACGCCTTCAGACGGCGGGCGATTTGCAGCACCACGTCTTTTTCGCGGGTGCGATATTTTCCGACTGCACCCGAGTCTTCCCCGCCGTGCCCCGGATCAAGCATGATCACAATCGGACGATCGCGCCCTGCTTTACCCGGCTGTGGGCCACTTTGCGCAGGTGGAACCTGCTTCTCAAGATTGCCCTGGTTATAATCTTCCAGTAACGCCAACAGAGGATCCTGAATATCCGTCGCATTCGCCGGGTAGAGATCCATTACCAGACGCTCTTTGAAGGTCGCAACAGGCGCGAGAGCAAACAGTTGAGGCTTAACGTTCTGCTTCAGCTCAAACACCATACGCACGGTTTGCGGATCAAACTGCCCGACGCGCGCCGATTTAATAAACGGATCGTCACCGCGGATCTGCGCCGCCATCCCCTTCAGCACGGAATTGAGATTCACCCCTTCGAGATCCACGACCACGCGTTCAGGATTGCTTAAGGCAAATTGCTTATATTTCAACACGCGATTGGATTCAACCGTCACGCGCGTATAGGTCGACGACGGCCAGACGCGAACCGCCACCACCTGACTTGTGGCGGCTAATCCTACCTGACTGACGCTAAGCAACCACATTGCCCCGGCCCCTTTTAACAAACGGCGACGGCTTATTGCTGAGTTGGATCCCGACATGCTTCTCCCGAGCAAGAAAACTGACTGATATACAAAATGTCCAAATTGACCGAAAACTTTAACGAATGACGCATAAACTGTCATCTATAAAAGGGTAAACAATCATACGTTAACGCACGGATTACTTATTAATTTCTGTGGGTCGCGGAAAATTTGCGCTTGCACATGTATCCACAATCGAATAAAAATACACAAATTACGAATAAACATTCATTAAGGGTTGTGCCATGGTGAAGGAGCGTAGAACCGAACTGGTCCAGGGATTCCGCCATTCTGTTCCCTATATCAACGCCCATCGGGGAAAAACGTTTGTCATCATGCTTGGCGGCGAAGCCATTGAGCATGAAAATTTTTCCAGCATCGTCAATGACATTGGCCTGCTACACAGCCTCGGGATCCGCCTGGTGGTGGTCTATGGCGCGCGCCCGCAGATCGACGCCAACCTGGCCGCACACCACCACGAGCCGATTTACCACAAACATACCCGCGTTACGGATGCGAAAACCCTGGAGCTGGTGAAGCAAGCTGCAGGTCTGCTGCAGCTGGATATTACGGCTCGCCTGTCGATGAGCCTGAATAACACGCCATTGCAGGGTGCGCATATCAACGTCGTGAGCGGTAACTTCATCATTGCCCAGCCGCTCGGCGTGGACGATGGCGTGGACTATTGCCACAGCGGACGTATTCGTCGTATTGATGAAGAGGCAATCCACCGCCAGCTCGACAGCGGTGCCATTGTACTGATGGGCCCGGTCGCCGTTTCCGTGACCGGAGAAAGCTTTAACCTGACGTCTGAAGAGATTGCCACGCAGCTGGCGATCAAGCTGAAGGCGGAAAAAATGATTGGGTTTTGCTCTTCCCAGGGTGTCGTAAACGATGAAGGGGTGATTGTGCCCGAACTCTTCCCTAATGAAGCCCAGGCCCGCGTAGAAGCACTGGAAGCTGAAGGTGACTACCATTCTGGTACCGTGCGTTTTCTGCGTGGTGCAGTGAAAGCCTGTCGCAGCGGCGTGCGCCGCAGCCACCTGATCAGCTATCAGGAAGACGGCGCCCTACTGCAGGAGCTGTTCTCCCGCGACGGTATTGGTACACAGATTGTGATGGAGAGTGCGGAGCAGATCCGCCGCGCCACCATCAATGATATCGGCGGTATTCTGGAACTGATCCGGCCGCTGGAGCAACAGGGTATTCTGGTGCGTCGTTCGCGGGAACAGCTGGAAATGGAGATCGACAAATTCACCATTATTCAGCGCGATAACCTGACCATTGCCTGTGCCGCACTCTATCCATTCCCGGAAGAGAAGATCGGTGAAATGGCCTGCGTGGCGGTGCATCCTGATTACCGCAGCTCCTCACGCGGCGAAATGCTGCTTGAGCGCGTGGCAGCGCAAGCCCGCCAGATGGGCCTGAGCAAGCTGTTCGTCCTGACGACACGCAGCATTCACTGGTTCCAGGAGCGTGGATTCACGCCGGTGGATATAGATTATCTGCCAGAAACGAAGAAAGAGATGTACAACTATCAGCGCCGTTCAAAAGTGCTGATGGCTGATCTGGGATGATACGATGCCCTCACCGTCTGGTGAGGGCTTTCGCTTAAAGAGACTCAAATATCGCGCTCAGTCCGCTCCGGCGCTCTGTACGGGTGGCAATGGCCTGCACCAGCACACGTTCATCGGTATAGAGTGACAAGCGCTGACGCGCGCGCGTAATCGCGGTATAAATCAGCTCGCGGGTAATAACAGGTGAAAGCTGTGTCGGCAGGATCAGCGCCGCATGGTTAAACTCGGAGCCCTGGGATTTATGCACCGTCATCGCCCACGCGGTTTCATGCTCAGGCAAACGGCTGGGCTGGAAAGACTTCACGCTACCGTCCGGCAACTGGAACCAGACGCGCAGCCCCTGGCCGCGATCGAGCGCAATCCCGATATCCCCGTTAAACAACCCCAGCGCACTGTCGTTGCGGGAGATCATTACGGGTCGTCCTTCAAACCAGCGCGAATGCGGCATCCGGTTGATTTTGTGCTTCTGAACAAGAAGCTGCTCCAGCCTGTCGTTCAGCCCACTGACGCCAAACGGCCCTTCCCTCAGTGCGCACAGTAACTGGTACTCACCAAAGGCGGCAATGACCTGCTCTGGTGAGTTGCGCTGTTGGACACATGCCAGGAAATGCTGATACCCCTCCAGGGCGTCATCCAGCATTACCTGATACTCTTCTCCGCTTTGCAGTGATTTTTTCTCGATGTCGGTAAACGTACCGTCAAACACCGCACGCGTACTGTGCCGATCGCCACGGTTTACCGCGGCAGCCAGTTGGCCGATACCGGAGTCGCTGCCGAAACGATAGCTTTTTTGCAGCAGGCACAGGCTATCGCGTAGCGCTCCCGCCACCGGCGAGTTATCGGGTTCAAGTACGCATCCGGTCAAACGCGCCAGCTCCTGAGCACGCGCGGCGGTATAGCCAAAGCTGGCGTAAGTACAAATATCCCCCAGCACCGCCCCAGCTTCCACTGAAGCAAGCTGGTCACGATCGCCCAGAAAAATGACACGCGCATGGGGCGGCAGAGCATCAATCAACCGCGACATCATCGTCAGGTCGATCATCGATGCTTCATCTACCACCAGTACGTCCAGATGCAGCGGGTTACCCGCATGATATCGCAGACGCTGGCTACCTGGCTGAGCACCGAGTAATCGGTGCAGCGTGCTGGCTTCATTTGGGAAAAGCGCAAGTTGCTCACCGGTGAGCGGCAGCTTTTGCAAGGCCCCACCTAACGATTCCGTCAGACGAGCCGCCGCTTTGCCAGTGGGGGCCGCCAGACGAATACGGCACTTGTGCTCGCCCGATAGCTGGATCAACGCGGCAAGCAGTTTTGCCACGGTGGTCGTTTTCCCGGTTCCCGGGCCGCCAGAGATAACCGAGATCCGCCGCGTCAACGCCACGGCTGCCGCGACTTTTTGCCAGTCTGTCGCCTCATCAGAGGTAAACAGCGTATCCAGCACGTGCCGGAGTTGCGCTTCATCGCAAGGCAGAGGCGCATTCGTCTCGCTGAAGAAACGCGCCACCGTCAGTTCATTGCGCCACAGCCGGTTAAGGTACAAACGTTCGCCGCTCAGGATCATCGGCGTCCCGGTATCGGTTCCGCTCACGGCGGGCGAGCCGAGTAATATCGCCTGCCAGTCCACTGCGTCATCCAGCAACGCGAAACACGCCTGTAAAGCCGGAGGCATTTTCTCATCAACAACCAGACGCGACAGCGGCAGGCAGACATGCCCCTCTCCCGCGTCTTTACTCAGGATTGCGGCGGCGAGCATCACGGCGGGTTCATCGCCTGCCACCATCATGGCGAACTGTACATCGAGGTGGCGGAGTAATCGTTGTTCTACCGCTTCCAGCAATAGCGCCTGCATCGTCATGCCACCTCCTCTGTGCTTGCGGCAAACAAGTTATCCATTTTTTCAATCAGTTCCACAGCCGGACGCGTACTAAAGATGCCAGAGCGCGGGTCGCTAGCATCCACTCCGCGCAGGAACAGGTAAATAACGCCGCCAAAATGGTCTTCGTAACGATAATCGGCAATGCGATGCCGCAGGTACCGATGCAGCGCCAGGGTATAGAGCTGATACTGCAGATCGTAGCGATGTGCTTGCATGGCTGATGCCATCGCCTGCTGGGTATAGGCTTCGCTGTTTTCACCCAACCAGTTTGATTTGTAGTCCAGCAGGTAGTAACGCCCTTCGTGGCGGAAAACCAGGTCGATAAACCCTTTTAACATTCCCTGCACCTGGCGGAAGTTCAGCGCTGGGCAACCGGCAGATAACGGATCATGCTCGCGGATCAACGCATCAAGCGCGTCGGCTCTGAGGGGGCTGGCAATAGGGAGATAAAATTCCATCTCCACCTGTTTATCTTTGTTAGTCAACTGACTCAGAGAGATCCCTTGCGCCGTCAGTGGGGCGTGCAGAACCGTGCTGATCCAGTCTGTGAGAACCGGTTGCCACTGTGCGTCATAGCCTCCACTCTGCAACATCTTCAGCACCCACTCTTCAGAGACTGGCTGGGTAAAATCCAGCTCTTCAAACAGGCTATGTAAAAATGTGCCTGGTGAGGCGCCACGCGGGAATTGATGCGGAGTGAGCGCTGGCTCAACAGGTAAGCTACCGGTCCCTGCTGCATCGACGTCCAGTTTTGGCATCAGATCCTGGGCAATGCTCTGCCCGTGCTGCTGTAAACCGGAATAACTCGTCACGCGCCAGTCGTCAGCAATTGTGCGCACAACCTGACGGGCATGGAGCTCAGACTCGCGGAGCTCCGGTATTTGCCAGCGGCTATTATCGGGCTGCGACGGAATGTGCAGGGCAGTATGATCCCCACATAGTGATTCGATGCACTGGCGCAGGCCTGCTGCATCTTTGGGTTCACCGAGCTGAATAAGCCGCCCCAGCGCACTCAGATGAAAATCGCTCTCCCCGGTCTTCTCACCACGGCGACGAAACAGTGGGGCGACACCCATACTGCAGTGCCAGACCGAACGGGTCAGCGCTACATAGAGCAGGCGTAAATCTTCCGCCAGACGTTCAGCCTCTGCCAACTCAACGCTGGACTCAGCTTTACTGAGATCGAGCACCGCCTCAAATGACTCGCGATCGTGGTAAAAGGCCTGATCCTGCACGCGGTAATTGGCAATAAACGGCAACCAGACCAGCGGATACTCCAGGCCTTTCGACTTGTGAATGGTGACGATCTGCACCAGATGTTTATCACTTTCAAGACGCATCTGCTGACTGGACGAATTACGGTTCGGGTCGGCAATCTGTTGCGCCAGCCAGCGCACCAGAGCGTGTTCACTCTCCAGTTGCGTGCCCGCTTCCTGCAGCAGTTCACTGATGTGCAAAATGTCGGTCAGACGACGTTCACCGCCCGCGGTCGCAAGCATATTCTCCGCAATGTGACGCTGCGCCATGAACTCACGTATCATCGCCATTACACCGCGTCTGTGCCATTTATCCCGGTAGTAAACAAACTCTTCCACTACCGCATCCCACGCGTCTTCGTCGTTGTTGAGCGCATCAATATCACGCGCATTCAGCCCGAGCATCGTGCTGGCTAACGCGCTGCGAAGCGTGCTCTCCCTCTCCGGGGCCAGCACCGCCTGCAGCAGCCATAACATCTCCTGCGCTTCCAGCGTTTCGAAAACACTGTCCCGGTTTGAGAGGTAGACGGACGGAATGTTCAGCAATGTCAGGGCATCGCGGATAAGCGCGGCCTCCTGACGGCTACGCACCAGCACCGTAATATCCGATGCCTTTACAGGGGTTGACTCCTCGCCCCTCCAGAGCACCGCCTCGCCACGTGCCCCCGCACTGAGCCAGTCACGGATTTGCGCGGCACAGTGCTGTGCCATGGCATTTTGATAGTCCGCAACGCCACAGCCTTCTCCGTCCAGCAGCCAGAAGTTCATGGCGGGCTGAGTCGTACCGTTGAATTCGAAGCGCAATGAGGCATTTTTTGTCGCAAATTTTACCGGCTGGAAAGGGATCTCCCGGAACATAAATGCCGTATCCATGCGGCTGAAAAGCGCATTGACGCTCTCTACCATCCCGGGAGATGAACGCCAGTTGGTATCCAGTGTGTAATGTGCGTCAACTTCGCTGCGGGCTTTCATATAGGTGAAAATGTCCGCACCACGAAAAGCGTAAATAGCCTGTTTAGGATCGCCAATTAACAACAGCGCGGTATCAGGCTGTTGTCGCCAGATACGGCGGAAAATGCGGTACTGCTGCGGGTCGGTATCCTGGAACTCGTCAATCATCGCAACCGGGAAACGGTTACGAATAGCCGCGGCAAGCGCTTCACCATTTTCGCTGCATAACGCGGCATCCAGGCGGCTCAACATATCGTCAAACCCAAGTTCACCGCGGCGACGCTTTTCACGCGAGACGGTTTCACGGATCTCCACCATAGCCCGGGTGATCATCAGGTCATTGAGCGTCAACGGTTCGGCCAGCAGGGCTTCGATAGCCACAAACAGCGGATGCTCCGGCACAATGCCATCGGGTTTGGTTCGTTCAACCAGAAAACGCTGAGAGAATTTTTCAAGCGCATCCGGGAGCTGATACCCTCGCGTCTCTTCCTGTGCCCAGGCGCTGATCTTATCGATCCATTTCCCCTGATTTGCACGGTTAAATTTACGTCTGTCGATCCCGGAATTTTCGATGATCGCCTCAATCTCGCCGAACGACGTATTCCACTTTTGCTTGATGGCCGCAATTTTGGCGGTAATTTTTTCATGGCGAGAAGCGAGAGTTTCATCTACTGGCGGCGGAGATTTGATTACCGGTGCTTCACCCTGAAGATAGCGATCGATGGCACGCAGAAGCTCCTCGGGGCCTTTCCATAACGCATGTACCGCTTCTGCGATATCTCGCGGTAAGGGGTAGCAATGGCGACGCCAGAAATCCGCGCAGGCCTGATAGCGAAGCACGGATTCATCTTCAATGAGCTGCTGCTCAAACAGCATGCCAGATTCAAACGCATTCAGGCTCAGCATGCGCTGACAAAAACCGTGAATGGTGAAGACGGACGCTTCGTCCATCTGCCGTTCAGCGAGAAGCAACCACTGGGCGGCCTGTTGCTTATCAGCAATCTCTTCCAGAAGGCTCGCGTAGAGAGGGTTATCCGTACTCTGACGCAGACAGGCGATACGCAGCTCATGGATATTGGAACGAATACGGCCGCGCAACTCCGCGGTGGCAGCCTCGGTGAAGGTGACGACCAGCAGCTCTTCCACGCTTAAAGGACGTGGAAAAGCCGCGTTACCGCCAAGCCCTAACAGCAGGCGCAGATAGAGCGCGGCAATGGTGAAGGTTTTTCCCGTTCCCGCTGAAGCTTCAATCAATCGTTCACCCTGTAGAGGTAAACGTAAGGGATCAAGAGGCTCAGCGGTATCGGTCATTCTTTCTTACTCCAGGGCATAGTTTGCTGCAGCGCGCTGACGCTCTTCCAGACTTTCCAGCCTTTCGGGTTCACGTACTCCGTTTTCCCGTTCTGGCTACCGGAAACCTGAGACAGGATGGTCATTCCCTGCGGCTTAATCACCGCCTGATGAAAGAACTCGGCAACCTTCTGAGGCGTCAGCTGTTTTATCTCGGCCACTACTTTATCACGCGAATCAAAGTTCAGATTACCACGATCAAAATCTTTGCTGAGCTGTGACGCTTCTTCACCCAATGTCTGCGGTGGCTGCATCACCTGAGCGATGACGGCCTGCTGGATCTGGGCAAATTCGTCCGGTTTCATGGCGCGCAGTTTTGCTTCCACTTGTGGGAAGAAGGCCTGATAACGCTGCCAGAGATAAGCCGGTTGTTTATCGCTACTTTGCAGCAGGAAACCCAGCCCCCACTGGCGGCCAACGTTCATGGAGAACGCAAAGACCGCATAGCCAAGCTGCTCTTCTGTACGTAGCTGGTTATAGAACCACGGCTGAATAATCTGTCCCAGAACGGCACTCCGCGCTGAACTGGAGAATTCATCATAACCCGTTGGTACAAACACCGCTGCCAGCGCAGAATCCGTACTTGTGCCCGTCTTTTCAAAAATCACATTCTGTTTTTTCTCAACCAGCACATCCTGGTTGCGGCACCACTCGTCACCTTTAGAGCCAAGCTGAGTGCGTACATTCTCCGCCAGCGTTTTGGCCTGCTCTTCACTCATGTTGCCGACGATCAGGAACTCGGGACGCGTGTTGGTTTTCAACGCATCACGGTAAGCGAGGACATCTTTCAATGAGATAGAAGGCAGTAACGCGCGGCGATCTTCACGCTGGAAATAAGGAATTTGCGATAACATTTGCGCTGGCATAAGCGCAAGATCGTAAGCTTTGCCCTTCTCCGCAGAGTCCATCATCTGCGCATACCAGGATTTGGCCTGCTCAAGCTGCTCTTCCGTCGGCGTGTAACTAAAATAGCCCTCAAGCAGCGCCTGGAACAGCTGAGGCAGGCGCTGAGTGTAGCCATTTGCATTGACCATCAAACCGTTATTGGCATTGGTTGAGAAGCTGATTCCCCCCACGGCCGCCTGATTGCTGAGCTGATCGAGCGCGATGCCAGCAAGATAGTCATTCAGGGCGAACATCACCTGATTTTTGGCGCTATTCATCGCCTTAGGGTTACGCAGAACGACGCTGACATCGGCTTTTGGCTCGCTCGCAAAATACCGGCTTGGGGTATACACCACGCGAAGCGTCGGCTCATCAATAATCAGCTCCGGGTGCGGATAGTCCTTCGTGGTTTTGATCAGCGAGAAATCATCCGGAATGTAGGGGTTCAACTCCGGCAGTTTCAACGCAATCTCCCCTGCTCTTTTCTGCCAGTCGGCGAAGGTCTGGGCGCTGATTTTGTCCACCTGATACGGGGCGTCTACAAAATAGGCCGTTTTGTTATGGGGTTCGTTCGGGCTGATGTACCAGATGCGGGCATTCTGGGGGGTCATCATCGCAAGGCGGGCTTTTACGGCCTCAGCATCATACTGATCGGCGATATTGACCGCATCAAGAGTATGTTCCACCGGCACGCGGATCATGGTATCCGCCAGCCACTCCACATAGTCCATGTCGCGGGTAATAGACGGGTAACGGAAATCGAGATCCAGCACGTGAGCCAGTTCATCAAAGTAGCGTTTATCGACGCCTTTATCACGCAGCAGAGAAATGTAGCTAAAGATCGCCGCCACCACTTCATCACGGTTTGCCTGCCCTTTGTCGGTCAGGGTTGCAGATATCGCCAGCACACCGCTATTGCCGTTCACAACGGGATCGGAGTCGGCTCGAATCCCTTCCACCAGCCCTTGTTTTTGCAGCCAGTCAGAAAGCGTACCCGGGCTACGGTTGCCAATCAGATAGGTCACCAGCTCGTCGGTTTTACTGCGAAACTGTGCCGTGTTGTTATCAATGCGGAATTCAACACGTAACACCTTGCGCGGCAAGGCGGGCACGTAGTGGATAACAATCCCTTTTTGAGCGTCCGTGACTACCGGAACTGTTATCTGAGGCAAGTCGATATTTTTATTCGGCACACGACCAAACGTCTGAGCGGCCATGTTTGCCAGCTCTGGCAGCGGTTTGTTGCTGTAGATAACCGCTTTCATCAGGTTCGCGGAGTAATATTTGTCGCGAAACGCATGCAGCGCATCAAGCACCGGGCTGTTTGGCTTATCGCTTAAAGTTTCCAGGTTACCACCGGAGAAACGCGAACCCGGATGCGCCGGGTTAATGGTTTCGGCGCTCACTTGGGCCATGCGCATACCGTCTCGCGTGCGGGCAAGGGTTAACTCAGCATTAACGGCATTGCGTTCACGTTCAGCATATTTTTTATCCAGAAGCGGTGCAGCGATGGAATCAGCAAGGCGATCGACCGCCCCTTCCAGTGCATCATTTTCGACTTCGAGATAAAAAGCCGTACGGTACGGTGCTGTGCTGGCATTATGACTACCCCCGTGCATTTTCAGATATTCGGACAGGCTATCTGGCTGCGGGTATTTTTTAGACCCCATCAGCGTCATATGTTCCAGATAGTGCGCAAGCCCAGGATGGGCATCAGGATCTTCCAGTGACCCAATCGGCACCACCAGCGCCGAGAGGGATTTCACCGCCTGCGGATCGGAAACCAGCAGCACGGTCATGCCGTTATCAAGGCGTATAGCCTGATACTGCCGGGTATCTTTTTCGCTCTTACGGATAGTTTCCTGAACAGGTTGCCAACCGGAGTCTGCTTGAGTGAAGGGAGCCCAAAGGGCGACAAACAAAACCAACGCTTTAAACAAGGTGCTGCCTGGCATTACGACCTCTTTATCACGGCTACATCATTAACAAACTGCGTGCTGGGCACGCCAGCATCTCTTTCTTTGAGTACATCAGTCCGTGATAACAGGTGCATCATAAATGAACACCCTTTCCTGTGCAATTTTTATACAACACTCAGGACTGATTAAATTTGAACAACGGTAACAGGTAACGCAGTGCCTCTTCCGTGATCGTCTCGAAGTACTCTGGTTCAAGAGTGCGCCATAAGCGCTGATACCAGACATCTTCACCTTCGCCACGTACCATCATGTTTCCTTCATAGGCTTGTATAAATTTACTTCGCGCTTTCTGCAGTGACGCCTCGTCCGTTAACATTGCATCATTCTGTACGTCATAACAGGCTTTTATCCAGGCACCGCCACTCTCAGGCAGTAACAAAAGTGGTTTGTTCATGCCCTGACGGTAGCCCTCAATATACAAAGACAGATAACGTAACGCCTGTTCATACTCCATCGGCGGGAAGCGCCATTCGCCCTCTTTGCGCACGAATATCCGGCTTTCGCCTTTATTACCCATCGCACTGTAGACAAGATGTTCCAGCCAGAGTTGCAACCCTTGTGAAACGCTAAGCATAGAAGGTCGCCAGCGTAGCAGCCCGTCCGGCTGAACCTGGGTTAGCCAGCCCGTCAACTGAACGCCGTTACAGTTGAGATCAATTTCAATACTTTTACCGGGTTGTCGACACTCCCTTACGCGCTCGGCCAGCGCTGTCATCTCCTGGCACTGCGCCTCCCAGACAATTTCACCAAACGCCCCATAAGGCAATTGCCCTGCTGCGCGGTAACGGCGAAAAAGTTTGTCAGCATCTTCCTGATCAACCAGTGCATTCAACAGCTGCAGGTTTAACTGATAGCGCTCCAGCCCTTCCAGCGTAAAGGGCTCCGCATCGGGAATTTCGTTCTCTTCAGAGCGGAAATTGACCTGTAATCGCTGCTGGAAAAAGGCCCGCACCGGGTGCGCCCAAAACCGCTGAAGCTGTTCAAATGTCAGTGTGTCAATGGGCCGAGGGTCAAGCGCCTGAATGAAATCGGTATGCGCAGTTCCCTCTTTTTTCGCCGCAGGAAGCCACTCGTGAGCATAGCTCTGGTGCTCACTCACCACGTAGTTCACCGGGTCAAACGGCATGCGGCTATGACAACAGGTGATATGCGCTTTCACCCGCTTGTCACTTTCATCGCAGTTACGTTCTTCATCCCCCGGCAGGTAGTGGCTCTGTCCGATATAATCCACCAGCTCCTGCACCAGAACAGAAGGGAAACGCTCACTGTTGTCCTGAATTGAACGGCCGATGTAACTGATATAGAGCTTACTTTGGGCGGAAATGAGCGCTTCAAGGAAGAGATAGCGATCGTCATCACGACGACTACGGTCACCCCGCTTTGGATTAGCACTCATCAGATCAAACCCCAGTGGTGCCAGTGCACGTGGATAAATACCGTCATTCATGCCAAGCAGACACACCACTTTGAACGGGATAGAACGCATTGGCATCAGGGTGCAGATATTCACCGGGCCCGCCAGGAAACGCTGACTGATTCGCTCCTGGTCAAGCCGCTGCGTCAACTCATCCCTCAGCAGTGACAAGGGGATCTCTTCGTGATAATGGGAGTTCACGCCCTCGTCGACGATAGCCTGCCACTGCGTTTCAATGAGCGCCATTGCGGCTTCAGTGTCACTGTCTGGCAGGAAGAAATCATTGAGCAATGCCCTGCAAACCGGGAGCCATTCTTCCAGAGTCCGCGGTTGCATTAACTCACTTCTCCAGCGGTTAAGCTGCATCAATAGTGAAGCCAAATGCCCCACCAGTTCAGCAATTAACCCACTGGTCTCATCGTAAGGCAGTACCTCATTCCATTCCCCCTGACTGCTTTCCATGGCATATCCCAACAGCATACGTGTCAGGCCAAACCGCCAGGTATGCTGCCCGGTTGGGGGGAGTCCGAACGCCTGGACGTTATCGTCATCGATCCCCCAGCGAACACCCGATTCGTTCACCCACTGGCGAAGGTAGCGTAGCCCCTCTTCATTGATGTTGAAGCGGGCAGCCAGAACTGGAACATCCAGTAATGCCAGAACATCTTCGGAGATAAACCGACTATCAGGCAGTGACAACAGGGTGATGAAGGCCTGCAAAGCCGGGTGAGACTGACGGGCACGGCGGTCCGAGATAGCGTAAGGCAGGTATCGTTCACCCGTCGCACTGCCAAAAACGGCCTGAATGAAGGGACTGTAATTGTCGATATCCGCCACCATCACCACGATATCGCGCGGCGTCAGCTCAGGATCATCCTGCAGCATGTGCAACAGCTGGTCATGAAGGATTTCAACTTCGCGCTGCGGGCTGTGGCAAACGTGGATGGTGACACTGCGATCGTCAGGATCCAGCCTCCGCTTCCTGTCGCTGCGTTCAAATTCTTGCGCCGTAACACCCATGATGGCACGGTTCTCCAGCTCCAGAATATCTAACTGAATATTATGCAGCAGGCTATCCGGGGAGATCTCAACAAAGGCATCCACGTCGCCTTCACCTGATGAAGTGATATCAGAAAGCATGTGAATGTAATCACGCCCCAGCTTCCCCCACGAAGCAAGCAGCGGATTGGGCAGGTTCTGGATACCTTCTTCATCGAACAGTTGCCCCACAGTCGAGCCGTCTTTAAACAGCGGGATGGTTCGTTCTTCAAAAAGGCGTTTTCGTTGGCGAGTCACCAGCCGCGAAAGCCAGCGTTGGTCGAGGATATCCCCCCAATATTGCCTGCAAGGGTTGGTAAACAAAATATGAATATCAATATGTTTACCCAGCGCATTCAACGCCTTGAGATAGACTGGGGGTAATGCAGATATTCCACAGATAAACACGCGTGATGGCAGTCGGGCTGGTCGCTCCGACGTATTTTCAAGTATGGAGATAAACCGATCGTACAGATTGGCACGGTGCCACTTAGGCTGGCCAAGTTTCTCCGTATGCTCCACCAGCGCTTTCCACAGTGGCGCCTGCCAGATTTGCGCCTCCGGTAACCCCTCCACCAGCTCACCTGCTTCCCAACGAATTAACCAGTCAGAACGATAAACAAGATATTGATCGTAGAGATCGGCGGTACGCGACGCGAGCTGGAACAGCTTGCGTTTATCGGTATCGTCATTGAGATAGTGGTTCAGCATCGCGAACTCATCACGCTGAAGCATTTCCGGCAGCAACGCCATCAGCTTCCAGCTCATGCTTTGCTTGTTGAACGCACTTTGCTCCGGGATATCCGGCAACACGCGGACAAACATCTCCCAGATAAAGCTCGCGGGTAGTGGGAACTCAATGTTCGCGGCAATGCCAAATTTGCGGGAAAGCGACATTTGCAGCCACTGTGCCATACCGGTGCTCTGCACCAGCACCATTTCAGGCTCAAAAGGATCGTCAAGCCGCTCGCGCTCAACGATATATTCCATCAGTGCTTCCAGCACATCCAGACGATTTGAGTGGTAAACCCTTAACATAGACGCTCCCGACTACTGGCTAACCGGGCAATGCAGACGCGTTATCTCACCGCGCCGCCCCAGAGGAGAAATAAGTGTAACCGTGATGCTGACACATCCGGCGAGCGTTGTCTGCCCCCGGTTGGCCTGCCAGCCTTCCGGTAGCGCATTTGTTGATAGCTGGGACTGGTTCCAGGCATGGTGCCAGAGCTGACGATATTGGCTAAACAAGGTGAACCGCGTCGCCAGTGCCCGGTGGTAACCTGACAGTGCGGTCACGATTATCACCATCAGCATCATCGCCAGGAGAACTTCAACCATGCTAAACCCTCTTTCTTTGTTCATGGCAACAGGCATAACACACTCCCCTTTAGCGGACAAAAATCACTCCAACCGTGAGGCGAGAAGCGAATCTTGCCGTCGATTATCTCTCCTGTGCGCCAGAGCAGCAGGTCGTTGACTCCAGCAATGAGCAAAACATCCTTCTCACTTAATAGCCGCAAACAAACTCGCCATGACGATGCCTTTTTGCACTGAATCTGGGGCTCTGACGACCAATCCTGAACGCGTCCCCACTCAAGTGCAGATTGCACAGACGCCTGCTGCTGGAGTGAACGGCTCTCATCACCTACGAGCGCACTAAACGTTGTGAGTTGTTGGTTGAGACCGGTGAGGATCAGAGTACCGAGCACCAGTAAAAGCAAAACCAACGCCAGCGAAGACATTCCGCGTTGACGGTTCACAAGTTATACCCCGTGACCCCATATAAAGCCTGATATGGCTCCCTCTGCTCACCTTTACGACTGGCGGTCAGTTCAATATTCAACTCTGGTGCAAAACCGGCATGCTCAACTTTACGCACCATAAAGTGCAGGATCACAAGCTTGTCCGGTTCGGTGAGCTTTTCCCATCCCTTTCCTTCACACGAAGTTGCCCCACGCAGCATTTCCAGCGCTCCTGCTTCCAGACGAAAACCGGTGCTGTCATTTTCTGATGCGGTGTTATCCCAATTGCCGTTACTGTTGGCATCCCACCGTACAATGACACAGTTCCCTTCCCTGCCAATCACCAGCCCTTGTCCCTGACAGTTTCCGGCACAATATCCTGCGCGCTGAAGATGTTTACCGAGGGCGAACAGGCGCTGCCAGACCTCTTCTTCCAGCTCTCGCTGGCCGGATTGCAGTAGTACAGCCCGCTGCAACCCGGGTAAAAAACGCGATGCGCTTACCAGCAAAAGGCTGCTGATCGCCGTAGCAATCAGCACTTCAATCAGTGAGAAACCGCGCTGTCTCATTGACATGAACCGTCCCCTGAACTTTTGCACATTCTGATGCGTCCTCCATTTGAGACAATAATCAGCCATTCTCCTGCTCGACTTTGTATGCGTATCCGCCCTGCCCATGCCGTATCTCTTAATCCATAAAACCCTAATGACGGTGTTAGTTCACTCACCGTGACTTCAGGCCAGAGCGGCATCAGCACAAAGGGACTCCCCTTCTCGCAACTCTTCATAACTGAGCTCACCAGGCAGTCTCTGCCTCCAATCCGCTGAAGGGTTACCTGATGGTCGCGGTTGTGCCGGTTGGCATTGTTGCGCAGAAACACCAGGTAATCGCGAACCTGACTGGCGGTTTGCCACAGCCGCTGCTGTCGTTGCCAGCTGTCCCAGCCGTATAACCCTGACGCGCTGAGGATGACAATCAACGAAATCGCTACCAGTGTTTCGATAAGCGTAAAACCATTCTCTTTTTTCATACCGGGAGTGTGGCGAAGTGCCGTGAAGGTGACGAGCAGCGGATTGCTGTTTTCCGAGTCGTTATCCAGAGAATCGACCGAGTTGCAGCGTGTTGCACGCTTTCTGGATAACGCTTCGTGAAACGGGATGAAGGCGAAAAAAAACCGGCGCTAAAAAGCACCGGTTGTGTCACGCTTTGCTACATCAGATAGCGACGGGCGCTTTGATGCCAGGGTGCGGGTCGTAACCCTCAATCTCAAAATCATCAAATCGGTAGTCGAAGATAGACTCCGGTTTGCGTTTGATAATCAGCTTCGGCAGCGCACGCGGTTCGCGGGTCAGCTGGAGATGCGTCTGTTCCATATGGTTACTGTAAAGATGGGTGTCCCCACCGGTCCAGACGAAATCGCCCACTTCCAGGTCGCACTGCTGCGCCATCATGTGGACTAACAGCGCATAGCTGGCAATGTTAAACGGCAGGCCGAGAAACACGTCGCAGGAGCGCTGGTAGAGCTGGCAGGAGAGCTTGCCGTCTGCCACGTAGAACTGGAAGAACGCGTGGCACGGGGCAAGCGCCATTTTATCCAGTTCCCCCACGTTCCAGGCGGAAACGATAATACGGCGCGAGTCCGGATCGTTTTTCAGCTGGTTCATCACGGTGGTGATCTGGTCAATATGGCGGCCATCAGGCGTTGGCCATGCGCGCCACTGTTTACCGTAAACCGGGCCCAGATTGCCGTTTTCGTCTGCCCATTCGTCCCAGATTGAGACGTTGTTTTCGTGCAGATACGCAACGTTGGTATCGCCTTGCAGGAACCAGAGCAGTTCATGAATGATCGAGCGCAGGTGGCAGCGCTTTGTCGTCACCAGAGGGAAGCCTTCTTGCAGATTGAAGCGCATCTGGTGGCCAAAAATGGAGAGCGTGCCGGTACCGGTACGGTCGTTTTTCGGCGTGCCCTCATCGAGCACTTTTTTCATCAATTCAAGATACTGTTTCATGGTTCCTCAGGAAATTTGTTGCTGTGGACGACGACGATACGCCCAAATCATCATAATGGCACCCGCGACAATCATCGGAATGGAGAGAATTTGCCCCATGCTGATGTACTGAACCCACTCGCCGGTAAACTGTGCATCTGGCTGACGGAAGAACTCGACGATGATACGGAACGCACCGTAGCCAATCAGGAACAGGCCAGAAACAGCCCCCATCGGACGCGGTTTGCGGATAAACAGATTCAGGATGATAAACAGCACCACGCCTTCCAGCGCCAGTTCGTAAAGCTGGGACATATGGCGCGGCAGCACACCATAGGTATCGAAAATAGACTGCCACTCCGGGTGTGATGGCAGCAGCGCGATATCTTCTGCGCGGGAGCCCGGGAAGAGCATCGTGTACGGCACGCTTGGGTCAACGCGCCCCCACAGTTCACCGTTGATAAAGTTGCCCAGACGGCCAGCACCGAGACCAAACGGGATCAGTGGTGCGATAAAATCTGAAACCTGGAAGAAGTTGCGTTTGGTGCGTTTAGCAAAAATCACCATCACCAGAATCACGCCGATCAGGCCGCCGTGGAAGGACATACCACCATCCCACACGCGGAACAGATAGAGCGGATCGTTCAGGAATACCGGGAAGTTATAGAACAGCACATAGCCAATACGACCGCCAAGGAACACGCCGAGGAAGCCCGCATAAAGCAGGTTTTCAACTTCGTTTTTGGTCCAGCCGCTGCCAGGACGGCTGGCGCGACGGCCAGCGAGCCACATGGCAAAAATGAAGCCCACCAGGTACATCAGACCGTACCAGTGAAGCGAAACAGGTCCTACTGAGAAAATGACCGGATCAAATTCCGGAAAATGCAGATAACCACTGTTCATCTGTCACCACAAGATGTTGTTATTCCGCTGAAAGTGGACAGCGGTAGAAATGCGATTCTGCCGTAAGCAGAGGCTCCAAAGTTGCGAATCATAGCATAAGGCGGGCGCGGAGGATGCGCCAGAGATGTAAAAGATGTGTATAGGGTTTTATGCGCGCTGGTGCCCCCTCCCACAGGGAGAGGGAGAAAGATGATTAGCGGCCGCCGCGGATCAGGCCGCCCATACCGCGTCGTTCCATAAACGCAGCAACCTGATGACGGACTTCAGTAGCCAGTTGCGCTTCCAGGCTGCGTACAGCCAGCTCTCGGGCATCGTCGATTTCAATATGCCGCAACAGGTACTTCACACGTGCAACGGCGCGACCGTTCATAGACAGATGGCGGTATCCCAGACCAATCAGGATCGCGACGCACATTGAATCCCCGGCCATTTCACCACACAGGCGTAAATCAATCCCGTACTGTTCCGCATCACGAGCGATCATCGCTAACGCGCGGATTATCGCCGGGTGCAGGCTGTCGTAGATACTGGCGACACGGGTGTTGTTACGGTCGACGGCCAGGATATATTGCGTCAGGTCGTTCGTGCCGACAGAGATAAAATCAACCCGGTTGGCCAGTTGCGGCAACATGAAGACCATAGACGGCACTTCGAGCATCACCCCAATCCGCGGTTTCGGGATCGCGTAGCCAATCATCTCTTCGACTTCACGGCCAGCGCGTTCGATCAAGCGCCGTGATTCGTCGATCTCATCAATGCTGGTGACCATCGGCAATAAAATGCTGAGATTGCCCGTCGCGGCATTCGCGCGCAGCATGGCGCGCACCTGGATCAGAAAGATCTCCGGCTGGTCGAGCGTAATACGGATCCCGCGCCAGCCCAGACACGGGTTCTCTTCGCTGATCGGCATATAGGGCAACTGTTTATCAGCGCCGACATCCAGAGTACGCAGGGTGACAGGTTTGTCGTTAAACATCTGCAGCATTCCCTGATACTGCGCAACCTGCTCTTCTTCTGAGGGGAACCCACTTTGCAGCATGAACGGGATTTCGGTGCGGTATAAGCCGATACCATCAATGCGACTGCCAAGCTTTTCTTCGTGCTCAGGGCTTAAGCCGGCGTTGAGCATAACTTTGATCCGCTCACCGCTCTTTAGCTGTGCGGGCAGGTTAACGTCATCTTCTGCCAGCTTGCTTAATTCGTTCTCTTCACTGATAAGACGCTGGTATTCCTGGAGCAGAACCGGCTCAGGATCAACCAACAGCTCACCGCGATAGCCATCGACAACCAGCGTGCGTCGATGCAGCACTGACGGCTGGATATCTGCGCCCATCACGGTAGGAATACCCAGTGCACGCACCATAATGGCAGCGTGTGAGTTGGCGGCACCATCGCGCACTACCACACCGGCCAGCCTGTCCTGAGGCAGCTCAGCCAGCGTCGTCGCGGAGAGTTCATCGGCGACCAGCACAAACCGTTTTGGCCAGGCATTTGGCCCCTGAATGGTGTCATCCAGATGGAACAGCAGTCGTTGTCCCAGGGTTCGGAGATCTCCCGCCCGCTCTTTCAGGTAACCATCAGTCAGTGCCGCAAATTGCTCGGCAAATTTTTCGATAACCTTTTTAACGGCCCACTCCGCGACTGAGCCTTTATCCACTTCCGCAAAAAGCTCGCGACGCAAACGCGCATCGGAAAGCAGGTGTGAATAGAGATCAAAAATGGCCGCCGTCTCTTTTTGCGCACCTGCGGCAAAGCGTTTGCTGTAACGACGAAATTCATTCGCCGCCTCTTCCAGCGCAGCAGTAAGACGCTCACGCTCAAGCGCTTCATCAAGCGTTGAGGCTTCGTAAACCTGCTCCATTAACGGTAGCGTGGCGTCCATCCAGCCTTCTGCAATCGCCACACCTGGCGACGCAGGAAGGGCGCGAATGCGAGTATGCCGATATTGACCGAAAAGGGCGGCAAGCTGAGACTGAGAGAGGATCGCCGCCATCTGCGTGGCCAGCGTGACGAGGAAAGACTCTTCGCTTTCATCGTACTGACGCAGCTCGCGCTGCTGAACAACCAGCACGCCGAGCAGCTGGCGACGCTGGATAATCGGCACGCCAAGAAACGCGCGGAAGCGCTCTTCTTTTACGGAAGGGATGTATTTAAAGCTGGGGTGTTTTTGCGCGTCGGCAAGGTTGATAGGTTCAGCCAGCCGCCCAACCAGACCCACGATACCTTCATCAAATGCGAGCGTTACGGTGCGTCCGCGTGGTTTTTTCAAACCACGGGTCGCCATCAGGTAATAGCAGCGCCGATCGTGGTCGGCCAGATACACCGAACAGACCTCGGTCTCCATCGCAAGACAGATGTCAGTGACCAGAATGTTCAGCGCCTCATTGAGACGCGGAGCACTGGCCACCTTCTCGACTATTTCTCGCAAGCGGGTGAGCATGATTTGCGTAGCTTAACCTCTTTTACGTCGCCAGGCAGGTGCGCTCTGCGGCTTAGGGGGGATCTCCTGAAGCTGCATTACCACACTTGCGAACTCTTTCATCACCCTACGGTAAACATCGCGTTTAAATGACACGACCTGACGAACAGGATACCAATAGCTTACCCAGCGCCAACCATCAAACTCCGGCGTACTGCTGGTTTGCATATTGATGTCTGAATCGTTGCCCACCAACTGCAACAGAAACCACTTCTGTTTCTGGCCGATACAAACCGGCTTTGTGTCCCAACGCACCAAACGTTTCGGTAACTTGTAACGCAACCAGTTGCGGGTCGAAGCCAGGATGCGAACATCTTTTCGGCTTAAACCGACCTCTTCAAAAAGCTCCCGGTACATCGCTTGTTCTGGGGACTCTCCTGGATTGATCCCGCCTTGCGGGAACTGCCAGGAGTGCTGACCATATCGCCGGGCCCACATTACCTGGCCCTGACGATTACAAATTACTATTCCTACGTTCGGGCGGTAGCCATCGTCATCAATCACCGGACTACCCCAAACTAAACCTTATATATGAATGATTGTTTCACACTACAGGGAGGCGGTAAACCACTCTCTTACAGGCCTGCAACCTAATAACATTTGAATAACTCACAAATAAGTGCTGAGTTATAAACAGATAAGAGCCAGCAAAGGGATTTTTATTCACCTTTTCTGTGGATATAGTTGTGAAAAAGTGTCTGATTACCGATGAACAACCTCAATCCCCGTCTGCGTCCCGCTTTCATCAATATTATATAATGATATTATTTTCATGCAGTTAAGTGTGTCATCACAAACAAAACACAGAATAGCGTGACGATCATCACATCAGGGATCGTCGCGCTGATGAAAGATCGAACAGCGTCGGTTTTATCCACAGATTGTGCCAATAAGTTAGGCACAAATTGTCTGAAAATTCGATTTTCATCGCACGTCAAGGCTGTAAATTGAAACAGTAGTCAGGGTTATGCCCAGTTATCCCATTTTTCTGTGGATAACATGGTGTAAGATCCTGTTCATTGTCAGTGACCAGATTTGAACAACCGGTTTTTCTTCTCAGGTGAAACGATTTCAAACTAATAAAAAAACCTATAAATCATACACATGGAATATTCGTACAGAAAAAGTTAAACTCTATCCACAGGGGACAATTTCTTCGTTTATTTTTTAATCAAAAGGTTATCTTCATGCATCCGCTTACACCCTTGCTTTCACCTCCATCCAGCGAAGGCCAGTTGCTCCAGCAGGCTCAACGCCTGGCTGGCTTTTCGCTGGGCGAGCTGGCGGCAATGGCCGGGATTCCGATCCCGAAGGATCTGAAACGGGATAAAGGCTGGACGGGCATGCTGCTTGAACTGTGGCTGGGTGCCAGTGCGGGGAGTAAACCAGAGCAAGATTTTGCGGCTCTTGGCGTAGAGTTAAAAACCATTCCCATAGACAGCCAGGGGAAGCCACTTGAGACCACCTTTGTCTGCGTTGCGCCATTAACCGGCAATACCGGTGTGACATGGGAGACCAGCCACGTTCGCCATAAGCTGAAACGCGTGCTTTGGGTACCGGTTGAAGGTGAACGCCACATTCCACTGGCCGATCGTCGCGTTGGCGCACCGCTGCTCTGGAGCCCGAATGAAGAGGAGGAGCATCAATTGCGTCTGGACTGGGAGGAACTGATGGATATGATCGTTCTTGGCCAGGTAGAGCGCATCACAGCCCGACACGGGGAAGTGTTACAGCTGCGCCCGAAGGCAGCCAACAGTAAAGCGCTTACCGAAGCGATCGGTGCGCAGGGCGAGCCAATACTGACGTTGCCGCGCGGCTTTTATCTCAAAAAGAATTTCACCGGCGCAGTGCTTGCACGCCATTTTTTACTAAAAACATAGTTTTTTACTCATTTTGAGAGATCCCAAACATAATCATCTGGTTTTTAAGATTTTACCGCTTCCTCCTGCCGGCATATCGGGTTAATACTACACTATGATTTGATACCAGCCAGGTGAGGACGATAACGATGAAAAAATGGGCAGTGTTAATTTCAGCAGTCGGCTTAGCGTTTGCAGTATCGGGCTGTAGCAGCGATTACGTCATGGCGACAAAAGATGGTCGGATGATCCTGACCGACGGAAAACCTGAAGTGGATGATGATACCGGTCTGGTCAGCTATCGCGATCAGCAAGGCAATAAAATGCAGATCAACCGCGACGAAGTCTCACAAATTATCGAGCGATAAACAGAGAGAGGTCAGTCGCTTGCTGGCCTTTTTGATTTTTTTCTTCCCCTTTTGCTTCCCCTCTGCCATGTTTATATTCCTTTGTCGGGAAGTTCCTGACGCGGTCTACATGTCTATTGAAGGAAGCCGGCTATGCATTATCACCGTATCCCCCACAGCTCTCTGGAGATAAGCCAATTGGGGTTGGGCACGATGACATTTGGTGAACAAAACAGCGAAGCCGATGCCCATGCGCAACTCGATTATGCCGTCAGCCAGGGGATTAACCTGATTGATGTCGCAGAGATGTACCCTGTCCCCCCGCGTCCGGAAACACAGGGGCTTACCGAAACCTACGTCGGTAACTGGCTGACAAAACGTGGCAACCGTGAAAAGCTGGTCATTGCGTCGAAAGTCAGCGGCCCCGCACGTAATAACGATGCTGGGATCCGTCCAAATCAGATCCTCGATCGCAAGAATATCCGTGCCGCGCTCGATGCCAGCCTGAAGCGCCTGCAAACAGATTATCTCGACCTGTACCAGGTTCACTGGCCTCAGCGTCCAACAAACTGCTTTGGTAAACTCGGCTACAGCTGGAATGAGAGCGCCCCTGCCGTTACGCTACTGGAAACGCTGGAAGCGCTGACCGAGTGCCAGCGAGCGGGTAAAATCCGCTACATCGGCGTATCTAACGAAACGGCCTTTGGTGTGATGCGTTACCTGCACCTGGCGGATAAACACGATCTGCCGCGTATCGTCACCATCCAGAATCCGTACAGCCTGCTTAATCGCAGCTATGAAGTGGGGCTGGCCGAAGTGACGCAGTATGAAGAAGTGGAACTGCTCGCCTATTCCTGTCTCGGATTTGGCACGCTGACGGGGAAATACCTGAACGGCGCGAAACCGGCTGGCGCGCGTAATACCCTCTTTAGCCGCTTTACCCGCTACAGCGGCGAGCAGACGCAGAAAGCCGTTGCAGCCTATGTAGATATCGCGAAACGTCACGGTCTTGATCCGGCGCAGATGGCGCTGGCCTTCGTACGTCGTCAGCCGTTTGTTGCGAGCACCCTACTGGGCGCGACCACTATGGAACAGTTGAAAACCAACATTGAGAGTTTCCATCTGAACCTGAGTGAAGAGGTGTTAGCGGAGATTGAAGCGGTGCATCAGGTATATACATACCCGGCACCATAGCTGGACGCTTTTGCCGGGTGGCGGCTTCGCCTGACCCGGCAAAGAACTCAACGCCGACGCTGCCAGATCCACAAGCCAGCAATCGCCAGCGCAAACAGCCCACCAAACCCGACGCCAATCCCCACCACCGGCACGCCCACTTTTACCGCCAGCGAGTAAAGTCCCAGCATCAACAGCATCGCCAGGTTTTCACCCAGGTTTTGTACCGCAATGGCGTTGCCTGCACCGACAGTTTGCTTGCCACGTTCCTGCAGTAGCGCATTCAGCGGCACCACGAAGAATCCACCCAGAATACCAATCAGGATCAGGAGGGCATAAGCTGGCAATAGCGCGTGTTGCAGCGAGAAAATAAGCACGACTACGCCAATAAGGATCCCTGCCGGCATACAACGCGCCACCGTCTCAAGCGTCACCAGTTTCGCTGCCGCCCCCGCACCAACAACAATCCCGATTGCGACCATCGCATTAAGGTAGGTTGGAGTCGCATTGTCGGTGATACCCAGCGCCACCGGCACCCATAGCACCAGCAGGAAGCGCAGCGTGACACCCGCTCCCCAGAACATACTGGTTCCCATCAGGGAGAAGCGCGTTTCACCGTTACGCCACAGCACGCGACAGGCGTTGAAGAAACTGCCGGTCATCGGCTTAAAGCGCCAGGATTGTCCCGGGCGTGCAACTGGCAGCTTCGGGATAAACAGGTTAGCCACAACCGCCCCGCCATACACCACCGCACAGACCCCCAGAGCGGCCAGCACATGCCAGTCGGCAAGCACCCCACCCGCAACGGAGCCAAGCAGGATGGCTGCAATGGTGGAAGACTCCATCAGACCATTGGCTTTCACCAGCTTATCACCCGTTGTCAGCTCCCCGAGGATGCCATATTTCGCCGGGGAGTAAGCGGCAGCGCCAATGCCCACCAGCGTATAGCCAATGAACGGATTAAAACCAAAACAAATGCTTGCGGCACCCAGCAATTTCAGGCCGTTAGCAAACATCATCACCCGGCCTTTCGGGAAACTGTCCGCCACCTGCCCCACAAAGGGGGCAAAGATAATGTAAGCGCCCACAAACACCATCTGCAGGATCGGCTGGCTCCAGTCTGGATAAAACTCGGCTTTCAGCAGCGCCAGAGTGGCAAACAGCAGCGCGTTATCACCGAACGCAGAGAGAAACTGCGCGGCGATGACCGCCATCATGCCTTTTGATCTGAGCGATGTGTTAGTGTGTACTGACTCACGCATTTTGCTGTTCCGCCTCTTCAACCATGCCTTTCAGGGTCACGAAATCGGGCTTCCCGCTCCCCAGCACCGGGAGCTGCTTCAGGTAGCGAATATCGCGCGGCACCGCCAGTTCAGGGATACCATGTTCACGCGCATAGCTAAGTAGCCTGTCGCGCTTAAGCTCACTGTCAGTGGTAAACAGCACCAGCGCCTCACCTTTGCTGGCATCACTCTTCACCACGGTCGCATGAATCTTATCCGCGGAGACGGCCGTCGCCAGTTGCTCAACCATTTCCAGAGAGACCATTTCACCGGCGATTTTGGCGAAGCGCTTTGCACGCCCCTGGATCTGCACAAAACCTTGTTCATCAAAACGGACAATATCGCCGGTGTCGTACCATCCCGTTTCAACCTCACCCTTAACGTTTTCCGCCGTCGGCGCTTCCAGCACACCCGGGTTTTCCACGCGCAGATAACCGTTCATCACGTTTGGCCCTTTCAATTGCAAACGGCCACCATCCTCAATGCCCGGCACGGCCAACAAGCGCGCATCCATCCCCGGCAGAATTCGGCCAACCGTACCCGGTTTTGCCGCCATCGGCACGTTAATCGAAACCACCGGTGCGCACTCGGTCACACCATAGCCTTCAAGAATGCGCAAACCAAACTTGTCCTGCCAGATTTGACGCGTGCTCTCCTGCAGCTTTTCTGCGCCAGCTACCACATACCGCACGCGATAGAAATCATACGGGTTGGCAAAACGCGCATAGTTACCCAGGAAAGTAGATGTCCCGAACAGGACGGTGCAGTTACGGTCATACACCAGCTCCGGCACAATGCGGTAATGTAGCGGGCTTGGATAGAGGAACACTTCAGCACCGGTCAGCAGCGGCGTAAACAGCCCCACCGTCAGGCCAAAGGAGTGGAACAGCGGTAGCGCCGACATAAAACGGTCATTCGCAGTAAAGTCAGCAATGCTTTTGATCTGCTCAACGTTCGCCAGAATACTCTTGTGACTGTGGACAACACCTTTGGGGTTACCTTCCGAACCAGAGGTAAAGAGGATAATCGCATCATCTTCCGGCTGCTGTTTGACCTGCGCCAGACGCGGCATCAGCAGGTGAGCAAAAATCCACAGCTTATCGCCAGTGGTCACGTCTGCTTTCAGATCTTCCAGGAAGACCCAGCGCACCTGGGTGAGCTGTTCGGGAAGATGCCAGAGCTTGCCTTTATCCAGGAACTGTCGAGAGGTAAAAACAGTGTTAATCTGAGCGGCGGTGATGGCGCTGGTCAGCCCCTTCACACCCGCCGTGTAGTTCATCATCGCCGGTATACGACCACGCGAAACGGCACCAAAAATCACTGCAGCGCTGATGCCCGCGTTAGGCAGCATCAGACCAATTTTTTCACCCTTCTTACTGTATTTTTCCAGAATGCGGCCCACAAACAGGGTCTTAGTCAGCAGTTTGCGATAGGTATCCGGGGTAAAGTTGATGTCTTCGATACAGTTTTTCTTCGCCCCATAGCGGTATTGTGCGGAAAGGAGGGACTCGTAGAGCGTTTCGCGCGGACGAACGGCCATACGCGCTTCCATCATAATCTGGTGCAGCATTTCACCCGCGATTTTACGACGATCGCGGGCACGCGGTGCGTCAGGCATCGGTAACGAGGTTGGCGGCAGAATATGCAGCGTTATTTTGGGGAACAGGCGCTGCTTTACCAGTCCCTTAAGACGGCTGAAGCGGGTTAACTCCGCCCCTTCAATACGCAGTGGTACCACGGTGGCTTTTGACTTCGCCGCCACAAACCCCGCGCCGTCGTAGATTTTCATCAGCGAGCCCGTCACCGAGATGCGTCCCTCAGGGAAGATGACCACCGGACGCCCCTGCTCCACCAGACGTACCAGATGTTTAATCATCATCGGTTTAGTCGGGTCGAGCGGCACGAAATCAATCAGCGGTGTGAGCCAACGCATATACCACTGCTGGCTGATGGAGGTATAAACCGCAAACACCGGACGCACGGGCAAAAACAGCGCCAGTAAAATGCCATCTATAAAGGAAATATGGTTTGGTGTGATAAGAACGCGTTCACCGCGAAGTGCCTGGGCATCGCCAGTGACGCGGATTCGAAAAAGAATACTGAATAGTGTACGGAAGAACCCAAATAGCATCTCAACTCCCTTTGCCAGCCAGTGTGGAGGGTTGATAGTAAATGGTGGCAGATTACACGAGAAGTGATACAGGAGCGACAGCTAAAGTGGAGGCGAAAAAAAACCTGCGCATCCGCGCAGGTTGGTGCAAGAGATGAGTACGAAACCGTACTAAGAATTCTCACCAATCAATACCTCTGGGATCTCAACTCTACCAACCTCTTTCACGTCCTCGCTATCGGACAATCGCAACAGCCTGAGGCAAAGTGTAACTAAAGGTTCAGATTGACATTATTCAGACATGACTAGTCGTGTAACGATTACACCGTCAGGGTTGTGCTGCGTCACGTTTGTGGAGAACTGAAATCCACTCCCCTTGAATGCGCACCACTTTTCCGCAACACTACCGGGTGTGTAAACGCTTACCCCCACTAAGAAGGTATTTAATGGCGACAATAAAGGATGTGGCCCGTCTGGCAGGAGTTTCGGTGGCAACCGTCTCGCGCGTGATTAACGACTCGCCTAAAGCCAGTGACGCATCACGCCAGGCTGTGCAAAGCGCCATGGAATCCCTGAACTACCATCCCAATGCCAATGCCCGCGCGCTCGCCCAGCAGTCCACTGAAACCATTGGGCTGGTCGTGGGTGATGTGTCTGATCCCTTTTTCGGTGCGATGGTTAAAGCGGTGGAGCAAGTGTCTTATCAGACAGGCAATTTTTTGCTGATTGGTAATGGCTACCATAATGAACAAAAAGAACGCCAGGCCATCGAACAGCTTATCCGCCACCGCTGCGCGGCGCTGGTTGTTCACGCCAAAATGCTTCCCGATACCGAACTTATTCATCTGATGAAGCAGATCCCCGGCATGGTGATCATCAACCGTATAATTCCCGGGTTTGAAAAACGCTGCGTGGCGCTCGATGACCGCTATGGTGCCTGGCTCGCTACCCGTCATCTGATTCAACAGGGACACACACGAATTGGTTATCTCTGTTCAAACCACCCCATTTCTGATGCGGAAGATCGGCTACAAGGTTACTACGATGCCTTGCGCGAAAACGGTCTCCCGTGTAATGACCGCCTGGTAGCCTACGGTGAGCCGGATGAGAGCGGTGGTGAGCAGACTATGACTGAGCTGCTTGGCCGTGGACGAAATTTCACCGCCGTTGCCTGTTATAACGACTCCATGGCCGCCGGGGCAATGGGGGTGCTAAATGACAACGGGATTGAGGTGCCGTCAGAAATTTCACTCATTGGTTTCGATGATGTGCTGGTCTCCCGCTACGTGCGCCCGCGCCTGACCACGGTACGTTATCCTATCATCACGATGGCAACGCAGGCCGCAGAGCTGGCGTTAGCCCTGGCTGAGAAACGCCAGCCACCGGACATTACCCATCTCTTCAGCCCGACCTTAGTGCGCCGTCACTCCGTAGCATCGCCAGCAGAAGCAGGAGAGGAATAGCGATAAAGGTGTACCGTTTTATTCGGGTACTCCAGTGCATCGCCAATATACTGCCAGCCGTAACGTTCATAGAAGTCACGGCAGGCAGACCACAAATGCAGCTCGCGATGCCCGGCCTGAGCAGCATAGGTCATAACATGCTGCTGGAGTTGCCCGGCTAACCCTTTACCACGCGCCGCGTCGTCAACGTACAACGCCGCCAGCCACGGGAAGAGATCCTGCCGGGTGATCAGATCGCAACGCCAGAGCCCCACAGTACCGAGAAGCTGTTCGTTTTGCACAGCAATAAAGGTCAATGGCAAAGCACCCGGCGTCTGGCTGTGCTCAACAATGCTATGAAAAAACGCCCGGGGAAGCCCCTCACCAAAGGCGTGCCAGATCCAGTCGGTCACTTGCTCCGCATACTGCGGTGCGGCGTAAAGCGGCAGAATGTCAGCCTTATCCATGTTTTACCTGTGTTTTTCAGTTCGATGCTCAGGCCTGATGCCCCCAGCCAGTTTGTACACTATTTTATCAGAACCCGGCCATTTTCGTTGACTGCGGGCAGGCCGTTATGTCGGCGGGCGGATCGTTACCAAAAAGCGTGATCGTGGCAGAAGTTTTGCGTCCCCCGCATCGCTTATACGCTGCGAGGTCTGTGTTAAACTGCAGACCATTACGTGGAAGCAGGAATGTAGAATGGCAACAATGCTGGATGTCTCACTGCGTGCGGGCGTGTCGAAGGCCACGGTATCGCGCGTACTGAACGGCACAGGTCAGGTTAAAGAGAGTACGCGTCAGCAGGTGTTTGCTGCGATGGAAGAGCTGGGCTACCGCCCGAACTTTCTCGCGCGTTCACTGGCTAACCAGACCAGCAACAGCATTGGTCTGGTCGTCTCAACCTTCGATGGTTTTTACTTTGGTCGCCTTCTGCAACAGGCATCACGGCAGACCGAAACCCACGGGAAACAGCTGATCGTCACGGATGGACACGACGCACCAGAGCAGGAAGAACAGGCAGTGCAGATGCTGGCCGATCGCAAATGTGATGCCATTGTGCTGTACACGCGTTATATGAGTGAAAAAGCGATCATCAAACTGATGAATACCGTGCAAACCCCGCTGGTGGTTATCAACCGTGAAGTCAGCCAGGCGCCGGATCGCTGTGTGTTCTTCGAACAACAGGATGCTGCCTTTAAGGCAGTGGATTACCTGATCAATCAGGGTCACCGGGAGATCGCCTGTATCACCGTCCCGATCCATACCCCAACAGGGAAAGCGAGACTGATGGGCTACCGTAAGGCGCTGGAAAAGCACGGCATTCGTCTGGACGAACGCCGGGTAAAGTATGGCGATGCGGGAATGACGCGGGGATATGAGCTGTGTAAAGAGCTCATTGCCGATGGCGTGTCGTTTAGCGCCCTGTTTGCCTGTAACGATGATATGGCGCTGGGTGCATCCAAAGCGTTACACCAGGCGGGGCTTAAGATCCCGCAGGATATTTCGCTGTTCGGTTTTGACGATGCCCCAAGCGCGAAATGGCTGGAACCTGCACTTTCATCGGTTTATCTGCCTATCGACAATATGATTGTCACCGCTATCGATCAGGCCATCAGGCTGGCAAAAAACCAGCCTGTCGATGCGATCCCGCCGTTTACCGGCACGCTGGTACTTCGCGATTCGGTCACCACGGGGCCGTACTTTAATCAAATGAGTTCCAGCGCCAGCAGTTCCTGAATGGTCTGGCGACGGCGGATCAGCCGTGCCTTGCCGTTATCAAACAGCACTTCCGGCAGCAGCGGGCGACTATTGTAGTTAGATGACATAGAAGCCCCGTAGGCACCGGTATCGTGCAGTACAAGATAATCGCCCGGTTTGACCTCTGGCAGCGCGCGGGTTTCCACTTTGCCACCTTCCTGCTGAGTGAACACGTCACCCGATTCGCACAGCGGCCCCGCAACGACCGTCTCACGGCGCGGCGCGTGCGTTAAATCGCGTCCATCGGCAGCCAGTGCCGTTATGTGGTGATAGCTGCCGTACATGGACGGACGCATCAGGTCGTTAAAACCGGCATCAATCAACACGAAATGACGTGAGCCCATCTCTTTCACACTGCGAACCTGCGCCACCAGCACGCCGGCTTCGGCAACCAGGAAACGCCCCGGCTCAATTTCCAGCTTCACAGCGTGGCCCAGATGCGCAGCGATTTGGTCACGCGCGGCGCTCCACAGACCGTAATAGTGATCGGTATCGATCGCCTCTTCACCTTCACGGTAAGGAATAGAAAGCCCGCCACCTGCGGAGATCGCCTTCAGGTCCTGACCAAAATCGACAACCTGACGCACCATCGCCCCGCAGACCTGCTCAAGATGCGCATAATCCACGCCAGAGCCAATGTGCATATGAATGCCGACCAGCTTCAGGTTATAACGCTGCAACACGTCAAGCGCGGCTGGCATATCGGCATACCAGATACCGTGTTTGCTGTTTTCGCCGCCGGTGTTGGTTTTTTGGCTATGACCATGACCAAAACCCGGGTTCACGCGTAACCAGACGCGATGACCTGGTGAAACCTGGCCTAGCTGCTCAAGCATATCCACAGACCCGGCATTCACCGGTACCTGCAATTCATGTACGCGCGCAAGCGTCGCTTCATCGATCACATCGGCAGTGAAGACGATCGCATCTGGATCGGTTTTCGGATCAAACCCGGCCACCAGCGCACGCTCGATTTCGCCCAGTGAAACGGAATCCACTTTCACGCCCTGCTCACGCATCAGGCGCAGAATGTGAATATTGGAGCATGCCTTTTGAGCAAAGCGCACCACGTCAAACTGATGCAGAGCGGCGATCTTCTCGCGAACGATCTGTGCGTCGTAGACCCAAACCGGGCAGCCAAACTCCGCTGGCAAGCGCAGCAGATTTTCAGCGTTCAAATCGGTATCAGTCTGGTTGAGTGGGCGTGGCATGGTCTTCTCCGGATAAATTCATTTTTTTATGATTACGCCACAGCGGAAAAAGAATAAAAAATATCGTTTTATCGCGAGTCTATGCAAAAATGATATGGATACTCCTCTGCTTTCAGGTGCCCTATGCCCGCCGTCAACTTACGCCATATCGAGATTTTTCACGCTGTGATGACCACCGGCAATCTCACCGAAGCCGCGCAGATGCTGCATACCTCACAGCCGACGGTGAGCCGGGAACTGGCACGCTTCGAGCAGGTGCTTGGGTTGAAGCTGTTTGAACGCACCCGCGGCAGGTTACACCCAACGGTGCAAGGGTTGCGTTTGTTCGAGGAAGTTCAGCGCTCCTGGTACGGGCTGGACCGAATTGTCAGCGCGGCGGAGAGCTTACGTGAATTTCGCCAGGGCGAGTTGTCGATTGTCTGTCTGCCCGTGTTTTCGCAGTCGTTTCTGCCGATGCTGATACAGCCTTTTCTGGCCCGTTATCCCGAGGTGAACCTGACCATCGTCCCGCAGGAGTCACCGCTTCTTGAAGAGTGGCTTTCGGCGCAGCGTCATGACCTGGGATTAACCGAAACCCTCGCTACGCCGGCGGGAACGCAGCGCACAGAATTACTGGCGCTAGATGAGGTCTGCGTCCTGCCTGCTGGCCATCCCCTTGCCAAAAAAAGCGTACTGACCCCTGCGGATTTCCACGGCGAGAACTACATCAGCCTGTCACAGACGGACAGCTACCGGCAGCTGCTGGATACGCTCTTTACCGAGCATCAGGTGAAACGAAGAATGGTGGTCGAAACGCACAGTGCCGCATCTATTTGCGCAATGGTTCGTGCCGGCGTGGGCGTCGCGGTGGTTAATCCGCTCACGGCGCTGGATTATGCGGAAAGTGGAGTTGTGGTTCGACAGTTTAGCGTTTCAGTCCCCTTTACCGTCAGCCTGATCCGCCCGATGCATCGTCCGGCCTCTGCGCTGGTAGACGCGTTCAGCGGACATCTGCAAAGTGGGTTAAGCACGCTAACCGCACAACTGAAGAAGGTACTGGAAAAGACGCCCGACTAAGTCAGCGGGCGTCCTCTGACTCAGTTAAAACGCTTAGCCACAGCGGCAACACGCTCACCGAATTTTACTGCCGTTTGCAGATCGCCGCTGGCAATCGCGCCCGCATCCGCATCTGACGGAGACTGTACCAGCAGCCCGACAGAGCCACCGAGGTTGTTGATATCCTGACGCGTTGCAGCCTGCGTATTCGATGGCGGCAGACCCAGACTCACCCAAATCCCACCATGCTGCGATGCTAGCGTTTGCAGGTATTGCAGGGAAACTTGCTTGTCACCGTTCAGGCTCGCACTGTTACTGAAGCCCGCGAATACTTTGTCCTGCCAGCTGCGAACGAACCAGGCTTTAGAGGTGGCATCAGCAAATTTCTTAAACTGCCACGGCACACCGCCCATGTAAGTTGGCGCCCCAAAAATAATCGCCTTTGCCTCGTTCAATTTTTGCCAGTCGCTTTCCTGAATCTCACCATTGCTGTCGATGGCGATCAGTTCAGCCTGCGCGCCCTCTGCAACTGTTTCAGCAACACGTTGGGTGTGGCCGTAGCCTGAATAATAGATAACTACAACGCTCATAATAGATCTCCTGATGCAATATTGCCTTGTGAGTCAAAAGATTAAGACGGTTTTAAAATTGCTCTGCGAGCAGTTGCCATTTTCGGTTCCCTGGTATCAAATAGAAACCTTACGTCGTTTTATACACGCAAATATTCGCGGGCGTAAGAAGGCACTTTTACCTCACCTGGTTACCTCGAGGGAACCACCATGACTGAGTCTGTCGTACTGAAAAAGGAGATGCCTCCTTATAACGTGTTCGATGAGCGCTGCCCTACCCGCGACGTGCTGGCGCGTATCGCCGACAAATGGGCGCTGCTGATCCTCGCGCGTCTTGAAAACGGGCCAATGCGCTTTAACAAGCTGCAACGTGATATTCAGCGGATCACCAAAAAGGTACTGACCCAGGCATTACGCAAGCTGGAACGCGATGGGCTGGTTTCACGTGAGGTTTTCGCGACGGTACCGGTGACGGTGGAGTACAGTCTGACGCCGCTGGGACAGGCGTTAACCGAAACAGTGACCGTGCTGGCACACTGGGTGGAAAGTAATATGGATGCGATTGTGGCGGCGCAATCCGCTTATGACGCCGCCAATGCACAGACCTGAGCCGGGGCGTTCCCGACGCAAGCCCGCTCAGGAGAGCATAAACTCCACGGCATCGGCAGCATGAATCGCTGTGGTATCAAACACCGGGATTGGACTGCGCGCTACCGGAACCAGTAAGCCGATCTCAGTACAGCCAAAGATCACACCTTCTGCCCCCTGCTGTGCAAGCTTCTCGATCACGCTGACGTAATACGCGCGGGAAGGTTCACTGAATGTCCCCAGGCAAAGCTCATCAAAGATAATCTGATTGATGCGTGCCCGGTCAGCCTCATCCGGGATCAGGCTTTCAATCCCAAACTCACTGCTCAAGCGACCGCGATAGAAATCCTGCTCCATGGTATAGCGCGTTCCCAGCAGTGCCACACGCGACATTCCGGATGCAGCAATTTTACGCCCGGTCGCATCGGCGATATGCAGGAAGGGTAACGAGCAACGCTCTTCTATCCGGGAAGCAACTTTATGCATGGTGTTCGTACAGAGCAAAATTCCCTCAGCTCCCGCACGCTCCAGCCCCAGCGCCGCCTGTGCCAGGATCTCCCCGGCTTTATCCCATTCACCGCTCGACTGGCAGGCCTCGATTTCATGGAAATCAACGCTGTGCAGCAGCAAGCTTGCGGAGTGCAGGCCGCCCAGACGCTGCTTTACCCCTTCATTAATCAGGCGGTAATACGGGATTGTTGATTCCCAGCTCATTCCACCTAACAGACCGATTGTTTTCATCACCCCTCCTTATCTCTTGTCTCTCTTTTAACACAACCGACGCCAATAAAAAAAGGCGCTGTATTCAGCGCCTTGTTAACCTGCAGAGTTTATTCCGTCACCAGCTCCGGCAGCGGATTACGGGTGAGCATCGCTTCGCGCAATAAAACGCTACCGCAGGCAAACAGCCCCCCCAGAAGCGCCGCCAGAACGACAATCAATGCCTTACCCGGGCCATCTTTTTTCACCGGCATGGAGGGGGAAAGCTGGTATCTAAATGGCTCAAGTTTGACATCGGCAAAGGAGAGTTTTTTCAGCTGCGCCAGGTGGTATTCGCGGTTCTGGAAATCCGCATTCAGCTCGGTCACGTCCTTCAGATTTTTTTCAATCTGCAGCTTTTGTGCGATCCCGTCAGCGCCGAGCGAAACAGAGTAGTCCGGGTCATCTTTTACCGCCTGTCCGTTGCTGTAGACCGGCTTCTTGATGCCTGCTGCATTCGCCACTTCCAGCGAATAATTCAGTCGCTGCAGGTTAGTATTGTGAATATTGGTCAGGCGGACGCGATCCAGTTCCAGCTGCTGCTCAACAACGTTCTTTTTGAGGGCGATCTGGTTACGGATATTCTGCACCGTCTCTTTCTCGACAATAGCCGTAATATAGTCGATATATCCCTCCAGGACGGATTGAGCATCACCCGCTGTCGGCGCGGTGAAGCTTAATGTCCAGGAGACAAATGGCGCTTTGTCCGCGTCTTTTCCCTGGGCGTCATTCACCGCTTTCATTCTATCTGAGATATTGACTATCGCCCGATGCAGTTCAAGCGGATCCACCTCGGAGTCTTTAAGCTGCGACATCACGTAAGGAGAGGATTTCAGATACTCTTCAAGCAATGACTGCGACTGAAACTTTTTAATGAACAGGTCAAAGACTTCCGGACGGGTAATCTTCACGTCTACATCAAGCACCTGTAATGCCACCATCATCTGGCGCAGCGGGTTCCACTGCGATTGTTCTGCCGGGGTAATCACCGCTTTACTGGTCCACTTCTGCGGCAGTAAAAATGAAACGGCCAACCCCACCAGTGCAAAAACAAGGGTAATGGTGACAATACGCTTTTTCGCTGCCACAAGAACTGCTACCAGGCCGAGAAGATCTATCTCTTTAGCGTGTACGGCCGGGGGGGCATAATGGGGAAAATCAAGATCGGTGCTTTTTTTGATATCCATCTCAGACATATGAAATATTTTTAGGATGCAGTGCATCTTTGCTCAAACGTTAGCGGTGGTCCGATGATACCGCAACTTAAGAATTATCTTAAAATGAAATCTTTTGATTTATCTGTCCCCTGCCAAAATTAGTAGTGAATTTCACCACCTGATTATTGTGATTAAGCGCCCCCTTTATGCCCTTCCGGCATACGTTGTAAGCGCTTAAACAGGCAATACGATCACACGCCTATATTACGCAGTTTCTCTCCCGCCATCAGCTTGCGTTCAATATGTTCCAGCGTGACGCCTTTTGTTTCTGGAATTAACCAGAACGTGACGCCAATAAACGCCACGTTCAGCACCGTATAGAGCCAGAACGTTCCCGCCGCGCCAATGGCGTCCAGCAGCGTCAGGAATGTCGCGCCGATGATCATATTCGATACCCAGTTGGTGGTCGTGGAACAGGTGATGCCAAAGTCACGGCATTTGAGCGGCTGAATTTCGGAGCACAAGATCCACACCACAGGCGCGGCGCTCATCGCATACCCGGCAATACACATCATGGTCATACCGACAGAGAGCCAGGAAAGACCACTTGAGGCCGTACCGTTATCAAACTGCATCAGGCAGTATCCGAGGATCAGCGTACCGAGCGCCATTACGCTGAAACCAATTTTCAGCGCCGGCTTGCGTCCGGCTTTATCCACGGTGAACACCGCAATAAAAGTGGCGAACATAAAGGTAAGCCCCACCACCAGGGTGGCCATCATCTGCTGTTCCGTGGTAGTGAATCCCGCCATTTTGAATATGCGCGGCGCGTAGTACATGATGATATTCATCCCGGTGAACTGCTGCATTGCCTGCAGCAACATGCCGAGGAACACCGCGCGGCGCACGTTGCGGTTGATCTTAAATAACGCCCAGCCTCCCTGCTTCAGCTTCAGGCTTTCACGGATCTCGTTCAGCTCTTCCCGTGCTTTTTCCGAGGTATCGCGCAACATGCGCAGCACCTCTTCGGCCTCCACATGACGTCCTTTTTGCGCCAGCCAGCGCGGACTGTTTGGCAGGAAAACCACCAGTACAATCAGCACCAGTGCCGGTAAAGCCAGCACGCCGAGCATCGCGCGCCAGTTGCCGCTGTAGCTGAAGTAGGTATCGGACAGGAACGCCAAAACAATACCCAGCGTCACCATCAGTTGATACATGCTGATCATCCTGCCACGCACGTTTTCACTCGCCATTTCGGAGAGGTAGAGCGGTGCCGTATAAGAAGCAATCCCGACCGCCACACCGAGCAGCACACGGGAAAGCAGCAACACTTCAACGTTCGTGGCAAACGCGGAACCAATGGAGCCGGCAACAAACAGAATCGCCCCGACCATCAGGCTGTACTTACGCCCCAGGCGGAACGAGAGCCAGCCATTAAACAGTGCGCCGATGGCCGCGCCGAGCATCATGCTGCTCACCACCCACTCCTGCAGACGGCTACTCAGGGTAAAGTGATCGGTTATAAACGGTAATGCACCGGCAATCACGCCGATATCCAGTCCAAATAATAAGCCCGCTACCGCGGCCGCAATGGAAACAAACTGATTCATGCGGCGGGTATCACGCAGCGCAGCGGGCATAAGGGTAGAGTCATTTATAGATGTCATATTTTTCCTGCCTCAACAGCAAAATTCGTTAACTGAAATTACGAGAAAGCGAGGAAAAGTGTCAGGTCGGAAATCGCGAAGTTATGGATTATTCCGCTACGGCATACGGTTCTGTGATGGACATTACAATTTCAACTCGTGGCGAATAATCACGTATTTTTACTAATCAATTAATATCTAAGAAATAAAAGTGTGATTTCCGTCATTTATGATTTTTCAGTATGGATTTTTCATCTTTACCGATATGGACTAAGCCAATTTTACGTAAAAAAAACCTCCGCCCATGGGCAGAGGTGCTTAATACAGATGGAATTAACGCGCCAGCCAGCCACCGTCTACAGCCACGGTGTAACCGTTGATGTAATCTGATGCCGGGGAGGCCAGGAAGACAATCGGCCCCATAAGATCGCCCGGCAGCCCCCAACGGCCAGCAGGAATACGCTCAAGGATTTCCGCGCTACGCTGTTCATCCGCACGCAGCTGCTGCGTGTTGTTGGTCGCCATGTAGCCCGGTGCAATCGCATTGACGTTGATATTATGTTTCGCCCATTCGTTTGCAAGCAGGCGGGTCACGCCCATTACAGCGCTTTTGGACGCGGTGTAAGACGGCACGCGGATACCGCCCTGGAAAGAGAGCATCGAGGCAATATTAATGATCTTGCCGCCTTTCCCTTGTGCGATGAAGTGCTTCGCCGCTGCCTGGGACATAAAGAACACGCTCTTGATGTTCAGATCCATCACATCGTCCCAGTCGCGTTCAGTGAAGCTAATCGCATCTTCACGACGAATCAGTCCGGCATTGTTTACCAGAATGTCGATATGCCCGAATTCCGCGACAGCACGTTCCAGCAGTTCAGGAATGGCGTCGATTTTACGCAGATCGGCAGTCAGGCTCAGGAAACGGCGACCCAGTGCCGTCACGCGTTCAATGGTTTCAGTCGGTTCAACAATATTAATCCCCACAATATCGCAACCCGCTTCCGCCAGACCTAACGCCATCCCCTGACCCAGTCCGGTGTCACACCCGGAAACCACAGCCACTTTCCCCTGAAGAGAGAATGCATCCAGAATCATGTTTATTCCTTACTCTTTCAACGCCTGTCACTCACAGGCAGGTTTATGCTTCACTGCCCGCGACTAGCGCAGATCGCTGACCGCAATATGGTCCATATCATCGAAGACCTGGTTTTCGCCCACCATTCCCCAGATAAAGGTGTAGGCTTTCGTCCCTACGCCGGAGTGAATGGACCAGCTCGGTGAAATCACCGCCTGCTCGTTATGCATCACGATATGGCGCGTTTCCTGCGGCTGTCCCATCATGTGGAACACGCAGGCGTCCTCGTCCATGTTGAAATAGAAGTAGACTTCCATGCGGCGCTCGTGGGTGTGGCACGGCATGGTGTTCCACAGGTTACCCGGCGCGAGTTCGGTCAGCCCCATGCTGAGCTGGCAGGTCTCCAGCACATCCGGCACGAAGTATTTATTGATGGTGCGGCGGTTGCTGGTGAGATTGTCGCCAAGCGTCACAGGGGCAACGTCTGCCGGAGTGACCTTCCTGGTTGGGTAAGTGGAGTGAGCCGGGGCGCAGTTGTAGTAAAACTTCGCAGGCTTGCTGCCGTCGATGCTGGCGAAGATCACATCTTTCGCCCCTTTACCCACGTAAAGCGCCTCGCGATGGCCAATCTCATAGCACTGTCCGTCTACGGTGATGGTACCCGGCCCGCCGATGTTAATCACACCCAGCTCGCGACGCTCGAGGAAATAGCTCACGCCCAGCTGTTTACCGACCTCACCGCCCACGGAGACGCTGCTCGTGACGGGCATAATCCCGCCCACAATAATGCGGTCGATATGGCTGTAGACCAGGGTGTACTTGTCGGCCTCGAACACCTGCTCGACTAAAAACTCATTGCGCAGCCCTTGAGTGTCCAGCATTTTGGCGTGCGCACTGTGGATGCTTTGTCTGATGTCCACGATAACCTCCAGATGTGGTCATGCCCGAAGGCAGAAAATAAACGAAACAGCGTTCCGTTTTCTTGATGAGCACATACTATCGGCATAAAGTGGGCTTTTCAATTATATTTAAAACAACGTTTCATTTTTATTTTTGTTTGTATCGGAAATGACGTTCGGATCACGATAAATGGGGATTGAGAAACACAGCACCATAAAAAAACCTCCCGCAGGAGGTTTTTTAGAATGAGAAGAGGTTAACGTTCGATGGCCAGCGCCACCCCCTGCCCGCCACCTATACAGAGTGTGGCAATGCCTTTACGGGCGTTCCGCTTTTTCATTTCGTGGACCAGCGATACCAGGATCCGGCAGCCGGACGCACCAATAGGATGTCCCAGCGCGATCGCCCCGCCGTTGACGTTTACCCGCAGGGGATCCCACTCCAGCATTTTGCCGACCGAGATCGCCTGAGCGGCAAAGGCTTCGTTTACTTCGATCAGATCCACATCTGAGAGCTGCCACCCCGCACGATCCAGGCAGCGACGGGTAGCATACACTGGCGCGATCCCCATTAACGCAGGATCAACACCTACGCTGGCAAACGCCTTGATGCGGGCCATTACGGGGAGATCCAGCTCAAGGGCTTTGCTTTCGCTCATCATCATGACGGCCGCTGCGCCATCATTAATGGAGGAAGCATTTCCCGCCGTAACCGACCCCTGCATTTCAAAAGCAGGGTTAAGCCTCGCCAGACCTTCAGCGCTGGCGTCGGTACGCGGCTGCTCATCGGTATCCACCACGACAACCTCACCGTTCTGACGCTGCGTGCTGACAGGGACAATTTCATCGCGAAAACGGCCGGAATCAATCGCCGCGCGCGCCTTTTGCTGCGAGCTTAACGCATAAGCATCCTGCAGCTCACGGCTGATGCCGTACTCGCGCGCCAGGTTTTCCGCCGTCACACCCATATGATAATCATTGAACGCATCCCACAGCCCGTCATGCACCAGGCTATCAAGCAACTGGCTGTTGCCTAACTGTGCACCGGTACGGCTGTCGGTCAATACGTGCGGCGCGCGGCTCATGTTCTCTTGTCCGCCCGCAATGACCACATCCGCCTCACCGCACTGAATGGCTTGCGTTGCAAGATGTAGCGCTTTTAAGCCTGATCCACAGACGTCGTTAATGGTGATTGCGGAGACGGTATTGGGCAACCCACCTTTCAGCGCCGCCTGTCGCGCAGGGTTTTGCCCGGCTCCGGCAGTCAGAACCTGTCCCAGGATCACCTCATCAATTTCATGGGCTGCGATCCCGCTACGTTCCACCAGCGCTTTTACTACCACGCTACCCAGGTCAACCGCCGAGTGACGCGCAAGCGCTCCCTGAAAACAGCCGATAGCTGTACGCAACGCACCCACTATTACGACATCTTTCATCACGACCTCTGTGTTAAATGACATGACGATAGTAGAGGATTGTTACTGGCAATTATCTTAATTGTTTAAAAATAGTGAGTTTAATCACAAGGATCAGCGCGCATCCTGCAGATACTGCCGCAGCCAGCTTCCGGCAATACCTGGTGGGGATCGTTTATTCCATAGCAGATCGATCCCTGTCGCCCGCGGCCAGCCGGGGACATTTAGCTGTACCAACGATTTCGCGGCGGCAAATTCATCCACCAGTGCGCACGGCAACACGCACCAGCCAAATCCCTGTACTGCCATACTCAAGAGTAACAGGTAATTCGGCGCTGACCAGACGGGCCCGCGCGCGAGCGCCGCCTCGCGCTCAAGATAGGTGCTGAGCCGCAACTCTCGCCAGCCGTGCAGTTCGTCGGCCTGAATTTCAGGTTGACCGGTCAGAGGATGCGTGGTCGCAACATATATTGCCATGCGGGTCTGCATCGGCAGCCGTGTGAAGCCGATATCCGTAGGGTAACTGTCCCGCGCTTCCGTCAGGCCAATCTGCGCTCGCTCCTTTTGCAGCAGATCGATGACGTCCTCTTCTTCGCCAATCAGGCATTCGAATTCCGTATGAGGAAAGCGCCGGTCAAACTGGTTCATGAGATCTTCCAGCACATCCGGATTAAGGGTATCGGAAAGGACAAATGTCAGACGCGCCTCCGTTTGTGCCGTTAATGATACTGCCAGCTCATCAAGCCGCGTGCTGGCGGCGAGGATAGCCTGCACATAGCCCAGCACCTGCTCCCCTTGAGCCGTCAACGCCGGCTGGCGCGCCGAGCGGTCAAAAAGCTCGAAACCCAGATCGGCTTCAAGATTGGCAATGGACGTGCTGATCGTCGACTGGCTTTTACGCAACCGGCGTGCGGCAGCAGAAAAAGAACCCGCCGCGACGGTTTCAACAAACGCAGTAAGGGCTTCGGGGGAATAGCGCATGGTCTATCTACTTTTACGATGGATACCATCTTTAATATATCAGCTTTAGCGATAAAAATAGGCCCCATCAACGCCCATACTGGCGAATTAACGAGGTCTATGACTATGCAACATCAGGATGCACTCCAACGTAAACTGCCGGAGCGGATCTTTCATGCTGTCTGTTTTGAAGGGATTGCCACGGCGATCCTCGCCCCTACGGCGGCGTGGCTCATGCAGCGTTCCGTGGTTGAGATGGGCGGGTTAACCATTATTCTGGCCACCACCGCCATGCTGTGGAACATTATTTATAACTTCGGCTTCGACCGTTTCTGGCCAGTTCAGCGCGTCAAACGTACGGCAAAAGTCCGTGCGCTGCATGCCCTGGGGTTCGAATGCGGGTTCATCGTGATCGGCCTGTCGATTGTCGCCGCCGTGCTGGGCGTCACCCTGCTAGAGGCATTCACGCTGGAAATAGGTTTCTTCCTGTTCTTCCTGCCGTACACCATGTTCTACAACTGGGCATATGACACGTTACGTGAAAAATTCATTAAGCGTCGTCAGCAAAGACGCGCCCTGGCAGGCTAACTCCCCCCTGGCCGGACGACTGGTCCGGCCAAACTCCGTCGAAGCAACTGCGCTCTCTACGCATAACTATGGTAAATTGCACTCCATTCCGATGGTTTGATAGTTGATACGTTGCTCTAATGTCGAAAATTTGGTCAAAAGATGAGACTCTCTGGAGTTTCGCTCTCTACGGCACGGCCGTGGGCGCAGGAACGCTATTCTTGCCCATTCAGCTGGGCTCCGCAGGCGCTATCGTCCTGTTTATTACCGCCCTTGTGGCTTATCCGTTAACCTACTGGCCGCACCGAGCGCTGGCACAATTTATCCTGTCGTCGAAAACCAAAGGCAATGAAGGGATCACCGGCGCCGTATCGCACTATTACGGCAGGAAGATTGGCAACCTGATCACCACGCTCTATTTCATCGCCTTCTTTGTGGTGGTGCAGATTTATGCGGTGGCCATCACCAACTCGCTCACGGAGCAACTGGCAAAACACCTGACGGTGGATACCGCAGTTCGCGTACTGGTCAGCCTGGGGGTGGTACTGGTTCTTAATCTGATCTTCCTGATGGGACGACATATCACGATAAAAGTGATGGGCTTCCTGGTGTTTCCGTTGATTGCCTATTTCCTGTTTGTCTCGCTGTATCTGACGGGAAGCTGGCAGCCGTCGCTGCTCACCAGTCAGATGGCATTTGATCAACATACCCTGCATCAGGTATGGATTTCGATTCCGGTGATGGTTTTTGCTTTCAGCCATACCCCGATTATCTCAACGTTTGCCGTTGACCGTCGTGAGAAGTTTGCTGACGGTGCTATGGATAAATGCAAGAAAATCATGAAGGTGGCGTACCTCATTATCTGCCTGAGCGTGCTGTTCTTTGTCTTCAGCTGCCTGCTCTCTATTCCACCGTCTTATATTGTGACCGCCAAAGAGCAAGGGGTTACGATCCTGTCCGCGCTGTCGATGATGCCTTCCTCTCCGGCATGGCTGGGTATTTCCGGGATTATCGTGGCGATTATTGCGATGTCGAAATCGTTCCTCGGCACCTATTTTGGCGTGATTGAAGGGGCAACGGAGATCGTGAAGTCGTCGCTGAATCAGGTGGGCGTGAAAAAGAGCCGCGCCTTTAACCGTGCAGTTTCCATTATCGGGGTGTCGTTAATCACCTTTGCGGTCTGCTGCATTAACCCGAATGCCATTTCGATGATTTATGCCATCAGCGGTCCGCTTATCGCCATGATCCTGTTTATCATGCCGACGCTGTCGACGTATCTGATCCCGTCCCTGAAACAGTACCGTTCCATTGGCAACCTGCTGACGCTGATCGTCGGCGTGCTGTGCGTGTCGGTGATGTTTGTCGGCTAATCCCTTTCGTGCCCGTCGCTCTGCCGGGCACGCCATTCAGTCTCGTCCTGTCGTATCCAGCGGAAAAGGCCTGTCCTGAACGACCGTTTTCATGACAAGCGTCGAGCGAAGATGCTGCACGCCCGGCATCGCTGAGAGTTTCTCGTCATAGAGTTTTTGAAATGCAGACAGGTCACGCGTCACAACGTGCATCAAATAATCGGGATCGCCAAATAAACGCTGTGCCAGCACGATTTGCGGTATCTCTTCCACCGCATCTTCAAAGGCGCTAACCGCTTTTCTGTCACCCTCTTTAAGCGTCGCAAATACTATCGCCAGGAAGTTAAATCCCATTTTGGCGGGATCGAGGCTGGCGCGGTATCCCGTTATGGCTCCGCTTTGCTCCAGCGCCCGCACGCGACGATGGCACGGCGAGAGGCTCAGATTCACCCGCTCTGCCAGCTCCGTAAGTGATAAACGACCGTCAGATTGCAGCTCCGCAAGAATTTTTCTATCAATGCTATCCATGTGGAAGATTTTCTCAGTTTTACCGTGTTATGAGCATAACATTGAAAGCCTATTTCGCAGGGTTAGCGATATTCTTTTTCTCAACGTTTGACGCACTGCGGGGGGGCTTCAGGACGATGGAAATGAGTATTGTGGCCGGCTTTTGGGTGGTTTCTTTTCTGCTTATCATGACGCCGGGGGCGGACTGGGCCTATGCCATTAGCGCCGGGATTAACGGTCGACGCGTGGTCCCGGCTGTGATGGGGCTGATGTCCGGCCATCTGCTGGCTACGATGATAGTGGTTGCGGGCGTGGGCGTTTTAATTGCTCAACATCCACTGGCGTTAGCCGGGCTGACCGTGGCGGGAGCCCTGTATCTCCTGTGGCTTGGCATAACGTTATTGCGTCACCCAGCCGCACCGGAAAAGGACACCCGCCATACGGGAAACTGGACACAGTGGGCGGTGAAAGGACTCTGTATTAGCGGCCTAAACCCGAAAGTTTTTTTGCTGTTCCTGGCCCTGCTTCCGCAATTTACAGACCCAACCGGAAGTTGGTCGATAGCGATGCAGATGTCTGCGCTTGGGATGATGCATCTTATCACCTGTACGCTGGTCTACCTGCTGGTGGGGTATGGCTCGAAAGCCGTGCTGGCGACCCGGCCACAGGCGGCGCGTCTGGTGAGCAGAGCATCGGGAGGGTTGATGGTGCTGATAGCGATGGTATTGCTGTTTGAGCAGGTAAGATAAAAAACACCGGCCATCGCCGGTGTTACTTACGCCCGAATATCGTCATATTCCCGCGTATTATCAAACTCATGTTTAGCAAACGGGCACAGCGGAATAATTTTACGGTTCTCACCGCGCATCTTCTCCACCACTTTCGCCACCAGCTGTTTGCCAACGCCCTGCCCTTTCAGGCTCGGATCGACGTCGGTGTGCTCAATAATGCTCAGGTGCTCGCCGGTCGGTACGAAAACAATCTCCGCGACCTGATTTCCGTGAGCATCGTTCACGTAAAACTTGTTATGGCCTTCCAGAATATCCATGGTTCCTCGCTTATTTTTGGCGATACTTCAACGCACCGCTCGGGCAGGTATCAATCACACGTACAACCGTTTCAACGTCCACTTCATCGGGAATGATCCACGGTTTACGTTTCAGGTTAAACAGCTTAGCGCTTCCGCGTACGCAGTTACCTGAGTGTTTACAGATCCCGGTATTGAAGTAAACATCAATTTTCTCGCCGGTATAGGCCCGGTAACCTGCATCCAGTAGTTCTTTATCCATGACATTGCCTCTGTAATTATTCTGGTATGAAATGAAGCATAGCCTTACGCGATCCCGATGGCTATTACACCGAAAACGAAAATCCAGGTCACAACTCTTTTCATGCCGGATTGCGCGCCCCTGATGTGCATGTCAGGCTCCGCAAATGTCTCACTTTTAAATGTTTACCGCAGGTTGAATGAAACGCAGACTCTCTTTTCAGGTAAAGCTTTTTTTAGCGCTGGTGTGCTTCTCCTGCCTGCTGTTAGTTCTGCTGGGAACGATCCTGTTTCATTTTATTGACCGACAGCTCCATCACGATCTTGGACAGCGCGCCAGGGTTCAGGCCAGTCAGATCGCGCTGATGCCGGGTCTGGCGGCAATGGTTGCGGCCCGAGATATCCCCGGCATTGCCCGGTTAATTCAGCCGCTGCGTGCCGAAAGCGATGCCAGCTATATTGTGATTGGCGATCCCCAGGAACAGCACCTTTATCATTCTGAATCCCCGGAGCGGATTAATTTACCGATGATCGGTGGGGATAATGCCGAGGTGTTAAAAGGCAAAACCATTATTTCCGTGCGCCGGGGCGGAATCGGGGTTTCACTGCGCAGCAAAGCCCCCATCTTTAACGCGCAGCACCAGGTGATTGGCATTGTCTCCGTCGGCTATCTGACCTCATATATCGCCAATATTAATGCCCGCATTCTCTGGCAATCCGGGTTGTACGGTGCAGGTCTTCTGCTGCTGCTGTTTATTTTCTCATGGCTGTTTACCCGCAATCTTAAAAAGCAGATGTTCCGGCTTGAACCAAAGGATATTGCTCAACTGGTTTTGCAGCAAAGAGCGTTGCTGGAAGCCATGTATGAAGGGATATTCGCCATTAATAAAGAGAAGCAGTTGATTCTCATTAACCGTGCGGCACGAGAGATGCTGGATATTCGGCAAAGTGAGAAAGACCTTATCGGCAAACCGCTGAAAGATGTTCTGCAAACCTCCCCGGGATTCCTGTCTCAGCGCTACGCTTCGGTGAGCAGCGGCAACCACGACCAGATTGCGGTGCTTAATCAGCGAGAGGTGATCGTTAACCGCGTGGCGATCGAGGTTGAACCGGGTGTCGAGAGTGGTTGGGTATATAGCTTTCGCGACAAAAACGACATTAACACGCTTAGCAGCCAGCTCAGTCAGATCAAACGCTATGCGGATAACCTGCGCATTATGCGCCACGAACAGCTGAACTGGACCGCCACGCTGGTGGGGTTGCTGCAGATGAAACACTATGATGAGGCAATCCGTTACATCCAGGTGCAGTCAGAAGGGGCGCAGCGCGTGCTGGACTTTGTCTCTGCCCGTTTTGTTTCTCCGGCGTTGTGTGGGCTACTGTTAGGAAAATATGTCAGCGCACGCGAAAAAGGCATTGAACTGCTGTTTGATCCCGCCTGTCAGCTCACCCGCATGCCAGCCACCCTCAATGAAACGGAGCTGATGTCCATTATTGGTAATCTGCTGGATAACGCCGTGGATGCAACCCTGAAAGCGCCGGTGCCTGCACCTGTTGAGCTCTACATTTCTGACCGCAATCAGGAGTTATTGATAGAGGTGGCTGACCGTGGCTGTGGGGTGGATGATACGATGAAGCCGCATATCTTCCGCCAGGGGTTCAGCAGTAAACCAGACAGTGAGAACGACATTGTCGGCACCGAGCACGGTATTGGTCTGTTTCTGGTGGCAGGATATATCGATAAGGCTGGCGGCAGTATTGAGATTGCCGACAACACGCCACAGGGCACTATTTTTTCTGTGTTTATTCCGAATGGGCAACAGCATGACCCGACCACTTGATGTTGTGATAGTTGAAGATGAACCGCACCTGGCGGAGCTGCATCGCGAGTATATCGAGCAAAATTTCCTTTTGCGCGTGGTGGGCATCGCCGCGTCCATTGAGCAGGCCTGTAGCCTGATTCGTCAGCATCAGCCGCGGCTAATTTTGCTGGATAACTATCTTCCGGACGGTAAAGGCGTGGAGTTAATCGACAACCCACTGCTAAAAAGCTACGAATGCTCGGTGATCTTCATCACCGCCGCCAGCGATATGCAAACCTGCAGCCATGCCATGCGCAGCGGTGCGTTCGACTATCTGATTAAGCCCGTCTTTTTCCAGCGTCTGCACGCCTCTCTTGAGCGGTTTATGCGCTTCATCCATACCGTGCAGCAGGTGAAGGTGGTCGACCAGCATGCGCTGGATCGCCTGTTTAACCTGCCTGCCGCGGAATCGTCCGTTACACCGTCAACGAAAGGGATTGAGCCCCAAACGCTGGAACGGATGAAACAATTTTTCGCCGACAATCCCGACAGGGCGATGTCGGTGGAAGAGGTAGTGGAGAACGTCGGGATCAGTAAAACCACGGGGCGTCGCTATCTTGAATACTGCGTGGAGAGCGGGTTAATCAGCATCGAAATGCTGTATGGCAATATTGGTCATCCGCGAAGGTTGTACCGCAAAGCCGCCGATAAACCGTAATCCGAAACCGTTCACAGGCTAACGTTCGCGGATTTTATGGTGTTAATTGCTGAAACGACGGCAACAATCACACTTCGGAATCATTGCCCGCTTCACCCTATTGTGGGTGGAGCCCACTGCGCTATGTTGACAATTAGTTCCTCAAATGTAACTAAAAGGTTAACTATAATGTCGAACACGTTCCGAATTTCTCTGCTTACCGCTACTGTACTATTCTCTGCTTCTGCACTGTCTGCCCTGCCGCAGGGCTATCCTGCTGAGTATCAAAAAGTTGTTGATGCCGCAACGAAAGAGGGCAAGGTTGTTATCTACTCCACCACCGACATCAAAGCTGCCGGGCCGCTGATCCAGGGCTTCGAAAAAACCTACCCGGGCATCAAAGTTGAATACAACGACATGAACAGCACCGAGCTGTACAACCGTTTCATCAGCGAACAGGCCTCAGGTGGTGTGAGCGGCGACGTGGTCTGGAGCTCATCCATGGACACCGGTCTGAAGCTCGCCACCGACTACGCCATGGAGTACAAATCTCCGGAGCAGAGCCAGCTGCCGAAATGGGCAGTCTGGAAAGATAAGGCATACGGCACCACCTATGAGCCGGTGGTCTTTATCTACAACAAGCGTCTGATCCCGGCCGGCGACGTGCCGGACTCTCACACCGCGCTGGCGAAGCTGATTGCCAGCCAGACGGACAAATTCAAGGGCAAAGTCACCACCTACGACATCGAAAAATCGGGTCTGGGCTTTATGCTTTCAGTCCAGGATCACAACGCCGATCCTAATTACTTCAAAACCCTGGCAGACGTTGCCAAAGGTGGTTTATCGGTACAGTCCTCTACCGGTACCATGATGGAGCGCGTCTCCTCCGGTGAAAACCTGATCGGCTTTAATATCCTCGGATCTTATGCGGAAGCACGTGCGAAGAACGATCCGTCGCTCGGCATCTCCTATCCAAAAGATTACACCCTGGTGCTGTCGCGCGTGTCGTTCATCAGCCAGCAATCGCAAAACAGCAATGCGGCAAAACTGTGGCTGGACTATGTGCTGTCTGAACAAGGGCAAAACATTCTGGCAAACCAGGCTGACATTCCGTCCATTCGTAACGATATCGAAGGGAAAAATGATATCGACGGCCTGACCAAAATCCTCGGCAACGCGCTGAAGCCGATCCCGGTTGATGAAACGCTGCTGGAATACCTGCAGCCGAAAAAACGCCTGGAGTACATCAAAGAGTGGCGTACCGCCGCCGGCAAATAAGCGTCTGAGCGCGGCGCAGGCCGCCGCGCTCCCTTATCGACTGAGTTCGTTTTTCTGGGCTGCAACACCAGGGATACCCCATGAATACATTACGCAGAAAGTGGCAAAGCCTGCCGCGAGGCATCGTCGTGCTGATAACCGCCCTGGTTATCTACACGCCGCTGTCGTTTATCGTGATACAGAGCTTCCTGTCCGCCCCGTTCTTTTCGCCGTCAAAAGAGTGGAGCTTTGAATCATTTGAGTTTATTTTCACCGACCCTGATTTTTATAAAGCCCTGAAAAGTGGTTTTATTCTTGCTTTCGGGCTGGTCTTTATCTCTATTCCGTTGGGCGGCGTGCTGGCGTTTCTGATGGTGCGTACCGACCTGCCCGGTCGCCGGCTGATTGAGCCGCTGATCCTGGTCCCGATTTTCGTTTCACCGATGGTACTGGGCTTCGGCTACGTGGTGGCCGCGGGTCCGGTAGGCTTTCTCTCCCAGTGGGCTGAGGCGCTGATTGGCTTTGTGCCGTGGAATATCTACGACATGTCGAGCATTGTGGTCATCGCCGGTCTGACGCACGTCCCGCATGCCTATCTGTATATCTCGTCAGCGCTGCGCAGCGTGGGTTCCGATGTGGAAGAGGCCGCGCGCACCGCGGGGGCGTCGCCCTGGCAGGTGATGACCTCCGTTAGCCTGCCGATGGTGCGCCCTTCCATTCTGTACGCCACCGTGCTGCTGTTCTTCCTGGGGCTGGAAGTGTTCGGCCTGATGCTGGTCCTCGGCGACCCGGAAGGCAACATGGTGCTGGCGACCTATCTCTATAAGCTGACGAACAAGATGGGTACCCCATCCTATAACCTGATGGCGGCGGTTGCGGTGGTGCTGATCTGCATCACCATCCCGCTGGTGATGCTCCAGCGTCGCCTGATGCGCACCGCCAACCGCTTCGTCACCATGAAGGGAAAAGCCTCTCAGGCCCGTGCGTTACCGCTGGGTAAATGGCGCTGGGTTGCTGGCGCGGTGATTGCCTTCTGGCTCACCGTCACCATCGGCGTTCCGCTGCTCGGCGTGGTATTGCGCGCGTTTATCTCCAACTGGGGCGTGGGTGTTTCGCTGTGGGATGAGCTCTCTCTGAACACCTTCCGCACCATCTGGGCGCAGCCCAACCTGCTGCGCGCCATCGTCAACTCCATGGCGATTGGCGTGATTGGCGGCGCGCTGGCGGTGGTCTGCTACCTGTTTGTCGGCATTGCCATGCACCGTAAACCGGACAACACCACGCGTTTCCTGGACTACAGCGTGCTGGTACCGCGCGCCGTGCCTGGCCTGCTGGCGGGTCTGGCATTCCTGTGGGTGTTCCTGTTCCTGCCGATGTGGCTGGATAACGCGCTGAAATCCGGCTGGCTTTCCGGGTTTGCCTGGACGGACTGGATGCGCGAAAACGTCATCGTCTGGCTGCGTTCGCTGCGCAGCACCATTTTCAGCGTCTGGCTGGCCTATACCGTGGTGTGGATGGCTTACGGGCTGAGGCTCATCTCTTCCACGCTGCTGCAGGTGGGGCCGGAGCTTGAAGAAGCGGCGCGCAGCACCGGGGCAACGCGTGGCCAGATCACCCGTCACGTTACCATTCCGCTTTCCCGCTACGGTCTTATTGGTTCGTGGCTGCTGATGTTCCTGATCTTTGAACGCGAATACTCAACGGGTGTGTACCTGCTTTCGCCCGGCACGGAAACCATCGGCTCGATGCTGGTTTCCCTCTGGGCTGCGGGTGCCATTGATATCGTGGCGGCGCTCTCTTTCATTAACATCCTGCTGGTCGTGGTAGGTCTGGGCATTGCCCTTCGTTTCGGAGTCAAAATACATGATTGAATTAGCGGTTGACGATCTGCACTTAACCTACGGCGACAATCCTGTTTTAAATGGTGTCTCCATGAACCTCAAGCGCGGCGAAGTGGTCTCCCTGTTAGGCCCTTCCGGCAGCGGCAAAACCACCCTGCTTCGTGCAGTAGCGGGCCTGGAGAAACCCACCCAGGGTTCGATTATTATTGGCAAAAACAAAGTTTACGACGGCACGCCGCGCAGTGAGGTCCCTGCGGAAGAGCGTAACCTGGGGCTGGTGTTCCAGTCATATGCCCTGTGGCCGCACAAAACCGTTTTTGAAAACGTGGCTTACCCGCTCAAACTGCGTAAAGTCCCGGCCAAAGAGATCCAGCAGCGCGTGCAGGATGTGCTGGATCAGCTTGGTCTGGGGCATCTTGGCAAACGTCACCCGCACCAGCTCTCCGGCGGACAGCAGCAGCGCGTGGCGATTGGCCGCGCGCTGGTGTACAACCCGCCGGTGATTTTGCTGGACGAGCCGCTTTCTAACCTCGACGCCAAGCTGCGTGAAGAGGCCCGCGTGTTCTTGCGCGAGCTGATTATCAAGCTCGGGTTATCGGCACTGATGGTGACGCACGACCAGAATGAAGCAATGTCCATTTCTGACCGCATCCTGCTGCTCAACAACGGTAAAATTGAGCAACAGGGCACGCCGCAGGAGATGTATGGCTCGCCGAAAACGCTGTTTACCGCCGAGTTTATGGGCAGTAACAACCGCCTGCACGGCAAGGTCACCGAAGTACGCGACGGCAAAGCGCGCATCGAGGGGAAAGGCTGGGTGCTGTGGGGCCAGGCGGGCGAAGGGGTGCAAAGCGGTGATGAAGCCACGGCGGTGATCCGCGTCGAGCGCGTGGCGGTGGTCGAGGGACCTGGGGAAAATCAGCTTGAGCTGCCGCTGCTCACCAGCATGTATCTTGGCGACCGCTGGGAGTACCTGTTCCGCACGGCGGGGGATGATTTTGTAATCCGCGCGTATGGGCATGAGGTTCGCGACCCGCAGCACTGCCATCTTTCGCTGCCTGAGAAGCATGTTTGGGTGTTCCCGAAAGGGTGAATGGAAAAAGAAAAGGCTGCGGGATGCGGCCTTTTCTGTTTGTGTATGTGTCTTGGCTGTTGCGCCGTCGGGATAAGTTCCGCGCTAAGTATTCCGATATCACCATTAATCTCACCAGCTCGTATGAAAACCTGCAGAACGAACGCACGTCGAAAATTCAGAGAGGCGGATCAGGAGGAACGGTACAACGTTGTGTTGTTCCATAAGGCCTCCTGTGTTGCCTTTATGAGGCTGCCGGCAAAGGATGACTGCATGATCAAATATGGCCATTAGTATGCCGAAGACGAATGGGAATCTGATGTCTGTGTTACACAGGTTATCTCTGCTCAGGACCTCCTTCTTCCGCAGGCAGACAGTCATGATCTTTCCGGCCTTTCACTTTCGGACGACCGCCGGGCACCATCCCTGTAGATAGATCTCGATTCGAACAGTGTGCACGTGATGTGCTCTAAATAGGAAAGTCGGATCTCACAAAGGTAGTTGTCCGGTAATTTCATGATGTTGTTATTTGGATGATTATTATCAGGAAGGAAAGGATGGTGATAGTCAGGATCTTTAATCGAGAAATATTTCAGAGCGGAAATATTCCATATGTAAGAGACTCTTAAAAGACTGTAATCGCTGTTTTATCGAATGAAAATTGAGTTTGGAAGACGTCTGAAGAGTTGAAACTGGAGCGGGCGAAGGGAATCGAACAGAGAAGCCCAAGAGCCGCGAAAGATCTCAACATTGGTAGTTGATAGCGGAGATTTTAGAGGATCATTCTCATGTCTATCAAGGGCCAATCTTATCTTTATCCAACTTCGGAAGGGGTCTGGATGTTTCAGATCTTCATTCCGGTGTACATGCGGCACATTTTCGGCGGGAAACGCCTGTACCGGAAATCGACGGGAACCAAAGACCTTAACGCCGCTAAACACTTCCGTAATCACATGCTCATCGAGTGGAAGACACTTAAGGAACAGTATTCCCCAAACACGGAGGAACGGCGCATACAAAACGCCATAGCCGGATTGCATAAGCAAACCACGCTACGCGCCCCACTCCAGACAGTGCCAACGTTAACCGCTATCCGCGATCAATACGCTGACAAGTACCGTGAAAAGCGTTCATTCTCCACTCTCGCTAAATCAGCTCGTGCCGTAGAGGTGTTTCTTACTTCGCTTGACCGTGCAGACATTCAGATCACAGAGATCAGACGCTCACAAGTGGCAATGTTCATCAACCAGCAGGACAAGAAAGCCCCTCAAACCGTTCAGAACTGGCTAACATGCCTGGGAAGTCTGTACGAGTATGCGCGGAGGAGTTACGACGACATAACACCAGATAACCCATTTCACGGTCACAACCTCGAAGCACGAGCCAGCATTGTTAGCTATGAACCATTTGAGCCTGACCAGATGCAAAAGCTACTTGATGCAGCAGAGCCGGAGATCAGGAACATCATCATTATGGGCCTGTATTCAGGATGCCGCCTTGATGAACTGGCAAGCCTAAAGAAATCAGAGATCCAGACGGTGGAAGGTGTACGGTGTTTCTACATCTCGAAGTCAAAGACGAAAGCGGGGATCAGGCATGTGCCGATTCACTCCCGACTTTCTGTGATTGTCGATGAATACCTGAGACACGGTTACGGCGAATACCTATTCCCACACGCTAACAAGATAAACAGGAAGGATGGTAAGAAAGGGCCGTACTACTCCCAAAACTTCACAAGGCTGCGTGACAAGGTTTTGCCTACCGCTACAGACCGTCAATGTTTCCACAGCTTGCGCGGGATGTTCATCACCTGCTTAGACCGTGCTGGAGTGCAGGAAACCAGAATCGGCAGTATCACCGGACACACTGAACAGAAAGCGAAAACCGAAGCATTCCGCACCTATTCCCAGGGAGCGAGCATGGAAGAGTTATCGGGGTACGTTGAGATGGTGGGTTATGAACAAATACCGACCAACACAACCAGTTTTATCAACTGTAAAGAGCGTAAATAAAGCCACTTCACCAGCATAAAATACCGCACACTTTACCAACTGTGAATTTAACCAGTAAACTGGGTTTTCATCGTTGCAAAGCGAAGCGGTGAGAATTACCATTAACACTACATGTTGTGTTGATTCATAAACAAGATACAACATGTGCAACAATTCACTTCCTGAATAGGTGTTGAGAATGGCTAATAACTCAAAGCAAACATCAAGTAAAGTCGCATCAGTAGCAGCACAAACCTTGAACAACCCTAACGCATCTGGAATCCAAAAGAGCCTTGCTGGTTCAGCACTGTCTCAAAAAGGTTCTTCGAACCAAACAAGCGGTGCAATGGAACATAAAGCATCTGCTGCCCTTAACAACCCTCGCTCAAGTGAATTGACTAAAGAACTTGCCGCCTCTGTTCTGGCTCAATCCAACAAAGGGCGTAAATGAAAAAAGGGGCGCAAGCCCCTTTGTTAATCTTCTTCTTTGTCGAGAAGATGTATTGCTTTCCAACATAAAAAAATTGTGGCAATACTTGCACCCTCGCCAATACTTTTCTCACACGCTACAGCAAATGCTTTATTTTGAATGTCTTCCCAATCAAATTTAAAAGCATTTAATTCGTCAAGAGTAACTTTGTAATCATGCTTATGCGCATAGTTATTTCTAACTTTGTTGATCGCTTTGAATGCAGAATAGTATTTATTATTGAGTAAGCCCATAGCAAAGGCCAAATCTACCTTTAAGTCATAAGAGCGGGATGATTTAAAAAATGCCTTTGGCTCAACAAGATTCCTTGAAATTAACGTCTCCAGAACTTTCTCAATAAATAAATGCCCTTTCAAAATAGGCGACAACTCTTCTTCTTCAAATACGAGGCGTTCCATGACATGCTGATCAAGTTCATCAGAAGATAAATCATCAAAGTTCAAATTAGATTCCTTCAATTTAAATTGAGCATCGACATTTTAGCATAACCTCCATTCAGTAACATAATTTAGCCGCCTGTGGAAGATTGGCCTGATAACATTTGTAATGTCAGAGATTGCGTGAAACTTGCCTGGCTTGCTTTAGCCTGGAAATCGACATAATCCGCAAGACGTGAGGTGTCACTCTGGATGGTTAGCGGCACTTCCGGCGCTACCGTGAGGTTAAACACTGGTGCAAGATTGTACGCTGGCGCGTTACCGCTGTTTAATGACATAGCACTATCACGCAGAGAATCACCAGACAGGCTGTATTGGCTGGCTGCTAGTCCTGCATTATCACCACCAACGCCCAACCAATCCATGATCGCTGGCCCCACTGAGCGGGTATCAAAGCCCGTCTTATCCTTAATCCAATCCGCTGTAGCATTCGCAGAGCCACCCACAGCACCATCGTAGAGGGCCTGGGCCGCTGGCTTATCGCTATCAGTGAACCATTGAGGAAAACGAGAGCGAATCCCTGCATTCAGATCTGACACTACGCCGGAAATCTCACCAACAAAGCCAGTCACTTGTTTAGCTAAGTCGCCTAACCCCTCTCCGAGCATTTCAGCAGATTCAGTTATCACTTTGGTGTTCTTCACGAGGTCATTACCACCATCAGCGAATCCTTTCATAAAGCCAGTGAATAAACTGTTATCAACGCCATTCATCAAATTACCCATAGCCACAGACAGATCGCCGTAAGCGTAAGTTTGCTTGATCTGCTCGTCGTTCAACGTCTGACCACTATCAACAAGGCTTTTCAGCATCTTGTTATACTCTGCACCGTTATTCAGGAAAGCATCGGTATAGTGCGCAAGGTCATCCCCGTAATCCTCGATCAAATGCCCGATGGACGCTTGAGACATGCCACGGCGCTGACCTTCGTTTACTGTTGCCTGAATGAAATCTAACGGATTATCCTGATACTTAGCGATCTGCTCTTTGTTCCAGCCGAACTCATTCATAACGTTGTCTACCGCACCGTTGCCGCCTTTCCATTTGCCAGACTTCTGATCGAAAGTGGAATTTGTCACCGACTCGCCCAGGCGCTCGCGCACATCTTTGAAATTATCAGTGATTTTGTCTACGGACGCGCTGTCTATACCATGTTGCTGACCGTAAGCTACCAGCGCTTTTACGGCGTTCGGATTAGCCTTAACCAGTGCTGATTTTCTCACCAGATCAAGGTTTTCATTCCCTTTGTCACGGATACGGGACAGGATGCCAGCGCCGCCAGCTAAAGCCGCCGTTGCGCCAATAAAGCCAGCACCACCGCCTATCAGATTCAGTCCCTTCTCTTTGATACCCTTTGCCGCCCCTGGGTAGTCCGTACGTTTGACGTGTTTCAGCGCTGCCGCTTGTGCCTGAGTGGATGCCGTCACTTTAGCTTGTAACGCAGCCTCACGGCGCATAAGCGCTATGCGTTCGCGTAGCTCATAGTTCATCTTCTGACTGCTGATCTGACCATTACGGAATAGCTCTGTCTGCTCACGCGCAAACTTTGCAAACTGGTATTGCTTCGCCGGATCAATACCGTATTTCCCAGCAATGCCTTTCATTTGAAGGTTAGCGCTACGAAACTTGAGATCGGCTGTCTCATTACGTTTGGCTATCTTAGCCGCTTCCCTGCCTTGCGCTTTCGCCGCTTTCCCTGCAATGCGCTGTTGCTTCACGTCATTAGGCGTTTTAGGAATGGCGGATTTTGAATCCGCTATTTGTTCACGCGCTTTCTGTCTACGTTGCTTCTGAACCTGAAAACGAATCTTAGGGTTAGCGAGTTTCTCAAAGTGTTTTTGAAGGTCTGTAGCCGCCTTTTTCGCTTCGGCAATACTGCTTTTATCTACGGTGAAAGTAACAGTGTTAACAATCTTACTTGTATTAATCTCAAGCATCGCTACCGCCTTTTTTACTTACCAGATAATTGAGTGCATCAGATACACTACGCCCACGGTGTAATAGCTGGCGAAGATGACCGTGATCTATTTCAAGCACTCGACACACTCCCGCCAGATTTAATAATTCTTCTGCTGTATCGGCATTCACTTGTAGATGCACACCAGCGCTTTTTAAAATCACTTGCATAATCTTTCCTCGTTCTGGAAATAAAAAAGGGGCAAGGGCTGGCGCATTTGCTTTGCGTGTTCCAGTTCCCTACGCCCCCTGATTAAAAGCTCTTCTGTTATTTCCAGACGTGAAGAGCTAACGTCTATCGCTCATTATTCTGAGACAGTACCGAAAATGATCGCTTGAGGGATGTTTACAATCGGCAAATAACTACACTCTGTAGCCACTTCCGGGAAGCCCCAACGCTGATCTACGATCACATACTGGTGATACAATTCCGCGCCTTTGCCTTGTGTCGCATGACGAACACCAACACCGCTATGAAGCACGTAGGCATTAGACTGTTCAGACATAACAGGAATGCTAACAAATCCGTCTACACCGATTTTGTCAGTGATTAGGGAGTAGCCCGTCACGTCGATCACGGTTACGCCGTTTAGTGTCCAGGTTTCGAAAGCAGGGTTTGCACCTTTAGTGCGGGTGTAGAAGTTATCGCCAGATTCCAGCGGCAACGTATACACCATGAAATCTTTCACTGATGGGTGATAGCGTAGCGCTACGGCTGCTTTGCCAGAAGCCAGAATCACCGCGCCCTGTTTGGCCTGTGCAAGTCCTGAACCAAGTTTCACATTCTGGATGCGCCCGATCTCGCTAAGTTGCTGGAATACGTTAGCACCTGCACTAATGTCCATCGTGTATGTGGTTTTGCTACCGCCAGCAAGGAAATCAAGATCGCCCTGTCCGGCGAATTGAGAATTAACACGAAGCCCTAACAGCGCTTCTACGAGATCAGTTTCTACTGTATTACTCACCTGTGAATACTGTGCATCGCTGAAATCATTAATAGCGAGAGTAATTTGATCAGCAGTGTCAATCGTGCCACGCGCTTTATACTGTTCCAGGTCACGAGATGTAACGCTATTAAGGGAGTTTGTGTATTTAAGCTGGTAAAGGGCGTTCGTAAATTCTGGACGTTCTGCACTGTTCCAATCGCTTTGGGCATAAGGCATCTTTTCTGGTGCAACGAGATTTTTCACATCAGTGATTTTCTCAAGTGCAATAGAGTTAACGTCGTGATTCTCAATTTTGAACAACCCAAGATTGGTTACAATCTGGTTTAGCTGAGTAGAGAAATTAAACGGGCTGGAAAAATCGTACATGTTCCCAGAAAATAAATCTGAATAAGCCATTCTTGTTATTATCCTTAATTAGGTTGTGCGTAGAGCTACAGTAGAGTAGTCAGTAAAAGTAAAGCCAAGAGTTGCTAATTGTGCTTGAGCAAGGGATTTATCCAGGCTTCCAAATTCAATACCAACCAGGGCTAAAATAGTATGTTCTGGAGAAGCTACAATAAACGCCTTATCTCCAGCGCTTGCAGGTTCTACGACAACATACGCAATGCCACTAAGGGCGGCAGCTTTCGCGCCTGTAGCGTCAACAAGATCGCCAACAATAAGGGAATCAGGGATTCCTGTAGCTGTTTTAATTAGCTTATCTTGCATAATTGCATCAGAGGCGTAAGCCACCACTTTATAACGTGAAAAAGCGTTATCACCGTTCGACGGTGTGAATGTTCCAAATTGCATTAGTTATTTTCCTTTTGCTAATAGTTTTAATCGTTCCTCAAGCCCTGATGACGGGTGAGGATTCTTATTTGATTTATTAATCGTTGGATTAGGCCAGAATGCTTCTGTAGCTTGTCGAATTTCATCGACACTTACGCCTAATACATTAGCCGCTTGTTTCATCAGATTTTTAGAAAGAATAAGAGAAGCGCCTTTGTGAGTGATCACACGGTCATAACTCATAATAAACATTTTATTTCCTTCGTTGTATTAACTATTTCGTTACGATTTGAGCGTAAGAAAGGCGACCGAAGTCGCCAAGAGAGAATGCCCTTGTTAGAAAGCATTGTTAACGTCATTATTAAGGAGGAATGAGGTTAAGAATACATTCTTGAGAAGGCTTTAAAAATGAAGGGGGCAACTGTTACGAATAACAGAAGAAAGGTTCCCCCACCATGCTCCTCATTTAAAAGCGTGTTGCAGCGCCCTGGAATAAATGAGGCTTTCATTATCTATTCGACACTTTCGGGAGTGCTATTAATAGAAGATTCACCAGCTTAACGTAATTCCTGAACCTTATGATTCAAGGTAATTAAGTCTGACAAAATTCACCCTAACGGAGTGAATGAGTAAAAAGCACAATGCTTTTCCGTAAAGAAAGGAAAAGCGCGGGGATTGTTCGTTATTACCCGACAAAAAATAATAACGTCCGCGCTACCCTTCGGAACTACAAAGAAGAAAACAACCGTAGCTAAAGAACATACCCATTCTTTACGGAAAGACATTGCAGGGAGAGAGCGCCGCCTATGGGAAACGGCATTTTCTGGAGTGCGTATTGACATACGAAGGTGAAGTGATTCGAAACTCAACCCTTACTTACATAGTAACACAATAGTTATGCACTTGTCAAGCACATTATGCATAGAAAATGAATAATTATTCAATTTCACATACTGCGTATTCTTCGGCAATGTCGATTGCCAGATCCGCAAGTTCGGCGGTGAACCATTGTAATGACAGTGAAAACTCTTCGAGGTCGTTAGCCACGCGCCAGGCCTCTTCCGGGGTGATGGTGCTCCCTTCACGCTCCACCAAACGCGCTACAGACGTTTGCAGATGCTCAAGCGCTATGATTGCCTGATCCGTGTGTTTCACAGCTTCCAGAAGAGCGGAGCGCGTTCCTGATAGATGCGCCTGATTAACTAAAGATAAGGTCGGCAAATGCCAGTTATCTTCAAAGCTCAGAATCATAGTTTCAATGGTGCTGTATGTATTAATCATTATTGTTTTCCTTTTCGTCCTGGAATAAAAAATCTAAATCTTGAGTGTGATGTGATAAGCCGTTAGTTTGTGAATACCCGACCCAATCAGCATAGTTTTCTGCAAATAGTTGCCATTTTTTGAGATTGGATGAATCAACACGGTATTCACGGCGGCGGCGTGGCTTGTAATAAACACTGTCCGATGACGATAGAACATCCTGCAATAGTTCAAACTCTGATCCAGTTGGCACTGTTGGAGGGTGTTCTATTATTTCGGTATTCCATTCTCCTGGAATAGATTCTCGTGCATAATCTTTTAATGTGGTGGTGAACTTTTGTTTATTAGCTCTTGCAGCCTTTTCAATTCTGACAATGTTACTGCGTTCTCTTTTTCCCATTCATTCCTCGTATAGGGGAAACTCCCTTGTTTTCTCGTTAATGTCCATACTGCGTAAAATGCAAATAGCCAATAGATAGCGATGATCATAAAAGTTTCCCGATTGTTTGTTAGTGTTGCTTATCAGTTAGGTGTAGTGATAAAACTCACCGCATCATTAACGGTAATGTCGTAATACTTGCCGTGACGTTCCATAGTAATAACTGCGGCATCGTGCATTAATAACATCCAATACCGCGCCCCGCTTTCGCTTATTCCGACACCATCAGCAATGTGTTTAACTGTTGCTCGAATAGCTCCGCTTTCACGTTTAAGAGATGCGAGGTGATAATAAAGACGTTGGCAGGTGGTGTTACATTCGATTTGATGGTTTGAACACTCGTTCAATAGGTAAAGATTGGTCATTGTTCCTCTTAGGTTTGTTGTTGTCGTGCGTATGAATCACGCTTCATTCTCAAGTGTTGAATGGCGTATTCATTGATTAATGTTCCCTGGCTGTCAAACATCGCCAGATAAGGCAAATCAAAGTCATTAAATCCGGTAAACTGATCTGCATCGTTGTAGCGTTCCAAATACCACCAATCCCGGCTTTCATCTCGTGGCTTTTTAAACTCGAATGGGGAAACGGTTTGCTGTTTGGCTGGTGCTTTTCTTGCTGCTGATTTCTTCGTGAGCTTAGGTGTTGGCTTCACTTTTTCCGGCGCTGGCGCTTCCTCTTCCGGTGTTTCGTCAAACTCGCACATCGGATCGGCTGCTGACGTTAGTTGCTGTTCTGGCGGCGTGTCGTCTTTGGTACTGCCAAACACTGGATGTTTTAGACAATCCACCCAGACAGGATTTTTTGGCGTCCCTGCGTTACGCTCAAGCAAGAAAGAATCTGGTGTAATGTTGACTACAGTCCATTGATTAGATCGGCCTGACAGCGTGGTAACCACTAAACCAACTTGTTTTAACACCTTCAAACATCTTAGCGTTGTACTCTTCGAGATGTTGGCACTTGCTGCCAATTCTTCTACGTTGTCATGGTAGATCCCTTTATTCCCGCCACTGCTTGACGTGGTAAAGAATTGATAACGCTTGCGCATACGCGAGTATAATAATTTTGCATCGTTAGAGAGTTCCACACGCTCACCTGTTTTAAGGTTGGTTATGTGGCTTGCTTCGGATAATGCTTCTTCTGTACCAAAGTATCTGTAAATTTCTCCGTTTATAATGTCGGTCATGTTAGGGTGTATCCTTATTTGGTAGAACGTTCTCCGCTCTTGATTGATAATGAAAGTGTGATTGCAGCGTCAATTAACATCTCCTGCACTGTTACGCCTCGCGCTCGTGCCTCTTTAAATAAAGTGGTAAACACTTCATCCGGCAGTTTTACGAATGTCCCGGCTGGTTTTTTCTTTTGGATTTCGCTCATTCAGTTTTCTCCTTCTCGTTTAATTGTTAGTTGTGGTATTTGCCTGTTCAGCTTTCCATTGATCGTAAAGCTCGATCCCTTTACGTAATCTTTCGGCGTGTTCGAAATACCCTTGACGCTGTGCGGCTGCTCGCTGGCTATTAATTGCCTTGCGGGTCTTGTCTCCTGTTTTCAAAGCCTCGAAGACAAGTTCTGGATTAAAATACTTAATGTTGATTCTCCTTGCGTTAGATACACGGAAACACCATCCAGGGAGAACGTTAAAACGTTGCCTGATAGTGCGGTGTATTTTGGATTTTCGGGGTAGGCAGAGTGCCTAAGAAGATGACAGGATGAATGCTTTCATCACCCTACTTAGTTACTGTATCATGAAATGATTTAAATGTCAACAGTTATTTTTACCCATCACAGATCATAGCGCATTCTCCAGTTGTGAGCAAGCTCTAGCAATGACCATAAAAAGCGCTGTATCGCGTTACGTGAGGTTTGCATACACATGCACTACATTGGTATTACCAGCACTGTATAAAGCACCCTGCGGGCCTCCTGTAAAGCCTGGCGGCATACGGGCGCACCTCTGGCACTTACCCTACCAACCCCAAGAGCATTAGCACGAGAATAACGGTAGTTATTAGAGGGTTAATAGGTGATTGGTTGGTTGGCTTGGTGAACTGAACCGTAGCACGGTGAAAGTGAGCCTTAGCCGTGGGCTAACTTTGCATGGATGAAATGCGGAGCATGGAAGACAGGCAGAAGTTATGCCGAAAGAGATTGCGCACACGGCGCACTGATTCTGTGCCTCGTTTCACGAGGGGCGAAGCCCTGGCACAATAACAGACAGGTACGCTGTGCTGCGTCGTGAGCGGAACGGGGGGCGAACCGTAAGCCCCGTAAGGGTAGCGTAGGTGAGATTTCCCCTTGAGTGACGGCGAAGAGCCGCCAGCAAATGATCTTTGCGACAAGCGCAAAAATACAGATCCTTTAAAAGCTCTCTTTTATAAGTCGCTTTTAAAGTCTCTTTGTATAGGGTGCCAAACTGACACCAATCACAGCCCAATAAGTGTCATTTTGACACCTTTCCACTTTGAATTAGTGTCAATTTGACACCTATTCATGAGTACCATCCTGCTAAATGGTGCCATTTTGACACTAATCAACGTTAACCGTCATCCTGTACTGTCCATGCAACAACCAGAAGTAATTCTCATTAATTGGCATGTAATCCGCTGGTAATTGGCAGGTAAAGAAGCGCCATTCATACGGGGTAAAGTTGCCTAACTAACTAAGATAGTAACAATTGAAATTACCAGTCACATTGCGTAAAGCCTTGCGCCGGGCGGCTATCAGCGATCATTGTCCACAATGAGCACTTTCCAGACATGGGCAATTTTGCTTAAAGACTTTTGTTATAATGTAACAATTATTTTTCATGCCAAAACCCCGTTATTGAGAACCATTATCAAAAACTCAATTCACATCACCGCAAATGAGAATAGATCTCACTTACAGTGCAAATCCCTCCCGATTCGATACATTTTGGTAAAGTGAATTCTGTAACTTATTGATTTAAATAATTCAGTACACTTTTCCATCACCTCACTGTGCAAATAGGGGTAACTCCCCGTCATCGAAAATAAATCTCTTGACAGAATCACCGTTTCATGAATCATGGTGATAAATTTATTTTCATTTATTTTTCAATCACTTACTGATATTTGACGATTCTAGCGATTTCAGATCGGGGCCTGGCTTTTTGCCGTTAAGCGACTCAAGCAACCGCGCATCCATTTTGATCATTTTGTGCTCTTCTTAAATAAACGTATCGTGCAACATGTTGAAAATGATCAATTTCCGATCAATGATGATTTCAAGGAAACGAACATGAGGAGAAGCAACAAGATGAAAGGAATTAGCCAGGCGCTCAAGAGTGCAGACGAAGTTAAAGCAGTGGCGGCAGAGCTACAACGGAACGCCAGAAGCAACCTGTTTTATTGCTTGTGGGTGTTTATGTATGAGAGCGGCTTACGTATCTCTGACGTGCTCAAGCTCAAGTATGAGGATGTAGAGGAACAATCTCACCTCAAGGTGAAGCAGGAGAAAACCGGAAACGTGGTGAGGCCGAAGGTGACAGCCGCGATGCTCTCTGTCGTGGCACAACGCAAAGCAGAACAAGCGAAGATGCCTATAGCTACAGATTTCATTTTCAGTGCAGCCACACTACGCAGCAAAGGCCACGCTGTCACCCGTAACACAGTGTTTGCTGAATTTGGGAAGATGGGAAGGAGAGCGGGATTCTCTAACGTGGGATGCCATACACCACGTAAAAGCCGTGGGCGCGTGATGTTCGATGCTGGGGTGGCTATAGAGACAATCGCCCATTTCCTGGGACAAACAGATCCACGGTCAACGATGTATTACATCGGGTATGGTCAGGACGTGCAGGACGATTTAACAGAGGAGTTTTCTTTAGAATGGTGATCAACATGAAACGCTTGATTGTGCTGACGCTGGCGCTATTACCAACCCTCGCCCACGCAGGGATCACATTAACTTTGACGGATGAAGAGGAGACAGACAACGCGAAGATTTGCGTATACAGCAACGCCAATTACACGGAGACAGCGACGATCAGACCGTCCGAGCAGTGCAAATACACTAGGACATTCGAGGAGGATTAACTGTTTAAGAAAGAGTAACAGCCTGTCTCTTTCTGCCAATTAGTATCTGAATAGCAAAAAAGGATTCATTAATCACAGCCCCAACAAACACGGCTATTTAATGGTCTTCTCTTACAATTTGGTCATAACGTTCAACAAAAATAGAAATTTTTTCATTATTATAGGTTGCTAACCATTTATCTAACCCTTTTTCAAAAAGGGGAATGAAATCAACGTAATTAAAAAATACAATACCTGAATGAGTGCGCGTAGGGGTTCCAACTGGGGCAACGCTATAACTTATTCGTCTTTCTTTACCCTGTACAACCTTACGTGAGTTCAAGCTAGTCATGTGTAAAAGAGAGTGTCTTAATTCATAAAGTTCATTTGAACTTATGCCTAAGTGAGATAATTCACAGTATGTATCTAACCACATGGGAAACGCTTTATTTACATCACCATACTCAAGATAAGCTATAGTATCAATAAATGACATTAACAGTTTAATGCTAGATAAATAATGCTTATTGTTAAATAATAAATGTATTGGTTTGACATGATCATCAACCAATAGATCTTTAATCAAAAATTTATTTCCAACCAAATACTTGTCAAGATAGTCAGGCAAATCTTTAATCCCAGGTATGCTATTGGCCTCAAAATCACTTCGTCTAACTTCTTTGTCTGTAGAAACCGAGGCATCTACCTTAATCTGACCATCTACTACAGCAGTATAAATTACTAGAGGGTTAGCAGACGCATTCTTAGCAATTAAAGCCTGTTCAAAAACACGTATTGGATCACCCACTCTTGCCAACGCCAAAAACCTACTATTGGTAAGAAACTCAGAATCACCAAGTGATCTTGGATCTACTCCAAAATACTCACACCTTGGTAAATCAGAAAGTAGGTGGTTTTTTAGGTGCTTTATTTTTTCACTATCACTCCCACTCACTTTATGGACAGCTATACCCACATGTGTTATTTTTTCATCAGATGATGACGCAAAGTAAAATAAATTATAGATTTCTTCTAACATACTCTTCCCCATTTTAAGCCGCTCGCGCTAATTTTAATTATTCGTGCCTTATGCGTTAGCGACTGCGTACAGCACATCAACCAGCTTTACGGCGTCCACATCATTCCATGTCCAATAAGATGATAATTGATGGTGGTTATCGCTATCAGGTTTCCCTAAAACGCCTTGCACTATTGCTTGATGATCCTGGGATGCAGTAACGCGCACACTGTTTGCCATTTGTATGAAGTAGGTAATCCCTTTGAGGCCGTCACGCTCTATCTTTTTCTTATGTGTGTCTACGTTTTGGGATGTGACAGTGATCTGCATAGTCTCTTTTCTCTGATGGTTAGGATTAATCTCAGGTTATCCAGCACACTGAAAATGTGCAACTCAAAGATTCTGGATAATAGAAGCCATAAAGCCCCGTTGGTGATACAGCAACAAGCGGAGCGTAGCGACTTCATCAGACTGTCAGAGGGATCACACCTTATCAGGATAACCGTGTACCCTTGCGGGAGCGTGGCTGAAACGCTGATAGAGCCTACATGTCGTTTGTAGGTACGTTATCACCATAAACCTGTTTACGTGGCTCATAGGGCCACACATCGGGCTTGAATGCGTGTGATCAGTCTGGTGTAAGAGACAATGCCCGGATCAGGCTTTTCCTTCACGTTGTGCTATCGCGGTGTGAGGACTACAACTGCCGCCGCCGAATAGTTATACTCTTACTTCCATAGTAACTATCCGTGACAACTAACAATGTACCTTGTGTTGGTAAATCGTCGTTCAATGGTAGAACGAACACGACAACTTATGTTAAGTAAGTTGTTGAAAGCAAAACGAGTCTTATTGAAGTTTTGCCACAAGGGGAGAGATCTGGAGCGGGCGAAGGGAATCGAACCCTCGTATAGAGCTTGGGAAGCTCTCGTTCTACCATTGAACTACGCCCGCTTTGAGGTGCGTATGGCATTATAGACCTTACGCACCTTCATACAAGCCTCTTCACAACTAAATGGCGATAAAATAATCACTTAGCACTTCGGTTTGCTACCAGGAGCCGGAAGATAACGCTGCGGATCGATGGCCGTCGCCTTATAGCGGATCTGGAAGTGCAACTTAACCGAATCCGTACCGGTGCTGCCCATGGTGGCAATCTTCTGCCCTGCTTTGACGTTCTGCCCGTTGTTAACCAGCATCGTGTCGTTGTGAGCATAGGCCGTGATGTAATCTTCACCGTGCTTAATCATAATCAGATTGCCGTAACCGCGCAGCTGATTACCGACGTAAACCACCTTCCCTGCCCCAGAGGCATAAACCGGCGTACCGCGTGTAGCGGCAATATCAATACCCTTGTTGCCACCTTCAGAGAGTGAGTAAGGGGCGACCACTTTACCGCTGGCAGGCCAAATCCAGCAGCGCTGTCCAACCGGTGGCCATGACGATTGAGGCACCTGATAGGATGGCGTCACTTTGGCAGTTTTGCCCTTCGACGAGGATTTTTTACCAGAAGACGTTCCACCGCTAACCTTCAGTTGCTGACCCACCTCGATGGTGTATGGCGGAGAGAGATTATTTAACCGCGCCAGATCCTTCACGCTGGTCCCCGTAGCGCGCGAAATTCGATACAGGGTGTCCCCGCGCTTAACGGTATAGACCGAACCGGAATAGCTACCCATATCCGAAGATTTGCTCCCTGAACAACCTGCCAGCAATAGCGTTAGCATCAGGTAAATAATGGCGGTGATGGGATTTCTCGTCAGGCTTCCTGCAAACAAAACAGATCCTCGGTCAGCGTGAATGGCGCTCTATGATAACAGTCCGGATAGATATGGGTCAGCCCTTTTCCGCTCTGTGGGATAAACCGTTCGTATAAGAATGCCGTATAATGCCCCGGCTGATGGTGCTGAACCACTCGGCATTTTGGCACTGGAGCATGAATGAGTATTCAAGAACACGTTATTTTGGTAAATGACCAGGGAATGGTGATTGGCACTCAGGAAAAGTACGCCGCTCACACCTCGCATACCCCGCTGCATCTGGCTTTCTCCACCTGGCTGTTTAATGCCAAAGGCGAATGTCTGGTGACCCGACGCGCGTTAAGCAAAAAAGCCTGGCCGGGTGTCTGGACTAACTCCGTGTGCGGACATCCGCAATCGGGTGAAGAGACGGAGCAGGCTATAATCCGACGCTGCCGCTATGAGGTAGGCGCCGAAATTACCGATATCACCCCTGTCGCATCAGATTTTCGCTACCGCGAAATCGACCCTTCCGGGATAGTAGAAAACGAAATTTGCCCGGTATTTGCTGCCCGCATCACCAATAAAGTGACGATAAACGAAGGTGAAGTGATGGAGTATCAGTGGGTTGAACTGGACACGTTATTCAGCGCGCTGGACGCGACGCCCTGGGCGTTTAGCCCGTGGATGGTCATGGAAGCGACGACCGCCCGCGAAAAACTCAAAGCCTTCGCAGCACAATAAAAAAGCCCCTTTCGGGGCTTTTTTTACATCTTAACGCCTTATTTCACCGGTCGCATCGCCGGGAACAGGATTACGTCACGGATGGTGTGGCTGTTAGTGAACAGCATCACCATACGGTCGATACCAATACCCAGACCTGCAGTTGGTGGCAGGCCGTGCTCCAGCGCAGTCACATAGTCTTCGTCGTAGAACATCGCTTCGTCATCGCCTGCCGCTTTCGCGTCAACCTGATCCTGGAAGCGCTGAGCCTGATCTTCCGCATCGTTCAGCTCGCTAAAGCCGTTGCCGATTTCACGGCCACCGATGAAGAACTCGAAACGGTCAGTGATTTCCGGGTTCACGTCATTACGACGCGCCAGCGGAGAAACTTCTGCCGGGTATTCGGTGATGAAGGTCGGCTGAATCAGGTGCGCTTCGGCCACTTCTTCGAAGATCTCGGTCACGATACGGCCCAGACCCCAGCTCTTCTCAACCTTGATACCGATGCTTTCAGCGATCGCTTTCGCAGAGTCGAAGTTATCCAGATCGGCCATGTTGGTTTCCGGACGGTATTTCTTGATCGCTTCGCGCATAGTCAGTTTTTCAAACGGCTTACCGAAGTCGAACACTTCTTCACCGTAAGGGACCTGCGTGGTGCCCAGAATATCCTGTGCCAGGGTACGGAACAGCGATTCAGTCAGCTCGATCAGATCTTTGTAATCCGCATACGCCATATAGAGTTCCATCATGGTGAACTCTGGGTTATGACGAACGGAGATACCTTCGTTACGGAAGTTACGGTTGATTTCAAACACGCGGTCGAAACCACCCACCACCAGACGCTTCAGGTACAGTTCCGGCGCGATACGCAGGTACATGTCCAGGTCCAGGGCGTTGTGATGGGTGATGAACGGACGTGCAGACGCACCGCCAGGGATCACCTGCATCATTGGGGTTTCCACTTCCATAAAGTCGCGGTTAACCATGAACTGGCGGATACCGGCCATGATCCGGGAGCGAATTTTGAAGGTATTGCGGGATTCATCGTTAGAGATGAGATCCAGGTAACGCTGACGATAACGCGCTTCCTGATCCTGCAGGCCGTGGAATTTGTCCGGCAGCGGGCGCAGGGCTTTGGTCAGCAGACGCAGTTCGGTGCAGTGGATAGACAGTTCACCGGTCTTAGTTTTGAACAGTTTACCTTTCGCGCCCAGGATATCGCCCAGGTCCCATTTCTTGAACTGCTCGTTGTAGATGCCTTCTGGCAGATCGTCACGGGAAACGTACAACTGAATACGGCCGCCAACGTCCTGCAAGGTCACGAAAGAGGCTTTACCCATGATACGACGGGTCATCATACGGCCTGCCACTGACACTTCTACGTTCAGAGCTTCCAGCTCTTCGTTCTCTTTACCGTCGAAATCAGCGTGCAGTTGGTCTGAGGTATGGTCACGACGAAAATCGTTCGGGAACGGCACGCCCTGCTCACGCAGTGCTGCCAGCTTCTCGCGGCGGGTTTTCAGTTCGTTGTTAAGATCGACTACCGCGTCAGCGCCCTGTGCTTGTTGTTCAGACATGTTGGTTCCTCATAACCCTGCTTTCAAACTTGCTTCGATAAATTGGTCCAGGCTGCCATCCAGCACCGCCTGCGTGTTGCGGGTTTCAACCCCGGTACGCAAGTCTTTGATGCGGGAGTCATCGAGGACATAAGAACGGATCTGGCTGCCCCAACCGATGTCAGACTTGTTATCTTCCATCGCCTGTTTCTCAGCATTTTTCTTCTGCATTTCCAGTTCATAAAGCTTCGCTTTCATCTGCTTCATGGCCTGGTCTTTGTTTTTATGCTGGGAACGGTCATTCTGGCATTGCGTTACCAGCCCGGTTGGAATGTGGGTGATACGCACCGCAGATTCTGTACGGTTAACGTGCTGACCACCCGCGCCAGATGCGCGGTAAACGTCAATACGCAGGTCAGCCGGGTTAATTTCGATATCAATATCTTCGTCAACTTCCGGGTAAACGAATGCAGAACTAAAGGAGGTATGACGACGTCCACCGGAGTCGAACGGGCTCTTACGTACCAGGCGGTGAACGCCGGTTTCAGTACGCAACCAGCCGTAGGCGTAATCGCCAATAATTTTGATGGTCACGGATTTCAGACCCGCAACTTCACCTTCAGATTCTTCGATAATTTCGGTTTTGAAGCCGCGTGCTTCTGCCCAACGCAGATACATACGCGTCAGCATACTGGCCCAGTCCTGCGCTTCAGTACCGCCAGAACCGGCCTGAATATCGAGATAGCAGTCAGCGCTGTCATATTCGCCGGAGAACATGCGACGGAACTCAAGCTGCGCCAGCTTCTCTTCCAGAACTTCGAGTTCTGCCACGGCTTCGTTAAAGGTTTCTTCGTCGTCGGCTTCTACAGCCAGCTCCAGTAAACCGGAAACATCTTCCAGCCCCTGAGCCATTTGATCCAGCGTATCTACGATAGCTTCGAGAGAGGAACGCTCTTTACCCAGCGCCTGTGCGCGCTCAGGTTCGTTCCAGACGTCAGGCTGTTCCAGCTCGGCGTTTACTTCTTCAAGACGCTCTTTCTTGGCATCGTAGTCAAAGATACCCCCTAAGAACGTCAGAGCGCTCCGTGAGGTCCTGAATACGGTTTTTTACCGGATTAATTTCAAACATGGTCTGTTTTCTTTTATGGACTTGTCAAAATGCGGTGATAAGAGCGGGATTGTACCGAATCCACGCCCTTTTTTATAGAGATTACTGCCGCTAAATTGGCCAGATATTGTCGATGATGATCTGGAGGCTGCGGTTACCGCGAAACTCGTTGATGTCCAGTTTGTACGCCAGCTCAACCTCGCGCACGCCGTTGTCCGGCCATATCGCCGTGTCAACATTGAAGGCAATACCATCCAGCAACGGACCACCGCCCACGGGTTCAACCATCACTTTCAGATGGCGTTCGCCGACAATACGCTGTTGCAACAGACGGAAACGGCCGTCAAACAACGGCTCCGGGAACATCTGCCCCCATGGACCGGCATCGCGGAGCATTTGTGCCACATCCATCGTCATCTCAGCGGGGGCAAGCTCGCCATCAGATACTACTTCCCCTTGCAACAGGGCCGGGTCGATCCAGTCGGTCACCAGCTCACCAAACAGACGCTGGAACTCATCGAATTTCGCCTCTTCCAGCGACAAGCCGGCTGCCATCGCGTGGCCACCAAACTTGATCATGAGATTCGGGTAAAGCGTATCAAGACGCTCCAGCGCATCGCGCATGTGCAGGCCCTGAATCGAACGACCGGAGCCTTTCAGCGTGCCGTCCCCTGCCGGGGCAAACGCGATCACCGGACGGTGGAAACGCTCTTTAATGCGCGACGCCAGAATCCCGACCACCCCCTGATGCCACTCGGGGTGATACATCGCCAGACCGCCAGGCAGCGTATCGCCACTCCGTTCAAGTTTTTCGCACAAGGTCAGCGCTTCTGCCTGCATTCCCTGCTCAATCTCTTTACGGGTCTGGTTCAGAGCGTCCAGTTCATTGGCAAGAACGCGCGCTTCACCAATATTGTCGCAAAGCAGCAGAGCGACACCAACGGACATATCGTCCAGCCTTCCGGCTGCGTTCAAACGCGGTCCGATGGCAAAGCCCAAATCACTGGCCGCCAGTTTGAGCGGGTCACGGTTGGCAATCTCCAGCAAGGCCTTAATTCCCGGACGGCATTTGCCCGCCCGGATGCGGCTTAAACCCTGCCAGGTCAAAATACGATTATTGGCATCAAGCGGCACCACGTCCGCAACTGTTCCCAGCGCCACCAGGTCGAGATACTCGGCGAGATTGGGTACGGCAATCCCGCGGGAGTCGAACCAGCCTTTATCACGCAACAGCGTACGCAGCGCCAGCATCAGATAAAACGCCACCCCCACACCCGCCAGTGATTTCGACGGAAAATCGCAGTCGCGTAGGTTTGGGTTGATGATCGCTTCCGCCGCAGGGAGTGTGTCACCCGGCAGGTGGTGATCGGTGACCAGTACCGGGATCCCAAGCTTATGGGCATGATCGACGCCCGCATGAGAAGAGATCCCATTGTCCACGGTCATGATCATCTGTGCGCCGCGGGCATGAGCCTGATCGACTACTTCCGGGCTGAGGCCGTAGCCGTCTTCAAACCGGTTCGGCACAAGATAGGTCACGTTATTGCAACCCAGCGCGCGCAGGCTGAGTACACTTAATGCAGTGCTGGTTGCTCCGTCTGCATCGAAATCCCCCACCACCACGATTCGCGTTCCTTCCAGAAACGCGTTGTAGAGCATTTCCACGGCTTTTTCGATGCCATTCAGCTGTTGCCAGGGCAGCATCCCTTTCACGCTCCGCTCAAGATCTTCAGCGGTACGCACGCCACGGCTGGCGTAGAGCCGTTTCAGCAGTGGTGGAAGATCGTCTGGCAAATCAATCTGCTCGGCCACCTCGCGGCGGCGCAATTTTATTGGGGCTTTCACGCGGATTATTTACCACCAAACTGTTTCTGGTGCGCGTCGAGGAACTCTTTCATCTCTTTTGGTCCCTGGTAACCTGGAACAACATAGCCGTTGCTCAGGACAATCGCCGGCGTACCGCTCACGCCAAATTGCACGCCCAGTGCATAGTGGTTGGCAATGTCAATGTCGCAGGATGCAGGTGTAACAGCTTTACCGTTCATCGCATCATCAAACGCTTTGTTGCGGTCTTTTGCACACCAAATAGCTTTCATATCCTGCTCTGGCTGGCTCTGCACGCCTGCACGTGGGAAAGCCAGGTAACGCACGGTAATGCCCAGCGCGTTGTAGTCTTTCATCTCTTCATGCAGTTTGTGGCAGTAGCCACAGGTGATGTCAGTGAAGACGGTAATAACATGTTTTTCCTGCGCCGCTTTGTAGACAATCATCTCTTTTTCGAGCGCGTTCAGGTTTTTCATCAGCAGCTGGTTGGTGACGTTTACCGGCTGCACGCCGCTCACATCGTACATTGGCCCCTGAATAATGTGTTTGCCGTCTTCGGTGACATACAGCACGCCGCTGCTCGTCAGCACCGTTTTCATGCCAGCAACCGGTGCTGGCTGAATATCGCTACCCGTGACGCCAAGCTTAGCCAGCGACTGTTTGATTGCGGCGTCATCCGCATGGGCGAAACCGGTAAATGAGGCTGCCAGCAGGGTGAACAGCGCAAAAGACTTTTTCATATTTGATCCTGTTACAATTCGTCGGCACTCACGCACGAGGGTGGTGCTGTTGGTGTAGCTGCCGCAGGCGTTCCGTCGCGACATGAGTATAAATTTGCGTCGTGGAAAGGTCGCTATGCCCCAGCAACATCTGCACCACGCGTAAATCAGCGCCGTGGTTTAACAGATGCGTCGCGAAAGCATGACGCAATACGTGCGGCGAAAGCTTTTCACTGTCGATACCCGCCAGTGTGGCGTAATGCTTGATGCGATGCCAGAACGTTTGCCGTGTCATCTGCTGCGCGCGCTGGCTCGGGAACAGAACATCGATAGAAGCACCATTGAGCAACCACGGACGGCCATGCTCAAGATACGTTTCCAGCCAGTAAACCGCCTCTTCTCCCAGCGGTACCAGCCTTTCCTTGTTTCCTTTACCGATTACACGAACCACACCCTGACGCAGGCTTATGTCGCTCATCGTCAGGCCAACCAGTTCAGAAACGCGCAAGCCGGTAGCATACAATAGCTCAAGCATGGCTTTATCGCGTAACTCCAGCGGCAGGTCAACTGCGGGTGACTGTAATAATCTCTCAACTTGTGCTTCGCTAAGATCTTTCGGCAGCCGCTGCGGAAGTTTCGGGGATGCCAGCAGCGCGCTGGGATCGTCTTCGCGAATTTTCTCACGATAGAGGTGCTGGAACAGACGACGCATGGCGCTGAGCAAGCGCGCAGAGCTGGTCGCTTTGTATCCCCCTTCCACGCGTTCACCGAGCAGTGCCTGAAGGTCGTCGCTTTGCGCGCTCGCCAGCGAGAGCTGCCGACGGGCCAGCCACTCAACCAGCATGGTGAGATCGCGCCGGTACGCACTGAGCGTATTCTCAGCCAGGTTTTTCTCCAGCCACAGCGCGTCGAGAAACTGTTCGATCAGTGCGAGATCCTTTTCCACATCAGCCCCTTTGATTCTGCAGTCAGGCCATTATGCCTGATTGCTACAGGTTTCTGGTACACTACGCGCAAAGTCAAAGCAAGAATTGAGATAGTTACGCGATGAATATTGGTCTGTTCTATGGTTCCAGCACCTGCTACACCGAAATGGCGGCAGAGAAAATTCGCGACATCATTGGCCCGGAACTGGTGACGTTGCATAACCTGAAAGATGACGCACTCACACTGATGGAGCAGTACGACGTGTTGATCCTCGGTATCCCAACCTGGGATTTCGGTGAGATACAGGAAGACTGGGAAGCTATCTGGGACCAGTTTGATACGCTCAACCTCAGCGGCAAAATTATCGCCATGTACGGCATGGGTGATCAATTAGGTTACGGAGAATGGTTCCTGGATGCACTCGGTATGCTGCACGATAAACTGGTACCGAAAGGCGTTACGTTTATCGGCTACTGGCCAACCGAAGGGTATGAGTTCACCAGTAAAAAGCCGATTATTGCCGATGGCGAGCTGTTTGTTGGACTCGCGCTGGATGAAACCAACCAGTACGATCTCAGCGATGATCGCCTGCAAACCTGGTGCGAGCAGATTCTGGGCGAAATGGCAGAACAGTTTAGCTAACGCACTTTACTCCTGCGTCGACTGTTGCAATAACATCCGGCGCAGGTCTCGCCACTCTGAAGCATCCATACTGTCAGCCGCCAACCACAGATGCTGACAACGCCCACCGTCCACATTGCGTAACCGTAACATCATGCCGGAGTTGAGCATCCAGGGCATCCCGAGAATATCCCACTCTTTACCCTGCCAGCGCAGGCGGGAATCCATCAGGAGTTTAATTTCTCCCTGACGGGCATTAATGCGACGCTGGCTGCGTACGCTGTCAAAAACGACAAATGACAGTAACAGCAGCCACAGAGGCGTATAGCTCAACGGCCATGGCATCAGTAATACAATGGCCGCAACCAGGCCGTGGAGCAATAAAGACATCCACTGAGAACGCCACGAGACGCGAAGATCAGATTGCCACAGGACCACGTTCCCGATTCCGTGTTTGAATTAATTGCACCATCCGTTGCAACTCGGTGTCGGCGGGTTTGCCGTGGTTCATCAGCCAGTTGAATAAATCTGGATCGTCAGACTCAAGCAGGCGAACAAACAGACGCTTATCATCATCGCTTAAGCTGTCATACTCATATTCGAAGAAAGGCATGATGGAAATATCAAGTTCACGCATGCCGCGACGGCATGCCCAGTGAATACGGGCCTTGTTGTTAATATCCATGTTCTGTTTCCTGCATTACGTTTGGCACAGTCGGTACCCCGTTCAGTGTTCTTGATTTCTCTACGGGGACACCAGCTAGTGTAACGTGTTTTTGACCGTTTCTTTACTGGAATCTTGCGATCTACAAGCAGGCTTCAAGAATAAACCCCACGAAGACAGCGGATTACACTATTTTGCGTGGCGTTACGCAGAACCGGTTTATGGCACAAATGGTCTGCTGAAAGCGCTTGCATTGCCAGCAGGCTCTTTTACCATTAGGCATTATCAAAGCGTTAAGCAATTCAGGATATCGTTATGGCATTTACACCATTTTCTCCTCGCCAGCCCGCCGCCTCTGCGCGTCTGCCGCTGACGCTTATTTCTCTTGATGACTGGGCGCTGGCAACACTCACTGGTGCCGATGCAGAAAAATACCTGCAGGGTCAGGTGACCGCCGATGTCAGCCAGATGACTGAACACCAGCACCTGCTGGCCGCACATTGCGACCCTAAAGGCAAAATGTGGAGCAACCTGCGTCTCTTCCGCCGTCAGGACGGCTTTGCCTTTATTGAGCGCCGTAGCCTGCAAGACGCCCAACTCAAAGAGCTGAAAAAGTACGCCGTCTTTTCCAAAGTCACGATTGCCCCGGACGACGAACATATCCTGCTGGGTGTGGCGGGTTTTCAGGCGCGTGCCGCGCTGAAAAATCTGTTCAGCGAATTGCCCGATGCAGAAAAACAGGTGGTCAGCGAAGGTGCTAGCTCTATCCTGTGGTTCGAACACCCGGAGGAGCGTTTCCTGTTAGTAACGGATACCGCCACAGCAGAGCGCGTGACCGAGGCACTACGCGGTGAGGCTCAGTTCAACAACAGTCAGCAGTGGTTGGCACTGAACATTGAAGCAGGTCTGCCGGTGATTGACGCAGCAAACAGCGCGCAGTTTATTCCTCAGGCAACCAACCTCCAGGCTCTGGGTGGTATCAGCTTTAAGAAAGGCTGTTACACCGGCCAGGAGATGGTGGCTCGTGCAAAATTCCGCGGGGCAAACAAACGTGCGCTGTGGACACTGGCGGGTCATGCCAGCCGTGTACCTGAAGCGGGCGAAGATTTAGAGCTGAAGATGGGTGATAACTGGCGCCGCACCGGCACCGTGTTAGCAGCCGTACAGCTGGAAGATGGCCGTCTTCTGGTTCAGGCCGTTATGAATAATGACATGGAAGCCAATAGCGTGTTCCGCGTGCGTGACGATGCCAATACATTGAGTATTGAACCACTACCGTATTCGCTGGAAGAGTAATTCTGTATCGCCCGGTAGCGCTGCGCTTACCGGGCCTACAGATCCCGTAGGTCGGGTAAGGCGCCGCCGCCACCCGACAAAAACTACACCTGCCCCACGTACAAATAAATCGCCAGGAAGTGACACACGCTGCCGCCCAGTACAAAACCGTGCCAGATAGCGTGGTTGTAAGGGATACGCTTGCAAACGTAGAAAATCACGCCCAGCGAATAAACCACCCCGCCAACAGCCAGCAATGTTACCCCACCCGCCGCCAGTTTGATTGCCAACTGATAAACCACAATCAGCGACAGCCAGCCCATCGTCAGATAGGTCACCAGTGACAATATCTTAAACCGGTGGGCAATCGTCAGCTTAAACAGGATCCCCAGCAGTGCCAGGCTCCAGATAACAATCATCAGGCCGCGGGCGAGCGGTGAATCGAGCCCCACCAGCAGAAAAGGCGTATAGGTACCGGCAATAAGAAGATAGATGGCACAGTGGTCAAATTTCTTAAGCCACATCTTGGCCCGTTGATGCGGAATTGCGTGATACAGCGTAGAGGCCAGAAACAGCAGGATCATACTCCCGCCATACAGGCTATAGCTGGTAATGGCCATCGCGCTGGCATTGGTGTCTACCGCCTGCACCAGCAATAATACTAAACCGACAATCCCAAACACCAGGCCAATGCCGTGGCTGATGCTGTTGGCTATTTCCTCAGCCAGCGAATATCCCTGTGCGATTAATGGTCTGCTCGCCATACAAAACTCCGGGAAAACAAAAGATGATTATTCATCGCAAGACTATGCTAACTGAGAATGATTCCAGTGAACACCTGTTAGCTAAAATATTTTCATCATGATTTTTTGTATATAAAAATCATATACATAAATAATTTATTCACCTAACATTTGTTCACATAAAAATTTAATCATTATGAATCAATAGCATAAAATTGGATCCTGCAATCTGGCTGCATGTTATGATGGACGGATGAGGTCTGAATGAGAGTTTTGCCATTGTGACTATGTTCACCCACACCGCCATTGCCAGTCTCAATAATCTGGAGATGATGGTCTACAACTATGTCATTAAAAATCGTGACAAAGTCATGTACATGACCATCCGCGAGCTGGCGGACGCGGCTGGTGTCTCAACCACTACGATCCTGCGCTTTTGCCGCAAGCTCAACTGCGAAGGTTATTCTGAATTTCGCGTACGCTTCAAACTCTATCTGGAGCAAAACGAGCCCCAGCAGGCAAACTTCGGTACCAGCGAAATTATCAGCTTCTTTAAAAGCGTGAATAATGAAGAGTTCGATGCGTTATTAGATAACGCGGTAGATATTATTTTGTCTTCTGAGCGAATTATATTTGTCGGCGCGGGTACGTCAGGCTCTCTGGCAAAATATGGCGCACGTTTCTTTTCAAATATTGGTAAATTCAGCAACCATATCGACGATCCTTATTTCCCGGTCACCAATGATATGGCTAAAAATGCGCTGGCGATTGTGCTTTCTGTCTCCGGTGAGACTGAGGAGATCCTGCGTTTCGCCAGCCAGTTCAGCCTGCATCACTGCAAGGTGCTCTCCATTACCAGCCACGAACACTCGCGTCTGGCAAAGCTGGCAGACTTTAATCTCTCATGGCATGTCCCCCAGACGCGTATTGGGGGCGTTTATGATATCACCACGCAAATCCCCGTTATCTATATTCTGGAATCTCTCGGCCGCAAACTGGCGAAGAAATTGACAGAATAAAACACCCTGTTTTTTTGATGTGACAAATCACATTTCACACAAATTGTTATATCGTGACATTTAATTTCACTTTGCTAGACTCGAAATCAATAAGCCATATATTGAGAATAGTAATGATGAAAAAATTGACCTTACCAAAAGATTTTTTATGGGGTGGCGCAGTTGCCGCTCACCAGGTTGAAGGCGGCTGGAACAAAGGCGGTAAAGGGCCAAGCATCTGCGACGTATTGACCGGTGGCGCACACGGCGTTCCGCGCGAAATCACCCGGGAAGTGGTGCCGGGTAAATACTACCCAAACCATGAAGCGATTGATTTCCACGGGCACTACAAAGAAGACATCAAGCTGTTTGCGGAAATGGGCTTCAAGTGCTTCCGTACCTCTATCGCCTGGACGCGCATCTTCCCGAAAGGGGATGAGACGCAGCCAAACGAAGAAGGGCTGAAGTTCTACGACGACATGTTCGACGAGCTGCTCAAATACAACATCGAGCCGGTCATCACCCTCTCCCACTTCGAAATGCCGCTGCATCTGGTTCAGGAGTATGGCAGCTGGACTAACCGTAAAGTGGTCGATTTCTTTGTGCGCTTCGCGGAAGTGGTATTTGAGCGCTACAAAAACAAGGTCAAATACTGGATGACCTTTAACGAAATCAACAACCAGCGCAACTGGCGCGCGCCGCTGTTCGGCTACTGCTGCTCTGGGGTGGTCTATACCGAGCACGACAACCCGGAAGAAACCATGTATCAGGTGCTGCACCACCAGTTCGTGGCCAGCGCTCTGGCGGTAAAAGCCGCCCGTCGTATTAACCCAGAGATGAAAGTCGGCTGCATGCTGGCGATGGTTGCACTCTATCCATTCTCCTGCAAACCAGAAGATGTGATGTTTGCTCAGGAATCCATGCGCGAGCGCTATGTCTTTACCGACGTCCAGCTGCGTGGTTACTACCCATCTTATGTGCTGAACGAGTGGGAACGCCGTGGTTTCTCCATCAAAATGGAAGCGGGTGACGAAGAGATCCTGCGTGAAGGAACCTGTGACTATTTAGGTTTCAGCTATTACATGACCAACGCCGTGAAAGCGGAAGGCGGCACCGGTGATGCCATTTCCGGCTTTGAGGGCAGCGTACCGAATCCACATGTGAAAGCGTCTGACTGGGGCTGGCAGATTGATCCGGTTGGCCTGCGCTATTCCCTGTGTGAGCTGTACGAGCGTTATCAGAAACCGCTGTTTATCGTCGAAAACGGTTTTGGCGCATACGACAAAGTAGAAGAAGACGGCAGCATCAACGATGACTATCGCATCGACTATCTGCGTGCTCATGTGGAAGAAATGATGAAGGCGGTCACGCACGATGGTGTGGATCTGATGGGGTATACCCCGTGGGGCTGCATCGACTGCGTGTCGTTCACCACCGGCCAGTACAGCAAGCGCTACGGCTTTATCTATGTGAACAAACACGACGACGGTACTGGCGACATGTCGCGTTCCCGTAAGAAAAGCTTCGAGTGGTATAAAGGTGTGATTGCCAGCAACGGCGAGGCGCTGTAATTTTTTCCGGGTGGCATGACGCTACCCGGCATTTATTTCCCGCCAGCCAGCTCTATAAAACTGCCCGTGACGTACGACGCCTTCTCGCTCAGCAGCCAGACAATCGCCTGCGCCACCTCTTCCGGCTGGCCGCCGCGCTGCATCGGCAGCAACGATTTCACGCGATCCACGCGCCCCGGTTCCCCGCCTGAGGCGTGGATATCGGTATAAATCAGTCCCGGTCGCACGCAGTTTACGCGAATGCCCTGCGCCGCTACCTCGAGCGCTAACCCGGTTGTCAGCGAATCCACCGCCCCCTTGGACGCGGCATAATCCACATATTCTCCCGGCGCGCCCAGGCGCGACGCCGCGGAAGAGACATTCACGATCGCCCCACCCTTGCCGCCATGTTTGAAGGACATGCGCTTCACCGCTTCCCGGCAGCAGAGGAAGTAGCCCGTGACGTTGGTCGCCAGGACGCGGTTAATGCGCTCAGCGGAGAGATTCTCGATAGTGGATTGCTCAAACAGAATCCCCGCATTATTGACCAGCGCACAAAGCGGATCACCTTCACGATCGAGGCTGTCGAACATCGCCATCACCTGAGCTTCATCGCTGATATCTGCGCGGACGGCAAAGGCTTTACCGCCCGCTTCAACGATCTGCCTGATGACGTCCGTCGCGGCTTTAATGTTGTGATGATAATTCACCGCTACGGTATAGCCTTCGCGTGCCAGCTGCAGCGCGGTGGCTTTCCCGATGCCGCGGCTGGCGCCTGTTACAAGTGCAATACCCATACGCTTCTCCCAATAAAAAAGCCGGGTGGCGGCTACGCCTTACCCGGCCTGGGTTACTACACCAACAATATTACTGGTATTCGCTCATCGGCACGCAGGAGCAGAACAGGTTGCGGTCGCCGTACACGTCATCAAGACGCTTCACGGTCGGCCAGTATTTGTTTGCCACACCTGCCGGGAAGACCGCCAGTTCGCGGGAATAACCGTGGTTCCACTCTGCCACCATCTCATGCTGGGTGTGCGGTGCGTTTACCAGCGGGTTATCTTCCAGCGTCCACTCGCCGTCCAGCACGCGATCGATCTCCATGCGGATCGCCAGCATCGCATCAATAAAGCGGTCCAGCTCGGCTTTGCTTTCGGACTCCGTTGGCTCCACCATCAGCGTACCCGCTACCGGGAACGACATAGTCGGGGCGTGGAATCCGTAGTCGATCAGACGCTTGGCGATATCCAGTTCGCTGATGCCGCTCTGCTCTTTCAGTGGACGAATATCCAGAATGCACTCGTGCGCCACGCGACCATCACGGCCGGTATAGAGCACCGGGAAAGCAGACTTCAGGCGAGTCGCAATATAGTTGGCGTTCAGGATCGCCACCTGGCTTGCCTGCTTCAGCCCTTCTGCACCCATCATGCGGATGTACATCCAGCTGATTGGCAGAATAGAGGCGCTACCAAACGGTGCCGCAGAGACCGCACCCTGACGGGTGAGCATCCCCTCGATTTGCACTACGCTGTGACCCGGAACAAACGGTGCCAGGTGCGCTTTTACGCCAATTGGCCCCATACCCGGGCCGCCACCGCCGTGCGGAATGCAGAAAGTTTTATGCAGGTTCAGGTGCGACACATCCGCGCCGATAAAGCCCGGAGAGGTAATACCGACCTGGGCGTTCATGTTCGCGCCGTCGAGGTAAACCTGGCCGCCAAACTGATGCACCACTTCGCACACTTCACGGATTGTCTCTTCGTACACGCCGTGAGTCGACGGGTAGGTCACCATGATGCAGGAGAGCTTGTCGCCAGCCTGTTCGGCTTTTGCACGCAGGTCGGCGAGGTCAATGTTACCGTTCTTATCGCAAGCCACCACCACCACTTCCATGCCCGCCATCTGGGCAGAGGCCGGGTTGGTACCGTGTGCGGAGCTTGGGATCAGGCAGATATCACGATGCCCTTCGTTACGGCTTTCGTGATAATGACGAATCGCCAGCAGACCAGCATATTCACCCTGCGCACCGGAGTTTGGCTGCATACAGAGCGCGTCATACCCCGTCAACTTCACCAGCCAGTCGGAAAGCTGATTGATCATCAGGTGATAACCTTCCGCCTGCTCAGGAGGGCAGAACGGGTGCAGTTCAGAGAACTCAGGCCAGGTGATAGGGATCATCTCAGCAGCGGCGTTCAACTTCATGGTGCAAGAGCCCAGAGGGATCATCGCCTGATTCAGCGCCAGATCTTTGCGCTCCAGAGAATGCATATAGCGCATCATCTCGGTTTCGCTGTGATAGCGATTGAAGACCGGATGCGTCAGGATCGCATCATCACGCAGCATGCTTTGCTGGATAGAACGGCTGTCGAGGGCAACCTCTTTATCGAGCGTATCAATGTCCAGGCCGTGTGCATCACCCAGCAACACGTTAAACAGGTTCAGGATATCGTCGCGGGTGGTGCTTTCATCCAGCGTAATACCGACCGCATTGTGAATATCGCTGCGCAGGTTGATCTCCGCGGCATCCGCACGCGCCAGCACTGCTGCTTTGTCTGCCACTTCAACACACAGCGTGTCAAAGTAATGGGCATGACGCAGCTTGAGGCCTTTCTGCTGCAGGCCGCAGGCCAGAATATCCGCCAGGCGGTGAATACGGCTGGCAATACGTTTCAGGCCAACCGGACCGTGGAAGACCGCGTACAGGCTGGCGATGTTGGCCAGCAGAACCTGCGAGGTACAAATGTTGGAGTTCGCTTTCTCGCGGCGGATATGCTGCTCACGAGTCTGCATCGCCATGCGCAGCGCAGTGTTACCGGCAGCGTCTTTTGAGACCCCGATAATACGGCCCGGCATGGAGCGTTTGAATTCATCTTTTGCAGCGAAGAACGCCGCGTGTGGGCCACCGTAGCCCATCGGCACACCGAAGCGCTGTGCAGAGCCGAAGACAATATCCGCGCCCTGTTTGCCCGGCGCAGTCAGCAATACCAGCGCCATAAAATCAGCGGCGACGCTGACCACTACCTTGCGGGATTTTAGCTCGGCAATCAGTGCGTTGTAGTCGTGAACTTCACCGGTGGTGCCTACCTGCTGCAGCAGCACGCCGAAGACGTCCTGATGATCCAGCACTTTGTCTGCATCGTCGACAATCACGTCAAAACCGAAGGTTTCCGCACGGGTGCGAACAACGTCCAGGGTTTGCGGATGAACATCGGCGGCCACGAAGAAGCGGTTCGCATTTTTCAGCTTGCTTACGCGTTTGGCCATTGCCATGGCTTCTGCCGCGGCAGTCGCTTCATCCAGCAGAGACGCGGAAGCGATATCGAGGCCAGTCAGATCCAGCGTTACCTGCTGGAAATTCAGCAGCGCTTCCAGACGACCCTGAGACACTTCTGGCTGATAAGGTGTATAAGCGGTGTACCAGCCTGGATTTTCCAGCATATTGCGCAGGATAACCGGCGGTAACTGCACGTTGGTGTAGCCCATGCCAATGTAAGACTTGTAGCGCTTGTTCAGGCCGGCAATGGCCTTCAGCTCCGCCAGTGCGGCGAACTCCGTAGTGGCTTCCCCCACCTGAGGCGGCGTGGCAAGCTGGATATCTTTTGGCACAATCTGGCCGATCAGTGCGTTTAATGAATCCGCGCCAACTGTCTTCAGCATCTCCTGCTGTTGCTGAGCATCCGGCCCAATGTGACGTTCAATGAAGGCGCCACGGTTTTCAAGCTGGCTTAAAGTCTGTGTCATGAGCGATGGTTCCTGAAACGTGCAGTGAATTTAAGTTCCCTCTCCCACAGGGAGAGGGTTAGGGTGAGGGGAAGATGAGCACCCTCACCCCTGCCCTCTCCCGAAGGGAGAGGGGGATTAACAATTACTCGTCTTCTAGCAGTGCTTCGTACGCGGTCGCATCCAGCAGTGCAGCAACTTCCGCTTCGTCGCTGGCTTTGATCTTAAAGATCCAGCCTTCGCCGTAAGGCTCGCTGTTGACCAGCTCCGGGGAGTCGCTCAGCGCGTCGTTGACGGCAACGATTTCGCCGCTCACAGGGGCGTAGATGTCAGATGCCGCTTTTACGGACTCCGCCACAGCGCAGTCATCGCCTGCGCCTACGGTCGTGCCCACTTCTGGCAAATCAACAAACACCATGTCGCCCAGCAGCTCTTGTGCGTGCTCGGTGATCCCTACGGTGTAAGTGCCGTCCGCCTCTTTGCGCAGCCATTCGTGTTCTTTGCTGTATTTCAGTTCTGCTGGCACATTGCTCATTGAATTTCTCCTGATAAAAATGATTAGGCGACCGGCTTACCGGCGCGAACAAAAATCGGTTTGGTCACGTTGACCGGCATTTCACGGTTGCGGATTTGCACCACCGCCGTTTCGCCAATGCCTGCCGGCACGCGTGCCAGTGCAATACTGTAGCCCAGCGTCGGGGAGAAGGTACCGCTGGTGATCACGCCTTCACGCGGATTGCCATCAGCATCGGTAAAACGCACCGGCAGTTCACCGCGCAGTACGCCTTTCTCGGTCATCACCAGACCCACCAGTTGTTCAGTACCCTTCTCACGCTGAATTTCCAGCGCTTCACGGCCAATAAATTCACGGTCAGCAGGTTCCCATGCGATGGTCCAGCCCATATTGGCCGCCAGCGGAGAGACACCTTCATCCATCTCCTGACCGTAGAGGTTCATACCCGCTTCCAGACGCAACGTATCACGTGCGCCCAGACCCGCTGGCTTCACACCGGCTTCCACCAGCGCACGCCAGAAATCTGCGGCTTTCTCATTTGGCATCGCAATTTCGTAACCCGCTTCACCGGTATAGCCAGTGGTAGCGATAAACAAATCACCTGCCTGCACGCCAAAGAACGGCTTCATGCCTTCAGTCGCTTTACGCTGCTCGTCGCTGAACAGAGATGCGGCTTTCGCCTGGGCGTTTGGGCCCTGTACGGCAATCAACGACAGATCGTCACGAACGGTGATGTCGATGACATAAGGTTCAGCGTGTTGGGTAATCCAGGAGAGGTCTTTTTCGCGGGTAGCGGAGTTAACAACGAGGCGGAAGAAATCTTCTGTGAAGTAATAGACGATGAGGTCGTCAATCACGCCGCCGGAGGCATTTAGCATGCCGGTATAGAGCGCTTTACCCGGCGTCTTGAGTTTGGCGACGTCGTTTGCCAGCAGATAACGCAAAAACTCCCGGGTGCGGCTACCGCGCAGATCGACAATCGTCATGTGGGACACGTCGAACATACCGGCATCGGTGCGCACCGCGTGGTGCTCATCAATCTGCGAGCCGTAGTGCAGCGGCATCATCCAGCCATGGAAGTCCACCATGCGGGCGCCGCATAACACGTGTTGTTCGTACAAAGGAGTCTGTTGAGCCATCTTGTCCTCGTTGAAAAATTCACCGTGAAACCCGGTATCAGCCTCGTTTTCAGGGGCCGACGCAAACGTTCTCTTTTACCTGAACTTACCACCGAAACCGGCGATTAACCATAAGGTAAAATGGGTCATCACATTAGCTTATGACCAAAAAACGCTGAAAAGCCTACAGAGTTATTCACTGGAAAAATGCGATTAACCCCGCACAAAATTAACAATGATCTAACAGGATTTAGCACATGGTGATATTTCCTGCGGAAATATGGGCCAAATTTCCGTAACATAAAATCAGCCAGATTAGATTATCTAATGCGAAAAATGAGGTGAAATTAGAATATTTCAAACGAGGGAATTTCCCCGGCACAGAGGCCGGGAAAATAAAATGTGACGGGGTTCTAAATTAGCGTAGCCAGTCCGGTAGGTCGTTAAGACCCATCGCCTGACGAAGAAGCTGAGGTTTAACGCCGGGAAGCGTATCAGCGAGCTTGAGGCCGATGTCGCGTAGCAGTTTTTTCGCCGGATTGGCACCGGCAAACAACTCACGGAAACCCTGCATGCCCGCCAGCATCATTGCCGCGCTGTGCTTGCGGCTACGCTCATAGCGACGAAGATACAGATGCTGACCAATGTCTTTCCCTTCACGATGCAGACGACGCAGTTCTTCAACCAGTTCAGCCGCATCCATAAAGCCAAGGTTAACGCCCTGCCCGGCAAGCGGATGAATCGTGTGTGCCGCATCCCCCACCAGCGCCAGACGGTGCGCCGCAAACTGACGCGCGTAGCGTCCGGTTAACGGAAACACCAAACGCTCGCTCTCAAGCGTGCATAACCCAAGACGGTTATCAAACGCCATACACAGTGCCTGGTTGAACGCATCTGGCGTGGCCTCCTGCATCAGCTGCGCTTTTTCTGGCACCAGGGACCAGACAATCGAGCACAGATGCGGATCGCTTAACGGCAGGAAGGCCAGAATGCCGTCATTGTGGAAGATCTGACGAGCGACACCGCCGTGCGGCTCTTCAGTGCGGATTGTCGCCACCAGAGCATGATGACGATAATCCCAGAACGTCAGCGGAATATCGGCTTTATTACGCAGCCAGGAGTTCGCACCATCAGCGCCAACGACCAGACGTGCAGTCAACATGTCGCCGCTTTGCAGGGTAATAAACGCCTCGTTTTCACCCCACGCGACCTGCTGGATTTGTGCAGGTGCCATCAGGGTAACATCGTTACATGACTGCGCTTTTTGCCACAGCGCATGATGGATAACGGCATTCTCGATGATGTGACCGAGATGGCTATAGCCCATACTTTCGTCATCAAAAGCGATATGACCAAAGCTGTCTTTATCCCATACTTCCATGCCGTGATAGCAACTGACACGCTGCGCCACGATATCTGACCAGACACCAAGACGCGTCAGCAGCTTTTCGCTGGCCGCATTAATTGCCGAGACGCGGAGTTCCGGCGGCGCATCCTGTGCGACACGCTGGGGCTGCTTTTGCTCCAGCACGGCCACGCGCAGGCCGCTGCCCTGTAAACCACAGGCCAGCGCCAGTCCAACCATTCCGCCGCCAACGATGGCGACATCAACATTTTGCACGGTGATAACTCCTTAACGTGCGACCCAACCCAGGGTCCGCTGCGCCAGCACGTCACGTGCCGGAATGAATAATTCCATCGCCATCAGCCCGAGGTTACGGCCCGCAACCAGCGGCGCCCAGCGATTGGCAAAAAGATGAACCAGGCCATCAGTGACACCAATCGTCGCCTCTTTATCCGCCTGACGTCGCTTCTGGTAATGGCTTAGCACTGAGTACGCACCGCAATCTTTTTGCTCACCCCACGCTTGCGAAAGGGTTTCAGCAAGGCTCATGACATCACGTAACCCGAGGTTAAAGCCCTGACCCGCAATCGGATGCAGCGTCTGCGCGGCATTGCCCACTAGCACGACACGATGCGAGATGGATTGAGACGCTGTCGTCAGCGACAACGGATATACCGTCCGCTTGCCTGCATGAGCGATCTGTCCCAGCCGCCAGCCAAAGGCTTTTTGCAACTCAGTGCAAAAACGTTCGTCGGACCAGGACTGAATCTCTTCAGACTTACTCTGGGGATGGCACCACACCAGCGAGCAGCGTCCGTTCGACATCGGCAGCATCGCCAGCGGACCATGCTGTGTAAAACGTTCAAACGCCCTGCCGCTGTGCGCTCCGGCCGTGGAGACATTCGCGATGACCGCCACCTGACCATAAGCCTGCTGACGCCACTCGATACCACACTGGGTGCCGAGCGAAGATCGAGAACCATCTGCGGCAACCAGAAGCTGGCCTTCAAGAACAGTGCCATTTTCCAGCGTTACACTGACCGCCCCTTCAGTGCGACTAAAACTGGCCAAACGCGCCGGACAATGCAGCGTGACGCCTGGTGCATCCTGGAGCTGACGGAACAGACGTAATCCGACGTCGTGCAGCTCAACAACCTGCCCCAGGGCATCAATACGATAATCCTGCGCATCCAGCGTGACAAAACCCGCATGACCGCGATCGCTAACATGAACGGTGTTGATCGCCGTCGCACAGTCGGCAATTGCCTGCCAGATACCAATTCGCGACAGTTGCTGACATGTCCCCTGCGCCAGCGCAATGGCGCGGGCATCAAAACCGGGGTGGTCTGAAGCCTCTGGAGCAACGGCCTCCACCAGATGCACCGGGAGTTTCCCCTGTGTCATGTGCGAAATAGCGAGTGCCAGCGTGGCCCCCGTCATTCCGCCGCCAACAATAATCACGCTCATTTGTGTGCCGCTGCCATCAGCGCCTCGATATCGTCAGCATTTTTGACCACGCTGGCCGTCAGGTTCTCGTTGCCGCTTTCGGTAATGACGATATCGTCTTCAATGCGGATGCCAATCCCGCGGTACTCTTCAGGCACGTCGGCATCAGGCGCGATATACAGCCCAGGCTCTACGGTTAATACCATGCCCGGCTCCAGCACGCGCGAACGCTCTGCGCCATACGCCCCCACATCATGCACATCCAGCCCCAACCAGTGGCTCAGGCCGTGCATAAAATACGGTCGATGTGCATTTTCAGCAATCAGAGTGTCTACGTCCCCTTTCAGAATACCGAGCTTAACCAGGCCGGTAATCATGATGCGCACAACTTCGCCGGTCACTTCCTGAATGGAGGTGCCAGGACGATACAATGTGAGTGCCGTCTCAAGGGATTCGAGAACAATGTCGTAAATCGCGCGCTGTGCCGGTGAGAATTTACCGTTCACCGGGAAGGTACGGGTGATGTCCCCCGCGTAGCCCTGATATTCGCAACCGGCGTCAATCAGCACCAGATCGCCGTCGCGCAGCGCGCTTTCGTTTTCGGTATAGTGCAGAATGCAGCCATTCTCCCCGCCACCAACGATGGTGTTGTAAGAGGGATAACGCGCGCCGTGGCGGTTAAATTCGTGGTGAATTTCGCCTTCCAGCTGGTATTCGAACATTCCGGGACGGCATTTCTCCATCGCTCGGGTGTGCGCCAGCGCGCTGATTTCACCTGCCCGACGCATCAAATTCAGTTCTTCTTCGGACTTGAACAGGCGCATCTCATGCACGACCGGACGCCAGTCTGTGAGCGTGGCGGGGGCGGACAGGTTCTGCCGCGAGCCTTTGCGCAGCTTATCCAGGGCAGTAAAGACTATTTCATCGGCATACGCGTATTCGCCCTGGGCGTGGTAAAGCACATCCAGACCATTCAACAACTGATAGAGCTGCTGATTGATTTCGCTAAACGCCAGCGCACGGTCAACGCCCAGCTTCGCCGGCGCGGCCTCCTGGCCTAAGCGGCGGCCAAACCAGATTTCGGCCGTCAGATCGCGTACGCGGTTGAAAATCACGCTGTGGTTGTGGGTGTCATTGCTTTTAATCAGCACCAGTACCGCTTCCGGCTCGTTAAAGCCGGTGAAATACCAGAAATCGCTGCTCTGGCGATAGGGATATTCGCTGTCGGCACTGCGCGTCACTTCGGGCGCGGCAAAAATCAGCGCAGCGCTTCCCGGCTGCATTTTGGCGAGCAGCGCCTGGCGGCGGCGCGAATACTCTTGATTCGAGATAACCATGACACCCTCCTGTGCGTTATTTTTCTTAATGTAAGGTTGGTTTGCGGACTTCCGGCGCGGTCGGCTGTGAGCGCGTAAAGTTGTCGTGGCACAGCAACGCCGCCACGCGCACATACTCGATGATCTCTTCGAGAGACATTTCCAGCTCTTCCTGGTCTTCGTCTTCATCGTAACCAAGCTGTGCAATGTTACGCAGGTCGTCGATCGCTTCACCGGCTTCGCCGGTCACTTTATCGAGTTTAGGCTGTGTCACACCCAGCCCCAGCAGATAGTGGTTTACCCACCCTGCCAGCGCATCAGCGCGATCAAACACGCTTACGTCATCGCCCTCAGGCAGATAAAGCTGAAAAAGGAAGCCATCATCTTCCAGTGAATCACTGATGGTGGCGTGCATTTTACGCAGCGCTTCCGCCAGCTCGTGACCAAACGCCAGCCCTTCGTTCGTGAGGTCGTGGATCAGCGGCTGCCATGAGCTGTCGCTGTTTCCGCCGCACAGCATGCCACTGATCAAACCGTGCATTTCGGCAGGGGTTAAACCCACTCCCTGCTGGTTCAGTAACTGGTTTAAATCGTTGTAACCAGGCATTTCGTTCTGTATAGACATGAGCATTCGTCATCAAAGGGGGGAAGTTTCATGATATGCTACCACTTTGGACCCTGGTGATACCAGAAAAGGGCTTGTATCTTCACATCAGGGTAGCTATAGTGTCGCCCCTTCGCGGCCCCCGGGGCAGTAAGCGAAGGCAGCGCAGTCAATCAGCAGGAAGGTGGCATGTCTGCACAACCCGTCGATCTCCAGATTTTTGGCCGTTCACTGCGAGTGAATTGTCCGCCTGAACAAAGGGATGCTTTGAATCAGGCAGCGGACGATTTGAATCAGCGGTTGCAAGATCTAAAAGAACGCACTAGAGTCACAAATACTGAGCAGCTGGTTTTCATCGCCGCGTTGAACATCAGCTATGAACTGACTCAGGAAAAAGCGAAGACCCGCGACTACGCGGCAAGCATGGAGCAGCGCATTAAAATGCTCCAGCAGACCATAGAACAGGCATTGCTTGATCAAGGTCGCAATCCCGAAAGACCGGGACCAAAGTTTGAATAACACTTCTCAGTTGACTATGGTAGAGTAACTGTGAAGACAAAATTTCTCTGAGATGTTCGCAAGCGGGCCAGTCCCCTGAGCCGATATTTCATACCACAAGAATGTGGCGCTCCATGGTTGGTGAGCATGCTCGGTCCGTCCGAGAAGCCTTAAAACTATGACGACACATTCACCTTGAACCAAGGGTTCAAGGGTTACAGCCTGCGGCGGCATCTCGGAGATTCCCTCTCTTTTCTTCTACCGACTACCATGACTCAATTCCCTGAAGTTTCTGCTTCACGCCAGGACATCCGTCAGTTAATTCGCCAGCGCCGTCGTGCGTTAACCTCCGATCAGCAAGCGCATTTTGCCCAGCAGGCTGCAGCTCGCATGATGGCGTATCCGCCTGTTGTGATGGCGCATACCGTCGCCTTGTTTCTCTCATTTGATGGCGAGCTGGATACCCAACCTCTCATCGAGCAACTCTGGCGAGCCGGGAAGAAGGTTTACCTGCCAGTGCTGCATCCGTTTAGCGAAGGTAATCTACTGTTTCTTCACTACCACCCGCACAGCGAGCTGGTCGTGAATCGTCTGAAAATCACTGAGCCAAAACTGGATGTTCGTGACGTGCTGCCGCTGTCACAGCTGGATGTTCTGATTACGCCTCTGGTGGCGTTTGATGAACAGGGCCAGCGTTTAGGGATGGGCGGCGGCTTTTACGACCGGACGCTGCAAAACTGGCAACAGTATGGGCTACAGCCGGTGGGTTACGCGCATGATTGTCAGGGCGTGGAGGCATTGCCGGTGGAAAAATGGGATGTGCCGCTGCCGGCGGTGGTGACGCCCAGTAAAACCTGGACCTGGTAGAATAAAGCCGGGTGGCGCAGCCACCACCCGACACAACACAATCAGTACAGCAGACGCGCGCGAATCGTCCCCGGAAGCGCCTTCATGCTCTGCAGTGCTTTCTCGGCAACATCGTCATCCGCTTCAATATCAATCACCACATAACCCATCTGAGAATTCGTCTGCAGATACTGCGCGGCGATGTTGACGCTCTGCTCGGCAAAGATCTGGTTAATGGCGGTCAGCACACCTGGACGGTTTTCGTGAATGTGCAGCAAGCGACGACCACCGTGCAGCGGCAGAGACACTTCCGGGAAGTTCACCGCAGAGAGCGTAGAACCGTTGTCAGAATATTTGCTCAGTTTACCCGCCACTTCCAGACCGATGTTCTCCTGCGCTTCCTGGGTCGAGCCGCCAATGTGTGGCGTCAGGATCACGTTATCGAACTCGCACAGCGGAGAATTAAACGGATCGCTGTTGGTCGCAGGCTCCGTCGGGAAGACGTCGATGGCCGCACCCGCCAGATGCTTACGCTTCAGCGCATCCGCCAGTGCCGGGATATCGACAACCGTGCCGCGCGCGGCGTTGATCAGCAGTGAGCCCGGCTTCATCAGCGCCAGCTCTTCCGCGCCCATCATGTTTTTGGTGGAGGCATTTTCCGGCACGTGGAGGCTCACCACGTCGCTCATGTTCAGCAGATCAGACAGGTGTTGAACCTGCGTCGCGTTACCCAGAGGCAGCTTGCTTTCAATATCGTAAAAATAGACATGCATCCCGAGAGATTCAGCCAGAATCCCCAGTTGAGTACCAATGTGACCATAACCAATGATACCCAGTTTTTTACCACGGGCTTCATATGACCCCGCTGCCAGTTTATTCCAGACTCCGCGGTGTGCTTTGGCGTTAGCTTCAGGGATACCGCGTAGCAGCAGCAACAACTCGCCAATCACTAACTCCGCCACGGAACGGGTGTTGGAGAACGGGGCGTTGAACACTGGAATACCGCGTTTGGCGGCTGCATTCAGATCGACCTGATTGGTGCCGATACAGAAACAGCCAATCGCAACCAGTTTTTCCGCCGCAGCAATTACATCTTCAGTCAGGTGGGTACGGGATCGCAGACCAATGAAGTGGGCATCACGGATAGCCGCTTTCAGCTCTTCGGTGTCCAGCGCGCCTTTGTGAAATTCGATGTTGGTGTAACCCGCTGCACGAAGGCTATCAAGCGCTTTCTGATGCACGCCTTCTACCAGCAGGAATTTAATCTTGTCTTTCTCCAGTGATACCTTTGCCATTTACCCGACCCTGTATTTTATCTGAACTGATGTTGTGCTGGATTTAAATCCGCTATAGCCAACATATCAAAAAAAACTATTGCAGCAATATGAACGTTTGCGTCGGCACTCTGAAGAAAAGTCATACAGGGTAAAATGACAGAGGAAAATGCTACAGAAATTTGCGAATGCGGCAGGATCGGCAAAAGAGGCGTAAAAACGTGACACAAGTCACCGAATTTAGCTTTTCAAAAATTTTTTAGCGGGGGGAGGACTCCCCCCGTCAGATCATTTTACGATGGTTTTCACGCCGTCAGCGGTACCGATCAGCGCCACATCCGCGCCACGGTTGGCAAATAGCCCTACGGTCACTACGCCTGGAATGCCGTTGATGGCATTTTCCAGCGCGATAGCATCAAGGATTTCCAGACCGTGAACGTCGAGGATCACGTTACCATTATCGGTGACTACGCCCTGACGATATTCCGGACGACCGCCCAGCTTCACCAGTTGACGGGCAACCGCGCTACGGGCCATCGGGATCACTTCCACCGGCAGCGGGAAATTACCCAGGATATCGACCTGCTTGGAGGCATCCGCGATGCAGATGAACTTGTCCGCAACGGAGGCGATGATTTTTTCACGCGTCAGCGCTGCACCACCGCCTTTGATCATCTGCATATGGCCGTTAATCTCATCCGCGCCATCAACGTAAATCCCCAGACGGTCAACTTCGTTGAGATCGAAAACGGTAATGCCGAGGCTTTTCAGCTTTTCCGTGGAAGCATCGGAGCTGGAAACCGCGCCCTCGATTTGCCCCTTCATCGTGCCCAGCGCATCGATAAAGTGTGCCGCGGTTGATCCCGTACCGACACCGACAATGGTACCCGGCTGTACATACTGGAGAGCGGCCCATCCTACTGCTTTTTTCAGTTCATCCTGCGTCATGATCGTTTTGCCTGTGGTGTGAAAACTTAGGCCGCATTATAGAACACGTGAGGTGGAATTCGTCTGTCACAAAGGGAAAATTGTGTCATAGTGCAGAATAAGCCAAATTAAGGAGCCAGCCAGAGCAATGAAACGTCCGGACTACAGAACACTACAGGCACTTGATGCAGTTATTCGTGAACGAGGTTTTGAGCGCGCGGCGCAAAAGCTTTGCATCACGCAGTCCGCCGTATCACAGCGTATCAAACAGCTTGAAAACATGTTCGGCCAGCCGCTGCTGGTACGTACCGTGCCGCCACGTCCAACCGAGCAAGGGCAAAAGCTCCTCGCCCTGCTGCGCCAGGTTGAACTGCTGGAAGATGAGTGGTTGGGTGATGAACAAACGGGCTCTACGCCACTGCTGCTCTCTCTGGCGGTCAACGCCGACAGTCTGGCAACCTGGCTGCTGCCGGCCCTGGCTCCGGTATTAGCAGATTCCCCTATCCGCCTGAATTTGCAGGTTGAAGATGAAACCCGTACCCAGGAGCGCCTGCGTCGTGGTGAAGTGGTTGGTGCGGTCAGTATTCAGCCTCAGGCGCTGCCGAGCTGTCTTGTCGATCAGCTAGGCGCTCTGGATTACCTGTTTGTCGGTTCAAAAGCCTTTGCCGAGCGCTACTTCCCGAACGGCGTCACCCGCGCCGCGCTGCTGAAAGCTCCCGCCGTAGCGTTCGACCATCTGGACGATATGCATCAGGCGTTCCTGCAGCAAAACTTTGACCTGCCGCCGGGCAGCGTACCGTGCCATATCGTCAACTCGTCTGAAGCCTTCGTGCAGCTTGCGCGTCAGGGCACCACCTGCTGCATGATCCCGCATCTGCAGATTGAGAAAGAGTTGAAAAGCGGAGAGCTGATTGACCTAACGCCGGGGCTGTATCAGCGCCGGATGCTTTACTGGCACCGTTTTGCGCCGGAAAGCCGCATGATGCGCAACGTGACCGATGCGCTACTGGCTTACGGGCACAAGGTGTTGAGACAGGATTAAAAAATAAGCCGGGTGGCAGCTTCGCCTACCCGGCCTACCGGTTACTGAGCTGGCTTTTGAGTCGGTTCCAGCTGGAACACCACATCAACCTGATCGTCGAACTGAATAGTCGGCTGCTCGTAAGTTTCCTGAGCAGATACTGGCGCCGCATCGGCTTTCATCATCCGCACCATCGGGCTTGGTTGATAGTTAGAGACGTGGTAACGCACGCTGTAAACCGGGCCGAGCTTGCTGTTAAAGCCAGCGGCCAGCTGTTGCGCCTGATGCACCGCATCATCAATCGCCGCTTTACGCGCTTCGTCTTTGTATTTCTCCGGTTGCGCAACGCCCAACGACACAGAGCGAATTTCGTTCAGCCCCGCCTTCAGGGCGCCATCCAGTAATGCATTCAGCTTGTCCAGTTGACGCACCGTCACTTCGACAGTACGCACAGCACGGTAGCCTTTCAGAATGCTTTTGCCGTTCTGGTAGTCGTAATCGGGTTGAGTACGCAGGTTAGCGGAGTTGATATCTTTTTTACCTACACCGTTCTGCTCAAGAAAAGAGAGATATTGCGCAACACGATCGTCAGCCTGCTTCTTGGCAGATGCCGCATCTTTCGCAGCCACATTGACTTCAATCGCCAGGGTTGCAACATCCGGTACCGCATCCACACTTGCAGTGCCTGAAGTGACGATGTGCGGACCATCTGGCAGTTCACTTGCCTGCACCGACACCGCACCTAAACTCACTAATGCCGCCAGGGCCATCACTTTAAACTTCACTGTCATTCCTCCATGTTGCGAAGAGTGCCCCAACAACAGGGCGCATGCCAGCAAGCTTAGCGGGTCTTGTTCAGTTGTCCATAAGACAATGGCTTAGTTGAACAATTCCTGGACATGGTGAATGCACTCTTTTGCCAACTGGAAGGCGATAAACCACATCACGAGACCCACCAGCGTGTTGATGATCCGCTGCGCTTTAGCAGTGCGAAGACGAGGGGCCAGCCAAGCCGCAAGTATGGCGAGACCGAAGAACCAGAGGAAAGAGGCGCTGACCGTGCCAAGCGCAAACCAGCGTTTCGGCTCAACATCCAGCTGTCCGCCCAGGCTCCCTAGCACCACAAAAGTATCGAGATAAACATGCGGGTTAAGCCAGGTGACCGCCAGCATGGTGACGATGATCTTCCAGCGTCCCTGCTTCATAACTTCAGCGCTTGCCAGCTCAAGGTTGCTGCTCATGGCCGTTTTCAGTGCGCCAAAACCGTACCACAGCAGGAACGCCACGCCGCCCCAGGTAACCAATGCAAGAAGCCACGGCGACTGCATCAGCAATGCACTACCGCCAAAAATCCCGGCGCAGATCAGCAGCAAATCGCTTACCGCGCACAGGAGAGCAATCATCAGATGATACTGGCGGCGAATGCCCTGGTTCATCACGAACGCATTTTGCGGGCCAAGCGGAAGGATCATGGCCGCACCTAAGGCAAGCCCTTGAAAGTAATAGGATAACATGACGAAACTCTCACAGTGTTGTTCTGGAAGCAGACTATACTGCGCGAATCACATTAGAGGAAATTGATAATATTAATTGGGGATTAGTCGTGCTTATAAAAATAATGCCCGGTGGCGCTAGCGCTTACCGGGCCTGGTGGTGAAGTTATTCTGCTTCTTTGACTTTTTTGACGTTTACGTCCATCTGCGGGTATGGGAAGCTGATGCCGTTAGCATCGAACTCACGTTTGATCCGCTCCAGAACATCCCAGTAAACGTTTTGCAGATCGCTGCTTTTGCTCCAGATACGTACCACGAAGTTAATCGAGGAAGCACCCAGTTCGTTCAGGCGTACGGTCTGCTCTTTGTCTTTCAGAATGCGATCGTCTGAAGCAATGATATTGCTAATCAGCGACTTCACCTGATCGATATCGGAATCATATGCCACGCTGATGATCAGCTCATTTCGGCGCACAGGTTCGCGGGAAAAGTTGATGATGTTGCCTGCAATAATTTTCCCGTTTGGCACAACAACAATACGACCATCAACGGTACGCAGGGTGGTAGAGAAAATCTGTACCTGAAGTACCGTTCCGGCAATCCCACCAAGGTCAACGTACTCACCAGAACGGAATGGGCGGAAGGTGACCAGCAGTACGCCGGCGGCCAGATTCGAGAGCGAGCCCTGCAATGCAAGGCCAATAGCCAAACCTGCTGCACCAAGCACGGCGATTACCGATGCGGTCTGTACGCCGACGCGTCCCAGCGCTGCAATTAGCGTAAAAGCGATAATACCGTAACGCACCAGTGCAGAGAGGAAATCTGCAACCGTGGCATCAATGTTTCGGGCGCGCATCACGCGGTTGACGGTGTTTGATACGATACGTGCCACGATCATCCCGACGATGAGGATGGCAATAGCCGCTACGATGTTTACGGCGTAGCTCAGCAGCAACTCCTGGTTACGCACCAGCCAGGTACCGGCGTTATTGATGCTGTCTACGACATCGAGTTGTTCCATTTATTCTTCCTTTTGTTAAACCAAAACACAAAAATCCATCCCCCATGGAGACAGGCAGGTCAGTAAAGGGTAAACAAAAAGCACCGGTTTTGCCAAACAGATCACAAAAACCTGTATAGCAGGTTCTTGAAAAAGCATAAAAAAAGGCCCGCATTTGCGGGCCTTCAGATGCTGTTAGCAGCTCAAATTACAGAACGTCAACCGCGTTCAGTTCTTTGAAAGCCTGCTCCAGACGGGTCACCATGGAAGTCTGCGCTGCGCGCAGCCATACGCGTGGATCGTAGTATTTCTTGTTCGGCTGGTCTTCGCCTTTCGGGTTGCCCAGCTGGCCCTGCAGGTAAGCTTCGTTAGTTTTGTAGTACTGCAGAATACCGTCCCAGGTAGCCCACTGGGTATCGGTATCAATGTTCATTTTCACTACACCGTAGCTTACGGAATCTTTGATTTCCTGAGCAGAAGAACCGGAACCGCCGTGGAAGACGAAGTTCAGGCTGTTGTGCGGCAGGTTGTGTTTCTTAGACACATATTCCTGAGAATCACGCAGGATAGTTGGGGTCAGAACCACGTTACCTGGTTTGTAAACGCCGTGTACGTTACCGAAGGACGCTGCAATGGTGAAGCGTGGGCTGATTTTGCTCAGCTCGGTGTAAGCGTAATCAACGTCTTCTGGCTGGGTGTACAGTGCAGAAGCGTCCATGTGGCTGTTGTCCACGCCGTCTTCTTCACCACCGGTGCAACCCAGTTCGATTTCCAGGGTCATGTCCATTTTGGCCATGCGCGCCAGGTATTTGGAGCAGATTTCGATGTTTTCGTGCAGTGACTCTTCAGACAGGTCGATCATATGAGAAGAGAACAGTGGCTTACCGGTAGCAGCGAAGTGTTTTTCACCCGCGTCCAGCAGACCGTCGATCCACGGCAGCAGTTTCTTCGCGCAGTGGTCAGTGTGCAGGATAACTGGAACACCGTAGTGTTCAGCCATCTGGTGTACGTGGTGCGCACCAGAGATAGCACCCAGGATTGCAGCACCCTGAGGAACGTCAGTTTTCACGCCTTTACCAGCGATGAACGCAGCACCGCCGTTAGAGAACTGAACGATAACCGGTGCTTTAACTTTTGCAGCGGCTTCCAGTACGGCGTTGATGGAGTCGGTACCTACGCAGTTAACTGCTGGCAGAGCGAAGTTGTTTTCTTTAGCTACCTGGAACACTTTCTGTACGTCATCACCAGTGATAACGCCAGGTTTTACGAAATCAAAAATTTTAGACATGTTGCTTAGTCCTGTATCTTCGGCCGTTAGAAAAGGTGCGAGCTCTTAAAAGCGCGCTGAAAATTGGGCAGGTTTCCCTGCCCTTGAATGGCTTACTTCTTAGCGCGCTCTTCGAGCATTGCTACTGCTGGCAGTACTTTGCCTTCCACGAATTCGAGGAATGCACCGCCACCAGTGGAGATGTAGGAGATCTTGTCAGCGATACCGAACAGGTCGATTGCCGCCAGGGTGTCACCACCACCTGCGATAGAGAACGCTTCGCTGTCTGCAATAGCGTTAGCAACGATTTCAGTCCCTTTGCGGAAGTTCGGGAATTCGAACACGCCAACAGGACCATTCCACAGGATAGTTTTTGCGTTTTTCAGGATTTCAGCCAGTTTCTGTGCAGAAACGTCGCCCAGGTCCAGAATTTGCTCTTCGTCTTTGATGTCGTTTACAGACTTCAGGGTCGCCGTTGCAGTTTCAGAGAACTCAGTAGCAACACGAACATCTGTTGGAACTGGAATATCACAGGTGCTCAGCAGGCGTTTTGCTTCGTCAACCAGGTCTGCTTCGTACAGGGATTTACCCACGTTGTGACCTTGAGCAGCAACGAAGGTGTTCGCGATACCACCGCCAACGATCAGCTGGTCAGCAATTTTAGACAGGGAGTCCAGAACGGTCAGTTTGGTAGAAACTTTAGAACCACCAACGATAGCAACCATTGGACGAGCTGGTTCTTTCAGTGCTTTACCCAGCGCTTCCAGTTCGTCAGCCAGCAGAGGACCTGCACAGGCTACGTCTGCGAATTTACCGATACCGTGGGTAGAAGCCTGCGCACGGTGAGCAGTACCGAAAGCATCCATTACGAATACGTCGCACAGTGCAGCGTATTTTTTGGACAGTGTTTCGTCGTCTTTCTTCTCGCCTTTGTTGAAGCGAACGTTTTCCAGAACAACCAGCTCACCGGCAGCAACTTCAACGCCGTCCAGGTAATCTTTCACCAGGCGAACCGGGTTGGACAGTTTGTCTTTCAGGTAATTAACAACTGGCAGCAGAGAGAACTCTTCGTTGTACTCGCCTTCGGTTGGACGACCCAGGTGGGAGGTTACCATCACTTTAGCGCCCTGCTTCAAAGCCAGTTCGATGGTTGGCAGAGATGCACGGATACGCGCGTCGCTGGTCACTTTACCCTCTTTAACCGGTACGTTCAGATCAGCACGGATGAAAACGCGTTTACCAGCCAGATCCAGATCGGTCATCTTAATTACAGACATGGTGAATCCTCTCGTTGATTCTTAAAGTTTTGCAGACGCACGATGCGTCTTACCTGAAACCTTGAGCGGCCATTGCTAACGTAGTGTCGAGCATTCGGTTAGCAAAGCCCCATTCGTTATCACACCAGACCAGCGTCTTGATAAGGTGTGCGCCACTGACGCGCGTTTGAGTGCCATCAACGATGGCGCTGTGCGGGTCGTGGTTAAAATCTACTGAGACCAACGGCAATTCCGTATAGTCAACTATACCATGAAATGCACCCTGTGCCGCTTTTTGCAGCAACATGTTGACTTCACAGGCTTTTACCGGTTTTTTCACCGTCACACTAAGGTCAATTGCAGTGACGTTAATCGTCGGAACGCGCACGGCAATCGCTTCAAAACGGTCATTAAACTGCGGGAAAATACGTGTGATCCCTGCAGCCAGTTTTGTGTCCACCGGAATGATTGACTGGCTCGCCGCGCGAGTGCGTCGTAAATCCGGATGGTAGGCGTCGATCACCTGCTGGTCGTGCATGGCGGAGTGAATCGTGGTCACCGTACCGGATTCAATGCCATATGCATCGTCTAACAGTTTAATGACCGGAATAATGCAGTTAGTGGTACAGGAGGCGTTGGAGACAATGCGATGTTCAGCTTGCAGCTCATGCTGGTTGACGCCAAACACGACGGTCGCGTCGAGATCGTTGCTGCCGGGATGAGAGAACAGGACTTTTTTCGCACCTGCTGCCAGATGGGCTTCGCCATGTTCGCGGTTGCCATACACGCCGGTACAGTCAAGCACCACATCCACACCCAATTCACGCCAGGGTAGCCCGGTAATGCTGTTCTCATGCAGCACACGAATAGCGTCATCACCGACAAAAAGCTGATCTCTTTCCTGGCGCACATCCCAGGCAAAGCGTCCGTGGCTGGTGTCATATTTCAACAAATGCGCCATGCCCGTAGCATCCGCCAGTTCATTGATTGCCACCACGGTCATTTCCGCCCGACGTCCGGATTCATACAAAGCACGAACCACATTACGTCCGATGCGACCGAAGCCATTAATCGCTACGCGTACGGTCATAGATCTCCTGCAAAGCTATCCCTGGGTTTGAGGTGGCTGAAAGAGTAATCCAGCTACGCCCGAAGGGGAATCCTTGCTGTCACAAACTGCGATTGATTGGTCAATTGTCGAACATTTAATCGACTGAAACGCTTCAGCAAGAATAAGCGAATCGGGGAATAAAAGGAATGTCTGTCCAGATGAATAAGCGAGCTATATGACTTGCGTCACATTTTTGGTGGAATAATGACAACAAAAAAGCCGGGTGGCGCGCTAGCGCTAACCCGGCCTACTTTCGAGCCATTTGTAGGCCCGGTTAGCATAGCGCCACCGGGCGAAACGGCGATTACAGCAGTTCTTTCGCTTTCGCGACAACGTTCTCAACGGTGAAGCCGAACTCTTCGAACAGCAGCTCTGCCGGTGCAGACTCACCGAAGGTGGTCATACCGACGATTGCGCCATTCAGGCCCACATATTTGAACCAGTAGTCAGCAATACCCGCTTCCACCGCCACACGAGCAGTAACCGCTTTAGGCAGTACGGACTCGCGGTATGCAGCATCCTGCTTGTCGAACGCATCGGTAGACGGCATGGAGACCACACGCGCTTTAACGCCTTCGGCAGACAGTTTGTCCCATGCCGCAACAGCCAGCTCAACTTCAGAACCGGTAGCGATGAAGATCAGTTCAGGCTGACCTGCACAATCTTTCAGAACATAACCACCGCGAGCGATGTTCGCCAGCTGCTCTGGAGTACGATCCTGCTGTGCCAGGTTCTGGCGGGAGAGGATCAGTGCGGTTGGGCCATCCTGACGCTCAACACCGTATTTCCACGCCACTGCGGATTCAACCTGGTCACATGGACGCCATGTGCTCATGTTCGGAGTCACACGCAGAGAAGCCACCTGCTCTACCGGCTGGTGAGTTGGACCATCTTCGCCCAGACCGATGGAGTCGTGGGTGTAGACCATCACCTGACGCTGTTTCATCAGCGCAGCCATACGTACGGCGTTACGTGCGTACTCTACGAACATCAGGAAGGTAGAGGTATACGGCAGGAAACCACCGTGCAGGGAGATACCGTTAGCAATTGCCGTCATACCGAATTCACGTACACCATAATGGATGTAGTTACCGGCAGTATCTTCATTGATCGCTTTAGAACCGGACCACAGGGTCAGGTTAGAAGGCGCCAGGTCAGCAGAACCGCCCAGGAATTCAGGCAACAGTGGGCCAAATGCTTCAATCGCATTTTGAGACGCTTTACGGCTGGCGATTTTAGATGGGTTCGCCTGCAGCTTAGCGATGAACTCGTTCGCTTTTGCATCGAAGTCAGAAGGCATATCACCTTTCATGCGACGGGTGAACTCAGCAGCTTCCTGTGGGAAGGCTTTAGCATACGCAGCGAACTTCTCGTTCCATGCGGCTTCTTTCGCCTGACCTGCTTCTTTGGCATCCCACTGAGCATAAATGTCAGATGGGATTTCGAATGCCGGGTGTTTCCAGCCCAGCGCTTCGCGCGTCAATGCAATTTCCGCGTCGCCCAGTGGCGCACCGTGAGAATCGTGGGTACCGGCTTTGTTCGGTGAACCGAAGCCGATAATGGTTTTGCACATCAGCAGGGATGGTTTGTCAGCGACAGCGCGCGCTTCTTCTACTGCACGTTTAATCGAGTCAGCATCGTGGCCATCAACACCACGCACAACGTGCCAGCCATAGGCTTCAAAACGTTTAGCGGTGTCATCGGTGAACCAGCCCTCAACGTGACCGTCAATGGAGATACCATTGTCGTCGTAGAACGCAACCAGTTTGCCCAGTTTCAGGGTACCCGCCAGGGAGCACACTTCGTGAGAAATGCCTTCCATCATGCAGCCATCACCCATGAACGCGTAGGTGAAGTGGTCTACGATGTCGTGGCCAGGACGGTTGAACTGCGCCGCCAGGGTCTTCTCAGCAATCGCCATACCCACAGCGTTCGCAATACCCTGGCCCAGTGGACCGGTCGTGGTTTCAACACCAGCGGTGTAACCCACTTCCGGGTGACCTGGAGTTTTGGAGTGCAGCTGACGGAAGTTTTTCAGCTCTTCAATTGGCAGATCGTAGCCAGTGAGGTGCAGCAGGCTATAGATCAGCATAGAGCCGTGGCCGTTGGACAGCACGAAACGGTCGCGGTCAGCCCATGCCGGGTTCTGCGGGTTGTGGTTCAGGAAATCACGCCACAGGACTTCGGCGATATCAGCCATACCCATAGGGGCCCCTGGGTGGCCGGATTTGGCTTTCTGTACTGCGTCCATGCTCAGCGCACGAATAGCATTAGCAAGCTCTTTACGTGAGGACATTTTAACTCCAGATCGGACTGTTAAAGGCCATGCCCTTGACGACAGCGCGTTTTGGGCTACGCCGGAAAAAAGTGCCAACAATGTAACCCAAGCGGCATGCCATGTACATGGAGCATTCTTTTGCAGCTTAAGAAATCTCTGGATCATGCTCGCATGTTGCGCAATCTGCTCGCCCGGCCCCGTAGATATTCCTTATACTTAGCCCGACCCCGGCTTCGTTGCCGGTGTACTTTTCGGATTTTATTCAGATTAACGAGTACGGAAGCAACCTCATGAAAATGCGTGCAATAGTGCTGGCCCTGGGAACAACGCTCCTGCTGAGCGGCTGTCAGAATATGGATTCTAACGGCCTGATGACCTCAGGCGCAGAAGCTTTTCAGGCTTATTCCCTGAGCGACGCGCAGGTAAAAGCGCTGAGCGACCAGGCCTGTAAAGATATGGACGGAAAAGCCACACTTGCCCCAGCTAACAGTACCTACACGCAGCGTCTGAATAAGATTGCTTCCGCGCTGGGCGATAACATCAATGGCCAGCCGGTAAACTACAAGGTTTACATGGCCAAAGACGTGAACGCTTTCGCGATGGCGAACGGTTGTATCCGCGTCTATAGCGGGCTGATGGATATGATGACCGACAACGAAGTTGAAGCGGTGATCGGCCATGAAATGGGCCACGTTGCACTCGGTCACGTGAAGAAAGGGATGCAGGTTGCCTTAGGCACCAACGCCATTCGCGCAGCGGCGGCTTCAGCGGGCGGTATTGTTGGTAGCCTGTCGCAGTCGCAGCTTGGCGATGTCGGAGAGAAGCTGGTTAATTCTCAGTTCTCCCAGCGTCAGGAGTCCGAAGCGGATGACTACTCCTACGACCTGTTGCGCAAACGCGGCATTAATCCATCAGGTTTAGCCACCAGCTTCGAAAAACTGGCCAAACTGGAAGCAGGACGTCAAAGCTCAATGTTTGATGATCACCCAGCCTCAGAAGAACGCGCGCAGCATATTCGCGACCGTATGGCCGCAGACGGAATTAAATAATTTCAGAAGGAGGCTGTTGTGCCTCCTTTTCAAAAACACAAAAAAGCCCTCACCTGCTGGTGAGGGCTTTTACTTAACCGCTAAACTTACTCGCCTTTTTTCGCCGCCTGGATGTAAAGCATTTCCAGTGCCAGAGTCGCCGCAGCCAGAGCGGTAATTTCGGACTGATCATAAGCCGGAGCCACTTCCACCACGTCCATCCCGACGATGTTCAGATCTTTCAGACCACGAACCAGTTTGATAGCACGGTCAGAAGTCAGGCCGCCGATCACCGGAGTACCGGTACCTGGTGCAAACGCCGGATCCAGACAATCGATATCGAAGGTCAGGTAGACCGGCATATCGCCCACAATCTGCTTCACCTGCGCGATGATGTCGTCAACACCGCGATCGTTCACCTGGCAGGCGTCCAGTACGGTAAAGCCGTTATCTTTATCGAACTCAGTACGAATACCGATCTGCACGGAGTGGTTTGGATCGATAAGGCCTTCGTTTGGCGCGGTGAAGAACATGGTGCCGTGGTCAAACTCGCAGCCGTTCGCATAAGTGTCGGTATGTGCATCAAAGTGCACCAGCGCCATTTTACCGAAGTGCTTGGCATGGGCGCGCAGCAGCGGCAGGGTCACGAAGTGGTCACCACCGAAGGAGAGCATGCGCTTACCGGCAGCCAGCAGCTTCTCGGCGTGCGCCTGGAGTTTTTCGCTCATCTCACGCGCGTCGCCGAAGGCATACACCAGGTCACCGCAGTCCACCACGTTCAGGCGCTCGCGCATGTCGAAGTTCCACGGGAAGCGGTTGTGCTCCCAGGCCAGGTTAGTCGATACCTGACGGATCGCCGCCGGGCCATGACGGCCACCGGCACGACCGGAGGTTGCCATATCAAATGGCACGCCAGTGATAACCCAGTCGGCATCGCTGTCGTACGGCTGGAAGTTCATCGGAAGGCGTAAAAAACCAAACGCGTTAGATACCAGAGAGTTATCGTACTGATGACCTAAAGTGCTCATGTCCTGACCTCTTTTAAAGTCGATTCATTAAAAACAGATGAAAAAAAATCCCCTCCGCGTCGTTAAACCCGACGAGGAAGGGATTGATTCGTAAATAGCATATTGGGGCGAATTATCGCCGCTAATTCATACGGGTTCAAGAGAGTATAGGGCATTGTGCGGTCTGATGCCCTCACCCCGCCCCTCTCCCATTGGGAAAGGGAGATTTACCTTACTCGTCTTCCAGGTAGGTGTACCCGTACAGACCCGCTTCAAACTCTTCCAGGAACTGCTGCTGCAATGTTTCGTCAAGACCGGTATTTTTCACCTGGTCGCGGAACTGGGTGAGCAACGTTTTCGGATCCAGCTGAACGTATTCCAGCATGTCCGCCACTGTATCCCCTTCGTCAGACAGCTCCACTTCCACGCTGCCATCCGGGAAGACAAACACGTCAACCGCTTCGGTATCACCGAACAGGTTGTGCATGTTACCGAGGATCTCCTGGTATGCCCCGACCATGAAGAAGCCCAGCATTGGCGGGTTCTCAGGGTCGTATTCCGGCATTGGCATGGTGGTCGCAATACCATCGCCATCCACGTAGTGGTCGATAGCGCCGTCGGAATCACAGGTGATGTCGAGCAGCACCGCTCGACGTTCCGGAGCATGGTTCAACCCTTCCAGCGGCAGAACCGGGAACAGCTGATCGATACCCCATGCATCCGGCATCGACTGGAACAGGGAGAAGTTGACGTAAATCTTGTCCGCCATACGTTCCTGCAGCTCGTCGATAATCGGACGGTGTGCGCGGTTGCTCGGGTCGAGCTGTTTCTGCACTTCATGACACATGTTCAGATAGAGCTGTTCGGCCCACGCGCGCTCCTGCAGGCTAAAGTTACCTGAAGAGTAGCCAACGTGAATATCGTGCAGATCCATCTGGCTGTCGTGCAGCCACTCGCGCAGGGAACGGCGCGTGCCCGGTTCGTGCATCTCCTGCCAGGTTTCCCACATATTTTGCAGGGAACGAGGCGCATCATCCTGCGGCGGCGTGGCTTCAGAAATTTCGCTACGCTCTACGCCGATAATATTGGACACCAGCACAGTATGGTGCGCGGTTACTGCACGGCCGGATTCAGTGATCACCGTCGGATGCGGCAAACCGTGTTCTTCACACGCATCGCCAATCGCCCAGATGATGTTGTTAGCATATTCGTTCAGGCCGTAGTTCACAGAGCAGTCAGACTGAGAACGCGTGCCTTCATAGTCCACGCCCAGGCCGCCGCCCACGTCGAAGCACTGAATATTCACGCCAAGCTTGTGCAGCTCAACGTAGAAACGCGCCGACTCACGTACGCCTGTCGCGATGTCGCGAATGTTGGCCATCTGCGAACCGAGGTGGAAGTGCAGCAGCTGAATGCTGTCCAGACGACCGCGCTCGCGCAGGATCTCCACCAGTTGCAGTACCTGGTTCGCCGCCAGGCCGAACTTGGATTTTTCGCCACCGGAGGACTGCCATTTACCAGACCCCTGAGAGGCCAGACGCGCACGCACACCGAGGCGTGGGATCACGTTCAGACGCTCGGCTTCTTCCAGCACAATAGCGATTTCGGTCATCTTCTCGATAACCAGATAGACCTTATGACCCATCTTTTCGCCAATCAGCGCCAGACGAATATATTCACGGTCTTTATAGCCGTTACAGACGATAACCGAACGGGTCATGCCCGCATGCGCCAGCACGGCCATCAGTTCTGCTTTTGAACCTGCTTCCAGGCCCAGCGGTTCGCCGGAGTGGATTAGCGATTCAATCACGCGGCGGTGCTGGTTCACCTTGATCGGGTAAACCAGGAAATAGTCGCCTTTATAACCGTAGGATTCACGCGCACGTTTGAACGCGGCGTTAATCGAACGCAGGCGGTGTTGCAGGATCTGCGGGAAGCAGAACAGTGCAGGCAAACGCTGACCCTGTGCTTCGCGGGCTTTCACCAGTTTGGCGAGATCCACGCGCGCTTCAGGGACGTCAGGGTCCGGGCAAACGCTGATGTGGCCCAGTTCGTTGACGTCGTAGTAGTTATTGCCCCACCAGGCAATATTGTAAGTGCGCAGCATCTTGCTGGCTTCCTGGGAGCTCATCGCAACCTCCTGCATAGAACGTAGTACACCCTGTTCGCCCGCTGACGAAGGCGAAAAAGAAGACATGTCGTCAGACATAGCGAACCTCAACTCTTTGTATTAAGTGTAAAACAGTTGACTACTATCGCAGCGTTATACGGCGATAACAACCCATAAACGGCTCCGTTTCCCAGCAGAGTATGCTGAAATCCAGACCGTGCGACCGGTTTCTTATTCATATCATTGTAAAACACGTATCCGAACTCTGTATGACAAGGTTCGGCGAAACCACGAGAAAACTCTTGTATTAACAAGAGCGCCCTTGTTCAGTTTTCACAAAGCGTGACCGGCCCTGGAATCCTGAGAAGCGCCGAGATGGGTATAACATCGGCAGGTTTGCAGACTAGAAATGCGGGTTGCGGGAATCAAATGCGCGCCAGAACGGCTGCGCTGAATTAGCGGAAAACGATGGTTCATTATCTCGTATCACCTCCACGGCCGCCTCTGCTGAAACGGACCACAAGCCAAAGCTAAAAGTTCACTGCTTAACCCGGCTGGAAGTGGCGACACGATGAGTTCATCGAGCGCTTTTTTGTATGAGCCGCGCGCCGCGTTTTATACCGAGAACAGGGGTAAAAAGCAAAAGATAAATGTGCGTGTTGCCAGGGCCGTCAGGAATTATTGCCAGCCGTAATTTCAACTGAGTGAGAGGTTAGTCAAAAAAAACTGGAAATCGGGTGAAGAAGTGACCTAAAATAGACGTCCAGATGTTAATCCATCTATACTGATTAACACTCATACTGCCAGTGTCAAAAACCTGCAGGCCTTGGTAGAATTATCTCCTTTGGCTAATCCACACAGCAGCTTGAGCTAACCAAATTCCTCTTAGGTGAAATAAAACATGGCAAAACACCTGTTTACGTCCGAGTCCGTATCAGAAGGACATCCTGATAAAATTGCTGACCAAATCTCCGATGCAGTGCTGGACGCGATCCTGACCCAGGATCCTAAAGCGCGCGTAGCGTGTGAAACCTATGTCAAAACCGGCATGGTTCTGGTTGGCGGTGAGATCACCACCAGCGCATGGGTTGATATCGAAGAGATCACCCGTAACACGGTGCGTGAGATCGGCTATGTGCATTCTGATATGGGCTTTGATGCCAACTCCTGTGCGGTACTGAGCGCAATTGGTAAACAGTCTCCAGACATCAACCAGGGCGTTGATCGTGCCGATCCACTGGAACAGGGCGCGGGCGACCAGGGCCTGATGTTCGGCTATGCAACCAATGAAACCGACGTGCTGATGCCAGCACCTGTGACCTACGCACACCGTCTGGTGCAGCGTCAGGCTGAAGTGCGTAAAAACGGCACCCTGCCGTGGCTGCGCCCGGATGCAAAAAGCCAGGTGACCTTCCAGTATGACGACGGCAAAATCGTCGGGATTGACGCGGTGGTTCTGTCTACCCAGCATTCCGAAGATATCGATCAGAAATCCCTGCAAGAAGCAGTGATGGAAGAGATCATCAAGCCGGTTCTGCCGACAGAATGGCTGAGCTCTGCAACCAAATTCTTCATCAACCCAACCGGACGCTTTGTTATCGGCGGCCCAATGGGTGACTGCGGTCTGACCGGTCGTAAAATCATCGTTGATACCTACGGCGGCATGGCGCGTCACGGTGGCGGTGCGTTCTCTGGTAAAGATCCATCAAAAGTTGACCGCTCTGCGGCGTATGCTGCACGTTATGTTGCGAAAAACATCGTTGCTGCAGGTCTGGCCGATCGTTGTGAGATCCAGGTGTCCTACGCTATCGGTGTAGCTGAACCAACCTCCATCATGGTTGAAACCTTCGGTACTGAGAAAGTCCCTTCAGAACAGCTGACGCTGCTGGTGCGCGAGTTCTTCGACCTGCGTCCATACGGCCTGATCCAGATGCTGGATCTGCTGCACCCAATCTACAAAGAAACCGCGGCATACGGTCACTTTGGTCGTGAACATTTCCCATGGGAAAAAACCGACAAAGCCGCTCTGCTGCGTGAAGCTGCCGGTCTGAAATAATCGACTGACAGTTGTTCTTTAAAAGGCCAGCCTTCGTGCTGGCCTTTTGCATTTTAGAGATAATGGAATCGATTACACCATACTGGATATACCCTGATTTCAGAAAAATCTCTTTGCATGATCGCCTTTCTTCTGCTGTTACATCTCGTTTCAGTTAAGTCTGAAATGTCGTCTTTCGCGATGCACCTCACCCAATTTACCTCTATATTTTCAAAGTGTTAATTTTATTGACGGTCACAAGCTAGTGTAACCGATTACACCATTGTGATTTGTCTCACATATTTTTGCGGGTCGCTCACCTACCCTTAATATCAATAAAACTGATAACCCAACTGGAGGGCATAATGCCTGACAATAAAAAACAGGGGCGTACGTCCAACAAGGCGATGACTTTCTTCGTCTGCTTCCTCGCAGCCCTGGCAGGATTACTCTTTGGCCTGGATATCGGCGTGATTGCCGGCGCGCTCCCCTTCATCACCGATGAGTTTCAAATAAGTGCCCACACTCAGGAATGGGTGGTGAGCTCCATGATGTTCGGTGCAGCGGTTGGTGCGGTCGGCAGCGGCTGGCTCTCCTTCAAACTGGGCCGTAAAAAAAGCCTGATGATCGGCGCTATTCTGTTTGTGGCCGGTTCACTGTTCTCGGCGGCGGCGCCAAACGTAGAGGTGCTGTTGGTCTCCCGCGTGCTGCTGGGCCTCGCCGTGGGCGTTGCCTCTTATACCGCCCCGCTTTACCTGTCAGAAATCGCCCCTGAGAAAATCCGTGGCAGTATGATTTCCATGTACCAGCTGATGATCACCATCGGTATTTTGGGGGCCTACCTTTCCGATACCGCATTTAGCTACAGCGGCGCATGGCGCTGGATGCTCGGCGTGATCATCATCCCGGCAATTCTGTTGCTGATTGGTGTTTTCTTCCTGCCGGACAGCCCGCGCTGGTTTGCCGCCAAACGCCGCTTCGTTGATGCAGAACGCGTGCTGCTGCGCCTGCGTGATACCAGCGCAGAAGCGAAAAACGAGCTGGAAGAGATCCGCGAAAGCCTGAAGGTGAAACAGTCCGGCTGGGCGCTGTTTAAAGAGAACAGTAACTTCCGTCGCGCCGTATTCCTGGGCGTGTTATTGCAAGTGATGCAGCAGTTCACCGGGATGAACGTCATCATGTACTACGCGCCAAAAATCTTTGAACTGGCGGGTTACACCAACACCACCGAGCAGATGTGGGGTACCGTCATCGTGGGTCTGACCAACGTGCTGGCGACCTTTATCGCCATCGGCCTGGTTGATCGCTGGGGACGTAAGCCAACGCTGACGCTGGGCTTCCTGGTGATGGCGGCCGGTATGGGCGTCCTCGGTACAATGATGCATGTGGGTATTCACTCACCAACAGCCCAGTACTTCGCGGTAGGCATGCTGCTGATGTTTATCGTCGGGTTTGCGATGAGTGCCGGCCCGCTGATCTGGGTGCTGTGCTCCGAAATTCAGCCGCTGAAAGGGCGTGATTTTGGTATCACCTGCTCAACTGCGACCAACTGGGTGGCAAACATGATTGTCGGCGCAACCTTCCTGACCATGCTCAACAGTCTGGGGAATGCCAACACATTCTGGATTTACTCCGGTCTGAACCTGTTCTTTATTGTTCTGACTATCTGGCTGGTTCCAGAAACCAAACACGTTTCGCTGGAACATATAGAACGTAACCTGATGAAAGGTCGTCCGCTGCGTGAAATCGGCGCCCACGACTAATCCCCTCACGGGGAGGTGCCCCTTGCACCTCCCCGCTTCGCGTTTTATGCTCTGCCCCTATGAAAGCACCCCGTCTCCCCATTGCCATCCAGCAAGCCGTTATGCGCAGCCTGCGGGAAAAACTCGCCCAGGCGAACCTGAAGCTCGGCCGCAATTATCCTGAACCCAAACTCGTTTACCAGCAGCGTGGAACCGCAGCGGGCACAGCGTGGCTGGAGTCTTACGAGATCCGCCTTAACCCGGTGCTAATGATGGAAAACCAACAGGCGTTCATCGATGAAGTGGTTCCGCACGAGCTGGCCCATCTTCTGGTGTGGAAACACTTTGGCCGCGTCGCGCCCCACGGAAAAGAGTGGAAATGGATGATGGAAGCCGTGCTCGGTGTTCCGGCTCGCAGAACCCATCAGTTCGAGCTGGAATCAGTACGCCGCAATACCTTCCCTTACCGCTGCCAGTGTCAGCAGCATCAGCTCACCGTTCGCCGTCACAATCGCGTGGTGCGCGGCGAGGCAACCTACCGCTGCGTCAAATGCGGCGAGCCGCTGATCGCGGAATAATCAGCTGAACTTTCAGGAACTTTCCTGATCTGACTGATTGCATACAGGAACAACATTCGTTACGTTGCGGGCTCGTTTTGACACGGAGTGTAAGATGTCCCGTAATTTCTCTCTCGCGGTCGCTTTTCTGGCGACGGCGCTCTCAGGCCATGCTCTGGCCGACGGTATCAACAGTTTTTCCCAGGCCAAGGCAGCAGGTGTGAAGGTGAACGCCGATGTACCGGGCGATTTCTACTGCGGCTGTAAAATTAACTGGCAGGGTAAAAAAGGGATCGTTGACCTGGAGTCCTGCGGCTATAAAGTGCGTAAAAACGAGAATCGCGCCAGCCGCATCGAATGGGAACATGTTGTGCCAGCATGGCAGTTTGGCCACCAGCGTCAGTGCTGGCAGGATGGCGGACGTAAAAACTGCGCCAGCGACCCGGTTTATCGCCAGATGGAAAGCGATATGCATAACCTGCAACCCGCCGTGGGTGAAGTGAACGGCGACCGCGGCAATTTTATGTACAGCCAGTGGAACGGTGGCGAAGGCCAGTACGGACAGTGCGGTATGAAGGTTGATTTCAAAGAGAAAGTCGCCGAGCCCCCAGCCCGCGCGCGCGGCAGTATCGCCCGCACCTACTTCTATATGCGTGACCGTTACGACCTCAACCTTTCGCGCCAGCAAACCCAGCTGTTCAATGCATGGGATAAGCAATACCCGGTAACGGAGTGGGAATGCCAGCGTGATGAGCGTATCGCTAAAGTTCAGGGGAATCATAACCCTTATGTCCAGCGGGCTTGCCAGGCGCAAAAGAGCTAACCTACACTAGCGGCAATTCGCTTACATCGCATGACTAATGGAATTTCTGACTATGCGCATCCCTCGCATCTACCACCCTGAACTGATTACCGCAGGCTGCGAAATCGCCCTGTCTGATGAAGCCGCCAACCACGTTGGCCGCGTGCTGCGCATGGGTGCTGGCCAGGCCATACAGCTATTTGACGGCTCTAATCAGGTTTTCGACGCCGAAATCACACGCGCGGATAAGAAAAGTGTCCACGTAAATGTGCTGCGTGGCGAAGTGGATGACCGTGAATCGCCGCTGCATATTCATTTAGGCCAGGTAATGTCGCGCGGTGAAAAGATGGAATTTACCATCCAGAAATCGATTGAACTGGGTGTAAGCCTCATTACGCCACTTTTTTCTGAGCGCTGTGGCGTTAAACTGGATGCGGAACGTCTGAACAAAAAGATCCAGCAGTGGCAGAAAATCGCTATTGCGGCCTGTGAACAGAGTGGCCGCAACCGTATTCCGGAGATCCGCCCGGCGATGGATCTGGAGGACTGGTGTGCAGAAGAGGACAGTGGGCTGAAGCTCAATCTTCATCCGCGCGCCAGCGCCAGCATCAATACGCTGCCGCTGCCCGTTGAGCGCGTACGCCTGTTGATTGGCCCGGAAGGTGGCCTGTCGGCCGACGAAATTGCGATGACGGCACGTTACCAGTTTACTGATATTCTGTTGGGACCTCGCGTTCTGCGCACTGAGACAACGGCACTCACGGCCATTACCGCGCTACAGGTACGGTTTGGCGATCTGGGTTGAAGCATTAACGGAGAAGAACATGATCAAGCTCGGCATCGTGATGGACCCCATCGCAAACATCAATATCAAGAAAGATTCCAGCTTCGCAATGCTGCTGGAAGCGCAGCGTCGTGGCTATGAACTCCACTACATGGAGATGAACGATCTTTACCTGATCAACGGTGAAGCTCGCGCGCGCACCCGCATCGTTAACGTCGAGCAGAACTACGACAAATGGTATGAATTCGGCACCGAGCAGGATATTGCGCTTGCCGATCTGAACGTCATCCTGATGCGTAAAGATCCGCCGTTCGACACCGAATACATCTACTGCACCTACATTCTTGAGCGTGCCGAAGAGAAAGGCACTCTGATCGTCAACAAACCGCAGAGCCTGCGCGACTGTAACGAGAAGCTCTACACCGCCTGGTTCTCTGACCTGACGCCGGAAACCCTGGTGACCCGCAGCAAGGCGCAGCTGAAGGAATTCTGGCAGAAGCACGGCGATATCATCATGAAACCGCTGGATGGGATGGGTGGTGCGTCAATCTTCCGCGTGAAAGAAAGCGACCCGAATATTGGCGTGATTGCTGAAACGCTGACCGAACTCGGCACCCGTTACTGCATGGCGCAGAACTACCTTCCGGCCATTAAAGATGGGGATAAACGTGTTCTGGTCGTGGATGGCGAACCGGTTCCTTACTGCCTCGCACGTATTCCGCAGGGTGGAGAAACCCGTGGCAACCTGGCGGCAGGTGGCCGCGGCGAGCCGCGTCCGTTGACAGAAAGCGACTGGGAAATTGCCCGCCGTGTCGGCCCGACGCTTAAAGCCAAAGGTCTGATTTTTGTGGGTCTGGATATCATTGGCGACCGCCTGACCGAAGTGAACGTTACCAGCCCGACCTGCATTCGTGAAATCGAAGCGGAATTCCCGATTTCGATTACCGGAATGCTGATGGACGCGATCGAGAAACGTATCCAGAAATAACTTACTAATACTATTAGTGACAGCCCCACAGTTTGTCCGCATACTGGGTGCTGTCGCTTTTTAAACCAGGAAACAGTACCTCTGACAATGAATTTACAGCATCACTTTCTTATTGCCATGCCTGCTCTCCAGGATCCGATTTTTCGCCGCGCCGTGGTTTATATTTGCGAATACAACGAAGACGGTGCGATGGGTATCATCATCAACAAACCGCTGGAAAACCTCCAGGTTGAGGGGATTCTGGAAAAGCTGAAAATTTCGGCTGAAGCCCGCCTGCCGGAAATCCGGCTTGATAAACCGGTGATGCTGGGCGGACCGCTTGCAGAAGATCGTGGTTTTATCCTGCACACGCCGCCTGAGTTCTCTTCCAGTATTCGAATCTCTGATAATACCGTCATCACAACCTCACGCGACGTGCTCGAAACGCTGGGAACTGCAGAGCAGCCTTCTGAAGTACTGGTGGCGCTGGGCTACTCGTCATGGGAAAAAGGTCAGCTTGAGCAAGAGCTTCTCGATAACGCCTGGCTTACGGCACCTGCGGACATGAATATCCTGTTTAAAACCCCTATCGCCGATCGCTGGCGTGAGGCGGCGAAACTGATTGGCATTGATATTCTGACCATGCCTGGCGTAGCGGGGCATGCCTGATGAGTGGAACACTTCTGGCCTTCGATTTTGGTACGAAAAGCATCGGTGTCGCCGTGGGTCAGCGCATCACGGGCACTGCCCGTCCGCTAACGGCTCTGAAGGCCAACGACGGCACGCCTGACTGGAATCTGATTGAGCGTCTGCTCAAAGAGTGGCAGCCGGATGATGTTATCGTTGGACTACCGCTGAATATGGATGGTACAGAGCAGCCACTGACCGCCAGAGCGCGGAAGTTTGCCAATAAAATCCATGGCCGCTTTGGCGTCTCCGTGAAGCTTCACGACGAGCGTCTTAGCACTGTCGAAGCGCGTGCGGGTCTGTTTGAGCACGGGGGTTTCCGGGCGCTCAACAAAGGCAGCGTAGACTCTGCTTCTGCCGTCATCATTCTCGAAAGCTATTTCGAACAGGGCTACTGAGCACAGGGAGCCTGAAGTCGCCCCTGTGCCCGCCTCTCTGCCAGGCTCTGGTCAAAGTTCTGCATCCCCGTTTGTTGACCGGTTTGAATGATGCCGGGCAGTTGCCATGTTTTTCCTTCACGAATGAGATTCGCCGCGGCAGCGGTATTCACCAGTAGCTCATACAGCGCCACGCGACCGCCCTGTAGATCGGGGAGTAGCTTTTGCGCCAGCACCGCCCGCAGGCTGCCGGCCAGTTGATTACGCACCGGATCTTTTTCCTGAGCCGGGAACGTATCGACCAGCCGTTCAATCGCCTGGGATGCACCGCGCGTATGCAATGTTGCCAGCACCAGATGCCCGGTTTCAGCCGCCGTCAGCGCCAGGCGGATCGTTTCGCTGTCGCGCAGTTCCCCCAGCAGAATAATGTCAGGATCCTCGCGTAACGCGCTACGTAGCGCCTCGGCGAATGACGGACTGTGTTGGCCAATCTCTCGCTGCTGTATCAGGCAGCGTTCACTCTGGTACATAAACTCCACCGGATCTTCGAGCGTCAGGATATGGCCGTCAGTATTGCGGTTGAGAAAATCGACCATCGCCGCCAGCGTGGTGGATTTGCCGCTGCCGGTCGCCCCCGTGACCAGAATCAATCCGTTGTCGTTCGTTAGCAGTTCCGGCACAGCCCGTGGTACTCCCAGCGAAGAGAGTTGCGGACAGCTTCGCGGCAACAGCCGTAGCGTCACAGAGACCCCCTTCATCTGTTTAAAGGCACTGCCGCGTAAACGCTGGCCTCCTGCAATGGTTACGGCAAAATCCACCTGCCCGTTTGCCCACCAGGCTCCTTGCTGCTCATCGTTGAGCCATGCTTTTAGCAATGACTCGACATCAGGGGGCGGAAACGGTGCCGGTTCAAGACGGCCTAATCTGCGCCATCGGGGTGGTGAATCACTGCACAGGTGTAGATCGGAGACATTATGCTTTACACTAAGGGCCACAATTTCTTCCACATCCATAGACTACTCCTCGGAAAATGAACGACATTGCGCATAACCTGGCACAGGTCCGGGACAAAATCTCAGCTGCAGCAACACGTTGCGGCCGTGCTTCAGAAGAAATTACGTTACTTGCAGTCAGCAAAACTAAGTCTGCGAGCGCCATCGCAGAAGCAATTGATGCTGGCCAGCGGGCGTTTGGCGAAAACTATGTGCAGGAAGGCGTGGATAAAATTCGCGACTTCCAGGAACAGGGGGTTACGGATCTGCAATGGCACTTTATTGGTCCACTGCAGTCGAACAAAAGCCGACTGGTCGCTGAACACTTCGACTGGTGTCATACCATTGACCGTCTGCGCATCGCTACCCGCCTGAACGAGCAGCGTCCGGCTGAAATGCCCGCTCTTAATGTGCTGATTCAGGTCAACATCAGTGACGAAAACAGCAAGTCCGGCATTACTCTGGACGAACTGGATGCGCTGGCGGCTGAAGTCGCCGCATTGCCGCGTTTAACCCTGCGTGGGCTGATGGCAATACCGGCGCCTGAGTCAAGTTATGAAAGGCAGTTTGCCGTGGCACAGCAAATGGCTGTAGCATTTGAGGCGCTTAAATCGCGCTATCAAACGGTAGACACGCTTTCTCTGGGCATGTCGGATGATATGGAAGCCGCCATCGCGGCAGGCAGCACTATGGTGCGCATCGGTACGGCAATTTTCGGTGCGCGCGACTACTCAAAATAATAAGGAAACCTGAGGAACGCCATGAAGACGTTGACTTTCCTGCTCTCAACGGTCATTGAGCTGTATACGATGGCGCTTTTGCTGCGCGTCTGGATGCAGTGGGCCCGTGTTGATTTTTACAACCCATTCTCGCAGTTTGTCGTGAAAATCACGCAGCCTGTTGTCGGACCGCTGCGTCGTATTATCCCGGCAATGGGTCCCATCGACAGCGCTTCTGTGCTGGTGGCGTTTATTCTGAGCATTATCAAAGCGATTGTGCTGTTTATGGTCATCACCTTCCAGCCGATTATCTGGATTGCAGCGGTATTGATTCTGATTAAAACCGTCGGTCTGCTGATCTTCTGGGTGCTGCTGGTCATGGCAATCATGAGCTGGGTGAGCCAGGGTCGTAGCCCGGTGGAGTACGCGCTGATGCAACTGGCCGAACCTCTGCTGCGCCCGATCCGTAACCTGCTTCCGTCTATGGGCGGCATCGATTTTTCCCCAATGATCCTGGTTCTGCTGCTCTACGTGATCAACATGGGCATCGCAGAGCTGTTACAGTCCACGGGCGATATGCTGCTGCCGGGGCTGTGGATGGCGCTATGAGCGCAGTAAGCACCTGCGCTGACGGGCTGGTTTTGCGGCTGTATATTCAGCCGAAAGCCAGCCGCGACAGTATTGTTGGACTGCATGGCGACGAGTTAAAAGTCGCCATCACTGCCCCACCCGTTGACGGCCAGGCGAACGCGCATTTGACCAAATATCTGGCAAAACAGTTTCGCGTGGCTAAAAGCCAGGTCATCATCGAAAAAGGCGAACTTGGGCGGCATAAACAGGTAAAAATCCTCAACCCGCAATCTATCCCGACGGAAGTCGCGGCTCTGACAGAACAGGACTAAACCATGCAGAAAGTTGTTCTCGCGACCGGTAATGCCGGTAAAGTACGCGAGCTGGCCTCGCTATTAAATGATTTTGGGCTGGATGTGGTTGCCCAGACCGAACTCGGTGTTGATTCCGCCGAAGAGACAGGCCTGACGTTTATCGAAAACGCGATCCTGAAAGCGCGCCATGCCTCGCAGATAACGGGCCTGCCCGCAATTGCCGATGATTCCGGTCTTGCCGTGGATTTTCTCGGTGGCGCGCCGGGGATCTACTCCGCGCGCTATTCTGGCGTAGATGCAACCGACCAGCAGAATCTGGAAAAGCTGCTTGTTGCACTGAAAGATGTGCCTGCCGAACAGCGTACCGCGCAGTTCCACTGTGTGCTGGTGTATATGCGTCATGCGGAAGACCCAACCCCCATCGTCTGCCACGGTAGCTGGCCGGGTGTGATTACCCGTGAAGCAGCAGGCAATGGCGGCTTTGGTTATGACCCGATTTTCTTTGTCCCGTCTGAGGGTAAAACCGCGGCGGAACTGACCCGTGAAGAGAAAAGCGCGATATCCCACCGTGGACGCGCACTGAAATTGTTACTGGAAGCGTTACGTAATGGCTAATTTGCCACCTCTGAGTCTTTATATTCACATCCCGTGGTGCGTGCAGAAATGTCCGTACTGCGATTTCAACTCGCACGCGCTGAAAGGTGAAGTGCCACACGATGACTACGTTGCACATCTGCTGGCCGACCTGGATACCGATGTACCTTACGCACAGGGACGTGAAGTTAAGACCATTTTTATTGGTGGCGGTACACCGAGCCTGCTGTCAGGTCCGGCGATGCAAACGCTGCTGGACGGCGTGCGTGCTCGCCTGAACCTGGCAACGGATGCTGAAATCACGATGGAAGCCAACCCCGGTACCGTTGAGGCTGACCGTTTTGTCGATTATCAACGTGCGGGCGTTAACCGTATCTCCATCGGCGTGCAGAGCTTTAGCGAACCGAAGTTAAAACGTCTGGGGCGCATTCACGGCCCGGAAGAGGCGAAGCGTGCGGCAAAGCTGGCGACAGGGCTGGGCCTGCGCAGCTTTAACCTCGATCTGATGCACGGCCTGCCGGACCAGTCGCTGGACGAGGCCCTGGACGATTTACGCCAGGCGATTGAGCTGAACCCACCGCACCTGTCGTGGTACCAGCTCACCATTGAGCCGAACACGCTGTTTGGTTCCCGCCCGCCGGTACTGCCGGATGACGACGCGCTGTGGGATATCTTCGAGCAGGGCCATCAGCTTCTGACCGCTGCGGGCTACCAGCAGTATGAAACGTCCGCGTACGCGAAGCCGGGCTACCAGTGTCAGCACAACCTGAACTACTGGCGCTTTGGCGACTATCTGGGGATTGGCTGCGGCGCGCACGGCAAGGTGACTTTCCCGGACGGGCGTATTCTGCGCACGGCCAAGACTCGCCACCCGCGTGGGTATATGGAAGGCCGCTACCTGGAGCGTCAGCATGACGTCGAGGCGGCGGATAAGCCTTTTGAGTTCTTTATGAACCGCTTCCGTCTGCTGGAAGCCGCGCCACGTAAAGAGTTCGAACTCTACACCGGCCTGCCGGAAGCGGTGATTCGTCCGCAGATTGACGAAGCGCTGGCGCAGGGGTATCTGACCGAGTGTGATGAATACTGGCAAATCACCGAGCACGGCAAACTGTTCTTAAACTCTCTTCTTGAGCTGTTCCTCGCTGAAGATCCCTGAAGGCTGATTCAGGATTTTGCATCCCGTTCTGCCAGCTGAGGGAAAGGCTGGCATGTCATTCGATTCTGGAACAACGAACTCTGGAATGACGAAGAGGCGGTGTTAGAAAAGATCCCTGAAACACTGAAAATGCTGCAACCCTCACCCCGGGCTGTACACCCTGAAAGGGAGAGGGTTAGGGTGAGGGGAAATTACTTCAACGTCCCCACCAGCGCCTTCCGACTATCTTCCAGCGACACCACGCGTTTACACACGTCTTTGCCGAACTGCTGGAAATCATCTTCCTGGTTCTTCCACTCGTTCTGAATTGAGGTCTGCAGACCGCCCAGACTGCCCAGCACGCCCTGAAGCGGGTTACCGCCGCCCTTCAGCACCGCTTTAGCACCCATCTCGTTGATACTGTCCTGCAGAATGCCGCCCATCGCCTGGTTCACCAGTTGCTGCCCGTCAGCACGGACCTGATCAATCGCTTTGTAGTGGAACGTCAGGCCATCGGTGCGATGCTCAATAATACGGTTCATCTGCTCTTTCAGCTGTTTATCGAGCTTTGTCAGGCGGGAGCGCATATTACTGCTCTCACCCACTTCTTTGGTAATGATCTTGTCCAGCGCAACGCGACTTTTCTCAACGCGTGTCAGAGCGCCCTGGTCAATCCACGGCAGCGCGGTACGCAAATCGGACTGGTAGTCTTTCGCCTGCTCACGCTGCGCGGCAGTCAGGTTGTACACCTTGCCATTAAACGTCACGTTACCATCCGGCGTAATCACCAGATCGCCATTTTCGCCTTTGACCTGCACGGTTTGCGGGCTTAACACCACGTCATCACGCGGGGTGACGCTACATTTGTAATCCGCATGGGCGGTGAATCCGGTTGCCATCAAAGCAACAGCCAGCAACGTTTTGCGCATCTTAAACACTCCCTCAGACAAAATGGGCCAGCTAATGCTGGCCCTTGACTTCTTTATTAGTCCCACCAAACGTCGAAAAGTTCGCTGACGCGGACATCTTCCAGTTTGTGGTCCTCAAGCCATTTGCGTACCAGAGCCTGATGTTCTTCGGTGCATTTACCCACTTCCTGGGTGCAGATCAGACCTTCCCATGCCAGGTAGCCGCTACCGTCGAAGGCCAGTTTGTTAGGTTCGATCACGTCATTGATAAACGCATCTACGTCCTGATCGATCTGTTCTACACTGGTGCCTTCCGGGAAACGCCACGCAACGGAGAAACCCACTTCCTGGAATTCTTCGATGTGCATTTTTTTACGCAGACGACGGCTACGATTCTTTGCCATTATTTCACCCTCTCGAACATTAAGTCCCATACACCGTGGCCAAGACGATGGCCACGCTGTTCAAATTTCGTTACCGGACGCGAATCCGGACGCGGTACATAGTCATTGCTTTCAGACTGGTTTTTATACCCGTCCAGCGAAGACATTACTTCCAGCATATGTTCCGCATAAGGTTCCCAGTCGGTCGCCATGTGGAAGACACCGCCCAGTTTTAACTTACTTTTCAGCAGCTCCGCAAACGGAGCCTGAACGATACGGCGTTTATTATGACGTGCTTTGTGCCATGGGTCAGGGAAAAAGAGCTGAACCATGTTCAAAGAATTGTCAGGAATCATTTTGTGCAGCACTTCCACCGCGTCGTGACACATCACGCGCAGGTTCTCAACGCCCTCTTCATGAGCCGTTGCCAGGCATGCACCTACGCCAGGCGAGTGTACTTCAATGCCGAGGAAGTTCTGCTCAGGGCGGGCTTTGGCCATGGCCACCAGCGAGGTCCCCATACCAAAACCAATCTCAAGCGTCACAGGCGCTTCGCGGCCAAACAGCTCGGCAAAATCGACAGGCTGTTCTGTGAACTCAACGCCCATCACCGGCCAGTAGTTGTCCAGCGCATGTTGCTGCCCTTTAGTCAGGCGACCCTGACGGCGGACAAAGCTGCGAATACGGCGCAGCGGGCGACCGTTTTCATCAAATTCCGGTGAAATGACGTCGTTTTTCATAAAAGAGTTGTCTGCTTGTGAGAATGTTCGGGAAACGGGCATTATCCAAAGTTAAGGCTTCTATGCAAGCATGGGAAAGATCCGGTTTACAGCAGATTGACGCTGTGCTGCAATCTGCGTCCCTGATTATGCGAATCGATGACCATGCAAGCCTCTCAATTTTCAGCCCAGGTGCTGGACTGGTACGACAAATACGGGCGTAAAACCCTGCCCTGGCAAATTGAAAAAACGCCTTACAAAGTATGGCTCTCCGAGGTGATGTTGCAACAAACGCAGGTCGCCACGGTGATTCCTTATTTTGAGCGTTTTATGGCGCGTTTCCCGACGGTGACCGATCTGGCCAATGCGCCGCTGGACGAAGTGCTACACCTGTGGACGGGGCTTGGCTATTACGCCCGCGCACGCAACCTTCACAAGGCCGCACAGCAGGTCGCGACGCGCCACAACGGACAATTTCCGGAAACTTTCGACGAGGTGGCAGATTTGCCTGGCGTCGGACGATCAACCGCAGGTGCCATTCTCTCGTTGTCACTCGGCAAACATTTCCCGATCCTCGACGGTAACGTAAAACGCGTACTGGCACGCTGCTATGCCGTCGATGGCTGGCCAGGGAAGAAGGACGTTGAAAAACGGCTCTGGGAGATCAGTGAAGACGTGACCCCAGCCAAAGGCGTTGAGCGTTTTAACCAGGCGATGATGGATCTCGGCGCAATGGTCTGCACGCGCTCGAAACCGAAATGCGAACTCTGCCCGGTCAATAATCTCTGCGTGGCGTATGCCAACCATTCATGGGCGCAGTATCCGGGCAAGAAACCTAAGCAGACGCTGCCGGAGCGCACGGGCTATATGTTGTTGATGCAACACGGCGACGAAGTCTTCCTCGCCCAGCGTCCACCGAGCGGTTTGTGGGGTGGTCTGTACTGTTTCCCACAGTTTGAAGATGAAGATTTGCTGCGCGAATGGCTTAAAAAGCGCGGGATTGCTGCCGATAATCTGACGCAACTGACCGCGTTTCGCCACACCTTTAGCCATTTCCATCTGGATATTGTTCCGATGTGGCTTCCCGTGTCCTCATTCACCTCATGCATGGATGAAGGCACTGCTCTCTGGTATAACTTAGCGCAACCGCCATCAGTCGGACTGGCGGCTCCCGTGGAGCGCCTGTTACAGCAATTACGTGCCGGTGCAATGGTTTAGCATCGGCTAAAAAAGAGGAATGAGTATGGCCAGAACGATTTTTTGTACTTTCCTGCAGCGTGACGCTGAAGGCCAGGACTTCCAGCTTTATCCGGGCGATCTGGGTAAGCGCATTTATAACGAAATATCCAAAGAAGCCTGGGGACAGTGGCAGAAAAAACAGACCATGCTGATCAACGAGAAAAAACTCAGCATGATGAACCCGGAACACCGCAAGCTGCTGGAGCAGGAGATGGTGAGCTTCCTGTTTGAAGGCAAAGACGTACACATCGAAGGCTATACGCCGCCGGAAAAATAACAGCGCGCGGGGATGCCCCCGCCGTTAAAGCAAACACAACACGCACTCCCGGAATGATGAAAAAACTTTTAGCGCTAGCCCTTGTTGCGCCGTTGCTTGTCTCGTGTTCGTCAAAAAAAGGCGAAGATTACAACGAAGCCTGGATCAAGGACACCAACGGTTTTGACATTTTGATGGGGCAGTTTGCCCACAACATCGAGAATATATGGGGATTTAACGAAGTTCTTATTGCCGGACCTAAGGACTACGTTAAGTACACCGACGCTTATCTGACCCGTAGCCACATCAACTTTGATGAAGGTACGATCACGATAGAGACCATCGCAGGTACGGATCCGGCGGCACGGTTAAGGCAGGCAATTATCAAAACCCTGCTGATGGGTGACGATCCAGGCTCTATCGATCTCTACTCCGATGCCGACGATATTACGATCTCGAAAGAGCCGTTCCTGTACGGTCAGGTGGTCGATCAGACCGGACAGCCAATCCGCTGGGAAGGTCGCGCCACAAAATTTGCTGACTATCTGCTGCAGACCCGTCTGAAAAGCCGCTCAAACGGCCTGAAGATTATCTACAGCATCACCATCAACCTCGTCCCGAACCACCTCGACAAGCGTGCGCATAAGTACCTGGGAATGGTGCGTCAGGCCTCACGTAAATATGGTGTGGATGAGTCGCTGATCCTGGCGATCATGCAAACGGAATCTTCTTTTAACCCATACGCGGTAAGTCGTTCCGATGCTCTGGGGCTGATGCAGGTTGTGCAACACAGCGCCGGTAAAGATGTCTTCCGTGCTCAGGGGAAATCCGGCACACCAAGCCGCGGTTATCTGTTCGACCCACAGAGCAACATTGATACCGGCACAGCTTACCTGGCCATGCTCAACAATGTGTACCTGGGCGGAATTGATAACCCGACGTCACGTCGTTATGCGGTGATTACTGCGTATAACGGTGGTGCGGGCAGCGTGCTGCGCGTGTTCTCGAATGACAAGGTTCAGGCCGCAAACATCATCAACAGCATGGCGCCGGGGGATGTCTACTCAACCCTCACCACTCGCCACCCGTCTGCGGAATCCCGCCGCTATCTGTATAAGGTGAATACGGCACAGAAAAACTACCGCCGCCGTTGATCAACACACCTTCTCCTAAACGGAGAAGGTGTTCTGTTTCCCCCACCCATACGAAAATGTTATTTGCATCACAATCCAAACTGCAAATTAATGTGGATTGCATTTTTTTGCGGGAGGTAACAAAACATATCGTTGCCAACTGATAGAATTGCATCAAATAACAACCCTGAATGTTCCCAAAACAACATATCTCCCGCTCACTTGTGAGGAAAGTAACATGAACCTTAAGCTGCAGCTTAAAATATTGTCGTTTCTGCAGTTCTGCCTGTGGGGTAGCTGGCTGACTACGCTCGGCTCCTATATGTTTGTGACGCTCAAGTTCGATGGCGCGTCAATCGGTGCCGTATACAGCTCGCTCGGTATTGCGGCTGTTTTCATGCCAACGCTGCTGGGTATCGTGGCGGATAAGTGGTTAAGTGCGAAATGGCTGTACATGCTTTGCCATCTGGTAGGCGCGGGGACGCTGTTTATGGCAGCCCAGGTAACCACGCCGGGGGCGATGTTCATGGTGATCCTGCTTAACTCGCTGGCCTACATGCCAACGCTTGGGCTGATCAACACCATCTCCTACTACCGCCTGAAATCCAATGATATGGATATCGTGACCGATTTCCCGCCAATCCGTATCTGGGGCACCATCGGCTTTATTATGGCGATGTGGGGCGTGAGCTTCGCAGGCTTCGAACTGAGCCATATGCAGCTCTATATCGGTGCAGCGCTCTCCGTGGTGCTGGCGATCTTCACCCTGACGCTGCCGCATATTCCGGTCTCAAACCAGCAGAAAAACCAGAGCTGGAGTACCATGCTCGGCCTGGACGCGTTCGCGCTGTTCAAAAACAAACGCATGGCGATCTTCTTTATCTTCTCCATGCTGCTGGGAGCTGAGCTGCAGATCACCAACATGTTTGGCAACACCTTCCTGCACAGCTTCGATAACAACCCGCTGTTCTCTGGCAGCTTTATCGTTGAACATGCGTCAGTGATGATGTCCATCTCTCAGATCTCTGAGACGCTGTTCATCCTGACCATCCCGTTCTTCCTGAGCCGCTACGGCATCAAGAACGTGATGCTTATCAGTATCGCGGCGTGGATGTTGCGCTTCGGTCTGTTCGCCTATGGCGACCCAAGCCCGTTCGGTACCGTGCTGCTGGTTCTGTCGATGATTGTTTACGGCTGTGCCTTCGACTTCTTCAACATCTCCGGTTCGGTGTTTGTGGAAAAAGAGGTGAAGCCTGAAATCCGCGCCAGTGCGCAGGGCATGTTCCTGATGATGACCAACGGCTTCGGCTGTATTCTGGGTGGTGTGGTGAGCGGTAAAGTGGTTGAGATGTATACCACTAACGGCATCACCAACTGGCAGCCAGTGTGGCTCATCTTCGCAGCATATTCGCTGGTGCTGTTCTTCGCGTTCATCGCGCTGTTCAAGTACAAGCACGTCCGCGAAGCACACGGTACACAGCCGATAGCGCATTAATCGTTATCCCCTCTCCTTTCAGGAGAGGGGTAATTTCGACAACACCCATCCCACCGATAATAAATCCGCGCTGCCGCCCGGACTCAGATTGCGTTCAATCAATGCCTTATCCATTCGAAGCAACGCCTCGCGATCCCAGCCGTTCACCAGTAATTCGCGCGCATAGCCCTGCACATAGCGCAGCCCCTCAATGCCGCCACGCGACACCAGATTGCTGTCCTGATTAATCGTCATCAGGCGTAACAGCAGGCCGTGAAGTGACAGTCCGTTCCACTGCGCCAGCGCCTTACGCACCGTAGCAAAGCCGCTTTCTGCCTCACCGCGCGCGCCGGTTAAGCCATACTGCTTAAACTGACGCTCTCCCGCCGTCGCCTGTCCGCTGCGGGCGAGCAGCTCCCGCGACACCATCCCACTGCAGATGTTACTGACCTCACAGCAGAGGCTTTCTGGGGAGACATTTTTCACACGTCCGGCGGCATAGCACAGTAAACCCAGGGCAAAAATCCCGCCTTTGTGCGTGTTCACCCCGTTCGTCGCGGCGTACATCGCCTGCTCGCAGGCCATTCCCATCGGGCGAATAATCCGTAACTGTTCATCTGCGGGCCTATCTGCATGCGCGTTACCGAGTTCTGCAAAGCGCGAAAACCACGGCGTAATCGCCGCAATACTGCGGACAAACAGCGCGTGGTCCATATCGCGATGGGAACCGTTATTGAGTTTGTCCACCAGCCCCGGCTTGGGCGTCAGTTCCAGCTCCTGCCACAACGCGGCTTCGGCAAGCGCAGGCACGTCAGCCTGGCGCGGTTTAGTCGCGAGCAAACCAGTCATCGATCATCTTCTCCACGCGAGCCGTCACCTGTTCAACAGGATGATTTCGCGAACGGGAACAGGCGTGAGCAGGTTCGTCACAAATCAGGCAGCGACGCAGATTCGCGCCTAACGATACCCGTCCAACATGGCCGTTATGGGGGCAAATCACATCCAGATCCCAGAGCCTGCCAAGCGGATGCGTCTGTTCCAGCTCTGCACAGTGGGCTTTCATTTCCGCCGCCTGATGGGCCACGCACCACAGCGCCTCTGGCCCTGTCGGCAGCCATAAAACCTGACGGTCGAGCACCTGCCAGCGGTTTTCCCACAGCAGCTGGTCACACATTTGCAGTGCCACGCCCATCGTATTGCGATAACGCAGGCTGTCTTTGATTTCGCCCGGCGTGACCAGGGTGAGTGAAATCACCGGTTGTTGATAGTGTGCAAGCCAGTCCGCCTGGCGTGCTGCGCGGCGCTCTTTTGCCGCCAGCAATGCATCCAGGCTGACACCCGCCTGCACGGGTGTCGCAATGGTCATGGTTACTCCTTAACTTGCCTTACGGTGTCGATCACACTGCCGTCGCGGTAGCGGATCACACCCACAATTTTGTCGGTAAATTCAATCGCTTTTGGCACGCCTGTCAGCGAGATAGCCCGTTCGTACAGCGCGTCGATATCGACGATTTTCAGCCCGGCCTCAAGCAGACGCTCGCGAATCTCCGGGCGCGCCGGATTGACCGCAATACCGTGGTCAGTGACTAAAACATCAATGCACTCCCCTGGCGTCAGGCGAGTGGTCACGCGCTTCACCACCGTCGGAATGCGGCTTCGCAACAGCGGTGCCACCACAATCGTCAGGTTCGCCGCGGCAGCCACATCGCAGTGCCCGCCAGATGCCCCGCGCATTACCCCGTCAGAGCCGGTGATCACGTTAACGTTAAAATCGACGTCAATTTCCAGGGCGCTCAGGATCACGACATCAAGCTGGTCACAACATGCCGCTTTGCTGCCCGGATTGGCGTAAACGTTGGTGGAGATCTCTACGTGATTCGGGTTGCGCGCCAGCGATGCCGCGGCCTGTCCGTCAAAGCACTGGGTATCGAGCAGCTTTTCAATCAGCCCTTTTTCGTGCAGATCCACCAGGCTGCCGGTGATGCCGCCGAGCGCAAAACGTGCCTTCACGCCGCTGCGCTCCATCTTCTCTTCCATAAAGCGCGTGCAGGCGGTGGCCGCCGCGCCGGAGCCGGTCTGCATCGAGAAGCCTGGTTTGAAGTAGCCGGAGTGCTCAATCACATCTGCCGCATAACGGGCAATCATCAGCTCGCGCGGATTGCTGGTGACGCGCGCCGCGCCGACGCTAATTTTCGCCGGATCGCCCACGCTCTCGACCTGCACAATGTAGTCCACCTGGTCCTGCACCAGACTGGCCGGCATATTGGGGAACGGCACCAGCTCTTCGGTCAGCAGTACTACCTTGCTGGCAAAGTGCGCGTCCACCATGGCGTAGCCCAGCGAGCCGCAGCTCGATTTGCCGTGCGTGCCGTTGGCATTGCCGAACTCATCGCTGCATGGCACGCCAAGGAACGCCACGTCGATGTTCAGTTCGCCGTCCTGCAACAGCTTCACGCGCCCACCGTGGGAGTGAATTTGCACCGGCTCGTCCATCAGGCCGTGAGAGATGGCATCTGCCAGCCTGCCACGCATCCCGGAGGTGTAAATTCGGGTGATCACGCCGCGTTCAATATGTTCAATCAACGCATCGTTGCAGGTCATCAGTGAGCTGGAGGCCAGGGTCAGGTTTTTGAAACCCATCTTCGCCAACAGTGCCACGACGTTATTGATCACCCGGTCGCCTTCGCGAAACGCATGGTGAAACGAAATGGTCATCCCGTCCTGCAAGCCGCTACGTAACACGGCCTCTTCAACGGAAGCACACAGTTTACGGGTATGTTTTTCTTCTGGATTGTTCAGCCACGGCGTCGCGCTGTGGGCGGTATCAAACGGTTTTAAGTCCCGCAGATGGGGAAAATTCACATGGAGCAGTTCTGTCTGATTCATTATCTCATCCTTAACGACGCACGCCGGAAGCCGCCGCGCGTTCCAGCACCACCTGCGCGTGGTTAATAATCGGTGCATCCACCATTTTGCCATTGAGCGACACCACGCCCAGCCCGTTGCGCTCGCCCTCTTCTGCCGCTTCAATCACCCGCTTCGCGTGATCCACCTCTTCCTGCGTCGGGGCATAAGCGTTATGCAGCAGGTCGATCTGGCGCGGGTTAATCAGCGATTTGCCGTTAAAGCCCATCTTGCGGATCAGATCGACCTCGCGCAGGAACCCGGCCTCGTCGTTAACGTCTGACCACACCACGTCGAAGGCGTCGATGCCTGCCGCACGAGCGGCGTGCAGCACGGCACAGCGGGCGTAGAACAGCTCGGTGCCGTCGCCGCGCTCGGTCTGCATATCCATCACGTAGTCAAAGGCGGCCAGCGCGATACCGATCAAGCGCGGAGAGCTGCGGGCAATTGCCACGGCGTTAATCACACCAATGGCTGACTCTATGGCCGCCATCACACGGGTAGAACCGACCTCGCGCCCGCATTCTTGCTCAATGCGCTCCAGGTGGCCTTCCAGTTCGTAGATGTCATCCGGAGTATCGGTTTTCGGCAGACGGATCACGTCCACGCCAGCCCGCACGGCGGCTTCCAGATCCAGCAAGCCAAACGGCGTGCTCAGCGGGTTAATGCGCACCACGGTTTCGATATCCTGGTACATCGGGTGCTGCAACGCGTGGAACACCAGCATGCGGGCGGTGTCTTTCTCGCGCAGAGCGACGGCGTCTTCAAGGTCAAACATGATGGAGTCAGGACGGTAGATAAACGCGGTTGAGAGCATGGCGGCGTTAGCACCAGGCAGGAACAGCATGCTGCGACGGAGTTTGCTCATTTCAGCGCCCCCCAGTTGATAGCCTGTTCATCCGCAGCACGCAGGAGTGCGCTCTGCAGGCGGGCGCGGATCACGCAGTCCAGCGCCCCTTTATCTTCAATAATGATTAATCCCTGGTGCACGTTCATAGCGCGCAATGTGTCGTTGACCACCTGGCGGATCTGCTCGCCAAACTGCTTAATCACTTCACTGTGGATGACAACCTCCAGCTCGCCGTGAGCGGGAGCGATTTTCACCATCAGGTCGCTGGACTCCTGTGTTCCGGCCAGCGCCTCCCTAACAATTTTCATGATAAATTCCTGGTAATTAAGCGACTTCCGCACTCGCACGGTAATGCGTTTCGAGATGCGCGAAGGTGGAGTCCGGAACAATGTCCCGGATCCGGGAAAACTGCTGTGTCTTGAGTAAGCGGCGTACTTCTGACGCCGAAATAGCGTTACCGGTGGCCTTGATGCGCGGCATCTCCACCACCTCGATATGCGTGGCCAGCAGGTCGTGCAGCGTCTGGTTGTACTGACGGGTGATGTCGCAAAATGGCTCCGAGCCGATGAAGCGATGGGTAATCCCCAGTGCCGGAGCGATGAAGTCACGGAAGATCAGCACGTCGATTTCGCTCCACGCCTGCTGCACTTTGCCGGTCTCCTTCAGGAAATAGGCCGGGAAGGTGGCGCGGGAGATGATGTACTGCGAGCCTTCATGCACCACCACGTTCGGCAGATGCGCCACGCCCGCCCGCACCATCTCGATGCGTGCGCAGAAGGGGAAGAACGAGGCGTCTTCGCGCACCACGAACAGATGCAGGGCGTTACACTGCGCTGCCGCCTGCTCCACCAGATGGCGGTGCCCGAGGGTGAACGGATTGGCGTTCATTACGATCGCGCCAATCTTCTCCCCGTTCTGGCGTTGACACCTCAGCGAACGACAGTAGCGCTCAATCCCCTGCGGGGTGTTCTCCATCAGTACGGCGTTGTTGCCGCTCTGGGCAATCGGCCAGAAACCGCTGCGGGCAAAGCGCTCCCTGTTACACGGGCGGGTGCAGAGGAAGAGGTGAAAATGGCCGCGCTCCAGCGCCGCATTTTGCACCTCTGCCAGCAGGCGCGCGCTGAGGTTCTCGCCACGAAGCTGCTCGTTTACGGCCACACACTTGATGACGTTAGCAGCGAGCCCGGCGCAACCCACCAACTGCGAGCCGGACCAGGCTTCGACAAACAGCTCAATGTCGTTGTCCAGGCCAAGGCCGCTGTCTGCCAGCAGGTAACGGATCTGGCTTAAGCGTTCCGGGTGTTTCGCCACGAGGGTGTGGCGAAAATCAATGGGTTGCGATTGCATACTGCCGCCTTACTTAGTGTGCTACCGCAAGCCCGGTGGCTGGCGCTTCCATGATCACATTGCTCAGATGACCGATATGCTCGATCTCCACCTCAATGCGATCGCCCTCTTTCATAAACAGCGGCGGGTTACGTTTTTTACCCACACCGCCAGGGGAGCCGGTGATGATCACATCGCCAGGGCTGAGGCGGGTAAAGGTGCTGATGTACTCGATCAGCTCCGCCACCTTGTGGATCATGCTGCTGGTATTGTCCTCCTGCACCATACGGCCGTTCAGCCAGGTGCGGATCGCCAGCTGATGCGGGTCCGGGATCTCATCGGCCGTCGCCATCCATGGGCCAAATGCGCCGGTCTGACGCCAGTTTTTCCCGGCGGTAAACCAGGTGTGCTGCCAGTCGCGGGCGGAGCCGTCCATGTAGCAGCTGTAACCGGCCACATGGCGCAGGGCGTCGTCACGGCTGATGTTCTCCCCGCCTTTACCGATGATCACCGCCAGCTCGCCTTCATAGTCAAATTCGCTGGAATGGCGCGGTTTCAGTACCGGCTCGTTGTGGCCGGTCTGGGAATCCGGGAAGCGTACAAACAGCGTCGGGGCCGGGTTATGCTGGTCAAACTCCTTGCGCTTATCGGCGTAGTTCATGCCCACGCAGAGGATTTTTTCCGGTTGCTCAATCACCGGTAAGAAGGTGATGGCATTCAGAGGTACATCCACGGCATCGTTCAGATAACGGGTGGCCTGCGCCAGCCCGTTGCCCTGCAACAGCGCTTTAAGGTCGCTGTAGCGGTCGCCCAGACGGCGACCTAAATCAATCACACCTTCGGCCTGCACGATGCCGTAGCTGCGTTTTCCCTGGTATACAAAGCTTGCGAGTTTCATTGTTCTTTCCTGAAAACTTAAACGAGGAAGTTGCCCAGAATCAGCAGTGAGATAGAGACGTTAATCGCGCCGCCGATACGGGTTGCAATCTGGGCGAATGGCATCAGGCTCATACGGTTACCTGCGGTCAGGATCGCCACATCGCCGGTACCGCCCTGGCCGCTCTGGCAGCAGGAGACGATGGCGACATCAATCGGGTGCATACCAATCTTTTTGCCGACGAAGAAACCGGTCGCCACCAGTGCAGAAACAGTGCTGACGATAACTAACAGGTTGCTCACGGTGAACGCGGCCACCAGCTCATGCCACGGGGTGATCGCCACGCCAACGGCGAAGAGAATCGGGTAAGTTACTGAGGTCTGGAAGAATTTGTAGACCACCTGAGAACCTTCCAGCAGGCGCGGAGAAGCACCGTTGCACAGCTTCACCAGTACCGCCATAAACAGCATGCCAACCGGTGCAGGCAGACCAATCAGTTTGTGACCGAGCATCCCCAGCATGTAGAGCAATACCGCCAGCAGCGCGCCAGAAGCAATCGTGGTGACATCCGCTTTACCGGAGAAGGCAGGTTGAGAGACGGAGGTATCCGCATTGGCGCGGTTTGGCATCAGTTGGCCTTCACCAGTCAGGTGTGGGTAGCGTTTACCCAGTTGGTTCAGGCAGCCGGAGATAATGATCGCCGTCAGACCACCGAGCATCACCATCGGCAACACGCGACCGAGCGCCACGCCCTGGTCCATATGCAACAGGGTGGCATAACCGATAGAGAGCGGGATCGCCCCTTCCCCAACGCCGCCCGCCATAATCGGCAGAATGATAAAGAAGAAGATCTGGAATGGCTCAAGACCCAGCGCCAGACCGACGCCCATCCCCACCAGCATGCCGACGATTTCGCCGCACAGCATCGGGAAGAAGATGCGCAGGAAGCCCTGAATCAGTACCGTGCGGTTCATACTCATGATGCTGCCGACAATGATGCAGCAGATGTAGAGATAGAGAATGTTGGTAGATTTGTAGAACTTGGTCGTGGACTCGACCACCACATCCGGCAGCAGGCCGTAATAGACCAGCGCGGAAGGGATAAAGGTGGCGCAAATCGCCGCCGCGCCCAGCTTGCCGACAATCGGCAGGCGTTTGCCAAACTCGCCGCAGGCAAAGCCAAAGAAAGCCAGCGTCGCCACCATTACCACGATATCACTCGGCAGTTTCCCGCCCAGACAATCAATCGCAATCAGCGCACCAGCAAGAATGAACAGTGGCAGAGGAATAATCCCGATTTTCCAGGTATCCATAATATGCCACCAGCGCTCTTTGAGCGAAGGTCGCTGAATTTCAATCGGGTCGTGGGTAACAGAGAAAGAATCGTCAGTTGTGCTCATAATAAGCCCCTTGGTTATTTTGTGCGTTCAGCTTAGAGTCACAAAGGCTTACTTTATGTGAGGAATGGCATATTAAAAGCGAAGTTTTAATGGCAGCTATGGTTTTAATGGTTTCTTTTATTTAATGTGATTTACACCTTATTTATTATCGTGGTTTTTATGGTTTCTTTTCCGATTTGAACAAACAAATAACATTTGTTTGCGCGCTCTGAAGCGCATAAGTCTTCCGGATAAATCTTTTACAACCCCTGTTGTGCAAGGGATCACAAGTTTTCGGCAAAGCGGCCATCCACTAGAGAAAAGATGATATATTGGCTTTCTTTGTTGCTACCTCGCGTGATAGTTATGAAAGTATCTTTCCAGATCAAGCTGTTTATTTCGCTGGTTGCCTTTTTCTCAGTGCTTTTCGCGTTACTGGGCGGATATTATTATGTCGACGTCGGTAAACAGCTTTATCAGGAAATGAGTGCGCGAGCCAAAATACAGGCAGAAGAAATTGCGATTATTCCTACATTACGTGATGAAGTTGAACAAAAAGATATCAAAAGCATTCACGACTTTATGCAGAAAATAGCTTCACACAGTGACGCCAGCTTTATTGTGATTGGAGATAATAAGGGACAGCACCTTTTTCATTCCGTTTTTGCTGACAGAGTTGGTACTACGCTGGTTGGCGGAGACAACGAAGCCGTTTTGCAGGGAAAAAGTACCATCACCATCCGTAAAGGAGGGTTGGGCATTTCGCTACGCAGTAAAGCCCCCATTTTCAACGATGCCGGGCAGGTAGTGGGCATTGTTTCGGTAGGCTATCTCACCAGCTACCTTGATACCGTTACCGTCAGTAAAGTCGTCAATATCCTGATTGCCGCCGTGCTGTTGTTGATGGCCCTCTTCATCTTCTCCTGGTTCTTTACCCGCAGCATTAAGAAGCAGATTTTCTCCCTCGAACCGCGAGAAATCGGTCTGCTGGTGCGGCAGCAAAAGGCGATGATGGAGTCTATTTATGAAGGGGTGATTGCCATTGACGATCGGCGGCGCATTGAAGTGATCAACCAGGCAGCGCGCAAGCTGCTGGGTCTGAGCCAGCCGGCCCGCGAACTGCGCGGACAGCTGATAAGCCAGGTGATCGATCCGGTCCCGTTCTTCGACACCCAGACGATGCTGGCGAAAGATACCCACGACGAGATTTGCCGTTTTAACGATCTCACGGTGATTGCCAGCCGGGTGCACATCATGCTTGAGGGGTCGCTGCAGGGTTGGGTGATCACGTTCCGCGATCGCAATGAAATAGACTCGCTGAGCGCCCAGCTCAGCCAGGTAAAACGCTATGTAGATAACCTGCGCATTATGCGCCACGAGCAGTTAAACCGGATGACGACCTTGTCCGGCCTGCTGCATATGGGACGCTATGAAGAGGCGATTGGCTACATTCAGGCGCAGTCTGAACACGCCCAGGAGTTGCTGGACTTTATCTCCTCTCGCTTCAGCTCTCCAACTCTGTGCGGTCTGCTGCTGGGGAAAGCCGCCCGCGCGCGGGAGAAAGGTGTTGAACTGAGTTTCGACCCGGCCTGTCGACTGGACAGACCGTTCCTGCCCCTTGGGGAACAAGAGCTGATTTCAATTATTGGTAACCTGCTGGATAACGCCATTGAAGCGACGCAGCGGTCGCCACTGCCCCACGCGCCGGTGGAGGTACTGATTAAGCTCAGCGAACAGGAGCTGATTATTGAAGTGGCGGACCAGGGCGTGGGCATTCAACCGGAGATCCGTGACAGGATATTTGAACGCGGTATCACCACCAAAACGCGCGGCGATCATGGGATTGGCCTGTATCTGATCGAAAGCTATGTTACGCAGGCTGGCGGCGCGATAGAAGTTGCCGATAATACCCCGCGCGGCGCCATTTTCTCCTTGTTTATCCCGGCCACGGGAACCGCCCGGCAACTGGAAAACACCGACTATGCAACATGAACTTATCGACGTACTGATTGTGGAAGACGAGAACGAGCTGGCGCAGCTGCACGCGGAGCTGATAGGCAAGCATCCGCGTCTGAGGCTGGTGGGCATTGCCTCGTCGCTGGCTGCAGCCCAGGCGGAGCTTGAAAGCAAACAGCCGCAGCTCGTACTGCTGGATAACTACCTGCCTGATGGCAAAGGTATCTCGCTTATCAATAACCCTATGCTCGCCCGTGCCAACTGCTCGGTGATTTTCATCACCGCCGCCAGCGATATGGACACCTGCAGCCAGGCGATTCGTAATGGCGCGTTCGACTACATCCTCAAACCCGTCTCCTGGAAGCGGCTCAGCCAGTCGCTGGAGCGGTTTGTCCAATTCGCCGAGCAACAGCGCGTCTGGAAGATTGTCGACCAGCAAAACGTCGATTCGCTTTATCAGCTACAGGCGAAAAACTACCGCCAGGACAACGGCAGCAAAGGCATTGAGGAAAATACGCTGGCGCGGGTTCAGGCGCTGTTTAACGATCAGGCCACACACTGTTTTTCAGTCGATGAGGTGGTACAGGAAACCGGGTTAAGTAAAACTACTACCCGGCGCTATCTGGAGCACTGTGTGGAAGCGGGGTTTCTGACGGTGGAGATGCTGTACGGCAAGATTGGGCACCCGAGGAGGATGTACAGGCGTAGTGCGGTTTGATGAAATGTGCCCTCTCCCACAGGGAGAGGGTTAGGGCGAGGGCAACAGCCTGCACTATCTCAACACATACCCATACAGCCGCTTGATCCCATCGGCATCCTTCTCGCTGTACACACCCTGAAGTTCCGGCGAGAAGCCCGGCAGCAGGTTAATGCCCTCCTCCAGCGCCAGGAAGTAACGCTGTACCGCCCCGCCCCAGATTTCACCCGGTACCACGCACAGTACGCCTGGCGGGTATGGCAGCGCCCCTTCGGCAGCAATGCGTCCTTCTGCATCTCGTATGCGCACCAGCTCTACGTTACCGCGAATATACGCCTGGTTGGCATCCTGCGGATTCATCACCACCTCCGGCAGGCTCTCCTTGCGGAACATCGCCTTCTGCAAATCCTTCACGTCGAAGCTGACGTAGAGATCGTGCATCTCCTGACACAGCTGTCGGAGCGTATAATCCCGATAGCGCACCGGGTATTTCTGGAAGATCGTCGGCAGCACGTCAGCCAGCGGCGTATCGTCTTCGATATGCTGTTCAAACTGCCCCAGCATCGCCACCAGCTGCGCCAGCTTCTCGCTGCTTTCGGCGGGCGTCAGCAGGAACAGGATCGAGTTGAGATCGCATTTCTCCGGTACGATGCCGTTTTCACGCAGGTAGTGTGCCAGAATCGTCGCCGGGATCCCGAAATCCGTGTACTCCCCCGTTTCTGCATCAATGCCCGGCGTGGTCAGCAGCAGCTTGCACGGGTCGACAAAGTACTGCTCGCGGGCATACCCCTCAAACCCGTGCCATTTGGCACCCGGTTCAAAGCTGAAGAAGCGCAGCTCACTGGCAATGGCATGCGTCGGATGATCCTGCCACGGCCGCCCCGCCACCACTGGTGGGATAAACGGTTTGATCATATGACAGTTGGCAATGATTGCCTTGCGCGCTTCAATACCCAGCTCGACGCACTCCGCCCACAGCCTGCGTCCGCTTTCCCCTTCGTGGATCTTGGCATTCACATCCAGCGCTGCGAACAGCGGATAAAATGGACTGGTGGAGGCATGCAGCATAAACGCATTGTTCAGCCGCTTGTGCGGACAGAAACGAGCCTGGCCGCGGATATGGTTATCCTTTTTATGGATCTGCGACGTTTGCGAGAACCCGGCCTGCTGTTTATGCACCGACTGGGTCACGAAAATGCCCGGATCGTTCTCGTTCAGCTCCAGTAACAGCGGGGATGTTTCCGCCATCATCGGAATAAATTGCTCGTAGCCCACCCAGGCCGAGTCAAAAAGGATGTAGTCACACAGATGACCGATCTTGTCGATCACCTGACGGGCGTTGTAGATCGTCCCATCGTAGGTGCCAAGCTGAATGATCGCCAGGCGGAATGGACGCGCCTCGTCGGCTTTCTCCGGAGCCGCCTCGCGGATCAGGTCCCGCAAATAAGCGTCATTAAAGCAGTGCTCGTCAATCCCGCCAATAAAACCAAACGGGTTACGTGCAGCCTCCAGATAAACCGGCGTGGCCCCCGCCTGGATCAGCGCCCCGTGGTGGTTAGATTTATGGTTGTTGCGATCAAAAAGCACCAGGTCGCCGCGGGTCAACAGCGCGTTGGTCACGACCTTGTTGGCCGCCGACGTACCGTTCAGCACAAAGTAGGTTTTATCCGCGTTGAACACTTTTGCCGCGAACTTTTGCGCGTGCTTAGCGGACCCTTCGTGGATCAAAAGATCGCCCAGTTTCACATCAGCATTGCACATATCGGCGCGGAACACGTTCTCACCAAAAAAATCATAGAACTGTCGTCCTGCGGGGTGTTTTTTGAAAAATGCACCGTGCTGGTGTCCCGGGCAGGCAAAGGTGCTGTTGCCCATTTCCACATACTGGCTCAGGGTGTCGAAAAAGGGTGGCAACAGATTCTCTTCATAACGGCTGGCAGCAGTTTCCAGTTCCAGAAACTCCTGAGCTTTTCCCGAGATAACCGCGGTGGCGCCGTCAGGTACATCCGTTGGCTCCTGAGAGAAAATAAACACCGGTAGCTGAAAGCCCGTGCGTTTCAGCAGTGCAAGAATGCCGCTGCGACTTTCAGCTGTTGTGATGACGACTGCCGCCACATCGGTGAAATCAGTATTGTCCAGCGTCACCTTTTCACGGTGCGTAGACACAGAAGAGAGCAGCTCGCGGCTGACGGCGATTTTCATGGTTTTCATAAGCGCAGTTACCCTCACCGAGTGGTGAGACAGGGAGGAGAAAATTCGCGCAATAATGTCACCTTTTATTTTCAGGTGCAAGAAGGAATCATTATGCATTAAACCACCCAAAGCCAAGCGTAATGCAGCACTAACATGTCATAATCATGCAATACCAATGATTAAGTAACAGGAGTTAAGTGTGGTTATCGGGCCATTTATCAATGCGGGAGCCGTATTGCTGGGCGGTGTTCTCGGCGCAGTGTTGAGTCAGCGGTTGCCGGAGCGTATTCGCTCATCTATGCCTTCTATATTCGGTCTGGCGTCGTTAGGGATTGGCATTCTGCTGGTGATCAAGTGCGCCAACCTGCCGGTGATGGTGCTGGCGACCCTGCTCGGCGCGCTGATTGGCGAATTCTGCTATCTGGAAAAAGGCATTAACAGTGCGGTGAGTAGAGCCAAAAACCTGATTTCCCGACCAGGCGGCAAAGCGAAACACGGCACGCACGAGTCGTTTATTCAGAACTATGTAGCAATCATTATTCTGTTTTGCGCCAGCGGTACGGGGATTTTTGGTTCGATGCAGGAAGGGATGACTGGCGACCCGAGCATATTGATTGCGAAAGCGTTTCTCGATTTCTTCACCGCCACCATTTTCGCCACTACCCTTGGCGTCGCCGTTGCGGTGATTTGCGTCCCGATGCTGATAATCCAGCTGGCGCTCGCCACCTGCGCCACATTGATTCTCCCGCTGACAACGCCGGCGATGATGGCCGATTTCACTGCCGTTGGCGGACTGCTCCTGCTGGCAACCGGGTTGCGCATCTGCGGAATTAAGATGTTTGCCGTGGTGAATATGCTGCCTGCACTATTGATCGCCATGCCGCTCTCTGCGCTCTGGACGCACCTTTTCGCTTAAGTTTGCGGCGAAATGGTGAGAGATTGCGCAGTCTGTAACGAAAACAACAAATTTCGTTGACGACCGGGGGCAGATCGGGTTTAATGCGCCCCGTTGCCCGGATAGCTCAGTCGGTAGAGCAGGGGATTGAAAATCCCCGTGTCCTTGGTTCGATTCCGAGTCCGGGCACCACTATTCATAAGGCCTCGCTGAAAAGCGGGGCTTTTTCCTTTTCTGGCTACGGTAGATTTCTGGTCGTTGCGACACGTTATTTGTTTGCTGGATTTCTAGCCATTTTCGTAGATGTTCGTTGCTTTTAGACACTTCAACACCCTCTGATGGCCTCTTCCTCACCCCACAGCTACGGTCTTTCTACGGTCCTCTACGGTACCTTTCTCTAAGATTATTCATAATGAAGTTGAAGGCGCGGGGAATACGGGGGAATTGGCATTAAGCCTTAATCAACTGGTTTTCAATAGGATTCTGACACGGGGAATATGGTGGGTACCCCCTTCATCTAGCGGGGGAATCTAAGAACATACGTCCTCCACTAGTAGCATGAGGTCTTCACTAGTCCGTCCACCTGAAACATATGCCTCTTTCCCTTTCATTTATTATCATTACCAAACTCCCCCCTCTTCCACGTCATCGTAAAAATGATTTATGCATAGTGGCCAATGACATGCTCATTGTTGACCAATATGCCGTGGTTTTAGAAGGGGCTGTTTAACGTAAAGTTGCTTAGCCAGAGGATGCGTTGCAACCATTAAAACAACTCCATGGTATGCCCTGGGGTTGGATCCGGTTTGTTTGCAAAAACACCTTTGATCGGCTCATCAAGCAAAAGAAATTTTTCCAGTCGTAGAGCTGGAATGAATTTAAAACCGTCTTTCCCACGAGCTCTGGCTATATCTCTGGTTTCCATAAGTATTCTCCCCAGTACATTCATGCCATAGAAGTTACCATCTGGTTCACGACGAGCCCCCCAAAACAGGTCTTTCTCAGAATGTTCAACGATATTTGAGACACCGGTAGAATCAAGAAGCTGAAAAAAAACATCCCAGTTTTGACAAAGTTTTACTCGTACACACCATTTCATGATAGATACACGATTTTTCTCCCACCCACTCCGGGTCTTCGGCTCATAGTATCTGGCTATCTGTTTAGCTTCAAAAGGATTACCAAGTGTAATAATCTCTTTCTGGATTTGAGGATAATCGGGATAACGACAGGCCTGATATAGAATTTCGCTCGATTGGATAGGAAGATCATTAACAAACAGCGGATATCCCCGAGCCATGTTAGATAGCCCCCCCCATTTTTCAGTAGTTTTTCTGAAACTAGCAGACTCTTCTTTTTTATAAATTCGATAGCTCATAATTACTGATTATAACCAGTTCTGCGCATTAATGGGTACCAACAGTCTAACGCCCAATTAGGAATTCCATCATTTCCATATCTGCCCCACCAGAAAGCTAGTGGTGTATTATTTGGGCAGTTTCGGTAGGTGAAAATGGTTCCACCAAACCCGACGCCAGGAAACGTTGAAAAACCTAATGGTTTAAGAATTGGCGCAGGGTTCTGACTTTGCTGAAGAATATAAAAGCCAGCATCAATTAGAACATGTTCAAAACGGTTACGGTCATCACTGTTGGGAAAAATGTCATTTACTACAAAACCGGTCCTTGTAGAACCGTCTCGAGCAGTATAAATTTCTGGCTGTTGAATCCAATCAGGCAGAACGATACCGTTTTCACGCAACCAGAAAACCTCAGATTGCGATGAATATCTCCGGCGATTTTCGCGTGTTTTCAAAAATCCATTCTGGCGAATTTTTAATGTAATATTTCGGCCATTAAACCTTCTAGCAAGAGTTGTCTCAAGCATGTAAGTCGCATATTTATGAGTACCTAGAAAAGCTACAAAGATTGTTATATTCCTAAGATCAAAGTGCTCAACAAACCAAGATACATCGTTCAAAGCTTTATTACCGGAAAAACAAACATCATCAAAATAAATATATGAATTAAACTGTCTAACCTGATTATTAGTTGAGTCTCTCGACACCGTAGATATGTCAAGTCCGTCGATCCCTTCTGCTTGATCTTCTAAAATCTCAAGCAAATCTTTCTGGCTAGCCCCTCGATTAACTTCTTGAATATTAAGAAATGCCGAGTCTCGGATTATAATTCTATTATTTCGGTTACGAAGAATATCATTAACCTTCGAGATATAAGCAGCCTTAGATATATAAGAATTTTGTAGTAGCAACAGGGTCTGCTTAAGAATAAAACTCTGCTCAGCTGCATCAAATTGCTCTAGCCAACGACCTACATGTGCAGTATTCATTCCTTCATCAGGAGATAGTTCATAATCAGTAAGAATTTGCGCTATTTGCGCTTTCATAACATTTTTTTCGAGTTCATCATTATCCAGAGGGTTACCACACATAACTTCTCCTTACTTATACAATTCCTGTGCCCCGTTCTATAAACCAGATATATTCCGCAGTTAAAAAATTCAATTTTACATAAATTTAACATTGCTTTAACTGAAGCATTGTGTAATTTATCACTTAAGCTTCCCTGCGATCAATAACATATTGATTAAATTGAAATTACGAACATAGATCACAAAAAAATTAAAATCATAGGTTATGCATAGAAATTCTAAAGTGCCCCGCGCTCATGTTCGAGTTTCCGAGTAAAAGATGAATAATAGGTAACATTATATAATTCAAACACATATTATTTCTGTGAACTCTTCCCCAACGGCAATCTTTCCCCTTAAGACCAGAATCAGACCGTAAAGCCTGCTCTTTCTGCACTTCCCGTCTTAATTCATCCCATTTGGTGCCAGCATTCCCTTCGCCACGCCAGAAAGTCATCTCAGCGATTAACAACGCCGTAACGGGGATGGGTCAACCCTGACGTACTTAACACCAGTCACAGGAGGTAATATGTCCAGTCCGAAACGCTTCCGTTTTACCAGTCAGCTCATTAAATCCCTTCCTCCTAACTCATCAGATTCACGCAGCACCGATGCCGAATACAGCGATACCGAGATTTCTGGCCTGAAGTGCCTAGTCAGCAAAGGTGAAGGACGTAAAAAATTTTTGCTCCGCTACCTCTATCATGGACGAAAACGCGCCATAGCTATTGGTCACTGGCCTGAGGTGGATGTCACCTTAGCCCGTAAGATTGCTATGGAACATAAACGCTCACTTGCCACCGGAACTGACCCTAAGCAGGAACGCGAAAACAAGAGACAAGAAATGACATTTGATGAACTCTTTAACCAGCATTATCTGATTTGGGCAAAGTCTGCTAAACGGAGTTGGGGAAAGGATTTCCAGCGCTACCGGGATCATATCCGTCCCGCCATTGGTCAGACGCTGCTTAGCGATATCACACCAGCCAGCATTCACCGCCTCCAGCAGACGTTAAGCACTTCACTATCAGCAGCAACCTGTAATCGTGTCATTGTACTGATTAAAGCGGTGTTTACATGGGCTGGAAGGCAAAGCATCACCTCTGTTCATCCTGCCAGGGTGGTACAGCTTCTCAGGGAAAACAACGCCCGACAACGCTATTTCACCGAAGATGAAATTCGTCGTATTTTTCTCTCCGCCGATAACGATACCAGCCCCGTCGCGGCCCGCTATGTCAAACTGCTGTTACTGACCGGCCTTCGTCGTGATGAGCTGCGTCTGGCAAGGTGGGAGCATGTTGACCCGGTTAAACGCACCCTGTGGCTCCCAGAAACCAAGAATGGCTATGGACGGATTGTTCACCTTAACTCACTGGCGATGGACGTAATCAGAACGCTGCCAACGCAGCGGGGAAATCCGTGGTTGTTTATTGGTAAAAAACAGGGAATGCCGCTGAGTAACCCGGTTAAAGCCTTTCAGCGTATCGTGCGTCAGGCGGGAATTTTCGACAAAGAAGTGTGTATTCATACCTGTCGCCATTCTGTTGCCGCGCTCATCGTGTCCTACGGTGGTACCTTGTATGACGTTCAGGCCCAGTTGGGTCATCGCAGCAGTCATTCATCACAACGTTATGCGCATCTTCACCCTCAGCGCTTACAAAACACCAGTCAGCTTCTGGCGGAGCGAATCACCGCTCAGTTACCTTCCTTGCGATAACAAAAAAAGCAGAGGCAAATGCCCCTGCTTTTTTTTTACTGTTCAGCTATCAGTCAGAACGGGATATGCTCATAAGCGGTCTCATCCTCATTACTTCGGGCAAGATATCGGGCTTTATTGCGAGCCTGATCGATTGATAGTGTTGGAAATTCGCCAAGATAATCATAACGAACGTTACCTTTGAAAATATAACTGACAAAGAAACGAATATTTTCATTTCGGTTAATCATTGCTTTTAATTCAGGATACTCACTGTCTGTCACTTCCCTACAGATATCATAGAAATTGCATTTAGCCTGCGTCATGATAAGACCATGAGGCGTAAATGGTGGGCGAATAGTTTCACAGCCTGTAATAGCACCAGGAAAAGTGTGAGTTTCATTTAATTCGTAGAATTCAGTCATGGGGTTCCCCTTCTGTTAATTTACTCAGAATAATAAGTTTAAATATAAGTTTGTTAACTACATTCAGATAATGCTCTAAGCACAATTTAAATCAGCACTGATAAACCCTCGCTTAATGTGGTAGTAACACCTATCCATACCAGTAAGAGGACGCTTTTTGTAATGCCCTTTACTTTCTACCCGCAGTAGTTTTCGACGTACCAGCTCCTTAGCGACGTCACTGGCGCTTAATGAATGTTTCTGACACCACTCTTCAAATACAGGTGCGAAGACTAAAAAATCTTCACTAGCATGATGAATATACCCCCAGTGATTTGCGGGTTTACGGTTGTCCGGTTCTTTAAGACCGATAAAATGCGCACCTTCTCGCTTTACAAGGTCACGCTGAATATCAATAAGAGCCAGTAATACGGGGTTATACTGGTTAGGTTTATCATCAAGCCAGCGTCGAGCGGCACTCATTACCGCATCTGCAATAACATCCTCATCAAAGGGAAGAATATTCCATTCAGTTGCGAGAATCCCAGCGCACCAGCACAGAGCAAAACGTTCTAATGCACGCTTCTGAATATCACTGAGAGAATAGCCTTCTTTCTGCAATTCACCGTTAAGAATGCCATAGCAATCTTTTGATGCACCCTGGATGAATTTACACATCTCCTGATAAGATAAGGCCTCATCATTTTCACCCTTCAACGTTAGAAGGCAGGCAATAAATTCCTTACCCGCAGTTCCGTAAGTATCACACAACCCATGTTTCAGTCTCTCAGCTCGATTACGTACGTCTTCAGAGGTCTCACCGTCTTTACGGGCATCTTCGGGGCGGATGTTAAGACTGATGGCACGATGCTCCTGCCCTCCCTGAATTTGCTCTTTCTGCGTGGCAAGCTTCTCAGGGATAGACATTTCCCCTGACGAAAGAATAAACATTTTCCAGGTAAAGGCCTCATCTATCTCCAGATGCTGATTCATTCTATCCTTACCCTTCGAAGCAGTAATATTGTACAGCAAGGAAGCAAAATCCTTCTGTTTGTAAGCACCCAACTCATCAATACAGGCTAATATCCCTGAATACCGACTCAGGTTTTTCTCAAGCGCATTCGCTGTAGTATTCCAGCGTAAAATGTTCACATCTGGCGCACTGCCGGGTTCTCCACCATGCCCATGAACTGACATGGGAAGCTGAAGAAGAATTGTTTTTCCGGTCGTTGACCCCCCGTAAAAATGAAACAATGCGACATCCATTTTGCACAACGACAGCAGCATCGAAGCAAAAGCTGTGGATAATGCAAAGACCTGAGGCCAGCCATGAACCAGCTCAGCTACCATAGTTTTCCAGTCATCCAGCGTTCCCGACTCGACAAGCCCTCGTGGAACACGGGAAGCTGGAATCAAATAGTCAAATCCCAAAAGGTGCTGCGCGATAGGCATACTGCCGTGAAGAAATGCTTTGTTGCCGGGCACAAAACCCATCGAATCTGCGACAAGATAAGTAGGCAATTCCAGCGATTTCTTCATACACACCTGTAAGAATTGCACCAGCAGCTCTTTAGACTTTATCGTCAGGGAGATACCAAAACCTTTGCCCGCCAGAGAGGCCATGACGTGATCAGGTTTTACCATTGCATCACTTAATGAGACATCAGCACAGGCGAACTCTCCAGCATGGTTGATAGTCATCAACTCGACGCCCATATTGCGCGTTTTACAATCAGAATAATGCCTGTAGACAGGGAGAATGGGGGTCGAGCTTAACTGGTACCATTTTTTTCCTTCATAATAGAAAAGCCCTTTTGCAGTATTGACAAAGCCTTCAGGCAGACCATCACGGCATCCGCACTTAGAAATGTCATCGAGATCGATGTCGATTGCAGCAGCCTTGTTCAGGTTTTTTCTTACCACCTTCAGATGAAGAGCACGACGAGCCAGAAATGCATTTAATTTCGTGCAGACAAAACGAACGGGGGCCGTTGTAGTCAAGGGGGATGGTGTTGATTTATTATTCATTTACAGGGTCCTTTTGAATGTGAAGCACAGGCAGTAAAGCGCAGAACTCACTTGCCTGAGGGGGAATTCTGTTTAGGCCGGAAAAACATTCATCGCCCGGTTAACAGCTTCGTGGTAACGCGCCGGGGAAGCGTGCAAGTAAAGCTCTGTTACTTTGATAGTGCTGTGACCCAGTAAGTCTTTGACGGTGTGAATGTCGGCCCCGCTCTCAATGAGTTTTGTCGCAAAGGTATGGCGCATCTCATGGATGGTGAACGGTGGAATACCCGCAGCCTCACAAAGCCGTTTTTGCAGGCGACGCGGCTCAGAAACCGGATTATCGGTCCCCTTGCCCGGAAATACCCAGCCTTCATCACCCAGATGCTGACGCTGTTCTGTCAGAAGAACGAAAGCCTTATCACATACCGGTACACGGCGGAGTTTGCCGTTTTTGGTATGGCGAAGGGTGATAACCTTCCGGATCCAGTCCACATCCTCAAGACGAAGATGACGGGTTTCCCCCAGACGCAGCCCCGTCAGGGCAAGGAACATGAGCAGAGCAAGGGCTTCATGATCGGGTTTACCATTACGCCAGCGCTCACAGACGTCCATCCAGCGCTGAAGCTGGTAGTCATCCATGGCACGGCGATCTGACGTCACTTCAGGCAGCGCTTTGATATAAAGCGCCGGAGAGCGGCTGATGTATCCCATGCGTATAGCCCAGGTAAACACCGCTTTAATGAGCGCCAGATGGCGGTTGCGGGTGGCAGGCTTGAGATCGAGATTATGCAGATAGCTCAGAATATCTGCCTCCGTCATACCTGCCAGCTTTTTGGCACCGAGAAGAGGGCGCAGGTATTTACGGATCTTAGAAAGATCGGTGTTAGCTGAACGCTTAACGCCCGTGCTGAGTACGCTTTTCTCATACTCATCCACAAGCTCATTAAACGTCATTTTACTGTGAGTAAGAAAACGCTCACCATAAGTCTCAACGGAAGCCTTAAGCTCCTGAATTATTTTAAAGGCATGCTCCCTTGCGTTATTAATGGAAAATTCAGGGTAACTTCCTACGGAAACGTAAACATTCTTTCCGCGAATACTTTTGCGGACAATAAACTTAATGCGTCCGGATGAGTGGAATATAGCCTTAAGCCCGGTACATTTTGTATCGCTGGCTTCGATAGTCCGGCCAGTTTGTACTGCACGGATTTTATATTCATCAAGAAAGGCTTTAGTAAAAACACCTCCAGTATTTTTAGGTGCAACCTCTGAATATTCTATAGCATTAGATACTCCATGGTCAGAATATCCATGAATCTCCGCATCTACATTGAACGAATTTTTATGAGCAGCAGCGATGCTCTTTTCATCCAGCGCTTGCGTTATTCTATTTAAAGGGTAATTAACATCCATAATATGTACATGGTCCTCTGAAAATTCAGATGATAATGAGTAAGTTAATATGTCGGCCAACAATGGGATAAGCTTATTTATTCGTGATATCACTTTCAAGCCCATGAAAAATCAGCTCTTACATGCCCATTGACATTTAATACTCAAGTCAGAAAGACCATGATGATTCATCAGGAGTACTCCTGCTCAGGGAAAAGGGAAAATAGCGTTAAACCATATAAAAAAATTGTGTTCCGGATGCGTCGCCCAAAGTAAGTCAACTTTTGAGGCTCTGAAATAAGAAAATGGTGATACACCTCACCGATTTTGCCTGAAAAACGACCTCATAAGATATTTAAAATTAATGCTTTTTAAATCAATAGATTAAAGTAATGGTTTTGACAATATGCAGCCCAACTTAAGGGTGAATCAACCTTTCCATAATCAAAACCACACTCTATTCATTTTTTATTATTGTGACACTCGTCACATTTCACACCTGCGGGTGCTTTGATTTTGTACATTCACAAAGCTCACCCATACCAACGACTATGACCGTAAAAAACCTCTTTTTATGCACATATTATTTCCATGTAAATCAATTCATTATGGAGATAATCATGTTTAAACTCACGACCCCTACCAGTCTTCCCCTTCTCAACTTGCCCGCCTCCGCACTGGCGGCCCTGAGCAATGAAATCCTCGGCCCCGTCGATGATATCAACCTCTTTACCGCTTTTTGGAACGAAACGGGAACCCTGCTCTGGCATCTCAATCATGATGACACGCTACCTGAAGACCCGCTGCTGGCAGTGGCGCTGGCTTACCCGGAATACGTCACTGCACTTGATGATGGCTGGTACCTCCTGCTCGGTATCGTCGGCGATAGCGGTCAGGGTATCTATCTGGTGTTCCCGGGCACGACCATTATCACTGAGCTACAGAATCTGATTGAGGCTCTGAACCATGAGTAAGAAAAAAATCGCTACCGAAGCCGCCGTCACCGAAAGCTATACCGTGTTCTACAGTGGTGAAGCCGAGAAAATCAGCCCCCACAGTAAGGGGCTGCTGACGTATGAGCTGGGTAAGGAGGGTGATACCGGCAGCCTTGCCCTGCGCTTAACCGCCAATGGCGAAGGAGGCCTGTTCTCCCGTGAATGGATAACGCTTGATGCGATTCACGCCATTCTTGAACAGCAGCAGGACAGCTTTCCGTCGCGTGTGTTTCGACCACTATTTGGTCAGGGCAGCACCAACAACGCCGGGTTTCTTGCCGCCGTACTCAGAACTCCGGATATCTGCCTTATCGAAGCGGACAGCAGCAGACTCTTTATGCACCGCTGCTACGCCGACTGGCAGCACCGTCTGACGCAGCTTGCCGCAATCAGCCAGGACTAATCCCCCGCTTTTTCTGTGTTCCATACCCCTTAAAAAGGAAATTCACTATGTCATCACCCGCTATATTGCAGGGCGGCTATGTGCTGCCGCTCTCCCGGTCGTTCACCCAACTGCTTCTGGGTATCGTTGCGCAAAAACCGCCCCATCGTCACCCCATCACCGGATTAACCATTAACTTTCGTGACCCTGAATACTCACCGGAAACGGGTGGATGGCATCCGGTCGAAATACGCCTCATCCCTGCCGGAGAAGACTGGCAGCTCGATTACGTCACCGATTTTCACTATGCAGGACATCCATGGCCTGAGCTTGAAAAAGATGTCGATGTGAGCTGGACGCAACAATACACGTGGCTTTCCCGTTGTGGCGATATCTCTCATGTCGACGCCCGTGAGTTCTGGTCGCTATGGGAAAGTAACTTTATGGCTTACCACGATATGGGGGTTTTCACGGTCCGTACGTTGTGGGAAAGCTGAGTGTTCACTACGTTTCCCCCGCCTCCCCCCTCTCCCCCATAGTAAGGAACTGAATGTTATGTACCGGCTTCTGCTGCTGAACTTCGTGGATTCATTTATCGATAACTGCATTCTCTCCTGCGTCGATGAACCGGCTTACGGTGGTATCGTGCAGTGCGAACTGCTTTTTGGCCTTGCCGCACACAGCGGTATCTATGTGGGTAACGGCGATATTGTTCATCTTGATGGCGATGGAACCGTTATCAAAAGTAAGGCTAAAGGGTTTCTTGACCGGCTCGATGGCTGGAACTCCGCTATCTCGGTGTATACCGACTGTATGGATTTGACGCCTCAGGGTTGTGCGCGGGCCGCTGAACGGGCAAAGGCGGCAGTGGGTCAGCACTATCCCTACAGCCTGCTCGACTTTAACTGCCACCGGTTTACTGCCCGCTGCGTTACCGGCGATTCGTGCCCTGATATCTGGCTTGCCAGACATCTCGATTCTTTTCAGAAAGGGGACCGATGGCGCGTATGGCAACGATGAAAGCCAGCCGTTGCAGGCAACGTGTCACCGGACAGGGAGAACGGCTTATCCGGCTGACCATGGTGCTGTTTTACGGTCAGACAATATCTGTTCGCTACATCATCCGGCAGTTTGACGTATCTCCCCGGACCGCAAGACGGGACCTCGCTCAACTGGCCTTTGTGCTGGAATCTGCTGGACCTCACCGCTGGCGACTGGCTCCCTCGCTGAAACCCTGACTTTTTTATCTGCCGGTCATCTCCTGACCGCTCCGTATGGCAGGCTGTCTCCGCTTTTCAATCCATAAGGGAACATGATGAAAATTTTAAAACTGTTAACCGCCGCAATTCTGCTTTCCGCCTTCAGCCACAGCGCGTTCGCCGACGAGCAGGCTGACGCTCAGATGATAACCAACTCGACCTTCTGCGCGATGTACTCCACCCGCCTGACCCAGACCAGTGACAGCGGCCTTCAGGTAAAAGGCGTTAATCTCAATGCCCGCTTCAACGGACCGGTATTCAACCGGGTACTTCAGGTGATGAACAAAACCTATGGCAGAACCTGGCTCGAATCAAATGCCCGTAACGGCAGCATGACCGCCATGCAGCTTTCGCAGTCGGAGCTGCTCTATAACCCGGAATATGCGCGTCAGTGCGATGCCTTCGCGAATAAAGTGGAAAAGGAGTGGCGCAAAAAGTAACCGGAATACAATATCTGGTGAACAGAAACCTGCTTTCGGGCAGGTTTTTTTTACTTTTTTGTTTTTCAGGCGGACAAACCCTGTCCGGGGGCTTCCTTAAACTGTCAGGTCCAATATCTGCAATGAGGTGAAATATGGCTACCTACCGACACGACCCCGACCTTGAGTTTCTACGCCACTGCCATCGTGACGATCTGGATTTACTGGTTTCTGTGCTTATCTGCGATCCGAAAGACGGACTGGCACGCATCACGGAAACGCTGACCTATGATCCTCAGTATAAAAAACACAAGCCCAACCACCCGCGCTACTGGGATGCCATTGCCGCCGAGGTTCAGACGTTTGGGGCGAACAGCTTTGCCACGCTGCTCCGCTGGGGTAAAGGGGTGCTGTACCGGGAAATTCTCACCGATGCCTGCGATAAAATGAAGGTGAACTACAACAACAAATCCAGTGTTGAAACCATTGAAATGAATCTGCTGATGAAGATCCTGGAGAAAAGTCTTGAGAAGATGACGCCTGACCAGCTAAAGACCGTGGCGGAAGAATTGCAGACAGGCTACAGCAACCCCACGCCGGAGTTGCTGACCATGGCAATCCAGGCGGGGATAAAAACATCCGGGTTTGCGGCCTATCAGATGGCACTTGTTGTCACAAATGGTGTGGCGAAAGCCCTGTTAGGCAGAGGGCTGACCGTTGCAGGAAATGCCATGCTGACGCGTACCATGGGCGCTTTTGCCGGTCCCGTGGGCTGGGTGCTCAGTTCTCTCTGGCTGCTGATTGATTTAGCCGGTCCCGCATACCGGGTGACGCTACCATCCTGCATTTTTATTGCCTACATGCGCCAGAAGCATCTTTATTCACCTGAGAATACTGACGTTTAGCACTTACATTTAAGGTATTCAGACTTTAAAAAACTTCAGAGGGCGGACAAATCCTGTCCGCTACTGCTGGCATTATTTCCCGGCTAAATTCGGAAATGATGTATGACGCTGATAACACAAGAAAACGAACATGACAGACTGGCAACCCGCCTTTCCATCATCCTGAGCCGTTTGTTTCAGGGTGAAAAGCTGCATATCGGGACGCTGGCAGAAGAATTTGGAGTGACGACGCGAACGCTGCGACGGGATTTCAACGTCCGTCTGACGTACCTTGATATTGAACAGAGCAACGGCGTGTATCAGCTTGCCTCACATTACTTTCGTCGCCGCACGGAACGGGATATGAAGATACTGGCGAGGTTGCTGCATCTTGACCGTCTGTTACCCGCGATGGATGCCAAACTGCTGAGCCTGATGCTTGATGGGGAACGTCCCTCGCCATACAGGATTATGCTACCGGAGCCGCGCCAGAAACCCACCCTTTTCGGTGATTTCAGCAGACTGACGCTCGCCATACTTAACCAGACCCAGGTGCGTATCAGAACCGACGAAAACGTCAGCCATACCGTTCATCCCTACCGTCTGCTTTGCAGCCATGCGGAGTGGTTTCTTGCCGGATGTACGTCATCGGGCGTGTTCGTTATTTCCCTGTCCCGAGTCAGGCTGGTTGAGGTATTACCGGATACAACGTTTGAGATCGATAACACACTCATTTCGCTGATTGAACAGTCTGACTTTATGGAAGCCTTACCCCACATGAACATTATTCATCAGATAATGCATTACGGGAGTAAACAGACGAATAATCGTAATTAAAATCACAACATATTATTAGTGATGATTAAATCACATTAACATGATAATGTGAGAAAGTTATGATTATCGATAAAGAATACGCACTTGTAGATGCAACAGCAAGACTTAACACTGACCTGAGGGATTATGAACATGAAATAAACAACGCCGCCATTATAACATTTGGCAATGACCTCATTGAGGTAATCGTATATCAGTTCAGCTTTATCATCAGCATCAGGGCAGAGGGTGAAAAAATAAAGCACGGCCTTCTTGTTAACTTCGGTAAAAATATAGCAAGACAGGTTTCATCACTTTGTGCATCCGCAATGCGAGTCTACCCGAATGAAAAACACAAACCGAGCCGTCAGCTTTTCCATTGCATAAATTAGTTTGTGCAAAGACTGTACTACCGACACGCTTTAAATTAAAATAGGCCAGCTAATATAACATATGAGGTTTATGATGGCTGGCCAGTATGAAAAAGCAATAACGATAAAACAAGCGATAGATTCAATTAATTTACGCCACTATCTTCTGCCTGCAATTCAGAGGAAGTTCGTCTGGAGCAGCAGTCAAATATGTTTGCTGTTTGATTCCATCATGCGAGACTATCCGATAAACTCTTTCATGATGTGGGATATACGTAGTGCCAGTATTAAAAATGATTACAAATTCTATGAATTCCTGAAAGAATACTGTCAGCGATTTAATGAAGAAAACCCCTGCGTAGCAACAAATGCTGGATTTCATGATTTCAAGGCTGTGATTGATGGTCAGCAGCGTCTCACACCTTTATATATTGGATTGTGTGGAACGTATGCGTATAAACAACCCCGGATGTGGTGGCCTTCGGCACAGGATGATCGCATCCTGCCGCCCAGAAAGCTTTACGTGGATTTAACAGCGCCACTAAAGTCAGACGACGAACTCATGATGAAGTACAACTTCAGGTTCCTGACCGACAAGCAATATACTGATTCACTTACCGATAACAAGCATCACTGGTTCTGCCTGCACGAAATATTCAAATACGAGCAACATGATTCTCCGGATGATATTTTATTTAACGTTGTCGTACCAGAACTCGAAAAAAGAGGGCTCATGTCCAGTGAGTTTTCCAGAAAAACACTCCTGCGACTTTATACAAAAATAAGAACTGAGAACATCATCCACTACTTCAATGAGAGCAGTCAGGACATTGACCATGTGCTGGATGTTTTCATCCGCACGAACAGCGGAGGGACAAAACTTGAGTTCTCAGACTTACTGATGTCAATAGCGGTAGCGCACTGGCAGGGTGATTTCAGAAGAGAACTTGATGAACTGACGAAAAACATTTATCAGAATAATGAAATGGGTTTTTATATTGAAAGAGACTGGTTCTTAAAAACCAGCCTGATGCTTATTGACTCTGACGTCCGGTTCAAAGTAAAAAACTTCACTTCAGAGGAGGTCGGTAAGATACAACAGCAATGGTCTGAAATAAAATCCTGTATCAAGGAGACTTTTGTTCTCATCAGACGATTCGGCATCAACCCGCAGTCTTTGATATCTAAAAATGCAGTCATTCCTGTGGTCTACTGGCTTTACAAAAAGCAAACCAATGGACACCCATTATATACAACGATTAATTTCCTGAATAAAAACCACAATGAACGCTCAATAATTAGCCAGTGGTTTTACATGGTACTTCTGAAAGGGATCTTTGGAAGCCAGGCCGATGCACTACTCACGAGCATCAGAGATGTAATGAAGAATAGTCTTTCAGATATTCATTTTCCTCTTGAGAAGATTATTGACAGATATAAAGGTTCGAATAAAGATCTCAGGTTTGACGACGAATACATCGAAAGCCTTCTCAATATCAGATATGGCGAAGGTCGTTGCCGTGCACTATTGCATCTTCTGTTCCCTGAAATGAATCCAACTGAGGTGTTTCATATTGATCACCTTCACCCAAGAAATCATTTTTCAAAGAAATATCTTGAAAAATTAGATTATGTTGCGAACTCGCCAAAGAATCTCAGCTTTTATGAAAACCCGGAACACTGGGACACCATACCTAATCTTCATTTACTGAATCATTCTCAGAATATAAGTAAACAGGATACTTCCCTGAAACAATGGTTATCTCAGTCATCAAACAACTATTCGCCATCAATGCTGTTAGTTTCAGATGAAAACATTGAGTTCAGTCGCTTCCCGGAATTCTACAATGAGCGAAGAAACGCCCTGAAGCAAAGATTATTGAATCGGGTGTTTCTTACAACAAAAATAGATTCATCACCATCCACGATGGATACGGATGAAGAAATTCTCACCGACTGAACGTTCAGCCCCGATAGTGTTGGGGCTTCAGTATTTATCATCAGCGCAACGTTTCTACTGGCCTGACTGAAAGAGCGTTGACTACACAACTGGGATAACGAACTCTCAGTGCAACGCATGACATACAAAGCCTGTCATCAATATGAAATTGCGATAAAATCAGGCCAATAACAGTACTTAAGAATCATACAACAGGATACAAAATGACAAGCCTTCAGCAGCGTGCAGAGCTACACCGCCAAATCTGGGCCATTGCCAATGATGTCAGAGGTTCCGTAGATGGATGGGATTTTAAACAGTATGTACTCGGTGCACTTTTCTACCGCTTCATCAGTGAGAATTTTTCCAGCTACATGGAAGCAGGGGATGAGAGCATACATTATGCAGCACTTGATGACAGCATCATTACCGATGACATCAAAGACGATGCCATCAGGACTAAAGGCTATTTCATTTACCCGAGCCAGCTGTTCTGCAACGTTGCCGCTAAAGCTAACACCAACGACAGGCTGAATGCTGATTTAAATAGTATCTTCGTCGCTATTGAAAGCTCAGCCTACGGCTATCCGTCTGAGGCCGACATCAAAGGCCTGTTTGCAGATTTCGATACGACCAGCAATCGACTGGGTAACACCGTCAAAGACAAAAACAGCCGCCTCGCTGCCGTTCTGAAAGGCGTTGAGGGGCTGAAGCTGGGGAATTTTAACGAACATCAGATTGATCTGTTTGGTGATGCCTACGAGTTCCTGATTTCTAACTATGCGGCGAATGCCGGTAAGTCTGGCGGGGAGTTCTTCACACCTCAGCACGTCTCTAAGCTGATTGCTCAGCTTGCGATGCACGGTCAGACTCACGTCAACAAAATCTATGACCCTGCCGCAGGCTCTGGCTCACTGCTGCTTCAGGCGAAGAAGCACTTTGATAACCATATCATTGAAGACGGTTTTTATGGTCAGGAGATAAATCATACAACCTTTAACCTGGCGCGTATGAACATGTTCCTGCACAACATCAACTACGACAAATTTGATATCAGACTGGGGAATACCCTGACTGAGCCTCACTTTGGCGATGAAAAACCGTTTGATGCTATTGTCTCTAACCCACCGTACTCCGTGAAGTGGATTGGTAGTGATGACCCGACCCTGATTAACGATGAGCGTTTTGCTCCTGCTGGCGTACTGGCCCCGAAATCAAAAGCTGACTTTGCATTTGTGCTTCATGCGCTGAACTACCTGTCTGCTAAAGGGCGCGCAGCAATAGTTTGCTTCCCCGGTATTTTTTATCGTGGCGGTGCAGAGCAGAAAATCCGACAGTACCTGGTCGACAACAACTATGTTGAAACGGTGATTTCTCTGGCACCTAATCTGTTCTTCGGCACTACCATTGCCGTTAACATTCTGGTGCTGTCTAAACATAAGACCGATACCAGCGTGCAATTTATTGATGCCAGCAGTCTGTTTAAAAAAGAAACTAATAACAACATCCTGACCGATGGGCATATCAAGCAGATTATGCAGGCCTTTGACAGCAAAGCAGATACCGAGCATCTGGCGAAATCTGTTCCGTTTGAGACTGTTGCCGCCAATGACTATAACCTGTCAGTCAGCAGCTACGTCGAAGCCATGGATATCCGTGAAATCATAGACATCACTGAACTGAATTCCGAACTGAAAACCACCGTCAGCAAAATCGACCAGTTACGCAAAGATATCGATGCGATTGTGGCCGAAATTGAAGGTTGCGAGGCGCAAGCATGAGTGAGTTGAATTATCTGGAAAAACTGCTGGATGGGGTTGATGTTGAGTGGAAACTTCTTGGCGATGCTTCGTTTTTCGAAATAGCAAACAACGGAAGAAAACCAGTAAAGTCTTCTTTGCGCATTGCTGGCAAAACGCCCTATTATGGTGCAAACAACATTCAGGACTATGTTGATGGGCATACCCATGATGGTGAGTATGTACTAATTGCAGAAGATGGTTCTGCCAGCTTAGAGCGCTACTCAATACAATATGTAACGGGTAAATTCTGGGCAAACAATCACGTTCATGTAGTACGAGGTAAATCTAGAGTTAATTCCAGATTCCTGTATCACTATTTGCACATTGTTAACTTCATCCCATTTCTTACTGGTGGAGTAAGGGCCAAATTAACTAAAGGGCAATTAATTGAAATATCAGTCCCCATCCCATGCCCGGACAACCCGGAAAAGTCTCTCGCCGTCCAGTCTGAAATCGTCCGAGTTCTGGATAAGTTTTCTGCACTTACAGCTGAACTTACAGCTGAACTTACAGCTGAACTTACCATGCGTAAAAAACAGTACAACTACTATCGTGACCAGTTGCTGAGTTTTGAAGAGAGCGAGGTTGAATGGAAGACACTAGGAGATGTAACCAAAAAATGGTACTCAGGTGGAACACCTACAGCAGGAAAAGCTGAGTATTACGAAAATGGAGATATCCCTTGGTTAAGAACTCAAGAGGTTAAATTTAGCGATATTGACAGTACTGAAATAAAAATAACTCAAGTTGCGTTAAAAAAATCCGCGGCAAAATGGATTCCAGAAAATTGCGTAATTATTGCCATTTCAGGAGCAACAGCGGGACGGTCTGCTATAAATAAAATTCCTTTAACAACTAACCAACACTGTGGTTGTTTAGAAATTGATGATTCAAAGGCATTATATCGATATGTTTTCCATTGGGTAAGTTTCAATTATGAAAACATTAAGTCGCTGGGACAAGGTGCCAGGGGCGATCTAAACTCAACCATTATCAAAAATTTCAAACTGCCTATACCTTATGCAACCGATCCTGATAAATCACTTGAAGAACAAGCTCGTATTGTTGAAATTCTGGACAAATTCGACACACTGACCTGTTCAATCAACGAAGGCCTTCCCCGAGAAATAGAGTTGCGCCAGAAACAGTACGAGTACTATCGTGATTTACTGTTCAGCTTCCCGAAACCAGAAGTCGCCAGCAACTGACAGGCCATTGATACCGACAGGGTTTGTTTTCACCCGCCCGATATCAGGCTGTACGAATGCCGGTATGTATATTGTTCTGATTACTTTATCGAGCTTTGCCAGATGACGCACAGGATGCACCATGACACAACAGACACACACCATTGCTGAATCCAATAGCTTTATCGTCCTTGATAAATACACAAAAGTTCAGGATGCTGGTGACAGCTACCAAAGCGAATCGGACCTTGAGCGGGAGCTGATTCAGGACCTTCTTAATCAAGGTTATGAGTTTATCTCCGTTAAGTCACCGACTGCGATGCTGGCGAATGTGCGGGACCAGCTTCAGAGTCTTAATGGTGTGGTGTTTAACGAAAGTGAATGGCGACGGTTCTGCGAGCAGTATCTGGACAGTCCGAGTGACAGTAGCCTGGACAAAACCCGTAAAATTCATATCGACTACATCTGTGACTTCACATTTGATGATGGTCGTCTGGAAAACATCTATCTGATAGATAAAAAGAACCTGCTGCGCAATAAGGTGCAGGTCATTCAGCAGTTTGAGCAGACCGGCTCACACGCTAACCGTTATGACGTCACAATTCTGGTCAATGGCCTGCCGCTGGTGCAAATCGAACTCAAAAAGCGCGGCGTGGCTATTCGTGAAGCCTTTAACCAGATACACCGTTACAGCAAGGAAAGCTTTAACAGCGATAACTCCCTGTTTAAATACCTGCAACTCTTCGTGATTTCCAACGGGAGTGATACCCGGTACTTTGCCAGTACCACTAAACGGGATAAAAACAGCTTTGATTTCACCATGAACTGGGCGAAATCGGATAACACTCTGATTAAGGACCTGAAGGACTTTACCACCACCTTCTTCCAGAAACATACTCTACTGAATGTTCTGTTTAATTACAGCGTGTTTGACAGCAGCCAGACGCTGCTCGTCATGCGCCCCTATCAGATTGCCGCAACTGAGCGAATCCTCTGGAAAATTAACAGCTCATTTAAAGCGAAGAACTGGTCAAAACCAGAAAGCGGCGGGTTTATCTGGCATACAACAGGTAGCGGTAAAACACTGACCAGTTTTAAGGCCGCACGTCTGGCAACCGACCTGGACTTTATTGACAAAGTCTTCTTCGTGGTCGACAGAAAAGACCTCGATTACCAGACCATGAAGGAATACCAGCGCTTCTCTCCGGACAGTGTGAATGGTTCGGATAATACAGCAGGCCTCAGAAGAAACCTGGATAAGGACGATAACAAAATTATCGTCACAACCATTCAGAAACTCAATAACCTGATGAAATCTGAAGCTGACCTGCCCGTCTATCAACAGCAGGTGGTGTTTATCTTTGATGAGTGTCACCGTAGCCAGTTTGGTGAGGCCCAGAAAAACCTCAAAAAGAAATTCAGACGCTTTTATCAATTTGGTTTTACTGGTACTCCTATTTTCCCGGAAAACGCGCTGGGAGCAGAAACCACCGCCAGCGTATTCGGGCGTGAATTACATTCTTACGTAATTACTGATGCGATTCGTGATGAAAAAGTGCTGAAGTTTAAGGTGGACTATAACGATGTCCGCCCACAGTTTAAGTCTCTTGAAACGGAAACTGACGAGAAAAAACTCAGCGCAGCTGAAAACCAACAGGCATTTTTGCATCCCCTGCGTATTCAGGAAATAACGCAATACATTCTCAATAACTTCCGTCAGAAAACGCACCGAACCTTCCCGGGAGCTAAGGGCTTTAACGCCATGTTAGCAGTTAGCAGCGTGGATGTGGCAAAAGCTTATTACACGACGTTTAAAATGCTACAGGAAGAAGCAGAGAAGAAATCTGGCAGCTATAAACGTCTTCGGGTGGCAACCATCTTCTCCTTTGCTGCTAATGAAGAGCAAAGCGCTATTGGTGATATCACCGACGAAAGTTTTGATACCAGTGCAATGAACAGCAGCGCGAAGGAATTCCTGGATTCAGCCATTGATGACTATAACAACCACTTTAAAACCAATTTCAGCACCGACAGTAACGGTTTCCAGAACTACTACCGCGATTTAGCTCAACGAGTGAAAAATCAGGATATTGACCTTCTCATCGTGGTGGGAATGTTCTTAACCGGCTTTGATGCTCCGACGCTCAATACTCTTTTCGTTGACAAAAACCTGCGTTATCACGGTCTGATGCAGGCATTCTCACGCACCAACCGTATCTATGATGCCACCAAAACCTTCGGCAATATCGTGACCTTCAGGGACCTAGAGCGTCCGACTATTGATGCCATCACGCTTTTTGGCGACAAAAACACCAAGAATGTGGTACTGGAAAAAAGCTACGAAGAGTACATGCAGGGCTTTACCGATGCAGCAACCGGTGAGGCTAAACGAGGTTTTATGGCTGTTGTTTCTGAGCTGGAGCAGCGCTTCCCTGACCCGGCCAGTATCGACAGTGAAAAAGAGAAAAAAGCCTTCGTCAAACTGTTTGGTGAATATCTGCGGGCAGAAAACATCCTGCAAAACTATGATGAATTTGCCACGCTGAAAGCCCTGCAGAAGGTTGATATTAGTGACCCTGAAGCGGTAGAAACCTTTAAAGCAGAACACTATGTGGATGATGAAAAATTTACTGAATTACAAACCATTCGTCTCCCGGCAGAACGTAAAGTTCAGGACTATCGCTCAGCATACAATGATATCCGGGACTGGCAGCGACGCGAAAAAGCAGCAAACGACAGGGATAAATCAACCACAGACTGGGATGACGTGGTGTTTGAAATTGATCTGCTCAAGTCGCAGGAGATTAACCTGGACTACATTCTGGGCTTGATTTTTGACCACAACCGTCAGAAAAAAGGTAAAGAAGCCCTGACTGAAGAGGTCAGACGTTTAATCCGCTCAAGCCTGGGCAACCGTGCCAAAGAAGGTCTGATTGTTGACTTTATTCAGCAAACTAACCTTGATGACATGCCGGATAAGGCCAGTATCATTGATGCATTCTTCACCTATGCTCAGCGTGAACAGCAGCGGGAAGCGGAAGCGTTGATTAAGGAAGAAAACCTTAATGAAGAGGCTGCAAGGCGCTATATCCGCACATCACTCAAACGGGAGTATGCTACCGAAAATGGGACGGAATTAAATGAGACACTACCAAAACTCAGTCCGCTGAATCCTCAGTACAAAACGAAGAAACAGACGGTATTCCAGAAAATTGGTGCCTTTATTGATAAATTCAAAGGCGTTGGTGGAAATATCTAGCACAGAGCTAATTTGAGATAGTGATATGAAAAAACCAACTTACAATAAAAGCGATCGACTGCAAGTACGCAAAAATAATCCTCATACGTCTGAAACAAAGGAGCGGGTGATTGATGGGCTGCGAGCCTCTGCTACAGCTGATTTCGTTTTTATTGTTCGTTGGTTAACTGCTGGAAAATCTAACGGTGAACCAATACCACTGGCAAAATGCGACAATCTTCGTAACATCATCAGCAATCTTGAGACGCTAAAAGCCGGTATCCAACCCGACTGGCGTAAAGCGCTTACATTGATGTCTCAAGAAGTACATTCAAGACACAAGGTTACTAATACAGCAAAACCGCCATCAAAAATCGCAGTTGGGGTAATCAGCAATTTGAATGAAATTAGCCAGAAAATTGCATCAGGAAAAGCCACGCATGACATGCCTGCCAGACTCAATTACATGCTACAGCTTACTACGAGTCTGGAAGGCGGCAACGAACTGGCCGATAGTATCAGAGAAGTTACAAAACGTGCCGAAATGGCTTTACGTGGTTATTCCAAATCACCGCAGAAACAAAAAATATTAAAACACACCCATCACCCAACAGTATTACGTGACGATAAAGCTTTCCGGGATGAATGTGCACATCTGGCAGGTATCAGCGATATTATTATCGTAGCAAATTGTCTCATTGCTATGTCCGCACGGCTAGGGGTTTCTCCTGTCAACCTTGCAAACAGAGCCGCAGCCTTAAAAAATGTTATCAAGCCGGAGATACTCCCCGAACTTCTGGATTTGCTTCAGCAGGATGTTGATATAACTGCCTTAGCCCCCCCTCCAAAGGTCAAAGATGATAATAGTCGCAGCGATGGCGGAAAACTTGTAGGACTAACCGGAATAGTTGAAGGAGGCGCATCTATTGGCGTTGAAGCTCAGCGGATTATCACAACAGAACTGAAGAAACACATCCCCCTCACTGCTATTCAACGAATTGCTCTCGATACTGCGAGTACGAGCCTTGCACTGGAATGTGACGCATTCAACGTTATCGAAGAAATCAAACGCATCTCAGCTAACTTAAACTTGAAGCCTCTGGCTGTTGCTACCTATGTGGCTCATAAATCACCAGGAATCAGATCAGATATTGCTGGGGATGTAATTACTTTGCTTGCTCAGGATGAGGTTCTTTCATCTAATGCAACATAGGTATCAGACCTCCGAAGCTACACTGTAATAAGCCATCCGTCTCAATGGTAGATATCTGGTAGCTTCGAAACGCCTCATTTGAACCTCATTTAAGGCTTATAGCACCCAACTGCAACATTTTTCTTAAGGTAAACTAGTAAAAGGCTGTCAGTTCTAATAGATCGTTTGGTCTTTTTTTAAGGGATTGAAAATCCCCGTGTCCTTGGTTCGATTCCGAGTCCGGGCACCAAATTCAGTATTAACGGACGTCGCAAGACGTCCGTTTTTCGTTTTAAGCCCCATCATCGCTTTCATTATCGTCGCAACCACCAGAATCATTTCATCCCCAGTTACCCGATCTTTTTCAGCAGTTCTTTCCACTTTGCTAATCATGTCTTCGACAATTCTACTTCTCATGCAGTGCCTCCTTTCTGTTTGCCAAACCGAAGCTGTCATCACCTTTTAAGGCGTTACAGGGAGAGATTTTTTCTCCGCAAATAACTGAGTCACCCCGTTCAAATGACGCTGAATTTGCTGTTGCGTAACCAGTGCGGCATCGCCCTGCTGGCCCTGCATCACACGAAGTTGCTCCTCCAGAGGGATCGTCTGGTTAAAGCTGTTCATCATCTGGTAGACGCTGGATTTCAGTTCGCTGACGGTGATGTATTTGCCTTTCTGTCCGTCCAGCGTATTGAGCCTGTCGGCCAACACCTGAAGTTGATGCATGCCTTCATGCCAGCCAGTTAATGCGCTTGCAGAGAGTTTGTTTTCGGCCTGTCGTTGTTGCCACTTCTGCTGTAGTTCAGCGACTTCGGGTTTCTGGGGCCACAGCACTTTTGCCTGTGCCAGCAACCCATTGCCATACTGATATATCCAGTCAGGAGGAAGTGCGGCCAGACTGTCCAGCTGCAATGATGCATTTTTCAGCCAGCCTGTAGGGTCAAGTTTGTCTTTATCAGATTGCTGAAGTGTCTGCACTTGAGCACTGCTCAGCGCCTGAGGAAGAGGAGCCACCGAAGCTGCAAGCGCATCCGTAGCCTCATCTACCCTGGATATATAGTGCCAGCCAGTGAGTGCAATAGAACTCAACACCAATGCGGAACAGACTCCCGCCAGAAACACCGGCCAGCGCTTCGGCTGCGGTGTTGCCGCATGCACGACCTGCACATTCAACTCTGGCTCAGGACGAATAACGTACACCAGGCGGCTGGTAGAAGAGGGGTTTTCCAGGGCCGATTCCGCGACCAGCGCCTGTGGTGGCAGCGTCACCGCCTGCAGTCCACTGTCTTGTGCCGAGCTGTTTTCAAGACGTGTCAACGCACCTTGTATCTGCTGCATCAGCGGCGCAGTCAGGCAGACATGTTTCAGCTCCTGACGCACCAAAATATCATTGACGGATCGTAGCAGCCCTTCTGTCTGCACTAGCGCAGACAAATCACCATGATCGAGTGAAAATGTGCGAAAAAGCTTCTGCAAGCGCTGCAAAAGCCCGTTGAGGATTTCTGCGCGAGCATGAATCGGTTGCGGCCAGAACTGCGCCCATTGATGGCTCAGCAGGGCATTCAGGATAGCCAGCCCTTCATTCAGGCCATTGATACGGGCCAGGTGGCTACGGGCAAGCGTATACCAGGCACCGGTCTGTAACTCGACGCCATTTAGCTCAAATAATGAGAGCGACAGGGCCTCCACCTGCGACCAGTTCACGTCGGGACGTGCCGGATGGGTGAGTTTGGCCATCTCATCGCGCAGCGCAATAAAATCAGGTAGCTGACGTGGGTCACTGCCGGTTTTCACCGGGCGAGGTTGAACATCGTGCATAGTGGTCCATCCCTGAGGATAAGCAGAAAGCGAGGTTTACTCTGGTAGCAGTACGCTAATCATGTCGAAAAATGCATTTTCACTGAACACCGTTCGGGGGGCCGCCGGGCGGCCAAATGTACTGAATGACCAGTTCGCATCCTCTCCCGAACGCATAAACAGGCGGTATAACGGCGTAATGCGACCGTCACTGCATAGTGTCACTTCGATGCCCCCCGTCACACCCTGCCCGTACAAAAACACAGGGGTGAATTTCATCATTCGGTTTCCATAACGCAGAGCAATAGCGGGGACGGTGAAGGAATGGTTGCCCGCAAAGGCGTCAAGCACCGACACCGGCATCGTTTCAATGTTGATGCCTGTCCCGGTGAGCCAGGTTTCCATTGTTTCCTGAAGCTGGTTCATTCGCTCACAAAACTCGGCAATATCGGCCTGACTTTTGCTGTCAAAAACGCGACTGCGGGGCTGCTGCTCCTGCAGTTTTTTCATAAATCGTGCTTTGGCTGACATACTTTCCCTGTGGTTTTCGTCAGATAAATGAGCCCTGTATATGGGATTTGGTATCGAGATAATTCTGCTGTTTGAGGTGGCGAATCAGCACTCGCCCTTCCGGCATAAACTCCGTGCCGTAGCGGACAAGGCCGATGCCTTTTAGCTCGGCATCAATGGCGTAACGCAATTCGCCAGGGATTTCCTGGTCGAGCAGAATCACATTGATACTTTTCAGGCGCGGTTCGTATTTGAGCAGCACCCCGGAGAAGATCTGCAGCAACTGGTGTGCGGTACCCGGCATCCCCTGCAGAATTTTGGTCAAGTCAGGCAGACCATAGTCCGGCAGATGCGCCAGCGTGCCGGCACGACAGTTGAGGATCCGCTGCATGTTATCAAGCACGGACAAAATCACCTGATTTTGCTCGCTGACCTGATGGAGATCGAGACCTCCGGTAAAGTTACCGAAGAGAGTTTCATAGAGTGAAGGTGCATTATTTGGCATATATTTTTTATTAACTAGTTATGGCATTTCAGAAATTGAATTGTATCTTCAGAAAGATTGCATCGCTCAATATATTGAGTTCTTTTTTCTTCTGTCAAACTTGACCAGAAAGATCTCCAATATACATCCCACCAAAACTCCATATCTCCTTGCAAGCTGCCATAAGCCCCAAAATCTCTATCGGGGAACACACTTTCCGGGTTAGGTGGTTCTAACCCCTTCCCACAAAGGCAGGTAATAAAATCATTGTGATTAGTGATAATCCTAACAATATCCTGTTCAAACTCCTTAAACTTGTAGCAAATTATTTTTTTATCACTCTCGACAAACACGCCTTTTTCTTTTGTCAACCGTCCATTGAAGAACAATTCAATCATATGCTCAACAACGAATAAATCATCAGGCTTTACCATAAAGCAAGTTGAATATGCATATACATTGTCTTTCTCTAAAGACAAAAACAATGGATACACTGAAGAGTGATCTAAAGAAAAATCAAATTGTGCAATGGGAAAATCACTCTGCAACTCGTTTTTTTTCTAAAAAAATTAATTTTCATCGATATAATCCGCCATCCAGTCCGCACCAAAATACCCGGCAGCCCCGAATACGATTCCACTAACGAGTCCCGTCAGCACCACTCCGGGACCAGTTTCAATGCCAATAGCAGCACCCGCAACAGTTCCTATTTTAGCACCAGCAATAGCCCCCCCACCCACCAGCTTGTCTGATTACTTCAGCTGTTATCGGTTTGACGCTGCCATTTTTGATAGATTTTTCGGTCGCCTGCTCGAGAGCATAAGCCGTGAAAATGATGCCTGTAACCTGAATTACACGAGCACCACGAGTAAAATACTTTGCATATTTTAATGTGTCTGGTGTAAAAATCGCAGATGCTGGTATTTTCTCTCCATGCAACAATACTTCTTTATCTATATCTCTCACATAGTTTGAAATTCTCTCTATTTTTTCTTCAAATGAGGATTCTGGTTCCTGTAATCATCAAGGCTTTTGAGTATCTCTTCAGTAGAGATTAGTTTCTCACCTGACCTCACAGCTTTATCAATATCAACAATGATGGTCTTCCCTTCAAATCGCGGAGACCCTTCAGGAAATGCAGAACTAGTAGAGATATATGACGAAATATTATCTCCCATAACATGCTCGGCAACTGTAAATGGTGCTGAATAATTCTTTGACATTAAACCATATCGTTCAGGGTTGGTTTCTGAAAGAACTTTCAAATCTGACAAGTCCATTTTTGAAAGGTACGGAACAGTATTTGATGCGTAAATCTTCCTGACTAAAAAACCATCTTTACCGGGTTCATCAACAATAACAAAGAAAAAAGCCCTCGCAGGCATCAGTGGTCCTAAGACATCATAGTGGGAATGAGGTTTATCATTCGTCAAAGTGGACTGTTCAGACATTCCATTTCTCCAGCGCCGGGACACCCAATAAAATTGTTAATGTAGAGGCATCTTTGGTAAATACCCTATCGCAAAGCCCCTGTGAATCAGTGAACCCTTTAAATGTCTCCCCTTCTGTATTTGTAATGAAATATGGGACATTTTGAATGGGCTTACCATCATCAGCCAAAACCCTGAACTGCTCATCATAAAATCCTTTGCGCACAAGATCCTTGGCAACAGGGAAGGAATAAAACTGAACATCCTGCGAAGCACTTCCTGTCGTCGTCGTCCGCTTGATCTTTCGCGTATACGTTGTATTCGTCCCGTACTCTATCTTCCCGCCTTCGATTTTCAGGTAGCTGCCGCCACCAATCAGCGTCACCTTTTTCTTACCGGCGAACAGCATGTCGCTCGCCGATATCAGGCTCAGCTTTTGTTCCGCGGATAAGTGCATCTCGCCGTTCTGTGCCTGGATTTGTACCGGTCCTTCGCTGGCGTTCAGGGTCAGCGAACCGCTCTGGGCAAACAGGCCAATCTGTTCCCCGGCAAGAATCGCAGTATTTCCCATTGAGCCGCTGGTGAAGGCCACACCCTGCGGGCCGTGGAAGTGGATCATCTCGTTAAGCTGTTTCAGGCGCTGGTCGAACATTGCTTTCTGGCTCGCAATATCGGCTTCCAGTGCCTGCGCCTGGGCTGCTGCTGCGGTCAGGGCTTTCAGCTGCTGCTGGCAGATGTCGATTTCTTTCAGCGCCGCGTCCATGTCCAGCACTTCACCCGCCGCTTTGGTTTGCCCGTCGGCGGTGATGAACAGGCCTTTTGCCACGCGGATAACACCGTGTTCATCGGTGCGCAGCTCAAAGCCTGAGCCCCGCTGTTTGTTCTACTCATCAACGATATGGCCCTGATTAAGCTGCGTGGCACCATAAGGTGTGGTGAGCGCGATGTGTTCCTGTCCGCGCTGGTCTTCCATTCGTAGTTCGTTATCTGCCGCCGTGCGCAGAATGTTCTGGCTGCGGTTGTCACGGGTGACGATGTCCTGATGTTCTGAGTCGTGGAACGCATACGCGATATACGGGCGGTCGATATCGCCATCGTCCCAGGCGATGCCCACTTCCGTGCCGTCAGTCAGCGGCGTGTGCCAGCCGTACTTATCGCCGGAATACGGTTTGGCCTGGCGTATCCACAGGTAGCTGTAGCCCGGCTCTGCATCTTTTATTCTTACGCTTTCTGATACACCGACCCAAGGCTTCGCCATTCCTTGAAAAAATCCAATGGGCAACTACAGCTCAGTCACTAACGGCAGTACTCCAAGATCCAACAGTCTGATTTCAATATCATTTGATTTAGCAATATGCTCTTTGTTGTTACCATCAAAAACGTCCTCCGTTGAAACAACTATTGTCCCAATTTGCTTATCATTCTTTATGACAGGTACAACTCTGGCAGCTTCTGGAATCAAATTAGGTAAAAGAACCGCTGGGACAAACAACATCCAACCACACGAAATCCTGTCAGGAAAAACCTTCTTATAGACTTCATCGTAACCATTTTCTTTTGGAATTATTTCCGAGAAGCTATAGCCACCAGACTCTACGCTTGAACTTGTGCAACTACCATTATTTTTGAGAAGCAATAGAAAGAAATTGAGCATTGAATCAACGTTTAAACTTACATTGCTCATTTCCGCGTCAAAAGTGATAACTAAGTTTATAGGATTTTTTCTGCGACCTGTACTGGAATATGAAGGGTAGCAATCTATTCCTGCACTATCTTCATCTGGTCCTCCATCCCAAATACCAGTTGTCCAGTTAGGATATTCTTTTTTATATTTTTCATCCCAACGGTTTAAGATGTCAGAGGAAATACCTTGTTCAGTGAATATTTTGTGCTGAAGAGCCTGTTTTCTGGAGTAGCCTTGCTCATACCACATTTTTGTTACCCCTAACAGAATATCAAGCTGTTTAGTTGTTTCCTGGAAGATGGTTGCAAGCTCAATTGGCTTAATTGGCTCATCACGGCCAAGTTTTTGTTCCATCCTGAAATTCAATTTCATGGTTGATACCTCACGATGATGTCATTGAACCCTACAAACATGCGTTTAAAATAAGCATAACTAATCGGCTGCATAAAAAACCAAACAACTTTTAATGGTTGATTTATTGTTGAAACCGCCTGATGTCGACCTGCCTGGTTTATTGCACTTCGGTCTCCTTTCCACCATTTTTTCTTTTGCATAGAGTTAATTAAAAACTGATCATACCGTGCCTTCGCCTCCCAGAACTGGCAAAACACCTCTTTCCAGCCATCGAAAGAAACACCACAGTATTTAAACTCCTGAATCTGCTTCGTCTCCGGGTTGTAGAATGTGCCACAAATTCTTGTCTGGTAGTTTATGGTGACTTCACTCCAGCGGGAACAGCGTCTTACCATCGGCATAACTTTGCCGTCCGGCGGGCAGTTTTTGCAGGATTTTTCATCGGCTTTATCCTGCCCGCAGTCTTTGGAATCCACGCCCTCATAGCTGACCGCTTCTGAGTAGTCCATATCGTCTTCCCAGAAATCACCGTGAGTTTCGGCGCTGACAATCATCGGCTCCTGGAGAATAGAATCATACTTTTTACCCTGGTAGGTAAAACCACTATTTCCAGATGATGAACCACCTGCCGGAGTGGACATATCATCATCCCAGCCATCATTATTTGTAGACGTTGAGCTCCCCCGTGAACCTATTGCGCCACCGGCTGCACCAGCGCTTCCGCGCTATACCACCACCGATTACGATGCCAACCATCAGAGACCTCTCCTTTCCCTGTTGAACACAATATGTTTTAGATTCTCAAAACGGTGATCGGTTGAATAGCCATTTGGCGTCCTAAGCCATTTGTCCACTTCAGGCTTCAGATAAAAACCGGGATAATACGTTTCGATCAACATAAAATCACGCCGGACGTTTTTCTCTTGCAGGGGCAGTGAATTAGCGTACTCTAGCGCAATCTTCAGACGGGGAAGATAAATAATGTCTGACTCAGTCAACTTCGGATCTTTCTTTCGGATCCGGCGGGCGGTTTCTTGCCACTGGGGAATGAACTGGCGCTATAGATAAAAACTAAAGTTCAGTCATCAGCGGCGATCACCCGAGATTAAGCAATCTGATTTCAATATTATTTTATTTAGCAATACGCTATTAATTTCACCACTAAATATATATTTAGTTGAAACTACTATTATGACAATTTGTTTATCATTCCTCACAACTGGTATAACCCTTGTCGCCTTATGAATCAAATAGAAATATTATAAACCAAAGCATTGAATCAACTTTACACATTTTTAATCAGCACCGTGTCAAAACCAATAATTAATTCTAAAGGATTTTTACCACACCCAGCACTTGAATATGCACACATTGAGTTGTGATTTATAAATACAACAACCTTTCCTTTCTTCGCAATATTAATTTAAACATCTAACCATTTTGGTAAATGCCCATTTTCCGATAATTCTATCTCAACGTTATTTGCACAAATAATATCACTTTCATTCTTGCCATCAAATTCATTCTTCGTTATGACCAACGTGGATTTTCTCTCTGGAAAATGTACGATATCAGCAGCCGAAGGCACTTCATTAGAGCTAATCTCTTCCGGCAAATATAGCATCCACCCAGCAGAAAGACGGTCTTCAAAAACAGAGCGCTGCTCCATTCGATATTGCTCAGTTTCAAGACTAATATAACTATAAGTCCAGTGCTTTAGATCGGATATATCTGTTATTATTTTTTGAAATGTATTCCGATCATTTAAAGAATCTAGAGATCGAATAGCGATGGTCAAAGAATATCTATCCGGAGAAACTGCTGGAGTATTTTTGTACCAAATGACCACAGGACTTTCATCTTTTTCCTCGCTGGCTAATACAATGCTAATTGTTTTGTTTTTAGAAATCAAGCCATCCAAATAATCTAATGCTTCAGATGATACTGCTGAATTAGATAATGCAACAATTTCCTTTAAAGGATTAGCAATCAACCATTTTTGTGGCTTATTTTCCCATGCCGGTAGTAAGTTAATGATATCTTTCAATTCACCATACAAATTATGTGCTGAAAGAACCTTTTGTCTATACAAGATGCTTTGAATGATATATAACATGTCATCAACCTCTCATTTATTATGGAAAAACAGTCTTGATATATTCAACTGGCATAGGCTTGTGTATTACTTGAATTGTGAATTTTTGTTCTAAAAATTGAGTTCGTGCATAGTTGGCACTTATTGGCTGCATAAAGTACCATTCTAATCTTCCTGGAGGAATTCCTTTTTTAGCCGCAGCGTTTTGTCTTTGCGCTTGTTCAAGGAAAAGACCTTCATCGCCATATTTTATGGACATGAAAAATTTCAATAAACCATCTTTAGCAAAGAATTGGTCATAATTAGCTTTAGTTTCTTTCAGAAGACACTGTTTTGGCACAAATCCATCAAATGCAACGCCGTAGGTCCACTCCATTATTTTCATAACCTGGAAGTGAATCGGAAGCTGACAAATATAAAACTGATACGCGACGCTGATATCTGACCACCCTTCTATATTTTGTAAAGTAACCATACCTTGAGTATAGATACATTGATCACAGCCTTCCTCACTTAATTCCTTCGTGAGTGTCTGAGCTTCAGCTTTGACTTTCTCCATCTCAGCCATCCTGGCGAGATAAGCCTCTCGGGCCTCATCCAAATTTTGTATAAGACTAATTATTCCACCGAGACGCCCTCCCCGGACACGAGGAAATGTTCCTGTCCTTCCGGCTGGTATAGGAAGAGTCTCTCCCATTTCACTCATAGCGCTCCTCCAGCAACTCGCCCCATCAGATGTTCTTTAATTTGTTGATATTTAATATATTCACATTCAACAGATTCAGAACCCTTCAATAACCATTGGCTGACTGCATAGTGTTTATAGAAATATGGTTCATATGCACTGGTGATTAAAAAATCAGTCATTACTTTTTTATCATTAAATCTATAGGTCTTCACAAAATCGTCTGCATCCTTTAATCGCTGTAGCAGTTCAGGATCTTCTCTTAAAGCGGGAGAATGAGTGACGATTAGTTTATACAAACCATTTAAATACATTGCATTTTCAGTCTGACTTAATAGATCCAATTTTTCCTGCGTCAATTTAATTACCATCAGTTCGTCTCTTTCATCTTTTACCAAAATTGCGTTCATCAAGTTCAGTTCTAAGATCAAGAACTTCCCCCCTTGATGTTAAAACCCACTGTTTCACCCCCTGAATTAATCGAGAGCGTTCAGGGAGTTCAAGCCAGACACTTAAATGCTCTAACACCCTGGGATCATAAAATCTGAACAAAGCACTTTTTCCATTGGGGAGTTCAATAGTGAGAAATTCTTTAAACTTTTGAAGCAAACCTTCAGGGGACAATGGGGAAAGTAACCATGAGAGAGCAGGATACTTCATATCGAGTTCTTTCAGTCTTCCCCGATAAAATTCAGAACGGTTTAATCTGATTAGCCATGGTCCAGCAAAAGCCAGCTTAGAATCGGGGTAAAGATCAAAGAGTGGATATGTAATAGCAATTTCAGATTCGATTTCATATCCAAAATGGCGCTCAAACTGTAATCCATCTACAAGAGCATATAAAGAACACTCTGGATGACATAATAATTCACGCATGATGTAATCATATGATTTGCTCATCAATCCCCCCGAACGACAAATGCATTGCCATTCATCGCTGCTTTCATCAGGCAACTCAGGCAAATACCACTCCCTGCTACAGCCTGGAAAGGTATGGCTGCGGGCCCCGTCGTCACCGACCGCTTAATCTTGCGCGTATACGTCGTACTGGTCCCGTACTCTATCTTCCCGCCTTCGATTTTCAGGTAGCTGCCGCCACCAATCAGCGTCACCTTTTTCTTACCGGCGAACAGCATGTCGCTCGCCGATATCAGGCTCAGCTTTTGTTCCGCGGATAAGTGCATCTCGCCGTTCTGTGCCTGGATTTGTACCGGTCCTTCGCTGGCGTTCAGGGTCAGCGAGCCTGTTCTTGCAAACAGGCCGACGCCTTCCCCGGCAAGAATCGCAGTATTTCCCATTGAGCCGCTGCTGAAATCCCCACCCGCATTCATCACCACGTTCTGGCTGGCGGTCATCTGCATATGCTCGCCGCTGGTAAACGCCACCCCTTGCGGGCCGTGGAAGTGGATCATTTCATTCAGCGGTTTCAGGCGCTGGTCGAACATCGCTTTCTGACTCGCGATATCGGCTTCCAGTGCCTGCGCCTGGGCTGCTGCTGCGGCCAGGGCTTTCAGCTGCTGCTGGCAGATGTCGATTTCTTTCAGCGCCGCGTCCATGTCCAGCACTTCACCCGCAGCTTTGGTTTGCCCGTCGGCGGTGATAAACAGGCCTTTTGCCACGCGAATAACGCCGTGTTCATCGGTGCGCAGCTCAAAGCCTGCGCCCCGCTGTTTGTTCTGCTCATCAACGATATGGCCCTGATTAAGCTGCGTGGCACCGAATGGCGTGGTCAGCGCGATATGCTCCTGCCCGCGCTGGTCTTCCATCCGCAGTTCGTTCTGTGCCGCCGTGCGCAGGATGTTCTGACTGCGGTTGTCGCGGGTGACGATGTCCTGGTGTTCTGAATCGTGGAACGCATGGGCGATATACGGGCGGTCGATATCGCCGTCGTCCCAGGCGATGCCCACTTCCGTGCCGTCAGTCAGCGGCGTGTGCCAGCCGTAAGTATCACCAGCGTACGGCTTCGCCTGGCGTATCCACAGATAGTGATAACCCGGCTCTGCGTCTTCACGGCTGAAGTCCATTTTCACCCGGTAGCGACCCTGATTATCAAGATGGGCGTAGGTGTCATTCTTCTCGCGGCTCTCAACACGTGCCGTGAGCGTGCCGTTCATTTTCGGACGCGGTTTTTCCACCGGACGGAAGCAGAACTGTTCGCTGTACGGTATGCCCCACACAGACACATGCAGGCGGCTGTCGCGTGCAGCGCTGTATGTGGTGAGGGTTATCAGCACACCTTCTTTCAGGTCACTGAGATTGCTGCCGTCGGCTTCCAGCACCATGCCCGGCATCAGCCCGGCGGCGTTGCTGAACAGGTGCAGCCGGACCGATTTATTCAGCTCACGCTCATGGTGGATACAGGCGTAAAACGCCCCGCTTTCGACTTCTGGCTCAGAGGTACCGTCATCACCGGCTTCCAGGAAAGGTGCCGCATAGCGGTAATGTTCCCCGGTCGTCGTGGCGCTGTTCCGGACGGTGACGGCGGAGTCCATCGGCGTGGTCGCCGTGCGGTAGTTGTAATCGCGGGTGCGGACCAGCCCGGTCACGGTGTTGTGCCAGGTGCGCAGCCCCCATACGGATTCAGCGGCACCGTCATACAGCGCAGACGGCTCCTGATAAGGCAGATGTTCGCCAAACTGGTAGAACTGCTGGCTGTCGGCAAAGGTCACCGTATCCAGCCCGGTGACATCGTTGACGCCGGTACGGAACCAGATGCCGACTTCAGAAAGAATGCGCTGGATAAACTGCAGGTCGGTTTCCCGCCACTGGGTAATGAGCTCGCGCTGCGGATAGCTCTTCTCCAGGCGAAACTCAAAGTCCGCCCCTTCCAGACCGTGCGCACGCAGCACCTGCTCCACCAGCTCCGGCACGGAGAGGTTCTGGTACACTGCACAGCGGCGGGTATGCGAGAGCAGTGCCAGGCGTGAAGATATCGTCACGCTGTAGTGCGTCTGGTCGTCGGTCGTGCCCAGCCACTCAAAGCCCGTAATCACGCCATGCACTTCCCGTCCGCTGAGCATGCGCAGCGTGGCGTACTTCAGCATTACATCTTCTGCTGCCACATCGCTCTGCAGCGAGGTGAACGCAATGCGCCATTCAGACGGGGCGCTCAGCGCTTCGCGTCCGTGGAAGTTCAGCACATCCGGTTTGACCCGGCTGTCGTTTATCTCAAGCGTGTAACGCGTCTGTCCGTCGAACAGTGCCAGCCAGTTATCCATCGCCATTATTGTCACTCCTTAACAGGTACCAGCGTCAGGAAGCCATTGCCAAGCTCAATGGTGCGTAGCTTGTCCGGGTCAAGATCGTCGCGGCTTAACACCAGCCGCCAGGTATTATTTTTCATATCCGGGCGGTTGAACAATCCAATAACCGCGACGTACTGCGCCTCTTCATCCATCGGCATATTGAGCATCACGCTGCCTTTAGGCATCACCAGCAGGGATTTACTCGCCACAATGTCTTCTTTCAGCACGGTGTCGGCATCACGCAACAGCTTCTGGTAATCGGCGGCATCCACCTTCTGACGGTCTTTCAACTGATAGACGCGTACCATGGTCGCCAGCGGCGTCTGCGCTTCATCAGCATTGGCGGCAGAGCGCGGCTCAAAGTCGAGATGAAGCACCTTAATCTTTTTGTAGAAGATGGCTTTGGTCATGCTGACCGCACCATCGGAAACAGTCTGGGTCAGGCCGCAGCCGGCCAGCAAACCGCAGAGCGCGAGCAGAGCAATCTGTCGCAGGGAAACGGATGTCATTCAGAGGTTCCTTTCAGAATAAACAGCAGAATTAATCAAAGCGGTAACCGCCATCCTGGGCAGGAAGTAGCGGTTTGCAGTCCAGCCCTTCATAGCAGCCCAGGCTGACGGTAAGGTGGCTGCGGCCAGTACTGAGAGCTCCGCCTTTTAGCCCCAGAATGCCGGTACGGCCCAGTTGAATACGGCGTTTTTGCCCAAGACGAGGATCGGGTAACACACTCACCGGAACGGTCAGACGCAGGCGTACATCCGAGCGGTAACCGAGATACACACGCAGCAGTACCAGCAAATCTGTGTGCAGTTGACCACCGGGCAGCCAGCCTTCGGCCTCTTCAGGATTATTGGTCGAAAGTATCAGCAGGATCCGACTACAGGCTTCTTTCCCGGTTTTGCCAAGCGTGGCGCGTTGCGACAGGGCTATCCGGTTTCCTTTCCCCAGGCCGCTGCGCTGTGCCACCTGCACTTTCACCGGGTCCGGGCTGATGATGGTCGCGGTAGTCTCCGGGGCCAGTAGCCTGACGAGCTGTCGAATGCCCTCGGCATTACGGGTCGGCAGGCGCATCGCACCGAGCAAGGCCAGAAAGCGAGAAACGGGTGTGGCAACGTGTTCCGCCGTGCCGGGGATCCCGAGGCCCACCAGCCCTAACAGGCACTGTGAGGTGTCGTCGGTTCCCCCCATTTCAAATGTCGCCGGGTAAGCGTATTTACGCCAGATACGGTAATACTGAGTGGTAATTCGGTGGCTGAAGATATCGAGAAACGCCGTGGTCGCTTCATACCCCTCGCGGCGCTGGGCAATGTCGTCCAGATACGCCGTCGGCAGGGGTGAATCTACGCCATACATCCCGAGGAACGTGGTGCGCACCGTGGGCGGCAGTTCCGGGTGGTCTTCGTCGGTTTCAACGGTTCGCAGTTCACTGGCCGGAAAGCCCATCCCCGGCCAGGGACGGAAGCGCACCGGATCGGCGGTTGGCTTTTCAGCGGTACCCAGCTGGGGTGCGTCAGGATTTTCCTGTTCCAGCAACTGGCAGTAACGGTAAAAGTTAACCCGCCAGATATCCTTGCCAAGCAGCTCTGTCAGCCCGGTACGTGCTGGCTGTGATTCTCTGTCCATCTCAGTCGTTTCCCTGTCGGTTGCAGTACCAGCGTGAGCTGATTGAAGAGGTGTACATCGGCATACAGCGCAAAGAAGCGATGCAGCATTTCGCCAAAGAGATTCACATCGCCCTCTCCGGCAAAGTTGTCGGCATTAAGGGTGACTTCAATCTCCACACCGCGCAGCATGTAGCCACGCTCAAAGCGGCGTACCAGCGTGTGTTTCACCGCCACGATGGCTTCCAGGCGGCGGCGGTTCATCTCGTCGTCGGTCCAGTCGTACAGCGCCAGCGTACCTCGAAGCACTTCCGGGTTATCCATCATGCTTAAGAAACTCGAGCCCAAATGGCTCATCACCCGCCAGTGGAAACGGTCATTCGCGGGCGGATAGAGCGGCAGGCTTGGCGCAATCAGGTTCAGAACCTTTACCGGAACCTTCCCTGCTTTCACGACCCGGTCGAGCAGCGTACTTTCCAGCGCCTTACGGGGCATCTGCCCGTTGGTGCCGGTGATGCGCATGGAGAGTGATTCTGGCTTATCTGCCAGTTGTTCAATTTCAAACGAACGCCCACCGAGAATCAGCCAGGTGTCGTACAGACCAGACGGGCCGCGCTTCACTCGCGTGTGGAAGTAACGTTCCGGCGCATCGTGACGCATCATGCCGCCGCGATGACGGAAGCTGGTGAACGGTACATACGGGTGCTTACCGTTTTTCACCGCTCCGTGAATGTTATCGACGCTGTAGATTTCAGTGTGCCCGTCCTGCACGCGCATCGGGCGCAGCAGGTATTCGTTTTCCAGCGGATCGATGGTCAGCGGATCCGCTTCCAGAGTGAAAAGATTTATCACCGGTGAGCAGTGCAGGCGGAAGTTTTCAGTTTCGAACGGCATATCGGATTGCCAGCCGCCGTTGAGCACGATGTCGATTTCAAACCAGGTAGTGTCCCGATTCAGCCCGGTCAGCTCCAGCCCACGTAGCTCCAAGAACATAAACTTCTGTCGGAAGCTGAAATACTCCAGCAGCAGCTGATAGCCGCTGAATGCCGAGTCGCCTTTCGGCCACAGACGCTCATTGTCTTCAAAGCCCATCGGCTTGCACCAGCCATCAAAGCAGATGCGTTCAGTGCGCGTTGCCGCATGGCGGACATACATTGTATGCACCCGGCGGGTCAGCGCCAGATGCAGGGCCGACGCTACCGGGCTTTCGGCATCAAGATAAAGGGCGACTTTATCAATGCCACTTTTCGCCCAGTCCACTTTGCTGCTGCATTCAAAACGCAGACGAATCGCCGCGCGCCCGTCAGGCTCGGTCTGCAAACGCGCATCAGCCAGATGAATGGGTTGCAGGGTGATGTCGCGAGTGGTGCGGTACTGACAAACGGTTTTGTCCGGCCCGACCGGACGCGACAATACCGAAAAACCTTCAGGCAGCACTTCGGCCTGCTTCAGCTGTTGCCATTCCGGCTCGAAGGACACTACGGAGAGTGACGGAATGGTGCGCATATAGTGTGGCCAGAGCAGACTGACCAGCCCTTCGGTCAGTTCCGGCAAGTCATCGTCGAGCTTTTCGCGCAGACGCCCCATCAGGAAGGCAAACCCTTCAAACAGGCGCTCGACATACGGGTCGCGGGCACCGGTTTTATCCAGATTGAGCATTGCAGCGCGATCGGGGTGGGCGCGGGCAAATTCTTTACCGGCTTCGCGCAGATAGCGCATCTCTGCTTCGTAATAGCGCAGGGTTAAATCATCCATGCACGGGTTTCCTGAGTATCGTGGTAGTCAAAAAAAGTGGAAATCAGATGTGGCCTTATCAGCCACACAGCACCATTGCCCGGGCGGGGTCAATGGCAATCAGGCCAGCCAACAGCTCGTCCATTTCAGGGGCGAGGCGGGTTTTGTCGCTTTCGCTGCGGCCTGCTTTGAGGCGAAGTAATTTCAGGCGGCGGGCCTGCACTTCAAACAGCAACGCAGGTTCCCAGTCATTGAGCGTCAGTTGTGGTGCGCTGCTGGTGAGTTCGCCAAGCAGATGGAGCGCCATTTCATTGCGCCCGAACTGCTCTGCAACGCGGGCCATGAGCAGACGCAGTAACCAGCGGTTACGGGAGGACTCCATACCCGGACGACTCTGAAGCCAGCCAAGCGCCGCCTCCGGGCCATCGCTGTCACCCTTTTCCATCGCCTCCGCTTCCAGCGCGAGAATGTCATCCGTTTGCTCTCCTCCGGCAACCGCGGCAGGTTCATTACCAAATCCCGGCATGTCGTCATTCACTTTTTCGGCAATCCAGGTCAGCGTCACTTCATCGGCAAACGGCGTGCCGTCGCTCCACGAGAGCTGCTCAAGGCCATGCAGGCGGCCCAGCAGCAGCTTCAGGTCGCTGAGGATGTAATCCGCCCAGCCATCCCAGGGCTGTCCGGCGCGGGTCAGCCCCTGCCAAAGGTACCACTGCAAATCGAGCCAGAAACGGTTGCCGCCTTCACAGAACATCGTACTCGCCTGCTCCACCAGCTCCGTCCAGCTCTGCTGTAGATACAATCTTTTAAGCTGCGCGCGGTAATCCGGTTTTGGCGGTGAAAGACGCGTGCGGCCGCTGGCATCCAGCGCTGGGATCTGACCCACCGTATCCCAGCGAACCGCTTTCATCAGCCGGTGCGACGCCAGCCAGCCGTCCTGCTGGTCGGCCAGCCAGCGGGAGAGCACCTTTGACTGGCTGAAAAACTCACCTTCAGACTTCACAACAATATCCGGGGCAGACGACCTGACTGTTGAAACAGGGGTACTTTCTGCCGTACCGGTGCCCTGTGGCGTTAAGCCATCCAGCCCACCTGAGCCTGCCAGACGGATTTCCAGCGCACGGGATAAACCGTCGAGAGAAGGACGATCGCTCTCCGGCCAGCTTTCCAGCAGCGTTTCCAGCAGGCAGAGAACCGCTGCCGTCTGTGAGGTCTGTTCGCGGGTAGCATCTGGCCAAAGAGAAAGCGTGTCCTGTATCTTCGTGCTATTCAGCCACTCCAGCGCAGACTTGCGTGCATTCGGGCGACGCGGATGACAATTCTCACCGTAGCGGCTCAGCACTGCAGCCAGCAGCTGTAGCCCTTCACATAACCCTGATTCCCCCTCCAACTGCAGACGGGCGAAGATATACCAGGTGACAACCCTTAAATCCCGGGCGGTATAACAGAGGATCTTTTCAGCCAGCTGATTCAGTTTTTCTGAATCCGTTCCAGAGAGCTTGTTGATTTCCTCGCGCATTAGCTGGAAATCGTCGTCATAGGCTGGGTCTTCCCCTGCCCCATCGCCGTCCGTTAACGGCTTAAGCCAGTTATCCCATTGTGTCAGGCTGCCCTGTTGACGGGCGAGCAGCGCGGACTGCTGCGCGTCATCAGGCACGCACAGTGCCAGCAGTGCTTTTGCAGTTGCCATCTTATTCCCCCTCCGTGGATGCAAAGGTGTTATTCACAGCATCGGCGCTGACCGAGAAAATCGATGCCGGCAGGCTGAACCCCTGTAGCTTCAGCAGCGCCAGCGGACCATCTCCCAGCTCGCTGCGCATAATAAATTTCAGCGGATTGCCGTCCTGTGTGATCCATACCAGCTGGGTTCGGCTGCTGTCGAGCGGGGTGATCAGCGCTTTATCCAGCAGACGGATAAAGCCCCAGTTACCTTGGTTGTGTTCGTACAGACGCATTCCTGCGGTATTGCTGCGCCAGCTCAGGTCGACGCCTGGATAATAGGTATTCCCCGGCCAGGTGAAGCTCTGCCAGCTTTCCATCTGGTTGAAGTAATCCAGATTCTGCCCGTCCAGCGCCAGTTGGATACGTGCAACATCTCGTGAAGGACGCGCCATCAGTTCAAAATGCACGCCTGCATCCCCCTGCGCAAAGACAATATCGGAGATATCCGCCAGTTGGTTGATCGCCGCCAGGAATGCTGGGTTGACGGTCACCCCCTGACTTGCGGAAGGATCGACCACCCAGTGGTTGCCTTCCTGATGCAGGATCCCGCCAAGGTTCGTTTTGAGGAATGCCGCGATACGCCCGGAATCACCACGCAGGAACTGCGCCAGAAGAGGAAGTGAAGCATCACTTCCCGTAGCCTTAAACGGGTAGCGCCCGGCAAATGCCGTATTCCACTGCGAGACGATAGTGCTCTGCCAGCGGGCATTGAGGCTGCCTGCCGCCGGGGCCAGCACTTGGCGCCAGGCCAGCTCAAGAGGCTGCACAAACAGCGCCTGGCCAAAACCGTTCCACTCTTGTCCAAGGCTTGCCGCCACAAGGCTGCCGTAATCGCGGGTGTCGGTCAGGTCAATCGCTTTACCCTGAAACACGGTCTGGGCCAGCATCTGAGCCATCGCCTGCGGATCCGGCGCACTGGTCACCTGTTGCAGCTTGAGGCGCACCTGCGTCACACGCGCCAGCCAGGACTGGAAGCTCAGGTTGCCGTTACTGCCCGTGCCGTCTTTCCCGACCATCAGGCCATTGAGCGGGCCAAACACACCGTCCAGCGGACCTTTTGGCCCCTGAGCCTGTTCAATAAACTGCTGTGCGTTCTTTTTACGGCCCACCAGCTTCTTCGCCGAATCGACAATTGAATCCGCCAGTGCTTCGCCCTTGGCTCCCGTCTGCCCCTGCCAGGCTAGCGTGTTCATCAGCGCCACCAGCGGTGACTGACGCACATCCGCCAGCAGGTTGAGCTGGGCAATCGCTTCAGACAGCGATTCCGCCTCGTGCCACTGAATGCTGTTCGCCAGGTTCAACCAGGCATTACCGAAATCGGTAAAGTAACGCTCGGTCAGGCGCTGCTTCAGCGCTTCCGGCGAGATATCGCTACCAGCCTGATGAGTCTTATCCGTCAGCACCCAGTCGATTTCTGCGCGGCGAGTTTTCACCACTTCATCAATAGCAGTTTCAACCTGCTCTTCCCACGCCTGCCGGGTGAACATCCCCGGCACCACTTCTTCGGTACTGAACAGCGTTGAGGCATTGGTATCACTGGTCATATCTGCCAGGGTTAAATCCGGCCAGTTACGGGCGATGCGCTGCAGCATTTCCTGATACAGACCAGACTCCGCATTACGCTGACCAATCTGCTTAAGCAAAATCTGACGCACAGTCCCCACCAGCTCGGCATCCGGTTTGATTGCCCACTCGGGATGAGACGGCAGATTCTGGGCATAGAAGCCAAGCAGTTTTGGAGCCTCGGTTTGCCATGCGCTGTCGGTTACGCCCGCACGCGTCGGCCAGACTTTCAGCATGTTTGCAGCCAGCCAGGGACCATCCGCTTTATCGGGGTGCCCCAGCATCAGGTAGCCCTTGAGCAGGTTATAGGTTTTTTGGGTGGCGGCAGTACGCGCATCACTGGCAGGAGGCAGTTGCACAAAGGCGTCCAGCTGGCGGCGGAGCTCATCGGCCAATGCATCACGCATCAGCCCATGATTATTGCGGGCATACAAGGGCCAGAGTGAATTCAGCGTTTCACGGTCCTGATTCAGGCCAAACGTTGTGTACCATGGCGCGCCATGGGCTTCCCGGTCCTGCAAACGGGCGATGGCCTGTTGCAGAACCAGCTGGTTGCGCAGACGTTCTGTCAGCGGCTGGCGGGTATCGGCAGCAACACGCGCCGTTTCCTGCGCCTGATAAATCTGCGCCCGATTAACCACCAGTGAAAGCAGCGTTCCCGCGCCCCACAGCAGAACCAGCGCCAGCAACACCAATCGCAGAACTCGCGGCCAGTGGAAGCCGATTTTACGGGCATGAACATGGAGACAATCATCTTCCAGCGCCTGCCATGCAGGCGGACTTAAGCGTGCATTCGGCTGCGTGGGAGTCGCCACCTGAGCAGGGCTGAACATCACCCCACGCAGACGATAAGGTGCCGGGCCTGTCATCAGGCTGGTCAGCAGCGGCGTTAACTGCTGTTTGAGAGGCCCGCGCAGCTGATCGGAGAGTTGTAGCAGCCAGTCGTGTCGGGTATCACTCAGCAGCACGGGCATGCCCGCATCGCGTAAACGGGAAGACAGCGTGGTCAGTGATTCAACCGCCGCTTCCGGTGCAGCCCCCGGTCCGAACAATGAGCCAGTCGCCGGAACCCCCTCGCCTTCCTGGCTCCAGGCTTCCTCGCGGATAAACCACAGCCAGACCGGAGCCTGCCAGCCAAACAGCGAATCCCCTTTCTGGCGGCTGCGAACGAGCGTATCCAGCGCAGCAGCATCCGGAAGCTGGGCACAGTCCATCACCTGCACAATACCATCCAACGGGCGCTGAGGACGAACCTCATTCAGCACATCAACAAATTCAGGTTCGGGCGTGGCTTTTGCCTGGCCCGCATGGATCAGCACAATGCCGTCGTTTTCCTGCCAGTGGTCACGCTTAAGGCCCGGTACCACTTTCTCGATATGATCATCTGTGCCCTGCACCAACAGTAAGCGGACTTTGGATTTCCAGCGACGGCCGTAGCGCAGGCGGAGGTGATCGATGAGTGGTTCGGCGAGAAAACTACCTTCGATCCGTTCCTTTTCATCAACGAACGTATTCGCCAGATTAGACGCTGGCGCACTGGCAGAATCACTTTTGTTTTTCCCCCACTGCTTGCGTGCGCCACTACGACCGGCAAAGAAAAAGTGCTTTTCCAACCCCCAGGCAATCAGAAGAACAGCAACACTGATTGTTGCGCAGACTAAAAGCACCCGTTCAATGGCATAAGGCCCCAGTCCAAACTTTGATGCCATATAATCGCTGCCCGAGGTCAGCAAAAAAACAATGATGGCATTCAGAAATATGAGAGCTAAAAACGTCGCACCAAGAAGTGATTTTTCTTTGGCTTTTTCTTTTAATTTTGTCATTCCCTGATTACTTCCTTCTGTCGTTCTTCTGCTGTAATAGTGTCAAGCCAGATATCGTCACTCCTGGGGTCAGAATGGGCGGCAATAAACTGCACGCCACTTTCCTGAACAACTTCACCGGCTAATGCAACCGCTATCCAGAACGATGCGTTTCCGGGAAACCCGAGAACTTCATCTATATTTTTAATATCGTCAGTCAGGCTGAGCGTTGTTTTGTTATCTTCGCAGGCCTGATTCAACCCTGACAAAGAGGTTACCCCCTCGCCAGTCATCCATATTCTCTTTATCCCTTCCGGCTTTATTTCCGCCCAGCGCAGGGCATGCATCATATTGTGGGTCAGCGTCTCGTTACGGCTTTTTTGAGGACGGTGCAATCTGACTGCATCCGGGAATCGATGACTTTTGCGGTTACAGAGCACTATCGACGTAATGGCTTCAGCGTCGTTTTCTTCAGGCGTTGAGCGTAATGAAACAGTGAGCACGATCAATACGGAAGGTTTTTCCCAGTAGCGATCCAGCCAGTAGTCCACGCAGGCAGGTCCGTTAACAGATAACCTGCGCAGCGATCTTTCTGATTTCAGCATCACCAGTTGAAGCAATGCAGCCTCTTCTTGTTCTGATAATCCCGCATCACATTCAAACATCACCCAACATTCAAGCGTTTCAGGAAGCTGTTCGAGTACATTCTTAACGCGAATTGCCGCTTTGGTGAGCGCCTCTTCAAGGGCAGCAGGGTTAGTGTCAAATTCAGTCAATCTGGAATGTCGTACGGCAATATTTCCCACGCGAGGTTTGACGGTATCCATCACTGGCATGCCCTGCTCTATTGCCACCAGCAGGGTCCCCACACCACGACCAGCCTGAGTCTGCACAAACGCATCCAGAATCCAGGCAAAACGTCTCCCACGGGAGATCTCATCGCTTTCAATAAGATCACACTCGTAGTTAAAGCCAGCCCCGCCCTTTTGTTCAATTCTGTAGCCCACCCGCCGGAAGTTGAACAACATCCCCCACAGGCAAAAAGGCAGCCCCAGTGCGGTGAACCAGAATACAAACCCGCTTCGTTCATCCGTCCATTGCCAGAGCGTTAGCGTGGTGCCTGCTATCAGAAGAATAAACAAACAAATAACCCAGCGCAGGGTTAGAGGCCGCACGATCTTTTCAGCATCGGCGGGAACTTCATCCAGATAAACCGGCATTTTCAGCCAACCTTTCCTGCAGAAAACGAACTAATAAGCGTGCAGCCACACCCGCATTTATGGCCATGAAAGGCAACGGGGACGCCGTTATCAAGATAATTGGGGTTGCCTTCGACAATGGTTGTCGGGCCGTGCCCCTCAACCGGGCATGTCACTTTATCGCCTTTACGAGCGACACCAATGCCGCCGAACTTCATTGTGGAAGAACAGGTTAATACTGAACCGCCGTGAGTTGTTTTGTCGCCTTTACGGATAATGGGTAGCATTATGAAAACCTTTTTAAATTAAAAACCTGACAGACGAAAAAGTATTACTCTTGAATTTGGTCCAGCAAGTCATTTAAATCATCGACTCTCGAGATATCCATATCCATACGAAATACGCTATACATTGGAGAGCCAATCATAAAACCCTGAACATCACACCAGTTCTCGCGAGAAACAAGCCAGCTCTTTTGTGCCAACTCGAAATTTTTAGCGACATCGGGAACATTTCGGGATTCTATTATTGTATAAATTTTTTGATAGATGACTTTCATGTCTTTCTTTGTAGCAGCTGCTGGTAGTTAAACGGCACGCTGCTGTGGCTCATTTGCAGGTCTGCTTTTGCTGCCGCCAGCAGGGTCTCAAAAATGTTTTTCACCAGACCATCCGGCGGTGTTTTGCCGTCCAGATGGTCGAAGGTGGTGGCTTCATCGGTGATGGTTTTAAAACCCAGCTTTTCAAAATCGTACTGCGAAAGTTTTTCCACACCTTTGCCGTCAGTTGGAACATAGCCGTGGGCAAACGGCAGGTAATAATATGCCTTCTTCTTCGCATTCTGCTCTGTTTTCACCTGGCTCAGCTTCAGGATTGCTCCGCCGTCTTTCGCTAGACCTTTATTAGTGAATACGCCTGTCTTCAGCCCCCCTCAACAGCATAGTCAAGGAAGGTATTTATCTGCGCCTTCATCATCACCAGTGTCAATTTCGCACCGTGACGATGTTACCACGCTAAATGTATTAGCATTGTATTTGTAGGCAGCATTGGCGCACTTAGTTTGTTTAAAATCCCCATTTTCTGGTTTGTTCTGTCCAGATACCCATACCAAAGAACTATTTGGGTAGTATTCGATAGAAAATGAATCAGGAGATGGTGTTCCGTTGTCAATAGTAGCGAAGTATTTAGTATTGCCATTAAATTCTGGTAGAGTAGATACAACCCTTCCCGTTTTTTTATCGATAACCCATCCGCAAACCCAACCATCATTTCCGCATTCTTTTGATAATACCCCCCCCTTACTGATCACCAGACGATAATGCCCAGAAAAATTTACTGGTTTAACCAACTCATTCTCGATAAGCGAACGCCAATCAGCCGAGAAGCCTCGCTGAACTGCCGTTAGCTCAACTTTGTTCACGAATGGACCAGAGCTAATCACAGTCGAATAATCTGAAAACTTTGGACTTGAACCATCCTCAGAAAAAGCATCAAATGAGAATAAAACAAAGAAAACAAACAGAATGTTAACTACTTTCATTTTTTGACTCCTCAAGAACTCTGACCATATCATCTGGCTTGATATGTGCTTTATTTATTCCATCGCCAGAATAATAAGAAACACCCTCACTTTGAGCATAGCGCCTTACGCCTATTTTTTTATTATTCTTATCTCTTTTGAAACTACCATCATCATTTTTTTCGAACTCCGTCTTCGAGCGACTAATTTCTTTACCTTTGCGAACACCTGCTGAAGCGAACTCTTTTGCCCAATCGTATATCGCATCCTCTACGCTGCCATTCCCTTCAAGATAGTTGATTATAGCCGGGCGTTTTACTTTAATTAAATAACCCTCAAATATTCTATCTTGCATAGCCTCGTTATATAAATCATTTGTATTTAAACCCAATGACTTTATTGCTGCTTTCAATGCATCAGGTGTAATCTGGAACCTTCCAGTCGCAAATAATCCATTAGATGATGCATCATCCTGACAATCTCGTACTTGCTGTAAAGTCATTGCCGTAAGGTTTGTCTTGTAATGCGGAGTATAAGTCACATGAACATTATAAGCCGTGTAGTCATTCTTAGATTCAACATTTCCAAGAAAATCTGCAAACTTACTGTGCGCCCATCCAGTTTTGCTCTTCAGTAACGCCCCCAAAAACATCACCGGATGCATATGACATATCATCGGCCCCAGCTTCTCTTTCGCCGCCTCCTGCATCCAGACCATCTTATCGATATATCCTTCGCTGTAGGTCTTCCACTCCGGTGCATCTTTGGTCAGGTTTTTCAGGAACGGCTGCCAGATGGTATCACCCTTTTTGTAGTACCACTCACTCGGATGCTTCACGATAAGTTTGCTTCTGGCATCACGGTATGACGGGTTCTGCACGGCACTCAGATATTCCTGAGGGGAATACGGCGTCTCTCTGCTTTCTATCTTGTTCAACAGCCGCTGGTAGTTAAACGGCACGCTGCTGTGGCTCATTCTCGGGTCTGCTTTTGCTGCGGCCAACAGAGTCTCGAAAATGTTTTTCACCAGACCATCCGGCGGTGTTTTGCCGTCCAGATGGTCGAAGGTGGTGGCTTCATCGATAATGGTTTTAAAACCCAGCTTTTCAAAATCGTACTGCGAAAGTTTTTCCACACCTTTGCCGTCAGTTGGAACATAGCCGTGGGCAAACGGCAGGTAATAAAATGCCTTCTTCTTCGCATCCTGCTCCGTTTTCACCTGACTCAGCTTCAGAATAGCTTCGCCATCACTCGTTCTGCCTTCGTTAGTGAACGCACCCGTTTTCACGTTTTTCTCATACAGCGGCAGACCTGCCGGACACTTCAGCCAGAGCGGAGTTGCCTGTCCGACTTTTTCCGGGTTTTTCAGGAAAGCTTCCAGATTGTCATCCATGCTCAGACACTCGATATGTACCTGATAGCGGGATTCATATCCTCCCTCTTTCGGGGCCTGGAAATACCCGAGGTGCCCAACGGCATCGCCAGCCTTAATCGCATACGGCGTCGGGCACGCCACGCTGTCAAACAGCATGGTCTGTGTGAAAGGTGGCAGAAGCTGTGTCCACCAGGCCGGACGGGTGGCTTCTCCCTTTACCGGAATGACGTTTTTCTTGTCCACCAGAATCCAGTACTGCTGGCCCGGTTGCAGTTTGGTTTTACTTTTTGTGTCTTCCGGGGAAAGCCCCAGGAAAGTCACCAGCCCGTAACTACGCCCTGCGCTTGTCGTTCTCAGGCTTGTATCGGCATCATCCCACTCCACCCGGGAACCTTTTGGCATTGTCGCCACCCGGTACGAATCATTCACACTTTTGCTGTCAGCACCGGCACTCAGCAGCCATTCCGGCTTATAGGCCGAAAGGCTGTCGTTGACCGTCCACTGCTTTTTCCCGTCACTTGCGCTGTACGCTGACCACGGAGCCAGATGCATATAAAGCGTGTAGAAATGCAGGCCGCTTTCTTTTTTCTCTCCCGGCTGAACGTAGTGCTTTACCAGCACAAACGAACCGGAGAGTTTCATCGGCCCAGTTTCCCATGGTGCATCCACGTAATCGCGGCAAATGCGGTAAGCAACCACCTCACCATCCGCCATACAGCGCACGGCCTGTTCGCCTTTGTAAGGCACGGGGAAATCGACCGCTTCAGATGCAGCCTTGCCACTCAGCGCACACCACGGCGTAGTCGTGTTGGTAATATGAATACCGCCATGCCACATGCCGTTGCGGCCCAGCATGTAGGTTCCCGTCGGTTCGCCATCCAGGTGCGCAAGAATGTCTTCTACTGGAACAAATTCCTGACCGTTTTGTTTTTTTATCGGGTAACAGATTTTTATTTTGCCGGGTTGACTGTTTTCAGGTTGTGTTGCTGTTTGTTCCGTCGCCCCATAGCGATACATTACAAAAGCTGGTTTTGTATTCCGATAAAGCTGACCCGGATAAAATCCTCTTAGTTGCACAAAGTCCGATACCCAGTTAGTACCATTGAAGATTGCGATATGTCCGTGCGGATGACCGTCAATAGGTTGAATAACAACGACATCACCAGCTTGTTGGCCTGGAATAATTGCAGTATCAACAGAGCCGTTTCCTGAGTAGGTATATACAACCTTGAATCCTACCTCGACAAAAGAGGGGCCATAGTCACATGCTGACGCAGAATTTCCTATTCTGGGAGGAGGGATTCGAATATGTACCCCACCTGCTTCAGTTGCTCTTCTAACGTACCCAGCACATTTACCCAGACTCCTGGGCTCAGCATGACTATTGACATAGCCGATTGAACGATTTTTATCCCACATATTATCAGCCTTTTTAATATTTAGTCACACGGCTAATTTTCCAGCTGCGTTCAACAGGTACTAATGAAACTTTTAACCGCATTACAGGCTCCGGATACTTTCCTAAAGACACTTTAAAATCAGCACTAGCGTCACTTTTCTTTAGAGGAGTGATGTTAATAACTTTTTTCCAGGTAGGATAAATATCCTGAGACTTTGTAAAATAGTTAACATCGGTCTCAACCCAGACACCATCCCAATTACAGATATAATCTCCTTTACTACTTTTGCAATCTCTTTTTTTAACACACATTTTTTCCAGGTCCTCGCCACTCGCTGAATCATCAGAATCATAGTTGCACAGAGACGAGTTGTTCACGCTCTTAATAACATCACTTAGAACATAGGTAGTAACAAGATCAGAGCTCGCAGCCCCATCCTCACTAATGTAAGAGTGATAAAAATAATTCAAAACTTTCTCTGCTGAATCTAATTGAGAAGAATAAGACAGTCTCGAAAAAAGAATAAACACCACCAGAATAGCAAACTGACCAAGACATTTCTTTTTAAAAATCATAAAACCCTCTCAATAATAAAGGCCGTAGAAAATAGCCATTAGCTTTGCACCATAGGGAACTCATCTATCGTTATTTATTCTTTTATGACAACAATCTTTACTTCAAGAGTAATATCAATCACTCAGTGATTTGCTAGTGACATTTTTCATTTGCGAAATGTCAGTCACATTAAAGTCAGGTGCCTCAACAGGCAGGTTATTTCCGGAGCCCGGCACTTCATAACTTGCGGCTTTCGTAATGAAATCCCCGTTAGTCCCGTGCTCAATCCCGCTTTCACTCAGCTTGAGGTAAGACCCCCCGCCATTCAGCGTCAGGGTTTTCGGGGTGCTGATGGTGATTTCATCCTGACTGCTGGTGACCGTGAACTGCTGGTCGGCGCTCATTTCCAGCGTACTGTGCTGTGCGCGAACTTCAACATTGCCCAGGTTGGCGATAACTTTCGCCCCGGCCTTATGGGCAAACAGCCCCAGAGACTGCTCAGCGCTCACCGTGACATTTTTCATGGCCCCGATATCGACATGCTGGCCTGCGGTGACCATGGTGTTTTTTGCGCTGGTCAGCTGCAGATGCTCGCCGGAAGTCAGGGCCACCCCCTGCGGGGCGGAGGCCAGCACCACTGCCGACTGTAAATCTTTCAGGCGGCTCTGGATCAGGCTGGTCTGCGTCTGAATATCACAGGTCAGCGCTTTTGCCTGTTCGGCTGCGCCGTTCAGCGCCTGCATTTCGCTGTTGGCCTGGGTAATCTGGCTGACTGCCGGGTTCATCTCCAGCACCTGCCCCTGGCCTTTGGTCTGGGCATCCGCTGTCAGATAAATACCACGGGCGGCACGCACGGCACCAAATTCATCCGTGCGCAGTTCAAAGCCAGTACCGCGCTGTTCACGCCGGGCATCGACCAGGTGGCCGATATTGAGCTGGGTCTTGCCAAACTCCGTCGCGAGCTTAATGTGCTCTTCCTGACGTTTGTCTTCCAGGCGGAGTTTGTTGTTTGCAGGCGTTCGCAGAACGTTGCGCGTGTGGTTATCGTCAGTAACGTGATCAGGATGTTCCGAATCGTGCTGGGCATGGGCGATATACGGGCGATCGGGATCGCCCGCGTCGAACATCACCGAGACTTCGGTACCGTCCAGCAATGGTGCGTGGAAGCCGTAGTTGTCGCCGGCATACGGCTTCGCCATACGCAGCCACAGATAGGCATAGCCCTGCTCACTGCTGCTGCGGTCAAAGTCGAGCTTCGTGCGGTAGCGGCCCTGATTGTCCAGCCAGGCATAGGTATCGCCTTTCTCGGTGCTTTCCACACGCGCGGGCAACGTTCCGGCGATCACCGGGCGGTTATGCAGCGGCGGGCGGTAGCACACGGCTTCGCTGTAAGGGAGCCCGGTAAAGATCATCTGAAAACTTTTTTTGCGCGACCCGCTGCTCTGCACACCCGTAATGACGATACCGTCTTTCAGGCTGGCTGGCAGTGAGCCCTGCGGCTCAAGTACTTCACCCGGTGCCAGCACCGGGCTGGTCGTTTTCCCTGTGACCGCCTGCTGCGCATTCAGAATACGTTCATGACGCAGACGGGCATAATACGCCCCGCTTTCCGGGGTGTCGGTATCCCCTTCTCTCAGGAAAGGCTCGGCGTAGTGATATACCTCCCCCGTGGTGATGCCATCCGCCGTGCTGACTGACGCGGAACTGTCCTGCGGCGTCAGCGCTTCGCGGTAGTTGTAATCGCGGCTGGCAACGCTTTCAGACACCACCAGGTGCCCCGTTTTGATATCCCAGACGCTGAGCTGGCCGTTATCACTGGTGCGTGACGGCTGGATCAGCGGCAGGGTGATGCCAAACTGGTACTGCTCCTGGCTGTCCTGGAAAATCACCACATCCTGTTCAAGGCGGCCGTCCATTTCAAAACGCCAGAAAATCCCCACTTCTGCCAGCAGGCGCTGCACGAACTCAAGGTCGGTTTCGCGCCACTGGGTGATCAGCTCGCGTGCCGGATAAGCCTGCGACAGGCGGAATTCGAAATCAGCCCCTTCCAGCCCGTGGGAACGCAGGATCTGCTCCACGACTTCCACAACGGACTGATTGAGGTAAATCTCGCTGCGTTTTGTATGCTGTAACAGCGCGATACGCGGCACGATTTTCAGCGTGTAGTACGTTTCATCCGCCGAAGTCGAAAGACGCTGGAATGTCTCAACCACACCATAGACGGTACGCACAGGCGTGGCAGGCAGACCGTTATACAACGGAACCTGAAACATGAACGAGGCGGGTTTAAGCAACATGCTGTCGCTGGCAATATCGCCAGCGGTGCAGGTCACTTTAACGGTGTAGTGCCACGGTTCGCTGAGTTTCTCCTCCGCTTTGAAATTGAAGACATCCAGAAAGTGCGGGCACCCGTGAACGTCCAGCTTGTAGCGGGACATCCCCAGAAGTTCGTCGATTTTTTCCTTTGCCTGGGTAATCACTGAATCACTCATCCTTTTAATCCTCTCTCCCGCACTTTCCCAGTAACCAATCTCTACGTAGATAAATGACGTAAAGTTATCTCTTTAGTCATTATTTCCAGTTAAATAGGAAATTCTTTCATTCGTCATTTTCGTCTGACACAGATAGATATTCACTCGTTGCTGAACATTGATTGTTTCAGATTTTCCGTCTGATAATTTCCCGCACTTCGCTACTTTGTCATTGACCCAGGCAACCTGCTCTTTCTTCATTGAATTTCGTGCCGAGTCAGGTAATTCTTTCCATACAGCATTCAACTCACGATCGGCGCTTACATAGGCAGACTGTGCTGAACTCAATGAGCTCTGTGAAAGGGTACTGATAATCTGATCCTTATTTACTGCCAGAACGCTCATGTTAAACATGGCATCGGAAATGTCAGTTCGATTGAAATCGCTAAAGAGAATATCTTTATTATTATCAGCAAGCTTTGCGCTGTAGGTGACACCGTTCCAGGTAACACCGCCATTATTAACTTTCCCATAACCACCGGTAAGATAATGCAAGTAACTCGGCACTTTGCTCACAATCTCCAAAGTATCCTGAGGCACTTTTATCGAAATAGTGGCGCTACAATTTAGACCGTAGCTTCCATTTCCGGAGGTTGATACATTTGTAACTGCCACACCCATGCTGTCCAGCATTCCTTGATAGGTTGCAACAGGTTTATCATAATTAAATTTAGCCTTAGTAATGAAATCACCCTGCAACATACCCGACGCATCATTTTTAATGTAATCAGCAAGTGCTTTTACTGCATCGTCTCTACCACATTTGAAGTCGTTTGAATCAAACAACCCCGCATTCGCAGCACCAGAAAAAGCTACAATCACACTTAACAAAGCTAATTTTTTTAACATTTTTTATTTTCCCTTTCACAGATATTGATTTGCTTTTTGTAAATTATTTATTGCTTACTCAGTACCAAATTCCAGCTCTATCCCCTCGTCCTCACTCCACCCCAACGTCAGTGAAACCGGTTTCTGCTTCGCGGCCATGTGCGTTAAAAGCTGCTGACTCAGCACTGGCAGAATCTGCTGATTGAGCAGGCTGTCGACGTTACGCGCGCCGGTATCCGGCAGCAGGCAGGCGGAGGTGAGTGCGTCATACAGGCTTTCGTCGATATGTGTGGTCAGGCCGTAATGGCGGTGCAGGCGCTTGCTCACCTGGGCGAGCTTCATTACCACGATGGTGCGCATCGCGGTTTCAGCTAACGAACGGTAAATCACGGTCTGGAAACGGGCGAGCAGTGCGGGCTGGAAGTGGTCGCGCAGTATCGGGCGCAGCAGTTCGTGCAGGTCACCTTCGGTGGCGTCCGGCTGTTCGTCCAGCAGCTGCATCAGGTGATCGCTGCCGAGGTTGGAGGTCATGAGGATGACGGTGTTACGGAAGTCTATTTCACGCCCTTCGCCGTCACGCATAAAGCCGCGGTCAAATACCTGATAGAACAGATTCATCACGTCACGGTGTGCTTTTTCCACTTCATCGAGCAGCACCACACTGTACGGGCGCTTGCGCACCGCTTCGGTGAGAATACCGCCCTGGCCGTAACCGACGTAACCCGGAGGCGAACCCTTCAGTTGGGAAACGGTGTGAGGCTCCTGGTACTCGGACAGGTTGATGGTAATCAGTGATTTTTCACCGCCGTACATCACGTCTGCCAGTGCAAGCGCAGTTTCAGTCTTACCGACGCCACTCGGGCCAACCAGCAGGAACACGCCCTGCGGACCGTTCTCGGACGTAAGCCCGGTTTTTGCCGCACGCAGACGCTGGGCGATGGCCGTCAGCGCCACATCCTGCCCGACCACGCGCTTGCCGATTTCATTTTCCAGGCTCAGCAGTTCGGTCTGCTCGTCCTTCATCAGGGAGGAGAGCGGCACGCCCGTCCAGTCGGCAATCACGGTGGCGACGGTGCGTACATCCACGTCCACCGACAGCAGCGGGTTGCTGCGCTGCATTTGATTGAGTTCCTGTTGCAGCGCGTGGGTCTCGCTCTGGCGGGAGATGTCCTGGCGGCATTCCAGCAGTTGTTCGGTGAGTTTCAGCTCCTGACCGTACTGGGTTTCCAGTTCGTCGAGCCCGACGATAAGGTCGTTCTCTTCCTGCTCGATGGCGGTCAGGCGTTCACCGTGGCACTGATTGCCGACCGCAATATCTTCCAGCAGCGCCTGCTTCTCCATTTCAAGAGAGGTAATCTGCGCGCGAATGCGGGTCAGCTGTTCCGGCATAGTGTCGAGGCTCATGCGCACGCGCGCAGCGGCGGTGTCCAACAGATCAACCGCCTTGTCCGGCAACTGGCGGCCGGTCAGGTAGCGACGTGAAAGCGTGACCGCGGCACGGACCGCATCGTCTGTGATATGCACGTTGTGATGTTCGGCATAGCGGGATTTCAGGCCGCGCAGCATCAGGCACGCCATGTCATCGTCCGGCTCGTCGACTTTCACCATCTGAAAGCGGCGTTCCAGGGCGGCGTCGCGCTCGAAGTATTGTTTGTATTCAGACCAGGTGGTGGCCGCAATGGTGCGCAGTTCGCCACGTGCCAGCGCAGGTTTCAGCAGGTTCGCCGCATCCGCGCCGCCGGCCTGGTTACCGGCCCCAATGATAGTGTGGGCTTCATCGATAAACAGCAAAATCGGTACCGGCGACTGCTGCACGGCGTCAATGACGTTTTTCAGACGCTGCTCGAATTCGCCCTTCACGCCTGCACCCGCCTGCAGCAGGCCGAGATCCAGGGTGCGCAGTACCACTGGCTTGAGGGATTCCGGCACATTGCCCTCGGCGATACGCAGCGCCAGGCCTTCGACCAGCGCCGTTTTGCCGACGCCAGGTTCGCCCACCAGAATCGGGTTGTTCTTGCGACGGCGGGAGAGAATGTCCACCATCTGGCGAATTTCAGTGTCGCGCCCAAAGACCGGGTCGATCTTGCCCTCTTTCGCTTTGGCGGTTACATCGAGGGTGAATTTATCCAGTGCGTTCTGCAATGCCGGGCTTAGTTCGCCTTCTCTTATCTCAGCACCAACAGGACGTCCGACAAATTCCACTTCGCCACCGTGGTTTTGTGCTAGTTCAGCTTCCTGCTGCACGTCCGGGCGCTCGTCGGACTGCGCATCCAGCAGGGAGCGCAAGCGCTCCAGCTGGCTCTGACCCAGGGTAAGCAGTGGCCACAGGCCATCGCAGCGCGCCAGTTTAGGCTTATCGACCAGCGCCATCAGCAGATGCACACTGCGGATGTGCTCTTCCCCATTAAGGGAAGCAATCAACCAGGCTTCCTGCATCAGCGTCTGAATACTGTCTGAAAGCTGCGGGCGACTGCGAACAGAGCGGGGAAGTGTATCCAGCCAGCCGAGCAACTCCTGCCACAGCGCATCCATATCCCACTCGTAGCGGCGTGCCAGCACCGTCAGGTCACCTTCCCCCTGTTCGAGCAGCTTCAGCAGCCAGTGCTCCGGCAAAATTTCCGCATGGGCGCGGGTCTGGCAGAGCGACGCTGCGCTTTCCATCGCACGGGCACAGTAAGGGTTCAGACGTCGCAACAGGATGGCTGGATTTTCCATTTTTCTCTCTCTTAATGATTCCCGGGCACGCTACCGCCCCTCGCTGTTCCCTGTTCATCAGGAACCCAAAGCGCATCAGGTCAGGCAGGCAGATTGTGTGATTCTTTGCTGAGCGCCCATGCCAGCGGATGCTCAGCAAAAAACTGCGGACAGGGCCCTGTCCGCATGCGACTTACGCAGTAGCGCGTTCGTTCCAGGAATCGGAATGAATGATGTTGCCGTCTTTGTAGGTCCAGGTGATTTTTTCGTAACGCAGTTCAATCTGCTCGAGGTGGTTGTGCTTCTCGAAAGAAGGATCCTTGATGTCGTGCATCACAGGGTTCACTTTCACCACTTTCACGTTTTCCAGTTTGGTGTTGAAGTACTCCACTTCCTGGCCCGCGTCGTTGATTTTGTACCACTTGAATTCCGCAGACTTGAGGGTCTGACCGGTAGTCACAGCCTTGTACAGGTACGGGCTGGAGGAGTCGATTTCCTTGGTGAACAGGAACGGTGTGTGGATACGGGTACCGGTCAGCTTGCCGGTGTTGTTATCGGTCGGGATGTACAGGTTATGCTGCTGTGCCACCACTTCGATGCTGCCTTCACGATCCTGAACGTCCACAGAACCTTTGATGTCCGCGCCGCCGTCGTCTTTCAGCCAAAGATAAACAGGAATTGCCATGAGAGTTACTCTCCATTTGATTGTGATACGTCATCATCCTGCGATGACGCTGGGGTTTTGCCGGGTATCTGACAGGCATTGGCCTGCGGTACCAGACTGATTTCGACACGGCGGTTGAGCGCTCTGCCCTCCGGAGTGTCATTGGTTGCGACCGGGCGGCTCTCGCCATAGCCCTGCACCGCAAAACAGCTCACCGGCACGTCACCGGTGTCACGCATCCAGTCGCGTACCGCTTCGGCACGCTTCAGGGACAACGTCTGGTTCAGTTGTGGATTGCCGGTGTTATCGGTATGCCCGGACACGACAATCAGCCAGCCTGGTTTGGCCTTGATGCCCACCAGAGAGTTGACAAGCAGTTTGGTGGAGCCGTATTTGAGGTCGAATTTGCCCGAGTCGAAAAGCGACATGCTGTCGAGGCGAACAATTTTCGGCACCACTTTTGGTTTTGGCGGCGGCGGAGGTGGAACGTAGGTATCAATGGCCTGTTGAACGCTCAGCCACAGGCGATCGCCCGGATAGAGTCCCAGACCATAACGCTGCGGCTCGCCCTGGCGCTGCCAGCGTTCCAGCAGTAAAGCGTCCTGCTGTAGGGCATACAGGGACTGCGCCTTCGGTGCGTAGTGCGTCATTGGAATGGCATACCAGCGCTGCAGATCGGAGGCGATAAGCCCGATTAGGGACTGGTTATGTAGCACGGACAGGCCAAGTGCACTGACGATGCAAAGCAGCAGGAACATCACCACCCGACGCCCGTTTTTCCCGCCCTGAAGTGGCATGGCAAAAGGTGCAAGCAAAGGCAGAACAGGGTCTGCAAAGTGCCACAGTGCGGGATACGTCGCGGTTGCAACTGGAGGCAGCAATTTCGAATGGCGGAACAACCACTGCGGCCATACGGCCTCTGTCAGAGTACGAAGAGAGCCACTGCGGACAACCACCGCAAACGGCGTGACGGCCGGGCACAGACTGTCCACTTTGGTCAGCTCATCCATCACCACCTGTTGTAACATGCTCATAGCATGAGAAAGATATGGCAGACGGGTCACGTTTTGCGGAAGAGCCCGCCACTCATCCAGCGTCAGCGCCGGTTCATCCGCCGGGCAGACCAGCGGAGTTTTACCCCGGATCACAATCCACGGTGTTTCCGGGCCGGAAAACTCACCCGCCAGTACAACTGGCGGCAGGTAGCCAGAAAGATTCTTCAGCTGTTTCACCTGCTGGCGGAGCACTTTCAGGGAGGCACGCAGCAATCCTTCATCCTCGTGCAAATCCGGCAGGCAGCGAAACATCACCACCAGTTGTCCGGCCATGCGAGGCTCACGCGCCAGTAAGCGATCGGCAAATTTACTTAACTGATCCGTTGCACCGACGTTTAGATAGCAGCCCTGCGCAGTCGTACGACACCCACCTTCCGTAAAAAGGTGATCGCTGAGATCGCCGCACACCAGCAAAACTGGCCCGGTAAAACCAGATGGAGGATACACGCCCTCATCGGCTTGCTTCCCGGCAGGCTGCTGACGACGATAGCGGCGACGAATCACCAGCAAGGCTAAAATGATCCCTGCGAGCGTCAGCGCGCTTTTGAACAGCGCAGAGACATTCAGAAATCCCCAGAGAACCCAGAGTGCAGCAGCCAGGCAAATCAGCACCGGAAATACAGCCCGTAGTAGTGCAGATCTTCGCATCAGCGCAGCTCCGGAAGTTGCTGGTGCAGCAGGTCCTGCAACCACAGGTGACCACCCGCCCAGACCAGCACCGTGAGCACCACGGCCAGGATTATCCAAAACCACACTGAACGCAGAAGGTTGTAACGACGTTTTCCGGTTTTCTGTACGACCAGATCCACACCGGTCTCCAGCGGTGGCACTCGCTCATTCAGGGCAGCAATGACTTCTTCACGCTGCTCCTGCCCGACGCCGGAGAGGCTGAACTGCCCCTGGAACCCCAGCGCAAGAACACGCTGGTAGCAGGTCAGCACAGCCGGAACCGGAGACGGCTGGCGCAGCACTTCAGCAATACGGTCGTATAACGCGCCGCCCGCACGCAGCGAACCAAAGTAACGGGCCTGCAGCGGTGCAGCACGCCAGGCTTTGATACCTTCGTCCACATCGTTCTTCTGCCCCCCTTCAGACTCAGATTCACCAGCATCCGCTTCAGGATCAGCAACGACAGGTTTACGGTTCATCACCGCTTCATCCAGCAAAGCGCATTGCGCATAAGAAATATGCGTGATGCTCTCGCTGTCATAACCGGCCCGCTCCAGTGCTTCACGTACGCTTTCCACCTGCACGCAGCAGTTTTTATACAGCGCCTGCCCATCCGGTGCCCTGGCACCGTGACGCAGCTGCGCCACGGTAAGCCATGTGTCCGCCATCAGGCTGTCGATATCGATATCCTTTCTCATGAGCGCAGCACCGCAAATAGTTCAAGTTCAAGCTCACCCAGCAGTGACGGTACGTAGAACAGGCACACGCCCTGCTCCAACATGTCATGCGCAGCACGACTCTCCATATCCAGCACGAAGTACTGATTTTCCAGGCGCACCGGCAATGCCGCAGGCACGCGGCTGAGAGGGATAAGACCAATGCCTTCCATCGCCACACCGGAAATCTGCCCCACATCGTCCGGTGTACCGGCCATCGCCATTTCGGCAAACTTCTCGGCCACCTGCCAGGCAGGCAGATTCGAACGGACAGACAGGTAGAAATCGGCTTCTTCGCGCAGACGAATATCGTGCAGTACCGCCTTCCAGGTCTGCTCGTCCTGACGGGTCATGTTCACGGCAACAACACGCGACGGCAGGCTGGCTTCCAGCAGTTCACTGATCAACTCAAACAGAGGTGGGAAGGTATTTTCCGGTACCTGATGGTCGTATCCCGGGATGGCATCCAGATCGCGGTCCAGTGAGAACGTCAACATACTGCCAGCCAGGCGCACCAGTTCAGCCCAAACCTGTTCAGGATGCCGGGCCGGGAAGCGTTCGAACTCAGTCAGCACGCGGGCATGGGTATTCAGCGCATTCAGCAACCAGAACAGAGAGACGTCCGCCACGGCAAAATCCGCCATGCGATCGTTACTTTCACGACGCATTGCCATCAGACGCTGACGGCGGGAACGCAACTGGCGATTCAGCAAGACCAGACGTTCACGCAGGAGATTGCTCGCTGAGAACATTACCATCGGCGGCACAAAATCAGGATCCTGACGCCATGCACCTTGCCCGTCACGCAGCAGACGAGCGACAGCACAGGTCTGCCAGGCATCGTTACTTTCGTGATCGAAGCGGAATGCCAGATTAAATCGGGCCACCGCCATCGGCTCTTCTTCCTGTCCGAAGGCATCCTGAACCGTCACCCACTCTTCGCGATAGCGCAGCGGACGCTCCGCAGGCACCGTATCGGTCTGAACGTTCACAATCCCTGGCTGCATGACCGGCAGAGCGACAAACACGGTCACGCTGTCCGTACGGCCGGAATTCGGAGGCAGAATTTCGCGAGGCTCTGGCGACAGATCGCTACTTTGGGTATCAATCAGCGTGCCATCCGGCAACCACAGGCGCAGCGACTGCGCCTGTACTCGTCCGGAAGCCAGGAGCGCTTCATTCAGTTCCACGCGTTCGACCCCCCACGGGAAGGGGCTGGTCAACGTGGACAGGCCTGCACGGGAAAACGCCTCCCATTCAGACTGCTGCTGGAACTGTTGTGGGGCCAGCAAGGCCCCTTCGTTCCATAACGGACGATATATTTTCATCCCTGATTTTCCCTCGCCTTACGACTTGGCCTTCGGCATCTGGGAAACCAGTGACAGGTTGACGTCCATCCCTTCCACCTGGAAGTGCGGGATAGCAAACAGCTTCACGCGGAAGAAGCCCGGGTTATCCTCGATGTCTTCTACCACCACTTTCGCATCGCGCAGCGGGTGTGACGCCTGCAGCTCATCCCCCGGATCGGTCATTTCCGTTACCAGACCGCGAACCCAGGTGTTGAGCTCAAGTTCCAGCAAACGACGATCCTTAGTGGTGCCGATGTTTTCGCGCTGAATCAGCTTCAGGTAGTGCGCAATACGCGACAGCAGGAAAATGTACGGCAGACGGGCGTTGATGCGGCTGTTGGCGGTAGCATCAGCGGTGTCGTACAGCGCCGGTTTCTGGGTAGAGTTCGCAGAGAAGAAGCACGCATAGTCGCGGTTGCGATAGTAGGACAAGGGAATGAACCCCAGATTCGCAAATTCAAACTCACGAGTTTCAGGGATCATCACTTCTGACGGGATCTTGACCTGATTGCCGGTACCCAGATCGTACAGATGGATTGGCAGATCCTGCACGGCACCACCGGCCTGCGGGCCACGAATTTGTACACACCAGCCGTTGTTGATGAAGCTGCGAACCATGTTGGATGCAAAGGCGAAGGATGCGTTGGTCCACAGGTATTTATCGTGATCCGGGCCTTTCACTTCTTCCACGTAGTTGAAGCTCCGCACCGGCACGGTATCCGGGCCATACGGCAGACGACCCAGCACGCGTGGCATCACCAGGCCGATATAACGGGAATCATCCGTCTCGCGGAACGATTTCCACTTGATGTACTCCGCACGGTCGAAGTAGTTACCAATGTCTTTGATGGCCGCGACATCTTCCATGGTATCTTTCAGGAAGAATTTCGGACCTGCAGAGCCGATAAACGGCATATGCGCGGCAGCTGAGACTTTCGAGATGTTACGCAACAGGGCAACGTCCTGTGCAGACGCGTCAAATTCGTATGCGGAAATCAGCGCAGCAATAGGCTCTCCACCCGGCGTATCATACTCATCAATGTATGTCTGTTTATATAATCCGCTCTGGATAATTTCCGGGCTGTCTTCGAAGTCCTGACGCAGATCTTCTTTAGACATATCCAGCAGTTCAACTTTCACGTTCTGGCGGAAATCGGTTTTGTCGACAAGGGATTTAACGCCGCGCCACAGACTTTCTACCGCCTGAAAGTCTTCATGGTGCATGACAGCGTCAAGCTGACGGCTAATCTGGTAGTCCAGCTCTGCGATATGATGGTCAATCAGGTTTTTGTCGAGTTTTTCAACTTTTGAGCCCGATTTTGTCAGGCACTCCAGAAACACCTGCATTCCCGCCGTTAAACGCTCATCCGCAGTCGCATCCGACATCGCCTGCGCGTCCTGCCAGATATCCAGTGCACTCAGTTCAGACACCGGATTCAGATTGATTTTCTCAAACAGAGACGCGTAAACCCCACCTGCTGCAGGACGTTCAAGCACCACACTCTCGCCACTAGCGGCATTCTCATTTTTTACAGACATCAACATCTTCCTTATTAATCCGTTAAAACAACGTGACCGTTATGGCTGTTTCGGAGCCAGAGCTGACAGCTCAGTTCTGAGTTCTGCGCTTAATTCCGGGTCGAGGAGAATTTTTTCCAGCTCCTTTCGGAATGCCTGGTTATCCAGCAGGTTTGCTTTTAAATCACGCAGCAAATTACGCATGGACAGCATCGCCTTCAGCTGTGGAATTTGTCTTGAGACCTGTTCCGGTGTGAAATCCTTCATGCTCTGGAATGTCAGACTGATATTGTCTTCACTGCCATCACCGGCAAGCGTGTTTTTGACGGTCAGATTTACTTTTGGGGAATATTCGGAAAGCACAGAGTCAAAGTTATTTTTGTTGAGATTAACTTTTTTACGCTCGGATAATGACGCGGACTCCTGGCCATGACTGAAATCGCCCGCCACCAGTAATTTCAGAGGAAGCTCCGTTTTCTTACTCGCGCCACCGGTATGCAGATCCAGTTTTAGATTAATACGTGCCTTGGGAATTTCGGATTGATAGGAAGAGTTAGACATAGCTGTCCCTGTTCTATGGAGTTATAAAAACGATCAATACCAGCGAGAATTTAATAAGAATGGCAAACCCAGCCAGAACATCTTCCTGGTTCACATAATCCGACGAGAATCAAAATCCCGGAGTTAAAAGCGAGCGCATTCTATTCACCAGCATGTCGACACTGTATTTTGGGTATTTCTCTGAAATAAAAAATTTCGGATAAGACCCACTAGCGGTGAGTGTAGGAACGTTCCCTACGGGACTGGAAATGAAAATATGTAACAGAAAGTTACATATTCAAATTTAACACAAAAAGATCATCATTCTGATTTATAAGAATTTACTTTAAGACATCCATGTAAACCCCATGGGATAAGGCTGCTTAGTAAGCGATCAATTTAACTTAGGGATGAAATCGAGCAAAATCTCACCTAACTCGTGAAATATCTGATTTTGTACTTTTTTAAAAAAATGAGAGATTGGAAGGGAATGAGTATGTTTAAAATAGCATGCACACCCAGCATGGCGTGCAACATTAATTCATTTACAAGATCATTTAACACACACAAAATTATTCACAAAAAATATATATCAGTAGTCCACTACAGAAGAGTATCGAAAAAAATATAAGATAATTACCGCTGTGAGCAATGCAATCACGCTCCGGCGATGCGTTTGAATTCACCTTACTCTGACCCACCGCCATCCAATAGCCATTGTCGCCGCCACAATCGTCACTCCCGCCGCCACATGCAGCAGAAAATCCAATGGATGTACCTCCACCGGATGGCAAAATGACAGTAACGTCAGCGCCATACAGGACACCCCCGCTCCAGCGATAGCTAACGTACGTAACGGATACAACGTCCGCGTTCTGCGTAAATACGCGATCACAATCGCGACCATTGGCGTGCTGACCGCCATCATAAACAGATAGCAATTCACCTCGTCGGGATGATTGGCCTGAATATGCGTCCGTCCGAGGCTTAACACCACGCCCCCCAGCCAGAGTGCAATCAACGGTGCGAACCCTTTCCAGCCCAACAGCTTACGCCCGGCAATACTCAGCAGAAACGCATTGCGAATGGCCAGTGTCCCCATGACAAATGCCAGAATAAGCTGAAACGCCGCCAGTATTGCGCCGGATTGCGTCCAGTCCGTTGCCACACGCTGAAATACCAGACTGCTTAACCAGCCACACGGCAGTGCCATCAGCAGCCACGCGACAACGCGTCGGTTGCTTGCCCAGGGCCGACGTATCGGACTGGCATCCTGACTGAGTTTTGCAATTAAAAGATTATGATCGGCCATGGTTCGCTCCCATCCGGCGAAGGTTGGTTAGTGCTCTGTGTAGTAACGATTTCACGGCAGCAATGCTTAAATTATGACGAGCAGCAGCCTCCGCAAGACTCATTTCCTGTAGATGGATATGCTCCACAATCTGGCGCTGACGCGAAGGAAGCTGGTCTAATATCATCGCCAACTCTTCTTCCCTTTCTTCATCTTCCGGGGTGTTGTCAGAGACCTCCTCTGCAATCTGCCCATCATCCGTTTCACGTAGCCAGTGATGGCCACGCCTGCGTAATGCGTCAACGGTTCTGGCCCGGGCGATAGCCATCAACCAGGGCAAAAAAGGACAGGCCGGATCGTAGGTATGCCGCACCCGGTGAACCGTCAACAGGACGTCCTGAATAACGTCGTCCACCAGCACGCTGTCGGAAATCTGCTTGCGAACAATCGCCCTGATCGCCGGGACGATAGCCCGCAACAACTGTGTATAAGCCTCGCGTTCGCCCGCCTGAGCGCGAGCCATTAGCGCGGGCCAGGCTTCACGCGGCGCTAAACCGCTATCCATTTTTCGCCATGGCAGTTACCTCATGCTTTTTTACCGGATGCCTGATTCAGGGCGTTAACGACAATTGAGGGCGTCAGAACCTGAGGAAGCACTTTCGGTGCGCTACCATCTGCAGGGTAAACCACGTAGAGAGGTAACCCACCCTGCCCGAAGGTGTTCATCGCGTCATCAATATCGGCGTTAAACCTGGTGGAATCCGCCACCATATAGACCGTTCCCGTTTCGGCCAGGGCCTGTTTCACCGCCGCGGTTGAGAGTGACGTTCGCTCGTTCAACTGGCAGGTGATACACCACGACGCCGTAAAATCCACAAAAATGGCTTTGCCATGCCCGCGCATCTTTTCTACCGTCTGCGGTGACCACGTTACCCGCGTGATGTCTTCTGCGCTCAGCACTTCCGGCTGAGAGGACTGGGTGTGCATCACACCCGGTAGCGGGCTGATAGCCGCAATCAACAGTACTGCGGTGACCGCCAACAGCACTTTATAGGGCTGACCGGTATAGCGTCTGCGCTGTGCCATACCGTACAACCACGCCGCAAAGCTCACCACCACCGCACTCGCAAGCAGAGCCGCCAACGCCGTCGTACCTGCCTGCTGTGTAAGTACCCACACCAGCCAGGCAAAGGCACCGAGCATTGGGAATGCCAAACCACGCTTAAGGATATCCATCCAGGTACCTGGTCGGGGCAAGCGTTCGGCAATAGCCGGAAAGAGTGAGATCAGCGTAAACGGTGCCGCGAACCCGAGTGCCAGCGCGAGAAAAATACCCAGCGAAACGGCCGGAGTCTGCACCAGTGCATACCCTACCGCGCCGGCCATAAAGGGCGCTGAGCACGGTGTCGCGACCACAATCGCCAGCGCACCGGTTAATGCCGAGCGGGTAAACGCGCCGCGCCCGACCGAGATTTCCCCTGCTCGTTGAAGCGATAACCCCACCTCAAACACACCGAGCAGGTTCAGTGACGCCCCCAGAATAACCAGCGCCAGTGCAGCAATGACCAGCGGAGACTGAAGCTGGAACCCCCAGCCAACAGCCATTCCACCCGCCCGCAGCGCCAGCAGTACGCCTGCTAAGACCAGCATGGTAAAAATCACACCCAGCAGAAACCCAATCCCTTCGGTGCGCGCGCTCCGGGTATCGCCTTGATGACGTAAAATCCCTAACGCCTTAAGGGAAATGACCGGGAACACACAGGGCATAAAGTTGAGAATAATGCCGCCCACAAAGGCGGCCAGCATGGCTGTTAACATAGCAAACCCCGACGGCTAAATTACGAGTGCGAATTTGCGTATTTTTTCACGGCATCCATGGTTTTCTGGATGTGCTCGTCAGGGTTACGATCGGTATAACTCAGCAGGATTTTGCCATCCGGCGCGATAACGAATGAGGTACGGTCAGACACCGTTTTACCGTTCATCTGCATCAACGTCTGGTATTCGGCTGCCACTTTCGCGCCAGGGTCAGCCGCAACGGCAAATTTGTCGCGACACTCCAGCTTCGAGAATTCATCCACCTGATCGACATTCCCGGCAGTTACCCCCACCACGGTTGCGCCCAGTTTCCTGAAGTCATCCGTCGCTTCAGCGAAAGCATGAGCCTCAAGGGTGCAGCCTTTGGTAAATGCCGCCGGGAAGAAATAGAGCACCACCGGGCCTTTCTGCAGCGCCTGCTGAAGAGAGAAGGTGAGCGGTTTGCCGCCAAGCGCCCCCTGCAAACTGAAATCCGGCGCTTTCGCACCGGCTTCAAGGGCAGCATGGGCACTAAGGGTGAAAAGGGAAAGACTCAGAACGGCGGCGGCTAACAAGGTATTCAAACGTTTCATGGGCGGCTCCATCAGAGAAAAAGGTGCTGTATGAATAATAGTTCGCACGCTAACGCCTGAAGGTTTCGCTCACGGATAAAAAAAATCCGCAAGGGTCGCTTGCGGATCTTTGCTTACGCTCTGCGGAGGCTATTCATCTTTCACCACAATCAATGGCTCAATATCGCTCTCTTTCTTCACCACCAGCGAGTCGTCTCCGCGCAGGCAGGTTCCGCCGTAGTTACCGCCCACGGTAAAGGTACAGACCTGAATGTGCTTGCCATCAACGTTTGGCAGGCACCACAGCTGCTGGTAGATGTTTTTGCGGTCGACAAACTTGCCGCTGGATTTATCAAGCAGCTCATCCTCAGGGCTGATCAGATCGATATTGCTGCCGCAGCGTCCGGCAATCGGTTTAACGGCATAGCCGGTTTGTTTCAGCAGGTCGTTAACCTCAAAATCGGTATCAAGCAGGTAACGATGATTCGGGAACAGCTGCCAGAGTACCGGGAGGATTGCCTTGTTGCCGGGAATAACCGTCCACAGCGGTTCAAACACCAGAACTTCCGGGCGCAGCAGGACGTCAATCAGGCGCACTTCGCCTTCAGGATGTCCGGTGCGGATTGGCACGGCGGCATACTCGGTTTCGCTCACCTCGCGGATCTGTTCGATCGCGGTTTCCCACGCCCAGGTCTTCCACACGCAATTCACGTGACGGCCTTCGTCGTCAATCAGCTGTCCGGCAGCATCCCAGCTCAGTGCGCCGAGCCCATGCAGAATTTTGGTTTCAAACCCGGCCTGCAGCAGAGAACGCTGAATAAACAGCGCGTGATAATCCTCCTCGACATCGTTGTCCTGCATGATGTGCACAAACGGACGCGCATGGCTGTGTTTCCACGCCCCGGTTAGCTCTTCCAGCAGCCCTTCCGCCGGGTTATGTCCGTTGCCGCGATAGCCGTTTTTCACCCACTCTTCGAGAATTAGCCCGCCCTCGGTGTGGCAGGACGCGGAATCAGCGTTGTACTCGTAGACCTTAATGCCCCGCTCATCCATGCAGAAATCCATACGACCGGTAATCATATGGTGACGGCGCCACTGCCAGGAGAGGCGCAGACGTGGCCAGAGAATTTTAGGGATGTCGAAAAGTGCCAGTAAGTTGTCGTCTTTCAACACTTTGTCGGTCGCATGCAGGTACATCAGGTGCAGTTCGTTAGTCGCTTTGATCAGCTCCTGCTCGGCGCTTTCGGTAATGGTGAAGTACTGGCAGGGATCTTTATTGATAAAGTGGCCGTTCGCGCGGACATATGCCTGCTGCAACGCGTCGTTTTCGTTAAGCCATTTACCGTCGAACTGACGTTTGTTTTTCAACCGCGCGCCGCTGATTTTCAACAGCGCACCTTCGATTTCCGGCTGGGGAATGCTGTGTTCCGTGCCGTCCGTCTGGATCATCCAGCCGAGAATTTCAGTGTCGTTGAAGGTGTCATGAATGGTGTAGCACCCGTTCTCGACGCTCAAACGCAGTTCGCGCGTCCACTGCTGCCCAAGCGGCAATGGTGAGTGAATGACGTTCTGCTCCGCGATACGGACCTTATCGTCCAGGAGCTGGGTGATCACCGCTACGTGGCCGGTCTCATGAAACTCCCCACCCTTTTGCCAGATAAGCAGCGCTCCGGCTCGCGGCGCGCGTTTCGAACCGTTGGAAAAGGCCTGTAACGGCAGAATGTTATCGTTCACTACCTGGCGCAAAAAGCGCAGGGAGAAGATCTCCCACGCCATGCCGACATCGGTAAAAACGAAACCATAGTTGAGGAACAGGAAACGGCGGGCAAACTCAACACATTGCCACTTGTGGCCCATGTATTCATTGCCGATATAGCTGCGAAAATCCGCATCTTCCGGGTACTTACGCGGATCGAGACTGCCGTAATTTGAAGAGTAAATCGCCACGCCACCCGGCGCATAGCCTAATAACGTCCCGAATGGCGCGTCACTGCTTAACTTTCCTTTACGCATGTATCCAACCTAAAACAGGCAGGCGGCAATTTTTTGAAAGGGTTGTCGTCGTCTGCACGTTGTAATTAACCTGACAGAGGTGGATTTATCATACACCTGCAAGGCACATTAATTACATTTTAAACAACCAACATGCCGCGAAATGTCCTGGTGCAATCTCCTGCATGGCAGGCTCCTGCGTCTGGCAAACCGGCATGGCGTGCGGGCAGCGGCTGCAGAACTTACAGCCCGCGAGCGCGGACGTGGGGCCAGGAATGTCGCCGCGCAGGGTTGCATCTTCGAGATTGCGAATGCGCGGATCGGGTTGGGGAACCGCCGCCAGCAGCGCGCGGGTGTAAGGGTGCGCCGGACGCTGATACAGTTCATTCGCCGGGGCCACCTCCACCAGTTTGCCGAGATACATCACCCCAATGCGGCTGGAGATATGCCGCACCATGGAGAGATCGTGGGCGATGAACAGATAGGTTAGCCCCAGCTCCTGCTGCAGATCCTGCAGAATATTCACCACCTGCGCCTGCACCGAGACGTCCAGCGCCGAGAGCGGCTCATCGCACAGCACAAATTCAGGATGCACGGACAACGCGCGGGCGATACTGATGCGCTGACGCTGCCCGCCGCTGAATTCATGCGGGAACCGTTCAAGGTGTTCGTGCTTCAGCCCCACTTTGTAGAGCAGCGTTTCCGTACGTTCCCGCTGTTCTTCCCGGCTGTAGCCGTGGATTTGCATCGGTTCGGCCACCAGCTGTCGCACGGTCATTCCGGGGTTGAGCGAGGAATAAGGATCCTGAAAAATCGCCTGCATCCGCTTACGCAGCGGCTTAAGCTCTTTTTCGCGGGCGCGGGCGATCGCCTGCCCGGCAAAGTGGATCTCGCCCGAGGTGATATCGAAAAGGCGCAGGATGGCGCGCCCGAGGGTGGATTTTCCGCAGCCGGACTCCCCCACCAGGCCAAACGTTTCGCCAGGCTGGATATCAAAGCTCACGCCATCAACCGCTTTCACTGCCACGCCTTTACGCAGCAAACCGCCGTTGAGCGGATAGTGCTTGCGCAGATCGCGCACGCTCACTAATGGCGCCTGTTGTTCACTCATGCCTGAATCTCCTTGTCGGCCCATAGCCAGCAGGCAGCACGATGCCCCTCTCCTGCGGTGTAAAATGCGGGTTGTCGTTCACACTGGGGCGTGCGTTTCGGGCAGCGTTCCGCGAAAGGACAGCCCGGCGGCGGGTTAAGCAGGCCAGGCGGCGAACCTTCAATCGGCGATAAACGCTGATTCACCTCATCCGGGCGCGGCAGCGAGGCCAGCAGCCCCTGGGTGTAAGGATGCGCAGGGCGATAAAAAATATCTTCCACGCTCCCTTCCTCCATCACCAGCCCGCCGTACATCACCACCACGCGACTGCAGACCTGCGCCACCACGCCGAGATCGTGGGTGATCAGCAGAATCGCGGTTTGGGTTTGCTTTTGCAGGCTTTTCAGCAGGCGCAGGATCTGCGCCTGAATGGTGACGTCCAGCGCGGTGGTCGGCTCATCGGCTATAAGAAGCTTCGGGTTGCAGGAGAGCGCAATTGCGATCATTACCCGCTGGCGCATCCCGCCGCTGAACTCGTGCGGATACTGGTCGTATCGGCGTTCAGCCTCGGCAATACCCACCTGTTCCAGCATGGCGATCGCGGCTGCCCTGGCCGCTTTTTTGGTCAGTCCTTTATTGCGCATCAGGATCTCAGCCATCTGTTTGCCGATGGTCAGCACCGGGTTCAGGGCGGTCATCGGATCCTGGAAAATCATCGCGATCTCGTTGCCGCGAATGGCGCGCATCTGCGCGGGGGTTTTCTGCGCCAGATCCTCGTTCTGGAACCGGATACTGCCCCCGGCGATCCGTCCGTTGTTCCCCAGAAGCTTAATGATCGACTTACAGGTGACGCTTTTCCCGCAGCCCGACTCGCCAACAATGCCGACAAGTTCCCCCGGCTGGACCTGAAAGCTCACGCCGCGCACCGCATGAACCTCGCCCTCGCGGGTGCGGAACGTGGTTTGCAGGTTCTCAAGCGCTAATAAGTTACTCATCGCGATTCGCTCCTGGCTCAAAGGCGGTACGAAATACATCGCCCAGCACGTTAAAGCTGAACACCGTCAACAGGATCAGAATGCCGGGGAACATCGCCAGCCACGATGCCTCGCCAATGTAAGACTGCGCGTTGTTAAGCATGCTTCCCCACGACGCCGCAGGCGCCTGCACGCCCAGCCCCAGGAAGCTGAGCGTTGACTCCATCAAAATGGCCGAGGCGATATTGAGCGTGGCCGCCACGATAATGGTCGGCAGCACGCCGGGAATAATGTGGCGCATGATAATGCGCAGAGGATGCTCCCCCGACGCGCGGGCATACAGCACGTACTCGCGCTCTTTCACCGATAGGGTTTCAGCACGCACCAGCCGCGACATGTTCATCCACGTCAGCAGGCTGATAATCAGAATGATGTTATCCACGCCCGGCTTGAGGTAAGCATTCACCACCAGCAGCAGGAAGAAGGCCGGAATGGCCATCAGGATATCCACGGCGCGCATCATCAGGTTATCCAGCCAGCCGCCAAAATAGCCGCTCACCGTTCCCACTACCGTGCCGATAAGCGTGGAAAAGAGCATGGCGAGAAAACCGACCATCAGGGAGATCTGGCCGCCATACAGCGCGCGGGTGAAGTAGTCGCGTCCGTACTCGTCGGTGCCGAACCAGTGCGCGGCATCCGGTGGCAACGTGCGTGCGCCAAGCGCCATCCGGTCCGGATCGTACGGACTTAAGCCCGCACAGAGCGCGGCGACAACGAAAATAAAAAGCACAAACAGGGAGAACTGCGCCGGACGGTTGCGGCGCAGCTGGTGACGAACCTGCTGCCAGCGTCTGCTCATCCGGGTTACCTCAGCGTACGAATGCGGGGATCGGCGAAGCGATAAAGCACATCGGCGATCAGGTTACCGACGATCAGCATCATCGACGAGAGCATGATGATCGCCATGATCAGCGGGTAGTCCAGCGAAGCGATCGACTGGATCCCGAGCAGCCCCATCCCTGGCCAGGAGAAGACGCTTTCCGTCACATAGGCCCCCACAATTAGCTCACCGAACGACAGGCCGAACAGGGTGATCACCGGCAGCAGCACGTTTTTCAGCACATGTCGAAACAGAATGCTGGAGCGCGTGGCACCGTAAGCCAGTTGGGTCTGCACGTAGTCGGCCGAGAGCTGCGAGATGGTGTTGGAGCGGATGTAGCGCACGTAGCTGGAGAGGTTATAGAACGTGAGGGCAATACACGGCAGCACGCCGTGGCGCAGCAGATCCAGCCCGTTGTCCTCCATGCCGATGGTGCGCATTCCCATGCTGGGGAACCAGTTAAGCTGCACGGCAAAAACGGTGATGAGCAAAATGCCGAACCAGAAAATCGGTACCGAGATGCCGATATAGGCGAATAAATTGAGCAGATGATCCAGCCAGCGGTGCTTAAATGCCCCCGCCAGCAGGCCCAGCGGGATCGCCAGCACAATAGCCATCAGCAGCGACGCGCCCATCAGCCCCAGCGTGGCCGGAATGCGTTCGCCGATCATCTCCAGCACCGGGCGGTGGTAAATCAGCGAATAGCCGAGATCGCCCTGCAGGACGTTTTTTAGCCACAGGACGTACTGCGTGACCTGGGGCTTATCCAGCCCCAGGCTCTGGCGAATACGCTCGATATCTTCCGGGGCCATGCGCGGCGTAATGTAGGCCGCCACCGGATCGCCGGGTGCGAGTTTGACCAGCAAAAACGCCACCAGTGAAATAAAGAACAGCATCGGCAGTAATTGCAGCAGCCGACGCGTAAGAAGTGTGTTCACGACGTGCCCTTACCAAAGCCCCGACCCGACGGCCGGGGCAATCACTTATTTCTGATAGATTTTTGACAGATCCTGGAAGAGGTAGACTGGTTTCGGCTCTGCCTCCTGGGTGCCGCCGAAACGCTTGTCCACCGCGACGGTCGCATTGGTGTAGGCAATCGGGTAATAGGTCATGTCATTCGCCACCGTCTGCTGAATTTGCTTGTAGATATCGGCACGTTTCGCGGCGTCGGTTTCCACCGCGCCTTTATCCCACAGGGCATCAAACTGCGGATTTTTGTAGTGTGCGTAGTTATAGGCTTCGTTGCTCATGAACAGCGATTTGTAACCATCCGGCTCGGAGCCCATGATGTAGCCGCCCAGGTTCAGCTCCCACGCGGTATTGTTCATATCGAGGCTGCGCTGAGACATGGCGTTGGAGTCCAGCGGCATCAGCTCCACGCTCACCCCAATGCCCTTCAGCGCCTGCTGAATATAGAGCGCCATGCTCTCCTGGGTTTTGTTGGTGTTCACATACGCCAGGCGCAGCTTGAGGTTGCCCGGCGCGCCGGACGTCTTCAGCAGGTCTTTGGCTTTTTGCAGATCGAATTTGTACTGTTCAACGTCATCCGTCTTGTAAAGCGTATCGGGCGTCAGGAAGGACGTCGCCGGTTTAGCGTAGTCAAGCGAGGTAAACGCGGTCTGGGTCAGCTCATCTTTGTTGATGGCATACGCGATGGCCTGTCGCAGTTCTTTGCTCTTCATCACCGGTACGTTCTGGTTGAACGTCATATAGGCCAAACGGCCTTCCGGATAGACCACAAAGTCAAACTTCCCGGTATTTTTCAGGCGATTCACATCCTGCGGATCAACCATCTTGAGGTTGATTTCACCGTTTTGCAGCGCAAGGTTGGCGGCGTTACTGTCTTTGGCGAAACGGTAGGTGACCGAATCAAGCTTCGCTTTGCCGTTCCAGTAATCATCGAAACGGGTCAGGGCGTAATATTGTCCGGCGCGGTACTCTTTGAATTTGAACGGGCCAGAACCCACTGGTGCATCGTTTTTGCTGCTCTTTTCCAGGTCACCTTCACCGGCGAACACGTGCTGCGGGATCGGGTAGATCTGTACCAGAGTGCCGGTAAAGGCCGCACTGACCTGCGGTAACGTGAACTTAACGATGCGGTCGTCAACCTTGCTCACCTCAACGGGCTTGCCGCCCCAGGTAAACATGCTGCGGAAGAAGCTATGCTGTTTGGCATCCAGCAGCTTATTGAACGTAAAGACCACGTCGTCCGCCGTCAGCGGCTGGCCGTCCTGCCATTTCAGGTTGGGTTTTAACGTCAGGGTATAACTCAGGTTGTCGGCGGAGGGCGTCAGGCTTTCCGCCAGACCCCACTCAATGTTGCCGTGATTAAAGCTATACAGCGGGGCATAGAGCGCCTGCATGATCGTTAACGTGGTACGGTCGCTGGCATAGAGCGGATTAACGGCTAACGGGTCGCCGGAGGTTATACCAATAATCAGCGAACCGCCCTCTTTTGGCGCGTCGCTTTTTGCCGCTGAGGGCGTATTTGTCTCTTTATTTTTCGCATCATCACAGCCAGCCAGGCCTAACGCGAGCGAAACCAGCACTGCCGATAACAGAAGCTTGCGCATCTCACTAACTCCTTGCCTTATAAAGTGTTTATTACTGCATCTTTTATTTATGTTGAAGCATCATATGCAGCTTTATCGGTTTCCGCATTAATTATGAAAATGCGGTTTTCGATTAAGCTTATGCCGAATTTGATATATATAAGCGCCAGAAGGAATAGCGGTTAATTGATTGCGCTCACATCGTTAAACGGTTCACAAATCTCCTGCTACACTGCCTCAACACATCACTCAAAAGGCAGACCAACATGTCAGACAACACTTATCAGCCACCGAAAGTGTGGGAATGGAAAAAGAACAACGGCGGTGCATTCGCCAACATCAACCGTCCGATTTCCGGCGCAACGCATGAGAAAGAGCTCCCTGTGGGTTCTCATCCGCTACAGCTCTACTCCCTGGGCACACCGAACGGTCAGAAAGTAACGATTATGCTCGAAGAGCTGCTGGCGCTGGGCGTGGCGGGCGCCGAGTACGACGCATGGTTGATCCGCATTGGCGAAGGCGATCAGTTCTCCAGCGGGTTTGTAGAGGTGAACCCGAACTCGAAAATACCCGCGCTGCGCGATCACTCCACGACTCCGCCGACGCGCGTATTTGAATCCGGCAGCATTCTGCTTTACCTGGCAGAAAAATTTGGTCACTTCCTGCCAAAAGATCCGGCAGGCCGCACGGAAACCCTGAACTGGTTGTTCTGGCTGCAAGGGGCCGCCCCGTTCCTCGGCGGCGGGTTTGGCCACTTCTACAACTATGCTCCGGTGAAAATTGAATATGCGATTGACCGCTTCACCATGGAAGCCAAACGCCTGTTCGACGTGCTGGATAAACAGCTGGCCCGCGGCCGTTACGTGGCCGGTGAGGAATACACCATCGCGGATATGGCAATCTGGCCGTGGTTTGGCTGCGTCGCGCTGGGCAGCGTGTATAACGCCGCCGAGTTCCTGGACGCGGAGAAGTACACTCACGTGCAGCGCTGGGCGAAAGACGTGGCGAACCGCCATGCCGTTAAGCGCGGACGCATCGTTAACCGCACCAGCGGCGAGCTGAACGAGCAGCTTCACGAACGCCACTCGGCGAGTGACTTCGAGACAAATACCGAAGACAAACGTCAGGCGTGATAGCTGGCCGGGCGGGACACCGCCCGGCTGCAAGGATCCTTTCCCAGGGCATGATTAGCTTAAAGGCTGACCCTGTATTGCTGGCACTATTTGTCCGTTTTTCTCACACCAGACCGTGAGATACGACGAATTAACCGACAGCAGTCACAAAGGATCTGTTATGAAACTCATTAAAACAACGCTGGTTATCAGCGCTCTCATTTTTTCTACCTCGGGAATGGCCATCGACAAAACCGCTGCCGGCGCGGTAGCAGGCGCGGCCATTGGCGCAGCCACGGGCAAAGATCTGAAATCAACCGTTGGCGGTGCCGTCGTTGGCGCTGGCACGGGGGCGATGTTCAAAAACGGCGAAAAAGGCAAAGACGCGCGTAAAGGTGGTGCGGTAGGTGCTGCCGTGGGCGCAGGTGCCGCGGCGGTTACCGGCAAGAGCGTACTGAAAGGTGCGGCGGTTGGTGCGGGTACAGGCGCGCTGATTGGTGAAGCGACGCACTAAGGCTGTGTGCCACCTTGTGAACAGGCATGAATAATAAACCCAGCGATCGCGCTGGGTTTTTTGTTTTTTTGAATTAGATACAAGCCCGTTCGAATAACCGACGCGCGGCTGGCGTTAACCCTGACATATGCATGCAGGCATGCACCATTCCCGGCAACCGTTCACAGCGTACTGGCACCCCCGCCTCCTCAAGCCGCAGAGCATACTCTTCAGCCTCATCGCGCAAGGGATCATATTCACAACTCAGGATGGTTGCTGGCGGTAACCCCCTCAGCGAGGCCATATGCAGCGGCTCGGCATAAGGATGACGACATTCTCCCAGATAGTTCTCCCAGCAAAACACCATCGCATCACGCGTTAAATAATAACCTTCAGCAAATTCACAATAGCTTTGGGACGACATTTCGCGACTTAACGCCGGGTAGAGCAGCAACTGATGCTCAATGTGAGGTCCGCCGCGATCCCGGGCCAGCAGAGCTGTCGCGGCAGCAAGATTGCCGCCAGCACTGTCGCCGCCCACCGCCAGACGGGTCGCATCTATCCCCAAAAGCGCGGCCTGTTCACTGGCCCAGCACAGTGCCTGATAAACATCTTCTAACGGCCTTGGGAAGGGGAACTCCGGTGCCAGACGGTAATCAACGGAGAGTATTTTCCGACCAGTAGCATTGGCCAGTGCCTGACAGGGCCGATCGTACAGCGACAGCGAGCCCAGACACCATCCGCCGCCGTGAGCAAACAGCATTGCAGGCAGCGCGATTTCAGCGTTTGAGGCAGCAGGCGTATACGCGCGAAGACCGATAGCGTAACCATCATCAGCGATAACAACGTAATGTTGAATGCCGCAACCTGTTTCCTCCTCACCCTGTAGCCGCAACAAATCCACTTCGGTGGCAGCACGCAGGTCGGCTAACGACGCCGGTTGCGGCGCGCCCGATGACGCAGCCAGAAAGTCAGCAATGTGTTTATCAAGCGGCACGATCGGTGTCCTCTGAGAGAAAGGGTACGATTAGCCCAATAAACGCCTCATGACACTCTTCGGTAATAAAATGCCCGCAGTCCGCCACCATCTCGCCACGCAAATCAAGGGCATTGCCCTGTAGGGTTATCAACGGCGCATCGCGCGTCGCATGTTCGGCCCCCACCGTTAACACCGGCATGGTTAAAGGCGTTTGCGCACGGCGCTGGTTCTGCCGGATGGTTTCCGGTATAGCGCGATAATAGTCGAATCCCGCACGCAGCCCGCCGGGCGTTGAATAGGCGGCGATATACACCTCTGCGGCAACCCGTTCACGTCGATGAGACCAGCGGTCGAAAATATAGCTGAGATACTGTGATTCGCGCCCGCTGGTCAGGGTTTCGGGTAGATCCGCCAGTTGATTGAACATGAAGTGCCAGAGAAAGATGTTCTCTTCCGGTGCGACAAAAATCGGCGGTGGTGGTGCCAGTCCAGGGATAACCGCTTCTGTCAGCACAATTCGTTCTATTGCCTGAGGAAAATCGCTCGCCATGGCATAACCAACCCACATGCCGATATCGTGACCCACTATGCTATAACGCGCATGGCCCAGTTGCGCCATCATGGTATGCAGCATGGCACCGACACGTCCGGTATCATAGCCGTCGCGCGGTTTATCTGACTCACCAATGCCCGGAGGGTCGACCGCTATCGCCTGAAAACCCGCCGCCGCCAGCGCCTGAAGGACATAGCGCCAGGTATACCAGGTCTGCGGCCAGCCCGGTATCAGCAATACCGGTTGTCCTTTTCCCGCCACGACGCAGTGGATGCGCTGTCCGTTCACTTTCGTATAGACGTGTTCTGCCCTGAGATCCGCGTGCGCGATCTCACCGTATTGTTGTTCCATGGGGACTCCCTGTGATGTCGTGGCTTAGCGAATGCCGAGTAATGCGTTAATTTGCTGAGGGTTCACCGGTGCACCGGCGAAATCATCGAAGACTTTATCGGTGATGTGAATAATGTGGTCGCGGATGAACGCAGCCCCTTCTCTGGCACCATCCAGCGGATTTTTCAGACAGCACTCCCATTCCAGGGTTGCCCAGCCGGCATAATCGTATTGAGTCAGCTTCGAGAAAATAGCCCTGAAATCCACCTGGCCGTCACCTAATGAGCGAAAACGTCCTGCACGATCGACCCACGACTGATAGCCACCATAAATACCCTGACGCCCGGTCGGATTAAATTCAGCGTCTTTGACGTGGAACATGTTGATCATGTCCTTATAAATATCAATAAACTCCAGATAGTTAAGCTGCTGTAGCACCATGTGGCTGGGGTCGAAAAGTATCCGGCAGCGGGGATGCTCTTTCACCCTTTGATAAAACATTTCAAACGTCACCCCATCATGCAGATCTTCGCTCGGGTGGATCTCATAGCAGAGGTTAATACCCTGCTCGTCACAGGCGTTAAGCACCGGCATCCAGCGCCTGGCCAGCTCGTCAAAGGCGGTTTCAATTAACCCTTCCGGGCGCTGCGGGAACGGGAACAAATAGGGCCACGCCAGCGAGCCAGAGAAGGTACCCAGATCGCTGAGTCCAAGCCTGGCAGAGGCCTTGACCGCCATCAGCAGCTGTTGCTGTGCCCATTCGCCGCGGGCCAGTGGGTTGCCGTGGACTTCCGGCGGCGCAAAGCTGTCGCATAAGCTGTCGTAAGCAGGATGTACCGCCATCAGTTGGCCGAAGATGTGGCTGGTCAGCTCACTCACCACCAGGCCATGCTCCGCCAGCATACCGGTCAGATCGTCGCAGTAGGTCTGGCTTTCTGCCGCCGTCGCCACGTCGAAGAGACGGCGATCCCATACCGGGATTTGCAGAGCGCTAAACCCCGTTTCCGCCGCCCACCGGGCTATCGCAGGCAAATTATTGAATGGGGCCGCATCATCGCTGAACTGAGCCAGATGGAGAGAGGGACCTTTGAGGGTTTTCATCGTATACTCCTATTGTTTGTCGATTGACAAACAATAGGAGTAAAGCCGGATAACCGCAAGCGAAAATTATAAATTCGTTGGTAATCCAGATGATTTAGGCGATCCTGTTTCACTGAATTCAGGACCAACCGGAGCAACAAAATGGCAGGCAGACCGCGCCAGTTCGATCGTGACCAGGCGCTTATCAAAGCGCGCAACCTGTTCTGGCGACAGGGTTATGAAGGAACCTCAATGTCGGATCTGGTAGCAGAGCTGGGGATTGCATCGGCACGGATTTACAAGGCGTTCGGTTCAAAAGAGCAGCTCTTTCGGGAAGCTATCGCCGATTACGAAAAACAGGAAGGCGGTTTTGCGGATCGGGCCTTATCCGCAGGGGGCAACGTGCGGGATACCATCCAGACGCTGTTAATGGATGCGGTTCACCTGTACTGCCATCCGGATATGCCGCAAGGATGTATGGTGGTGGCCTCTGCAGCCAGCGTCAGTGCGGAAAATGAAACGCTCAAAACCTGGCTGGCACAGCATCGCCTGCAGCGTACGCAGCAGATCATCGATCGTCTCCACCAGGCAGTGCATAACGGTGAACTGCCGGATACGACCGATGCAGAGAGTCTGGGAGACTATTTTGCCGTCTTTTTACATGGTTTGTCGGTGCAGGCCAGAGACGGTGTTCCGGAATCTCGTTTGCAGGCGGCGGTTAAGCAAGCGCTTAGCCTGCTGCCGCATTGCTGAGTGCGAAGCATCAATGATGATCGTCGTACTGATGCTCAATCACCATCCCTTCCGCCACGCTCGCCACATGCCGCGCACGCGGGTGATAAACCGGAGCAGCCGCTGGCGCGGCATAGACAGTTTGTGACGGTGCAGGCGCGACGGTTACCGCCTGCGGAACCGTGGTGGATGACGGGACAATCACCACTTTATAACCGCTCGGGACATCCACGGTGACGCTTTGCGCCATTGCTGAATTAACCATAGCCAAGCCTGCCATGACGGCCAATACAATATAGGACTTTTTCATAGACTGTATTATTTCCGGTAAAATAAGAAAATTAATAATGTCGGGAGGAGCTTAAGGCTATATTAATTCCCATCGCCGTTACGGTGCAGAAAATGCCAAATATATTGTTACATTAACACATGAAAATAATAACGCAGGCCGGGCAAGGCGCAGCCGCCGCCCGGCAACATAAAACAATTTTAATTAATCGCGATATGACCTTCCGGCGTATTTATCCAGCGCGGCGCTTTCAGCGTATCGGCGTAATATCCCACCAGCTCACACAGCAAATCCTCTATCACGCTCGCCATCTCCTCTGGCAGGGCGCGACCGAGCAGCAACTGGGTTAAGACCTGGCAGTATTACCCGAGCCGACAAGGGGCATTCCCGGAAGCCGTCTCGCAAATCTGATTAATACTTAATATCCCGCGCTTTTTGCCGTCCGGCCTGTTTCATCTGACGCTTGTCCTGACGGCAGTCGTGATTACTCTGGTTATTGTTCGCCACGCAGGTCTGCTTCACCTGCCGTGACGCGTCGCGGGTTTCCTGCCTGACATCACGCGACATACGCCGCTCCTGCGCCTGCTGGGTCGCACTGGCAAAAACCGAGAACAGCATCAGAAAAATGAAAGAGAGAACAGGGATAACTGACAACGATCTGTTCATAGCAACACCTCATAGAAGAGAGCCCAGAACGTCAGGGGGGTTAGCAAAAGAATAGCAGTTTCAGCGCGCGCTGAATGAGGAAGGCGTTAATAATGCAAGGCCGCACAAGGCGGCCTTGCAACGTTGCGCTATGCCGTCAGGCGGAACTTTTGCACCGAGCGCTGAAGATCTTCGGTCTGACGCTCCAGCGCTGCCGCTGCTGCGGAAACCTCTTCCACCAGCGAGGCGTTTTGCTGGGTAACGCCGTCCATCTGGGTAATGGCAATCCCGACCTGCGAAATGCCCTTGCTTTGCTCCTCAGAGGCGGAGGCGATTTGCTTCATAATGGTTGTCACTTCCGTCACGTCGCGCAAAATCGCATCCATGGTGGTGCCTGTGTCGCCCACCAGCTGCGCCCCCTGCTCTACCCGATTAACGGAATCAGCGATCAGCCCTTCAATTTCTTTTGCCGCGTTGGCGCTACGGCTTGCCAGGTTACGGACTTCACCCGCCACCACGGCGAAACCACGCCCCTGCTCACCCGCGCGCGCCGCTTCAACGGCCGCATTGAGTGCCAGAATGTTGGTCTGGAAGGCAATGCTGTTGATGACGTTAGTGATTTCAGCAATTTTCTTCGAGCTTTCAGAAATGCCGCTCATGGTGGTCACCACTTCTTCCACCAGCGAGCCGCCACGGCTGGCGGTGGTCGATGCCACATCTGCCAGTTGGCTTGCCTGACGCGCGCTTTCCGCATTCAGTTTCACGGTTGCAGTCAGTTGTTCCATGCTGGCAGCCGTCTCTTCCAGTGCGGCAGCCTGCTCTTCGGTACGGGAAGAGAGATCGTTATTACCGCTGGAGATTTCCGTCGCACCGCGCCAGATATTTTCACTGCCGGAGCGGATAGTGCTGACCGCTTCGCGCAGACTGTCCTGCATCGCGCTCAACAGAGGAACCAACTGTCCCACGCAGTTGCGGCCGAAGGGTTCAATTGGCTGACTGAGATCGCCCTGGGCAATCTGGCGGAACTGCTGGCGAATGCGGTCCAGCGGTTTGACCAGCATCGCGACCAGGTAGCGGTCGGTGAAAAGCAGGATCAGCAGGCCGATAATAGTGGCGGTGATAATCACCGTACGCGTCATGCTGGTCAGGTTGTCCACCACCACGCGGGTGCTGTCGAGCGCCTTCGCGGCCGCGTTGTTAAAGTTCTCGGCAGCAGCACCAAACGCACGGCTTAGCGGCGGGGTAACGTTATTGGCCTGCTGGCGATAGCCATCCAGAGTCTCCAGCTTCGCCTGCTGCATTTGCGGCGTGATACCTTGATCAAGCAACGCCTGCCAGGTACCGATAACCTGAGCAGAAATCTGTTCGTCCATTGGTCCTGGCGAGATCGCTTTCATCTCGGCCAGTTTCTTACCCATGTTATCCAGCGCCTGTTGGGCAGAGGCCAAATCCGGCGTGCCGCCTGCGGCTTTGACTTCCATCGCACGGCTCAAACGGGTCACAAAGCGGAAATACTGATCGTTGCCCTGACTGAGTACCGTCATCTGTTTGACCAGTTGACGATCCACGTCATTGCCATCCGAAACACGCGAAAGGGACCAGGTACTGTACAGGCCAACACCCGCCCACATTAAACAAAAGATCCCGAGAATCGTCAGCATGACGAAGCGGATCGTGAAATTACGGAGCATATTCATAAGTCTTCCTTGCCGTGAGGGTGAATTCGCCCAGAGGCGAGTACTTCTCTCGTTATCGGCAGGAACCGGGGAAATTATAACGTTTTGTGATCATTTTTGATTAGCGTGACTTCATTAGTCACACAGCTGACGTTAACCATCACCTCGCGCTTAGTTATGTCATTTGTGATGTGATAAGTTCAGAATGAAAACGTTGTTTCGAAAATTCAACGATAAAAAAGGAGACATCATGTCCTGGAACCCTGACCCCGCCCGCTATGAAAATATGCAGTACCGCTACTGCGGAAAAAGCGGCTTGCGCCTGCCAGCACTATCGCTTGGTTTGTGGCATAGCTTTGGCCACGTACACCCTCTCGAATCCCAGCGCGCGCTGCTGCGCAAAGCCTTCGATCTCGGCATTACTCATTTCGATCTCGCCAATAACTACGGCCCTCCGGCAGGCAGCGCGGAAGAGAATTTCGGCCGCCTGCTGCGTGAGGATTTTTCCGCGTATCGCGACGAACTGATTATCTCCACTAAAGCGGGTTACGACATGTGGTCGGGGCCGTATGGGTCAGGCGGTTCGCGCAAATATTTGCTTGCCAGTCTCGATCAAAGTCTGAAGCGGATGGGTCTGGAGTATGTTGATATTTTCTATTCCCATCGCGTCGATGAAAATACGCCGATGGAAGAGACTGCGGCGGCACTGGCCCATGCTGTGCTAAGCGGTAAAGCGCTGTATATCGGGATTTCATCCTATTCAACGGAGCGCACCCAGAAAATGGCTGACCTGTTGCGTGAGTGGAAAATTCCGCTGCTTATTCATCAGCCATCCTACAACCTGCTCAACCGCTGGGTAGATAACACCGGCCTGCTGGATACGCTTAAGCAAAACGGGACGGGTTGCATTGCGTTTACCCCGCTGGCGCAGGGGTTGCTTACCGGAAAATATCTGAACGGGATCCCTGAAGATTCTCGCATGCAGCGCGAGGGTAAAAAGGTACGCGGCCTGACGGAAAAAATGCTGACCGAAGCCAATCTCAACAGCCTGCGTTTGCTGAGTGAAATGGCGCATGTCCGTGGACAGACGATGGCGCAGATGGCACTGAGCTGGTTGCTCAAGGATGAACGCGTTACCTCAGTGCTGATCGGTGCAAGTCGCCCGGCCCAGATCGAAGAAAACGTTCGGGCCCTGGATAACCTGCACTTCAGCGAAGATGAGCTGGAAAGGATTGATCGACATGTTGCGGACGGGGAGTTGAACCTGTGGCAGGCATCATCGGATAAATAGGTCTTTTCGCCCCCTCAGCCCGTAGGGCGAGGGGGACACGTACTTTACTTCTTACTGATCTTATCCAGATACCCCATCACAAATGCAGACAACACAAACGTCAGATGGATAATGACGTACCACATCAGTTTGTTATCCGGGACATTTTTCGCGTCCATAAATACGCGTAACAGGTGGATAGAGGAGATTGCCACAATCGACGCGGCCACTTTATTCTTCAGCGATGAAGCATCCATTTTGCCCAGCCAGCTGAGCTTCTCTTTACGCTCGTCGATATCAAGCTGGGAGACAAAATTTTCGTAGCCAGAGAACATCACCATCACCAGCAGTCCGCCCACCAGGGTCATATCTACCAGCGACAGCAGAACCAGAATCAAATCCGCTTCGGCAATGGAAAAAATGTTCGGCAGAACATGCCAGATTTCCTGAAAGAACTTAATCGTCAGAGCGATAAGCGCCAGCGAAAGGCCAAAATAGACGGGAGCCAGTATCCAGCGAGAGGCGTACATGGCATTTTCAAAAAAGCGTTCCATAAAGTCCTGTTTGCAAAAGAAACCAGCGCCCAGTATATCTCAACGGCGCTGACTGTTTGCAATAACTCAACGGTACGTCACTCAGACGTTATCCGGGTTAACCTCCGGACGTGCGTACTCAGGCCAGACAAGCGCCACCAGCTCAGGATAGGCTTCCAGACTGAACTCACGAAAGCACTGACGCAGATTTAATACGTCGAGGTCAGAATATGATACTTTCTCACCGTTCAGACAGCGTTTTTTGATATTATCATAATATTTATACACTGCTGAATTCAGGTCGCTGCAGCGACGCTGTGCCTCAAACAGTCCGGGCGTATCATTAATTTCCGACATTTTCATGCGTTTAATTGTCGCGTGTAAAAAGTCGATATATTCATGGTTCACCCGCCAGTACCAAACAGGCGTTACTGAGTTCATCAATACAGAGAAATGATCTTCCCCTTCCTCTTTTGTCATCCGTTCAGGTTGTGGAGGTTCACTGGCGTCCTTCGACACTTTCGTTTTATTGAATTCCTGCATCAATAAAAGAACACCAGCGGTCAGTAATAGTAATGTGATGACCGTAAAAAAGATGCTGTTCATGGGTAGGCTCCATTTTTTTTGATTTTAAAATTGCCTCATGATATTGTCAACGAATCTCACGCCTTTACCAACCCCACCCTGTTGAAATTAAAGGAAATTAAAAATGCTGCCCGACTATCTCGTCCCGGCTAAGTACCACATTGCGTCTGTGGAACAGCAACCCGCGGAAGCAGAAAAAGAGGCGAGTTTCACTCAGGGAAAAAGAAAGCTCTCCGATTTCGAGCCTGACATATTAATTGGCGTTTCCCAAACAGGGAAATCCCGTAATATGTTGCTGGAAGAGCACGATCGTCATATAAAGGACCGCTTATTTCGCGCTATAAAAATTGAAGCCTTTGTCCATCTGCTGAATGACCTGCAAGCCGAAGGCGAAATAGATGCCCAGAAACTAAGTCAAATAATGGCCGAAAAAACAGAAGAAATAAATGAAGCGGGCAATGAAATTTGGCTTAATCTAATTACACGAGAAAAAAACAACCCTATATTTTACACCCTGGGGGAAGATTAACGTGAAAGAAATTAAAAATAACGACGTTTATTTGACTTTAGATGATAAAAAAAGTGATGAATTTATCTTAAAGCAAAATCTCGACGCGCTGAGAAAGACAAAAAATGACGAGATGACGCGTATAACACAAGATTTGGTATCGATCCCGGCGACGCTGGTGCGTCTGAAATGGCAGAATCGCCGTGAAATTTACCCGCTACAGGTCAAAGAAGAAATTTACGGTGCCGTGGTGAATGCCATCATCGAGCAGCGTCCAGAGCTGAAAGAGAAGGTACTGGGACGTCTTGAGGCCAATTATCAGTATCTGCTTGCCAGAGAAATCGCCACCCTGCGTCTGACGCGCAAGCTGTCAGACGGTGAGTACCGTACCTCAAACGTCACCTGCGTGGCGCTTGATGAGGACGCGCTGGCTTCTCACCCGACCGCTCCTGCATCCACTGATACAAAAAAATAATCAAACCGATATGCATAAAAAAAGCCGGCTTTCGCCAGCTCTTTTTTACTTCACGGTCGCTTTCTCTTCGCCGACCAGCCCAATCTTCAGATAACCCGCCTGATGCAGCGTGTCCATTACCTTCATCATGGTTTCATAATCGACGGTTTTATCCGCACGGAAGAAGACCGTGGTGTCCTTCTTGCCACCCGTGAGCTGATCCAGCGCCGGGATGACAGAGTCGGCCGTCACCGGGTCGTTCCCGAGGAACATGGATTTATCCGCTTTTACCGAGATATAGATTGGCTTCTCCGGGCGCGGCTGTGGCTGGCTGGAAGAGGCAGGTAGATTCACCTTCACATCCACCGTCGCCAGCGGCGCAGCCACCATGAAGATAATCAGCAGAACCAGCATAACGTCGATAAACGGCGTTACGTTGATTTCATGCATTTCGCCGTTATCGTCCAGATTTTCGTTCAGACGCATCGCCATAGCATCAACCTGCGCGCAGTTTAGACGCCGCGTGCACCGGCTTAACCGAGCTGGCATTCAAATCAAGATCGCGACTTTGCAGCAGCAGAACCTGTGCTGCAACATCACCGAGAGTGGCTTTGTAACTGCCAATCATACGCGCGAAGATGTTGTAGATAACCACAGCCGGGATTGCTGCAACCAGACCGATTGCCGTCGCCAGCAGCGCTTCCGCGATACCCGGCGCAACCACCGCAAGGTTGGTAGTTTGAGACTGCGCGATACCGATAAAGCTGTTCATGATGCCCCAGACCGTACCGAAAAGCCCGATGAACGGCGAGATCGCACCGATCGTCGCCAGATAACCATTGCCACGGCCCATATGTCGACCTACAGCGGCAACACGACGCTCCAGACGGAAGCCGGTACGTTCTTTAATACCTTCGTTATCTTCACTGCCAGCGGAAAGTTCCAGCTCGTTCTGAGCTTCATTAACTAACAGGGTGGTCAGGCTTTTTACGTGGAAGGATGAGGTCATATCTGAAGCCTGATCCAGAGAGCGGGCTTCAGCCAGTTGCTGTTGCTCCCGCTTAAGGCGACGCTTCTGCGAAAGCAGTTCAGCACTTTTGCTGAAGAAGATAGCCCATGTGACAACGGACGCCAGAATCAGGCCGATCATCACAATCTTAACCACGATGTCAGCATGTTGATACATGCCCCAAACGGAGAGATCCGTCTGCATCAAATTATTACCCACTCTGTATCTCCAGGACGCAAATCACAAAATCTGAACGTAATAATATCAAAACATCGTCGAATTGATAGTAGTTCTCATTAGTATTTGCATGGTGCCGTAATTTTCGCTCACTTTCCTTGCGCTTACGCAGTAAAAATTTCTTATGCGGTTTTTTGCTAATATTTTCTGCTTATTCGATAAGCATCCGGGTGCAGTTTTTTACAATCGTGGTAGTCTGGACGTCCAGACGTATAAAAACAGGGTTAGCGAACATGACAAAGAAGCATCTTGATACCACGCTGGTACAGGCAGGACGCAGCAAAAAATACACCCAGGGATCGGTCAATAGCGTGATTCAACGAGCCTCCTCACTGGTATTTGATACCGTTGAGGAGAAAAAAATCGCCACGCGTAACCGCGCAAAAGGCGGACTTTTTTATGGTCGTCGCGGCACGCTAACCCATTTTTCACTCCAGGAGGCCATGTGCGAACTGGAAGGCGGCGTGGGCTGTGCGTTGTTCCCGTGTGGGGCGGCAGCCGTCGCCAATACTATTCTGGCGTTTGTGGAACATGGCGATCATATCCTGATGACCAACACCGCCTATGAACCCAGCCAGGACTTCTGCACCAAAATCCTCAGTAAGCTCGGCGTAACAACCGGTTGGTTCGACCCGCTGATCGGCGAAGGCATCGCAGAACTTATTCAGCCAAACACGCGTATCGTGTTCCTGGAATCTCCAGGGTCACTCACCATGGAAGTCCACGACGTCCCGGCTATCGTGAAAGCGGTTCGCAGCAAATCGCCAGAAGCGATCATCATGATCGACAACACGTGGGCGGCGGGCGTGCTGTTTAAAGCACTGGAGTTTGACATTGATATCTCGATCCAGGCGGCGACCAAATACCTGATTGGCCATTCTGACGGCATGATTGGCACTGCGGTATCCAATGCACGCTGCTGGGATCAGCTGCGTGAAAATGCCTACCTGATGGGGCAAATGGTGGATGCGGATACCGCCTACATGACCAGCCGCGGGCTCCGTACGCTGGGCGTGCGTCTGCGTCAGCATCACGAAAGCAGCCTGAAAATAGCCGAATGGCTGGCGCAACACCCGCAGGTTGAGCGCGTCAACCATCCGGCGTTGCCCGGCAGCAAAGGTCATGAATACTGGCAACGGGACTTTACGGGGAGTAGCGGTTTGTTCTCATTCGTTCTTAAAAAACGGCTGAATAATGACGAACTGGCAAACTATCTGGATAATTTTACCCTCTTCAGCATGGCCTACTCCTGGGGCGGCTTTGAATCCCTGATCCTGCCAAACCAACCGGAGCAGATCGCGGCTTTGCGTCCCGGTGGTGAAGTGGACTTCAGCGGAACCCTGATCCGACTGCATATCGGTTTAGAAAATGTTGACGATTTAATCGCGGATTTAACAGCAGGGTTTGAACGTATCGTGTAGAGTGCTGGCTGAAAATGTACTCCCTGGACGTTTTTGTGAACATTGCCACCAGAAAAGTCCGCATTAGTTGCGCCCGGGATCAAACCCGAAGCGCAAATAAAGGAGTACAATAGCTCTATATCTGCTGTTCCACAGGAAAGTCCATGGCTGTTATTCAAGATATTATCGCAGCGCTCTGGCAACACGATTTTGCCGCGCTGGCGGACCCTCACGTCTTAGGTATCGTCTATTTCGTGATGTTCGCGACTCTGTTTCTGGAAAATGGATTACTGCCAGCGTCATTTTTACCCGGTGACAGTTTGCTTTTACTTGCCGGGGCGTTGATCGGCAAAGGCGTCATGGACTTCACGCCAACGATGGTGATCCTCACTTCCGCAGCCAGCCTGGGCTGCTGGCTGAGCTATTTGCAGGGCCGCTGGCTTGGGAACACGCGCGTCGTGAAAAGCTGGCTGGCCCAGTTACCGCATAAATATCATCAACGTGCGACCTGCATGTTTGATCGGCATGGCCTGCTGGCACTGCTGGCCGGGCGCTTTCTGGCGTTTGTTCGTACTCTGCTGCCAACAATGGCGGGCATTTCTGGTCTGTCGAACCGCCGCTTCCAGTTCTTTAACTGGCTGAGCGCCCTGTTGTGGGTTGGTGTGGTCACGACGCTCGGCTACGCGCTGAATATGATCCCGTTCGTGAAACACCACGAAGATCAGGTGATGACCTTCCTGATGGTGCTGCCGATTTTCCTGCTGGTGGCAGGGCTGGTAGGGACCATTGCGGTAGTGATTAAGAAAAAGTACTGCAGTGCATAAACAAAAGCCGGGTGGCGCTACCGCTTACCCGGCCTAAGCTTCCCCTTCACGCTCCCTGCATGGTTCTTATACGTGACGCATCTTCCCCCGGCGTGACGCCGAAGTAGCGCTTAAACTCCCGACTGAACTGCGACGCACTTTCATAGCCCACCCGCATCGCCGCCGCGCTGGCCTTCATGCCATCGTGGATCATCAGCATTCGCGCCTTATGCAGGCGGTAGGTTTTGAGATACTGCAGCGGTGAAGTGCTGGTCACCGACTTAAAATTATGGTGAAACGCCGAGACACTCATATTCGCTTCTGCCGCGAGCTGGTCGACGCTCAGGTTTTCCGTGTACTGACTTTCAATACGCTTGAGCACGCGGCTTATCAGGCTGAAGTGGGTCTGTCGGCTCACCAGCGCGAGTAAAGCCCCTCCCCCCGGCCCCAGCAGTACATGGTAGAGAATTTCGCGGATAATCTGCTTGCCGAGAATACGTGCATCCAGCGGCCTTTCCATCACGTCCAGCAGGCGTTCAATGGCACAGAGGATCTCCTCCGATAGCGTTGCCGAGTTAATCCCACTTGACGCCATTGACGGCTGGAAAAGCTCGTCTTCACCAATCTCCATCAGCAGCTCCTGCAACTGAAGAATATCGACATTGACGCGAATACCCGCCAGCGGAACGGCCTCTGTCGCGAAAGTTTCACATTCAAAGGGTAAAGGTACTGTCAGCAGCAGGTATTCATTGGTGTCGTAACGGAAGACTCGTTCATTGATATAGCCAATTTTATGGCCAGAAAAGAGAAAAACGATGCCTGGTTGATACATGACCGGCGTGCGCGTTCCGGGTTGCGTACCGTAGAGCAGGCGAATGTCCGGCAGCAAATTGCTGACACCATTTTCATTATCTATCAGTCTCTTAATCTGCATTGTGAGCTGATGACAGATCGCTTCACGGTTCATATTACGTTACTCCGGGTACGGTTTCCGACGTTGATAGTGTGCGTGCTTTTCCGCGCTTTCTCCAGCGCTCTGTAGAAATGGGCAAGACATCGGCAGGAATGTGCATTGAGAGGATAGCCCCGGACAGCCACAATGTGCAGCATCAGGTAGCCTTCTGCGCCACCACGATTTTTCACCCACATAAGGGAACGAGCAATGAACAACTTTAATCTCCACACCCCAACCCGCATTCTGTTTGGTAAAGGCGCTATTGCCGAGTTGCGCGCACAGATCCCTGCTGACGCCCGCGTACTGATCACCTACGGTGGCGGCAGCGTGAAAAAAACCGGCGTGCTGGATCAGGTTTACAGTGCCCTGGAAGGTCTGGACGTGCGTGAATTCGGCGGCATTGAGCCAAACCCGTCTTACGAAACGCTGATGAATGCAGTGAAAATCGCCCGCGAAGAGAACATCACCTTCCTGCTGGCCGTTGGCGGTGGCTCAGTGCTGGACGGCACCAAATTCATCGCCGCAGCGGCACATTACGCTGACGGCATCGACCCATGGCATATCCTGGAAACCCGTGGCAGCGATGTGAAAAGCGCTATCCCGATGGGCTCGGTACTGACTCTGCCAGCCACAGGCTCTGAATCCAACAAAGGTGCCGTGATCTCCCGCAAAACCACCGGTGATAAACAGGCCTTTATGAACGAACACGTTCAGCCTGTGTTCGCCATCCTCGACCCGGTTTACACCTACACCTTGCCTGCACGTCAGGTGGCTAACGGTGTGGTCGACGCCTTTGTGCATACCGTTGAGCAGTACGTGACCTACCCGGTGGATGCCAAAATTCAGGATCGCTTCGCGGAAGGCATTTTGCTGACGCTGGTTGAAGAAGGTCCGAAAGCGCTGAAAGAGCCAGAAAACTACGATGTTCGCGCCAATGTGATGTGGGCGGCAACGCAGGCGCTTAATGGCCTGATCGGTGCGGGTGTGCCTCAGGACTGGGCAACCCATATGCTGGGCCACGAACTGACGGCCATGCACGGTCTGGATCACGCTCAGACGCTGGCCGTAGTACTGCCTGCGCTGTGGAACGAAAAACGTGACACCAAACGCGCCAAACTGCTGCAGTACGCCGAGCGCGTGTGGAACATTACCGAAGGTTCTGACGATGCGCGTATTGATGCCGCCATCGAAGCGACCCGCAACTTCTTTGAAGGCCTGGGCGTGCCAACGCGTCTCTCTGGCTACGGCCTGGATGGTAGCTCCATCCCTGCCCTGCTGGCGAAACTGGAAGAACACGGTATGACTCACCTGGGTGAGCACGGCGACATCACGCTGGACGTGAGCCGTCGTATCTACGAAGCGGCACGCTAAGCGTTTTTGTCCTCCCGACTTTCGTTTTTTGACATTTCGTCCAGACTTAATGCACACCCCATCGTCGGAGAAACCCTCCGACGATGCGCACCTGAAGGAGGAAAAATGGCAAACCAAACCGTAATCAGGCTGAAGGACGGCAACGTGATGCCCCAACTGGGGCTCGGCGTATGGAAAGCCGGTAACGACGAGGTCGTCTCCGCCATTCATAAAGCCCTGGAAGTCGGCTACAGGTCGATTGATACCGCCGCTGCGTACAAAAACGAAGACGGTGTGGGTAAGGCACTGGCCAGCGCTGGCCTGCCCCGCGACGACCTTTTCATTACCACTAAACTGTGGAACGACGATCAAAAGCGCCCCCGCGAAGCCCTGCAGGAGAGCCTGGACAAGCTCCAGCTCGATTACATCGATCTCTGGCTGATGCACTGGCCTGTTCCGGCTATCGACCATTATGTTGATGCCTGGAAAGGAATGATTGAGCTGCAAAAAGAGGGGCGGGTGAAAAGTATCGGTGTCTGTAATTTCCAGGTTCACCATCTGCAGCGCCTGATCGACGAGACGGGTATCGCTCCTGTCATCAATCAGATCGAGCTGCACCCGCTGATGCAGCAGCGCCAGCTTCACGCCTGGAACGCAACCCACAATATCCAGACCGAATCCTGGAGCCCGCTGGCTCAGGGTGGTGAAGGCGTATTTGATCAGAAAATTATTCGCGACCTGGCGGATAAATACGGTAAGACGCCAGCACAGATTGTGATTCGCTGGCATCTGGATAACGGCCTGGTGGTGATCCCGAAATCGGTCACCCCTTCGCGCATCGCCGAGAACTTCGACGTCTGGGATTTCCGCCTGGACAAAGATGAGTTGGGTGAGATTGCGAAACTGGATAAGGGCAAACGGCTTGGGCCAGACCCGGATCAGTTTGGCGGATAGATAAAAAAACCCCGGCTTGCCGGGGTTTTTATTTTACGCTTTACGTTTGGCTGGCTTCTTCGCCGTCGTCCCACCGTTTGAACGCTGGTGCACGATCGGTGTGTGCTTGGTCAACGCCGGGCGCGTATTGCGATTCTGACGACGCGCCTCGCGCATTTCATCCAGGGTAGGAGCCGGTACCAGACAGTCGCGACGCGAGCCAATCAGGTGCTTTTTACCCATATCTTCCAGCGCCTGACGGATCAGCGGCCAGTTTTTCGGATCGTGATAACGCAGCAGCGCTTTGTGCAGACGGCGCTGTTTATCCCCTTTTGGCACCACCACGTCTTCGCTCTTATAACCAATCTTACTCAGCGGGTTCTTGCCGGTGTAATACATGGTCGTCGAGTTGGCGAGCGGTGACGGGTAGAAGTTCTGCACCTGATCCAGACGGAAGCGACGCTGTTTCAGCCACAGCGCCAGGTTCACCATGTCCTCATCGCGCGTACCCGGGTGGGCAGAGATGAAGTAAGGGATCAGGTACTGCTCTTTCCCTGCCTGCTTAGAGTAGGTATCGAACAACTGTTTAAAGCGATCATAGCTGCCCATGCCCGGCTTCATCATTTTCGACAGCGGGCCTTCTTCGGTGTGCTCCGGCGCAATCTTCAGATAGCCGCCAACGTGGTGCGTTGCCAGCTCTTTAATGTAGCGCGGATCTTCCACGGCGATGTCGTAACGTACCCCGGAGGCGATGAGGATCTTCTTGATGCCTTTAAGGTCGCGGGCGCGGCGATAGAGATTGATTGTCGGCTCATGGTTGGTATCCATGTGCTGGCAGATGTCCGGATAGACGCATGAGAGACGACGGCAGGTTTGCTCTGCACGCGGCGACTTACAGCGCAGCATGTACATGTTGGCGGTTGGGCCGCCAAGATCGGAGATCACGCCAGTAAAACCCGGTACGGTATCGCGAATGGCTTCGATCTCATTGATGATCGAATCTTCAGAGCGGCTCTGGATAATGCGTCCTTCATGCTCGGTAATAGAGCAGAACGAGCACCCGCCGAAGCAGCCGCGCATGATGTTGATCGAGAAGCGGATCATCTCATACGCCGGGATACGGGCGTTGCCATATGCCGGGTGCGGCACGCGCTTATACGGCAGCGCAAAGACGCTATCCATCTCTTCAGTTGACAGCGGGATCGCTGGCGGGTTGATCCAGATATAGCGCTCGCCGTGTTTCTGCAGCAGTGCGCGGGCACAGCCCGGGTTGGTTTCATGGTGCAGAATACGCGACGCATGCGCGTAGAGCACTTTGTCAGCTTTTACCTTCTCGTAGGACGGCAGCAGTACATACGTTTTTTCCCACGGTTTCGGGCGTGGCGGTTGTACAACAATCGCCTTCGCTTCCGCTTTTTTCGGCTCAACCGGCTTGTTATCGGCACACGGCAGATCTTCGCCGTAAGGATGTGGGATAGGGTCGATTTTGCCCGGCATATCAATAATACGGGAATCGACCCCGCTCCAGCCCGGCAGCGCCTCTTTCACCATGATCGCGGTGTTACGCACGTCGCGAATACTGCTCACCGGTTCCCCCTGCGACAGACGGTGTGCGACTTCCACCAGCGGACGCTCGCCGTTACCGTAGATCAGCATGTCGGCTTTAGAATCCACCAGCACCGAGCGGCGCACGGTATCTGACCAGTAATCGTAGTGCGCGGTGCGGCGCAGACTTGCTTCAATGCCGCCCAGGATCACCGGCACATCTTTCCAGGCTTCTTTACAGCGTTGGGTATACACCAGGGTGGCGCGGTCCGGACGTTTACCCGCCACGTTATCCGGGGTATAGGCATCGTCATGACGCAGCTTACGGTCAGCGGTATAGCGGTTGATCATCGAATCCATGTTGCCGGCGGTTACGCCGAAGAACAGGTTGGGTTTACCCAGACGCATAAAGTCGTCTTTGCTGTTCCAGTCAGGCTGAGAGATGATCCCCACGCGGAAGCCTTGTGCTTCGAGCATGCGGCCACAAATGGCCATGCCGAAGCTCGGATGGTCAACGTAGGCATCGCCCGTGACCAGAATGATGTCGCAGCTGTCCCAGCCCAGTTGGTCCATCTCTTCCCGGGACATCGGCAGGAACGGCGCCGGTCCAAAGCAGGCCGCCCAGTACTGGGGCCAGGAGAAGAGGTCACGATCCGGCTGGATCAGGGAAATTGCGCTCATAATGCTTCCGAAGAAAAAATAGACAAAAGGAGCCGGATTATACGCTGTTCATCCGCCACATTTGAAGAAAAGGATGCATGAAGCAGACAGATATTCCTGGAAGTCGTTAAAATACAGCGCCCTGTTAATTTTGGATCATAATATCCACTATATCTTCCGGTGTTTTGCCCCCGGAACGTGTTCTTGCGCGGAGTTCTGCTGTGAAGTCCAACGATTCGTTACACATTTCCCAGCTGCGGGTTGTCCTTCACCTCTGCGGTTTTCTGGTTCTGCTGTACAGCCTTTCGATGCTGCCGCCAATGGTCATCGCCCTGCTGAATAAAGAGCGGACCTACTTTGCGTTTTTAACCACCTTTTTAACCTTTTTCAGCCTGGGTGGAGTGACGTGGAGGGCAACCCGTCATGCCGGTATTCAGCTGCGTACCCGCGACGGGTTTGTGATTATCGTGCTGTTCTGGCTGCTGTTTTCATTGATCAGTGCCATGCCGTTATGGATGGACGATGGTCTGCATCTTTCCTTTGCTGACGCGCTCTTCGAAGGGGTTTCCGGGATAACCACTACCGGTGCAACGGTAATCGGGGACGTCAGCGCCCTGCCTAAGTCGTACCTATATTACCGCGCCCAGCTGAATTTCATTGGTGGCTTAGGCGTCATCGTGTTGGCCGTCGCGGTCCTGCCGCTGCTGGGCATAGGTGGTATGAAACTGTATCAGTCAGAGATGCCGGGGCCGTTCAAGGAGGAGCGTCTGACTCCCCGCCTTGCCGATACCGCGCGCACGCTGTGGGTAACTTACTTCGCGCTGGGCGCGGCCTGCACCCTGGCCTACTGGCTGGCGGGCATGTCTTTTTTTGACGCCATCTGTCACGGACTTTCGACCGTGTCATTGGGCGGATTCTCTACCCGCAGCGAGAGCATTGGTTTTTACGACAGCCACGCGATTGAACTCGTCGCTGGCGCGTTTTCGCTGCTCTCCGCGTTCAACTTCACCCTCTGGTACGTCGCGATTGTCAGACGCACCCTGAAGCCGATTCGCCGCAGCCCGGAGGTTAAATTCTTTCTGGGTGCCGCCGCAGTGGTGATTGTCATTACCGCCTGGCAGGTCTGGCATGCGGGGATGTACAACGCGACGGATAGCCTGGTTCATGCTTTCTTCCTGGCCAGTTCGATGATGACCGATAACGGCCTTTCGACGGCCGATTATGCGCACTGGCCTGCCCACACCATTTTCCTGCTGTTGAGCGCCAGCTTTTTTGGTGGCTGTGTGGGATCGACCTGTGGCGGGATAAAAGCGCTGCGTTTTCTGATCATGTTCAAACAGAGTATTCAGGAAATGAATCAGCTTGCACATCCGCGCGCGCTACTGAGTATCAAGGTCGGTAAAAGCGTGGTGAATGAACGCGTCCTGCGCTCGGTATGGAGCTTCTTTTTCCTCTACGTGATGATTACGGGCTTTTTTGTCTGGGCGCTCAATCTGATGGGCTACGACCTGTTTACGTCATTTGCAACAGTCGCTGCCTGTATCAATAACATGGGGCTGGGTTTTGGCGAGACCGCGTCCACCTTCGGGACGTTAAAAGAAGAGGCCAAGCTGTTGATGTGCGCAGCGATGATCTTAGGGCGTCTGGAAATTTATCCGGTGCTGATCCTCTTCTCGCGCTTTTTCTGGCGGGCATAAAACATTCCCGGCGAACCGGGAATGTCGGGGGGTTATGGCGCAGGGTTGACCAGCATCTGCCCCACTGACCCCCTGTCCATCATCTCCAGCGTCTGGCTGTGGAACAGGAACGGGAAGTGCGGCCACGAAGGCTGACCATAGTAGACAAGCAGTTCGACCTGACCATCCACCCAGACGGTGTCTTTCCAGCCACGGTCTTCCGGGAAAGGCATCGCGCCGTTCACGTTGCGGATCAGGAATGACACACCTTCAATATGGAACGACTGCGGCATGTCGGAACGCACGGTCCAGCGCTCCCAACTACCCTGCTGCGCGGTAATGTCGATACGGTTGACGTCCCACAGCGCACCGTTGATACCCGGATCGTCGCCCAGGCTGATATCGCGGCTGCGCACTGGCGAACCGCTCATGATCTCCTGCGGCAGCAGGCGCATGGGCAGGCTGTCGGTCACCAACGGCAGCAGACCGGTTGGGCGCAGGGTCAGCACCAGGGTAGAAACAAGAATGCTCGACGGCTCAAAGAACCCTCGAATACGGTCAACAATACTTGCCGCTTCACCGCAGGTGACAGACACTTCATCCCCATTCGTCATATCAATGAGAATTTCACGACGTTCACCCGGCGACAGCGCCAGTTGTTTGACGGAAACCGGCGCAGGTAAAAAGCCCTGGTCACCGGAGATCACGTGCAGCGCGCGGCCATCACTCATTTTCAGCTGATAACGGCGTGAGTTTGAGGCGTTGAGCAGACGCAGACGCACCCAGCCACGCGAGACTTCAACGTAGGGGCTTTGCGCACCATTGACCAGCAGCGTGTCGCCGACGAAGCCACCGCTGCCCGGCTCGCTGTATTCCGGCGTACCGAAATTATCCAGACGTTTGTCCTGGATAATGATCGGGAAATCATCCACACCGTAGTGATTCGGGATCGGCAGGGATTTGCTGACCTCATCTTCTACCAGCCACATCCCGGCCAGACCGTTATACACCTGTTGTGCAGTGCGGTTAGGGGTATTGGCGTGATACCACAGCGTTGCCGCACTCTGACGAATGGGCAGCACTGGCGCCCAGTCAGCATTGGGTGACATCATCCTCGGCGCACCGCCAATCAGCGGGCCAGGAACCTGTAAACCGCTGATGGTCATGGCAACATTTTCGGACGTGCGGTTACTGTAGATGAGTTTAACGTCATCGCCATTCCACACGCGTATGGTCGGCCCAAGGTAACGCCCGTTAATGCCCCATACCGGCGCACGCGTCCCCTGGGTAAAGGACCAGTGGCTGCGCTGTAATGTCAGGAAAAGCGGTTGTCCGCGACGGGATTCAATTAACGGCGGAATGGGCAGCGGCTGTTGCTGCCCGGCGGCGCTGGCTGTCAGCGGCATCGCACCCGCACAAAGGGCGATCCCTGAAGCCTGAATAAACTGACGCCGACTGAGTGACATATAAGCTCCATCTGAAACGACTAACAACGCGGGAATTCGTTTTCCCTTTAACGCCGGATTAAATCTTACCGGCGGCTTCTCTCTCTGCGACTTCTTTGTCGAGCAGCGCAATATGCTGAGCCATCAGCTCGCGGCAGTGTGCTGCCAGCTCACGCACCTGATCTTTACCGTATTTGCTGGTATCGACGGGTGGCAGCATTTCGACAATTACCAACCCATTATTCAGGCGATTAAGATTAATCTTATTAGAAGTATTGGAAACACACACAGGAATAATTGGAACACCTGCCGCAATTGCGGCATGAAACGCGCCAGTTTTAAACGGCAGCAGGCCACGACCACGGCTGCGCGTCCCTTCCGGGAACATCCAGATGGATATTCTGCGTTTTTTAAAATGATTCACGACTTCCGCAATAGTGCTGTGCGCTTTTGCACGGTTATTACGGTCGATCAGCAGGTTACCGGTGAGCCAGTACAACTGGCCGAAAAACGGGATCCACAGGAGGCTCTTTTTCCCCACCGTCACGGTTGGTGGAAGAACGATATTAGAGGCCGTCACCATATCGTAGTTGTTCTGATGATTAGCGATAAAGATGGCATTACCGAAATTCTCAGCGCCTTCCGGCAGACGTTTTTCAACCTTCAGACCAAACAGCGGCGCAAGACGACCAAACATATGACCAAAGGTGGCAACATGCTTCGGATTACGCGGGCTGAACAGGCAATAAATAGAGCCGAAAATACAGACCAGAATGCAGTAGATAACGGTAAGAATAAGACGAACAATGTATAGCATAGCGACCTCTGAAGCCCCAACAGCTGACAATTATACTTCACCTGTGGCCAGGTAAGGACTTTATTACGAGCGCGTATTGTTAATCGCAACGCACGAATTAACAACGATTTTACGGGAAATTTTATTGAAACTCCCCCTCCGGACAGAGGGGGATATCACGACATTACTCTTCGCTGTCACCTGCGGTGCTGCGTGCAGGAGAGTCAATCTCCACGCGGTCAATACGCTGCAGGCCACGCATCAGTGAACCGCGACGGCCGCGCTCACCAACGACCTTCTGCAACTCTTCCGGACGAAGTTTGATTTTACGCTTACCGACATGAATGGTCAGCGTGCTCTGCGGCGGCAGAAGGAAGAGGTGCGCGAGACCATCTTCACCCTTCGCTGCTTCCGCCGACGGGATGTTGATGATCTTGTTACCCTTGCCTTTTGACAGTTCAGGCAGATCGCTAACCGGGAACATCAGCATACGCCCGGCGGTGGTGATCGCCAGCAGCATGTCACTCTCATTCTCAATCACCAGCGGCGGCATAACGTGGGCGTTATCCGGCAGGCTAATCAGCGCCTTACCGGCACGGTTGCGAGAGACAAGATCGTTAAAGGTACAGATAAAACCGTAACCGGCATCAGACGCCAGCAGCAGTTTCTGCTCGTCGGCTTCCATCAGCATATGGTCAACCGTGGCACCCGGCGGCAGCGTCAGCTTGCCGGTGAGCGGCTCGCCCTGCCCGCGCGCGGAAGGCAGCGTGATTGGGTCAATCGCGTAACTACGGCCCGTAGAATCGATAAACGCCACCGGCTGGTTGCTCTTCCCTTTCACGGCGGCTTTGAAGCTGTCGCCCGCTTTGTAGCTCAGCCCTGGCGCGTCGATGTCGTGGCCTTTAGCACTACGCACCCAGCCGCTTTGCGACAGGACAATGGTCACCGGCTCGGACGGCTGCATGTCGTGCTCGTTCATCGCCTTCGCTTCTTCGCGCTCGTGCAGCGGAGAACGACGGTCGTCGCCGAAAGCATCGGCATCGGCCTGCAGCTCTTTTTTCAGCAGGTTGTTCATCTTGCGTTCGGACGCGAGGATCGCCTGCAGCTGATCGCGTTCTTTTTCCAGATCGCTCTGCTCACCGCGGATCTTCATCTCTTCCAGTTTGGCAAGATGGCGCAGTTTCAGTTCGAGGATCGCTTCGGCCTGGGTTTCGCTGATGCCAAAGCGCGACATCAGCGCAGGCTTAGGCTCGTCCTCGGTACGAATGATCTCAATCACTTCGTCGATATTGAGGAACGCCACCAGCAAACCTTCGAGGATATGCAGGCGCTTAAGCACTTTCTCCAGACGGTGGTTCAGACGACGGCGTACCGTATCGCGGCGGAACGTCAGCCATTCGGTGAGGATCTCCAGCAGGTTTTTCACCGCCGGACGCCCGTCGAGGCCAATCATGTTCAGGTTGATGCGGTAGCTTTTTTCCAGATCGGTGGTGGCAAACAGGTGGTTCATCACCTGCTCCATGTCCACGCGGTTGGAACGCGGCACGATCACCAGACGAGTCGGGTTCTCGTGATCCGATTCGTCGCGCAGATCGTCCACCATCGGCAGCTTCTTATTGCGCATCTGGGCGGCGATCTGCTCCAGCACTTTGGCGCCGGAGACCTGATGCGGCAGCGCGGTGATCACCACCGCACCGTCTTCTTTGGTCCACACCGCGCGCATACGCACGGAGCCGCGACCGTTCTGGTAGATTTTACGGATTTCCGCGCGGGAGGTGATGATCTCCGCTTCGGTTGGATAGTCCGGCCCCTGCACAATATCCAGCAGCTCGTCCAGCGAGGTTTTCGGCTGTTCAATCAGGGTGATGGCGGCTTTCGCCACTTCACGCAGGTTGTGCGGCGGGATATCTGTCGCCATACCAACCGCGATACCGGTGGTGCCGTTCAGCAGAATGTTCGGCAGGCGCGCAGGCAGCATCTTCGGCTCCTGCAGCGTGCCGTCGAAGTTTGGCACCCAGTCAACGGTTCCCTGACCCAGTTCGCCCAGCAGCACTTCGGCATAATTAGACAGACGGGATTCGGTATAACGCATCGCTGCGAAGGATTTTGGATCGTCCGGCGCCCCCCAGTTCCCCTGGCCATCCACCAGTGGATAGCGGTAAGAGAACGGCTGTGCCATCAACACCATCGCTTCATAACAGGCGCTGTCGCCGTGTGGATGGTATTTACCCAGTACATCACCAACGGTACGGGCGGATTTCTTGAACTTGGCGCTGGCATTCAGCCCCAGCTCGGACATCGCATAGACGATGCGGCGCTGAACAGGCTTCAGGCCATCCCCGATAAACGGCAACGCCCTGTCCATGATGACGTACATGGAGTAGTTCAGGTAGGCGTTTTCCGTGAATTCATGTAGCGCGAGGCGCTCTGCCATATCGCTCATTACGTGTGATTCCTCAACTCAGAAACCGAAGGGTTTCAGGCAATATTGCCGCAGATACTACCTTATCTGCCGTGTTGAGTCACAAAGAAAAAGGGCCGCTTATGCGGCCCTTTCCGGGTTATTTGTTCAGCTTAATAACCTGCTTCACGTCGATTTCGAAGTCGTTCCACTCTTTATCGACCTTACCCTGGATTTCCACTTTATCCTGTGGACTTACAGTCACGCCGTTCCAGCGCTTGTGGTCAATCTCCACGTTGACCGTGCCGGTCTCATCGCGGAAGGTATAGCGATCGTCGGACAGGCGCTGGGTGATGTTCCCGCGCAGCTTCACCCAGCTGTCATCCTTCATCTCTTTCACCTTCACCGCGGTGGTGAGGTTCGCGTCATTATCGACAAAGCCGCCTGTCTGAGTTTGGGTCTGGGTTTGTGTGGCCGACGGGCCGTTAAATCCACCCTGTGCAGCAAAAACAGGGGCAGTGGTCATCATCATGATGGCGGCAATTGCAGCGAATTTTTTCATATTAACTCTCCCTTTAATCTGGTTTCGCAGTCCATTTAACAGGGTAATCCTTAACAACTTCTTAAGGGAAAAATTTATTTATTATTGCTGTACAGCAGGCGCTTACAGAGGGTTTACTGACGACATCAAGGAGGGAGCATGCGCATTTTACTGGTAGAAGATGACAGGTTAATCGGCGATGGCATCAAAGCGGGTTTAGGCAAAATGGGCTTTAGCGTGGACTGGTTTACCGACGGAAAAACGGGTCAGGCAGCACTGTATAGCGCGCCGTATGATGCCGTGGTGCTGGATCTGACGTTACCGGAAATTGACGGGCTGGAGATCCTGCGTGGCTGGCGCGAAAGCGGGCGCAGCGAACCGGTGCTGATCCTGACCGCGCGGGATGCACTGAACCAGCGTGTTGAAGGGCTGCGTCTGGGCGCGGATGATTACCTTTGTAAGCCGTTCGCCCTGATCGAGGTCGGCGCCCGTCTCGAAGCACTGGTCCGCCGCAGCCATGGACAGGCACGCAGCGAGCTTCGCCACGGCAACGTCACGCTCGATCCGACCCGTCTCATCGCCACGCTGGACGGCGAAACGCTGACGCTCAAACCCAAAGAATTCGCGCTGCTTGAGCTGCTGATGCGTAATGCAGGCCGGGTGTTGCCGCGTAAGCTGATCGAAGAAAAACTGTATACCTGGGACGATGAGGTCTCCAGCAATGCCATCGAGGTTCACGTCCATCATCTGCGCCGTAAACTTGGCAGCGAGTTTATCCGCACCGTGCATGGCATCGGCTATACCCTGGGTGACGCATGAAACTGAGCCTGAAACTTCGCCTGACGCTTCTCTTCCTGCTGCTCTCTCTGACGGCCTGGTTTGCCGCCAGCCTGGTCGCCTGGCAGCAGACGACACATAAGCTCGATAAGCTGTTTGATACCCAGCAAATGCTATTTGCCAAACGGCTGCTGACAATGGATCTTGATGAGATCCGTGCCCCCGAGCGCATGCGCGAGATCCCCAAAAAAGTGAAGCATGGTCGTCTGGATGACGACGCGCTGGCTTTCGCCATTTACGCCGTCGACGGCAAAATGCTCCTGAACGACGGGGAAAACGGGCGCGATATTCCGTACCACTATCGCCGCGACGGGTTTGATAACGGGCAGCTACAGGGCGACAACGACGAGTGGCGTTTTTTATGGCTGACCTCCCCCGACGGAAAGTACCGCGTGGTGATCGGCCAGGAGTGGGAGTACCGGCAGGATATGGCGCTGGATATAGTCAGTTCGCAGCTTACGCCGTGGCTGGTGGCACTCCCCGTGATGCTGTTGTTGCTAATCCTTCTGTTAAGCCGTGAACTCAGGCCGCTGAAAAAACTGGCGCAGACCCTGCGCTCCCGCTCGCCAGATGCCACCGAACCGCTGACGGTTCAGGGTGTCCCCACGGAAGTGCGCCCCCTGCTCGACTCGCTGAATCATCTGTTCGCCCGCACCCAGGAGATGATGACCCGCGAGCGCCGCTTTACCTCCGATGCAGCCCACGAATTACGCAGTCCGCTGGCGGCCCTGAAAGTGCAAACTGACGTGGCACAGCTCTCCTCGGACGATCCGCAGGCGCAGGCAAAAGCGCTGACACAACTGCATGCGGGTATTGACCGAGCATCCCGGCTGGTGGATCAACTTCTTACGCTGTCGCGTCTGGATTCACTGGATAATCTTGACGATGTCGAACCGATTACCCTTGCCGATTTACTGCAGTCGGCCGTGCTGGATATCTGGCATCCCGCTCAACAGGCAGGCATTGATATCCGGCTGAACATCAATGCGCCAGAGGTTACACGCACGGGTCAGCAACTGCTCCTGAGCCTGCTTGTTCGCAACCTGCTGGATAACGCCATTCGTTATAGCCCGCGAGGCAGCGTGGTGGACGTGACGCTGGACACCCGAAGCTTTACCGTACGCGACAACGGCCCTGGTATTTCGCCTGATGCGCTGGCGCGCCTCGGCGAGCGATTTTATCGACCACCGGGTCAGGATGCCATGGGCAGCGGGCTCGGATTATCCATTGTGAAGCGCATCGCCTCCCTGCACGGTATGCGTGTTTCATTAAGCAATGCGGCGGAAGGCGGTTTTGAAGTGAAGGTCAGCTGGTAAGGGATTATTGCATTTAGCGCAAAAGACTTTGCACATTTTGCTCATTTTTCCGCTCCGTCCTCGCGCGTAGAATACCCGCCATACTCTCATCATCGAGGACAAATAATGAGCAACATTCTGATTATTAACGGTGCAAAAGAATTTGCGCACTCTAAAGGCCAGTTGAATGACACCCTGACCGAGGTCGCGGACGGTTTCCTGCGCGACGCCGGGCATGATGTTAAGGTCGTGCGTGCAGACAGCAACTATGACGTGAAAGCCGAAGTGCAGAACTTCCTGTGGGCTGACGTGGTGATCTGGCAGATGCCGGGCTGGTGGATGGGCGCGCCGTGGACCGTGAAAAAATACATGGATGACGTGTTCACTGAAGGTCACGGCTCTCTGTATGCCAGCGATGGCCGCACCCGCTCTGACGCGTCCAAAAAATACGGTTCAGGCGGTCTGATTCAGGGCAAAAAATATATGCTGTCACTGACCTGGAACGCCCCGCTGGAAGCCTTCACCGAGAAAGATCAGTTCTTCGAAGGCGTAGGCGTTGACGGCGCATACCTGCCGTTCCATAAGGCTAACCAGTTCCTGGGGATGGATCCGCTGCCAACCTTTATCGTCAACGACGTGATTAAAATGCCTGATGTTCCACGCTATATCGCAGAATATCGCAAGCATCTCGCGGAAATTTTTGCTTAACTGGTAGCCTGGAATTAAAGGAGTAGTAAACATGCTTACCGTTATCGCAGAAATCCGTACTCGTCCAGGTCAACATCACCGTCAGGCGGTGCTGGATCAGTTCGCGAAAATTATCCCGACCGTACTGAAAGAAGAAGGCTGCCATGGCTACGCGCCAATGGTGGATGCCTCCACTGACGCCAGCTTCCAGGCCACCGCGCCGGACTCGATCATCATGGTTGAGCAGTGGGAAACCGTCACGCATCTTGAAGCGCACCTGCAGACCCCGCACATGAAAGCGTGGAGCGACGCGGTGAAGGGTGACGTGCTGGAAACCCACATCCGTATTCTGGAGCAAGGGGTTTAAGTTTCCCCCAGGCCCGGTAAGCGCTAGCGCCACCGGGCTTTGTTTTTAGCTGCTTTTCTTCCCCGGTTTTAATCCCCGATGAAACTCGTTGATCCGCTTCATTGATTTGATGGTGCGCTGCGGCTCGGTGGAGGCAACGGACACAATAATCATCTCCAGACACAACAGCACCGTACCATGAAGTGGGATTTTGCCCTTTTCGCCGCCGCGCGGGACGTGGATCACCACGCTGGCCTCTTTACTGAAACGCGAGTCCAGGGCGTTGGTCAGCAGGATAGTCGGGATACCGAGACGTTTTGCTTCACGCAGCGTGGTTTGACCCTCCCGGTGCGCGGATTTCTGGGCCATCATCACCAGCACGTCACCGCGCTGAAGGGCAATGAGCTGTTCGGCAAGCCCTATTCCTGTGCGGTTAAGCGGTGTGGCGGGTAATCCCATACGGCTGAACAACCTGGCGGTGTACTCGGCCAGAATACCCGAGGCGCCGATACCAAAAATCGCGACCTGCCTCGCCTGTGCCAGCAGTGAGACCGCCTGAGCCATCGCATAGCGGTTGTGGGGTTCGGATAACACGTCCAGGGTGTGCTGATGTCCCTCCAGCACAAAATCAATGCTCGCGTTGACGTCGCTGGTCAGTGTATTCACCGTGGTAGACATCTTTTCGCTGGAGCTGACCACTGGGCCAAACCACTGCTCCAGCGTCTGTTTGAGATCGCGCAGCCCGGCGAACCCCAGCGCCTGAATGGCGCGAACGACGGTGGCATCCGAGGTTTTCAACTGCGCCGCGATCTCCATTGCGGTCTGTTCCATCACCGCTTCGCGGTTCTCATTGATATAGCTTGCAACCTGCAGCACGCGCGGCGTCAACTGATGCGCACGCGAACGAAAGCGGTCACCGTAGACATCCACGCGCCCTTTCTCTTTGCGGATCACCGTGATGCCTCCGGCATTGGTCGCCCGGCGATCTGCGATTGCACCTGCGCGGCCATCAGCCCTAAAGACGCGAAGGAATTCGAGATGGCCTCTTCACGTGAGATCAGCACGTAGTGTCCGGTTCGGCAGGCGTTCAGGAACTGACACCAGCCAGGCATTACCGCCTCCATCGCTGCCAGCTCGTCCTGCGGTTTACCGCCCGTATCCCCACGCCAGGTGGCGAAGACGAAATCAGCATCCAGCTCCGGCAGGCGCTCGGCGCTGACGTCAATCCGTCCCCCTTCCGGGATGGCCTCAATTAGCGGCGGGAAGGTGAACCCGGCATCACGCAGTACACGCCCCAACGAGTGGTAGCTGTGCATGGCGTTAATCTTTCCCTGATTCGCCTGAATCACTGATACGCTAATTTTACGGGTATCCACCGTCGCTTTCAGCGCGTTGATTTGTTCCTTATAGCGGCGCTCCAGGATCTTCAGTCGCGCCTGCGTGCCGGTAAGTTGCGCCAGCTTGCGGTAGATTTCCGGCGCACCGCCGTCGAGATGATCGATGCTCACCGTCGGGGCAATTTTTTGCAGCTGTTCCACCGGCGTGTTGCGGGTCGGCTCAGTGATAATCAGATCCGGTTTTGCAGCGGCGATGGCCTCAATGTCGATATCCGCAGTGCCGATAAACTTGATGTCGGAATTATCGAAATCGACGCCCGTTAGCATGCCGCTGGAACGCAGAAAATGGCTGCCGTCCGGTCGCGTACGGCCGTGGCTGGCTACCGGCGGTACGCCAAGCTCAATGAGCGGGATGGTGATATCCAGGTCATGCAGCGAGACAATCCGTTTCGGATGAACCGGTACAACAACCTTGCGCCCCAAATCATCGGTAAATGTCTGAGTCGGTTCTGCCGCGCTCACCGCAAACCCGACCAGCAACAACATCGAAAAAAGTACGCGCATCCTCAGTCCCCTAAAATCTGTCCCGACGCTGCCAGAGCAACAGCAGGAAAAATGGTCCGCCAATCAATGAAATCACAATTCCCGCTGGCAGTTGCAGCGGGAGAAATGCCAGACGGCCAACGTTATCCGCCAGCAGCACCAGCAGCGCACCCAGCACAGCACTTCCCGTCAGGAGCGCGGTTTGCCCACCACGCAGCAGCAGACGTGCCATATGCGGGGCAATGAGTCCCACGAAACCAATACTGCCTACGCAGGAGACGCAGGCCGCCGTCAGCACCACCGGGGCGAGAACGCGCAGCAGCGCCAGTCGGGTTGTACGCACGCCCAGGCCTGTTGCGGCCTGATTACCGAGTAACGCAACATCGGCGGCACGCGCGGTAAACAGTAACAACGCAAACGCGGGAAGCGTCCAGAGTGCAGCCAGGCCCACCAGCGTCCAGTTTGCCGCATGCAGGCTTCCTGCCAGCCAGAGCATTGCCGTCTGCACGTCACGCACGTCGGCGGTGGTCATAAAGACGCCCATTGCAGCAGCAAAGGCCCATGACACGCCGATGCCAATCAGGATGAATCGCGGGCGCGAAATATCACGCGCCAGCAAGATCACCAGCATCGCAGTGAGTAGTCCCCCGGCCATTCCTGCCAGCGGACGCCAGGCCAGGCTCAACGCCGGGAACTGAAAGATCAGCACCAGCACTGCCGCACTGCAGCCCTCTTTCACGCCGATAAGACCGGGATCGGCCAGGCCATTGCGGGTGATGGACTGCATGGCCGCCCCGGCCATACCGAGCATTGCGCCGCACAGTATCGCCATCAGCAGGCGCGGCAGACGAATATCCATCACGATATAGTGCGCCTCTGCTGTCAGACCTTCAGGAGAAAACAGCGCGCGGGCAATAGCGGAGGTGGGAATGGGCAACGAACCGTGCGTCAGACCAAAGCCCAGCAGACTTAATGCCACCAGTGCTAAAAACGCCAGACATGCCAGCGTCTTCGGGCGAACCAATGCCGACAGGCGACCAATACGGATCGCGCGGAGTCCGGCCCGGTTCATTTGAACATCCTCGACGCCATGAAAATGAAGACTGGTGCGCCAACCAGGGCTGTCATGATGCCGGTTGCCAGCTCCCAGGGCGTAAACAATGTACGGGCGGCAATATCTGCCAGCAGCAGAACCAGCGCGCCACACAGGGCAGACAGCGGCACCATCACACGTAAATCGACCGACACCAGACGGCGAATAAGCTGCGGCACGACCAGGCCGATAAAGCCAATCGGCCCGGCGATAGAGACGGCCGCACCGCAGAGCAGCGCGATGGCCAGCAGGGCGAGCAGGCGAGTTTTCAGCAGCGATACGCCAAGCCCCTGCGCCATCCGGTCGCCCAGAGCCAGCATATTGAGCGACGGCGACACTCCGATAGCGAGAACAAAACCGGCAGCAGCAGCCCACAGGGCACTCCGGAGCGTTTCTTGTTTTACCCCCGCTAAATCCCCCGCCAGCCAGGTTCGCAGGGCGAGCAGGGTCTGTTCATCCAGAATCAGGACTGCGGCAGTCACTGATGAGGCAAATGCCGACAGTGCCACGCCACACAGCGTCACTTTCATGGGTGTGAGCCCGGTGCGGCCAGACGAGGAGAACATCAGCACCAGCAAAAACAGCGCGGCGGCACCGGCGGCGGCAACGAGCGGGCGACCAAACGGCAGCGTCATCCCGAGCGCACTCGTCAGCACCACCGCCAGCGCCGCCCCGGCATTCAGCCCCAGAATATGCGGTTCACCGAGCGGGTTGCGGATCACGGACTGCAGCAGGACGCCCGCCACGCCGAGCGCGGCGCCTGTCACCATCGCGGCGCTGAGGCGCAGCAGTCTTAATTTGATAATGACGTTATGATCGAAATTATGGGGATTAAAATCAAAAAACGCCTGGACCACCGTCAGCGGAGGAATAACGCGCGCGCCGATACCCAGGTGGGCGATCGCCCCCATCATCAGCAGTAACGCAAAGAGAATAAAAGCCAGCGTCGTGCGTATCATGGTTTTTCAGTGACCTGACGAAACGGCATAAAAAACGGTTTGCCGGTTAACGGGTTAACCGACATATGCACGTCGACATCAAACACCGCTTTGATCAGTTCCGGCGTGCAGGCATCGCCCTCATGCAATACGCCTTCAACTTTCCCCTGACGTAAAAAGATCAGTGAATCACCGTAGTTCACCGCGAAGTTAAGATCGTGCAGCACCACCACGACGGTGCGTCCGTGCTGGCGGGTCAGCGTATGCAGCAATTCCAGGATCTCCACCTGATAGCGGAGATCGAGAAAGGTTGTCGGTTCATCCAGCAGGATATACGGCGTTTGCTGCGCCAGGGCCATGGCGATCCAGCAGCGCTGGCGCTGGCCGCCGGACAAGCTTTCGACCGACAGATGCGCAAACTCCGCCGTCCCCGTCAGGTGAAGCGCCTCTTCAACAGCCCGTTCGTCCTCGTCGCTCCACTGGCGCATAAAATTTTGCCAGGGAAAGCGCCCGCGAGAAACCAGTTCAAAGACGGTTAACCCTTCCGGCAGCAGCGGAGACTGAGGAAGGATACCCAACTGACGGGCAACCGTTTTGGTCGGCTGCTCATGAATGGCTTTACCGTCCAGCAGCGCGGTGCCCCCGAGCGGCTGCAGCAGTCGCGCGATAGTGCTCAACAGTGTGGACTTTCCACAGCCGTTCGCCCCTACCAGCACCGTCATTTTCTGCTGAGGGATCGCAAGGGAGATATCATCAACGATGATTTTTTTCTGATAACCCGCAGAGAGGTTCTCCAGAACCAGTCCCGATTTTTTCGTGTTGTAAGTCACGTGAACGCCAACGTAATGAAAAACTAACAAATAAAAATAAAACTCATTCTCTTTTGAGAAGTTTGACGCTGCACCATGTAGTAGTCAAGAGAAGAAACACCCTGATAAAAACAGGGATAAGCAGGAAATTAATCGAAACTACCACACCTAATAAAGACATTAATTTCATCATGTTAAATGCAATTTCGTTTCGTTTTTACGTGTAATTTTCGGCTGTAGTCGATTTTTGTTTTTTTCCATTTACTACTACATCCTCACATGATTGAATGATTCTCAATTACATGTTCGATGCCTGAAAAGGCTAACGGATAGACCATTAAGGGCAATGACTCACACATTCTTCCGCAAACATTCATGTGCGGGATATTTCGGGAAAACAGATGTAATGGCTACGTACACACCTTCTCTCTCTGGGGCAAAAGGGCGCGCGCTCTTTTCAATGCTGTTTATGGCGCCGTTGGTACAGGCAGCGGACAACACAACGGCTAAAGACGGCGAAACGCTTACCGTCATCGCCAGTCCGAATGCCACGGCAGATGCTACAAATGGCTATCAGCCGTTGAATACCTCCACCGCGACACTGACCAACATGCCAATGCTGGATATCCCGCAGGTGGTCAATACCGTCAGCGATAAGGTGCTGGAAGATCAGCACGCCACTACGCTGGATGAAGCGCTCTATAACGTCAGCAACGTGGTGCAAACCAATACTCTGGGCGGTACGCAGGATGCATTTGTTCGTCGTGGGTTTGGCGCGAACCGCGACGGGTCAATCATGACCAACGGTCTGCGCACCGTCCTGCCGCGCAGTTTTAATGCCGCAACCGAGCGCGTGGAAGTGCTTAAAGGCCCGGCCTCAACGCTGTATGGCATTCTCGATCCTGGCGGTTTGATTAACGTCGTCACTAAACGCCCGGAGAAGACCTTCGGCGGCTCACTTTCTGCCACTTCTTCCAGCTTTGGCGGCGGTACCGGCCAGGTTGATGTTACCGGCCCAATTGAAGGCACGCGTCTGGCGTATCGTCTTACGGGTGAGTATCAGGACGAAGATTACTGGCGCAATTTTGGCAACGAGCGCAGCACCTTTATCGCACCGTCGCTGACCTGGTTTGGCGATGATGCCACCGTGACCGTGCTCTATTCGCATCGCGACTATAAGACACCATTCGATCGCGGAACGATCTTCGATCTCAACACCAAACAGCCGGTAAACGTTGATCGCAAAACGCGTTTTGACGAACCGTTTAACATCACCGATGGTCAGTCAGACCTGGCGCAGCTCAACGCAGAATATCGCCTGAACAGCCAGTGGACCGCAAAGTTCGACTACAGCTTTAGCCAGGATAAATACAGCGATAACCAGGCCCGCGTAATGGCCTACGATTCAAAAACTGGCAACCTGACCCGCCGCGTAGATGCGACGCAAGGCTCGACCCAGCGGATGCATACGACACGTGCGGATCTGCAGGGGAATGTGGACATCGCTGGCTTCTACAACGAGATCCTGACCGGCGTATCGTATGAGAATTACGATCTGCTGCGTACGGATATGATCCGCTGTAAAAACGTCAAAGATTTCAATATCTATAACCCGACGTATGGCAACCTTAGCAAGTGCACCACTGTCTCAGCGTCAGACAGCGACCAGACCATCAAGCAAGAGAGCTACTCCGCCTACGCTCAGGACGCGCTGTACCTGACCGATAAATGGATCGCCGTCGCCGGATTACGCTATCAGTATTACACACAGTACGCCGGTAAAGGTCGCCCGTTCAACGTCAATACCGACAGCCGCGACGACCAGTGGACACCGAAGCTGGGGCTGGTTTACAAACTCACGCCAGCGGTCTCGCTGTTTGCCAACTATTCCCAGACGTTTATGCCGCAATCGTCCATTGCGAGCTACATCGGCGATCTGCCGCCAGAAACATCAAATGCGTATGAAATTGGCGCTAAGTTTGACCTGTTTGACGGTATTACTGCCAATATCGCACTGTTTGATATTCACAAACGCAACGTGTTGTACACCGAAAGCATCGCGGGAGAAACCGTCGCAAAAACCGCCGGCCGCGTGCGTTCGCAGGGTGTAGAGGTGGATCTGGCAGGGTCTCTGACGGAAAACACCAATATTATTGCCAGCTACGGCTATACCGACGCAAAAGTTCTGGAAGATCCGGACTATGCAGGCAAGCCGCTGCCAAACGTGCCGCGCCATACCGGCTCACTGTTCCTGACGTACGATATTCATAACGTGATCGGCGGAAATACCCTGACGATCGGCGGAGGAGGACACGGCGTGAGCCGTCGCTCAGCAACCAACGGTGCGGATTATTATCTGCCGGGCTATTTCGTGGCGGATGCGTTTGCGGCGTATAAGATGAAGTTTCAATATCCGGTGACGTTGCAGGTGAACGTGAAAAACCTGTTTGATAAGACCTACTACACATCGTCCATTGCGACCAACAACCTGGGCAACCAGATTGGTGATCCGCGCGAAGTGCAGTTTACGGTGAAGATGGAGTTTTGATGTAAAAAAGCCCGGTGGCGCTAACGCTTACCGGGCCTACGATCCAATTCCCTCTCCCGGTGGGAGAGGGTCAGGGTGAGGGCATCAGGCCTCAATATCCGCCATATCGCCTTTCTCCTGCAGCCAGTTGCGTCGGTCTTCCGAACGTTTCTTGGCAAGCAGCATATCCATCATGGCGTTGGTTTGCTGTTCGTCTTCATCGCTGATGGTCAGCTGCACCAGACGGCGGGTATTCGGATCCAGCGTCGTTTCGCGCAGCTGCATCGGGTTCATCTCGCCCAGCCCTTTAAAGCGCTGAACGTTCGGTTTGCCCTTCTTGCGCTTCAGCTGTTCCAGCACGCCCGCTTTTTCTTCTTCCGTCAGCGCGTAATACACTTCTTTGCCGAGGTCGATACGGTACAGCGGCGGCAGCGCCACGTGAACGTGGCCGTTTTTCACCAGCGTGCGGAAGTGCTTCACAAACAGTGCGCACAGCAGCGTAGCGATGTGCAAACCATCGGAGTCCGCATCCGCAAGGATACAGATCTTACCGTAGCGCAGCTGGCTCAGATCGTCGCTGTCAGGATCGATGCCGATCGCCACCGAGATATCATGCACTTCCTGCGAGGCCAGCACTTCATCTGAAGAGACCTCCCAGGTGTTCAGGATCTTACCCTTGAGCGGCATGATCGCCTGGTATTCACGATCGCGCGCCTGTTTGGCCGATCCACCCGCCGAGTCGCCTTCCACGAGGAACAGTTCGGTACGGTTGAGATCCTGCGCGGTACAGTCCGCCAGCTTGCCCGGCAGCGCAGGGCCGCTGGTCAGTTTTTTACGCACCACTTTCTTCGCCGCACGCAGACGACGCTGGGCGCTGGAAATGGCCATTTCAGCCAGCATCTCTGCCGCCTGAACGTTCTGGTTCAGCCACAGGGTAAACGCATCTTTCACCACGCCGGAGACAAACGCCGCACACTGACGTGACGACAAGCGCTCTTTGGTCTGACCGGCAAACTGCGGATCCTGCATTTTCACAGAGAGTACGTAGGCGCAGCGATCCCAGATATCTTCCGCCGACAGCTTCACGCCGCGCGGCAGAATGTTACGGTATTCGCAGAACTCGCGCATCGCGTCCAGCAGCCCCTGGCGCAGGCCATTGACGTGCGTACCGCCGAGCATGGTGGGGATCAGGTTAACGTAGCTTTCGGTCAGCAGCTCACCGCCTTCCGGCAGCCACAGCAGCGCCCAGTCCACCGCTTCGGTATCGCCGGTGAAATTGCCGACGAACGGTTTTTCCGGCAGCGTCGGCAGGCCGTTTACCGCTTCGCACAGATAGTCGTTAAGACCGTCTTCATAGCGCCAGCTCTGCTCGGTGTTGTTAACGTTGTCTTTAAAGGTGATTTCCACGCCGGGGCAGAGCACCGCTTTGGCTTTCAGCAGGTGCGTCAGGCGGGAAACGGAGAAGCGCGGGCTGTCGAAGAAGCTTTCGTCAGGCCAGAAGTGAACGCTGGTGCCGGTGTTGCGTTTACCACACGTGCCGACAACCTGCAGATCCTGCACCTTCTCACCATTTTCAAACGCGATGTTGTAGACCTGACCATCACGGCGGACGTTTACTTCCACGCGCTTAGACAGGGCGTTAACCACAGAGATCCCCACGCCGTGTAAACCACCAGAGAACTGATAGTTTTTGTTGGAGAACTTGCCGCCTGCATGCAGCCGGCAGAGGATCAGCTCAACGGCCGGTACGCCCTCTTCCGGGTGGATATCCACCGGCATACCGCGTCCGTCGTCAATGACTTCCAGCGACTGATCGGCATGCAGGATGACGTCAACGCGTTTGGCATGGCCCGCCAGCGCTTCGTCCACACTGTTATCAATAACTTCCTGGCCCAGGTGGTTTGGGCGCGTCGTATCGGTGTACATCCCCGGGCGGCGGCGAACCGGCTCAAGCCCGGTGAGGACCTCAATGGCATCAGCGTTATAGGTTTGCGTCATGATTTAAACTAGCAATTCGCATTGATTGTCAGTGGCTGTGCAGTCCAAGAAAATCGACAATCTGGGTGAAATGATTCTCAAAGCCCGTGAAAGCATGGTTTCCGCCCTCTTCTATAGTCTGGCGGCAGGATGCGTAATACGCCACTGCCTGGCGGTAATCCAGCACTTCATCACCCGTCTGTTGCAGCAGCCAGATAAGATCCGGCGCTTCAAGCGGGTCAACCTGCATAACTTTGAGATCGTAAATATGGCGTGACTCTAGCACATATTGCTGGCCGGTGTAGGGGTTCTCGTTTGCGCCAAGAAAGTCACGGAGCAGCTCAAATGGCCGTACCGCCGGGTTAACAACAACAGCGGGCAGCATAAAGCATTGCGAGAGCCAGGTGGCGTAGTATCCGCCCAGCGATGAGCCGACCACACCGAATGATTCGCCGCCGTGTTCAAGCACAATAGATTCCAGCATCTCCGCGGCTTCCGCCGGGTAAGGCGGCAGCTGTGGGATAATCATCTCAACATCGGGATGATGCTCGCTCAGCCACTGGCGAAACTGTGTCGCTTTTGCGGAGCGCGGCGAGCTGTTGAATCCGTGTAGATAAAGGAGCGTAGACATCAATAGCCTTCTGAAGCGGTGTCCGGACGGAATTTTGCGCCTGTCAAACGACAGACTTCCGTGGTCAGCGAACCATCGGCATGCAGTTCCAGCCAGCGCCAGCCTGGTGCGATGGTATCCAGCGTAAAGTTGGCACAGTGCGGCTTAAACTGAACGCAGGTCGATGGCGTCGCCAGCATACGGCGACCATTCCAGTCGAGATCCTGTTCCTGATGGATATGTCCGCACAGGAGATTCTTCACACGCGGGAATTTCGCCAGCACGCGATCCAGCGCAGCAGAATTACGCAGACTGTGCTGATCGAGCCAGCTGCAACCCGCTGGCAGAGGGTGATGATGAAGTAATAACAGCGTATGACGTTCAGGTTCAGCAGCCAGTTTGGTCTCCAGCCAGTCGAGCTGGAACTCGCTTAATTCACCGTGCGGGACACCAAACACCTGGCTATCCAGCAGCAGGATCTGCCACTGTTCACCCGCAAAGACACATTTTGCCGGAGAAATACCCGCATCCTGGAGGGCATTGTACATAGCCGGCTGGAAATCGTGGTTTCCAGGTAGCCAGACGCAAGGCACACTGAAGCTCGCGATGCCTTCAGCAAAATGCTGGTAGGCCGCGGAGGATTGGTCCTGCGCCAGATCGCCCGTTGCGACAATCAGATCGCATGCACGATTTTCAGCGTGAATGGCGCTAAGTACCGCCTGATAGCTCTCCCAGGTGTTGACCCCCAGCAGAGTTTCATGCTTTTCGGCAAAAAGGTGGGTATCGGTGATTTGTAATATCCTGACTGGCGCCCCACCAGCAACAGTCAGGTTCAACAGGCTTTCCAAATGGTGTCCTTAGGTAGGTTTATGACGCTAACAAACCGGAATCGCCATTGCTCCATGTGCTAAACAATATCTTAGCCAGTCAGCTAAAAACTGGTTAATTTGATGCTTTTCGTCGCGTTGATGCAACTTTTTATTCGGGTAATCATACCGTGCCTTGAAGCGAAAGATCTGCTGACTTGAACACACTTCAGCGACCATTGCATCGTGATAGAGGCGCACCGTCATCGACGGCAGGCTCCAGTAGCTAATACTGGGTGCCGTTTGCTCAATCTCCACCAGCGTAGTGTAGCGCGTTGATTCTGTTATCGTTAACCGATACTGCGCGTTGCTCACCTGATAGCTTACCGTTTCGCCGGGTGCGTCATTTTTCGGCAGCAGGCGGCGCAATTGTGCGAAATTGGTTTCGCACAGGCGCATCATTTCTGGGAAGTCAGGTGTATAACGCTTCATTTTTTCCACTCGTTTCGTAATGTCTGATAATGCAGTTGCAGCCATTGCAGGGCGATGACAGACGCTGCGTTGTCGATTTTCCCCTCTTCTACCCACTGATAAGCCTGTTCCCGGCTCACCACATGAACCCGAATATCTTCGTTTTCATCTGCCAGACCGTGGATCCCTTCCGCCGTCGTGGCGTCCACTTCGCCTACCATAATGGAAAGGCGCTCGCTGGTGCCCCCCGGGCTTGCCAGATAGCTCAGCACCGGTTTTGTACGTCCCACCACCAATCCTGCTTCTTCCAGTGCCTCACGGCGGGCAACGTCTTCGACCGATTCGCCCTCTTCGATCATCCCGGCTACCATCTCCAGTAACCACGGGCTCTCGCTGACGTCGTAAGCCGCAATTCGGATCTGTTCCACCAGCACAACTTCGTCGCGCACTGGGTCAAAGGGTAGCAAGACTGCCGCATGCCCGCGCTCAAAAATTTCGCGTCTGATTTCGCCGCTCATTTCACCGTTAAACAGGCGATGCCTGAAACGGTAAAGTTCCATCGAAAAAAAACCGCTATAAAGCATTTCTCGTGCAATAATTTCTACATCGTTTTTGGCGAATGTCACGGGCAACTTTTCTGGTTTCTGCATGAGTCGAGTCCTGGTAGCAATGGTGATGAAATTGTGAATTTCAAGGCTGTTTGGCTGCCGTTTGCAAGGCTATATGTTAGATTGGTGCAAATTACCGCCAGATGGCACGTAACGCCAACCTTTTGGTATGGAAGATTCTGTTAGAATCGGCAATTATTTTTTAATTAGATCAGCGCTAATACTGCTTCACAACAAGGAATGCAAATGAAGAAATTGCTCCCCATCCTTATCGGCCTGAGCCTGACGGGCTTCAGTGCAATGAGCCAGGCGGAAAACCTGTTACAGGTCTATCAGCAGGCACGTCTGGGCAACCCTGATTTACGTAAATCAGCGGCCGATCGTGATGCTGCGTTTGAAAAGATTAACGAAGCGCGTAGCCCATTGCTGCCACAGTTAGGTTTAGGTGCAGATTATACCTACAGCAACGGTTTCCGCGACGCTAACGGCGTCAACTCCAATGCTACCAGCGCCTCACTGCAATTGACACAAACGCTGTTTGATATGTCCAAATGGCGCGCTCTGACCCTGCAGGAAAAGAGCGCAGGCATCCAGGATGTGACCTATCAGACTGACCAGCAAACGCTGATCCTGAACACCGCCACAGCCTATTTCAACGTGCTGAGCGCGATTGACTCGCTCTCCTACACCGAAGCGCAGAAACAGGCCATTTACCGCCAGTTAGATCAAACCACACAGCGTTTCAACGTAGGTCTGGTTGCGATCACTGACGTGCAGAACGCCCGTTCACAGTACGACAGCGTACTGGCCAACGAAGTGACCGCGCGTAACAACCTCGACAACGCGCTGGAATCACTGCGTCAGGTCACCGGGAATTACTACCCTGAGCTGGCGTCTCTGAACGTGGACAGCTTCAAAACGGATAAACCGCAGGCGGTCAACGCCCTGTTGAAAGAAGCGGAAAACCGTAACCTGACCTTGCTGCAGGCGCGTCTGAGCCAGGATCTGGCCCGCGAACAGATTCGTCAGGCACAGGATGGCCACCTGCCTACCCTGAGCCTCAGTGCATCTACCGGTATTTCAGATACGACCTACAGCGGCTCTAAAACCAATACGTCCCAGTATGACGACAGCAATATGGGTCAGAACAAAGTGGGTCTGAACTTCTCCCTGCCACTGTATCAGGGCGGCCAGGTCAACTCGCAGGTGAAACAGGCGCAGTACAACTTTGTTGGCGCGAGCGAGCAGCTGGAAAGTGCTCACCGCAACGTGGTGCAGACCGTACGTTCTTCTTTCAACAACGTGAACGCCTCTATCAGCAGCATCAACGCGTATAAACAAGCCGTGGTGTCTGCACAGAGCTCCCTGGATGCGATGGAAGCGGGTTACTCCGTAGGTACACGTACTATCGTTGACGTGCTGGACGCAACCACCACGCTGTACAACGCGAAACAACAGCTCTCCAGCGCACGTTACCAGTACCTGATTAACCAGTTGAACATCAAACAGGCTCTGGGTACGCTGAACGAGCAAGACCTGCAGATGCTGAACAGCGCACTGGGCAAACCGGTCTCAACGTCGCCGGACAGCGTTGCACCTGAGAACCCTGATCAGGTTGCCGCCGTAGATAACTTCAACGCTAACAGCAACGCCCCTGCTGCACAGCCTGCCGCCGCGCGTACGACCACGTCCGCCAGCAAAGGTAATAACCCGTTCCGTAACTAAGATTGTCATCAGGCCCTCTCCCACGGGGAGAGGGCGCATCTGAATCACACCCGAACGTAAGCCAACGTAAAGATCCCCCTGATTCCCCCCCTCTTCGCTTCATTTTCAACCACTCATCCTCTATCCTGAGCGTTATTACCACTGGGTCCTGGAAGACAAAGATGAAACGGACAAAATCCATAAATCACGCATCGTTCCGCAAGAGCTGGAACGCGCGTCACCTCACCCCTGTTGCGCTGGCAGTTACGGCTGTCTTTATGCTGGCTGGTTGTGAGAAAACCGATGAAACGGTTTCGCTGTATCAAAATGCGGAAGACTGCTCAACGGCAACCGGTAACGCCGCTGAATGTAAGACTGCTTATAACAACGCCCTGAAAGAAGCAGAACGTACCGCACCGAAATATGCTTCACGCGCAGACTGTGTGGCTGAGTTCGGTGAAGGTCAGTGCCAGCAGACGCCTGCTCAGGCGGGCACTGCGCCAGAAAATCAGGCACAGGCGCAGTCCAGCGGCAGTTTCTGGATGCCGCTGATGGCAGGTTATATGATGGGCCGTCTGATGGGTGGCGGTGCGGGTTATCAGCAGCAACCGCTGTTTAGCTCGAAAAACCCGGCCAGCCCGGCTTATGGTCAATACACCGACGCCAGCGGCAAAGGCTACGGCGCAGCAACCCCAGGCCGCACTGTGACCGTCCCGAAAACGGCGATGGCGCCGAAGCCTGCGACCACCAGTACCATCACCCGTGGCGGGTTTGGTGAATCCGTAGCGAAGCAGACCAGCATGCAGCGTAGCGCGACAGGCTCCTCTACTCGCTCAATGGGCGGCTGATCATGGAGCGAGTCAGTATCACCGAGCGCCCGGACTGGCGCGAAAAAGCCACCGAATACGGTTTTAACTTCCACACCATGTACGGCGAGCCGTACTGGTGTGAAGATGCCTATTACAAACTCACGCTCGCCCAGGTTGAGAAACTGGAAGAAGTGACGGCCGAGCTGCACCAGATGTGCCTCAAGGTGGTGGATAAAGTCATCGACAGCGACGAGCTGATGGCAAAATTCCGCATTCCAAAGCACACCTGGAGCTTTGTCCGTCAGTCGTGGAAAACGAATCAGCCTTCGCTTTACTCTCGCCTTGACCTGGCATGGGACGGCGTGGGTGAACCTAAGCTTCTTGAAAATAACGCCGACACGCCCACTTCTTTATACGAAGCGGCGTTCTTCCAGTGGATCTGGCTGGAAGACCAGGCCAATGCCGGAAACCTGCCGGAAGGCAGCGATCAGTTCAACAGCCTGCAGGAAAAGCTGATAGAGCGTTTTGCCGAGCTGCGCGAACAATTTGGCTTCAACCTGCTGCACCTCGCCTGTTGCCGCGACACGGAAGAAGATCGCGGGACGGTTCAGTATCTGCAGGACTGCGCCGCCGAAGCGGAAGTGGCAACCGAATTCCTCTATATCGAAGATATCGGCCTGGGTGAGAAAGGTCAGTTTACCGACCTGCAGGATCAGGTGATCAGCAACCTGTTCAAGCTCTACCCGTGGGAATATATGCTGCGCGAAATGTTCTCCACCAAGCTGGAAGATGCAGGCGTACGCTGGCTGGAACCCGCATGGAAGAGCATTATCTCCAACAAAGCCCTGCTGCCGTTGCTGTGGGAAATGTTCCCGAACCATCCTAACCTGCTGCCTGCGTATTTTGCGGAAGATGATTATCCGCAAATGGAGAAATACGTCGTGAAGCCAATCTTCTCCCGTGAAGGGGCGAACGTGTCGATTATCGAAAACGGCAAAACGCTGGAAGCGGTTGAAGGGCCTTACGGCGAAGAAGGGATGATCGTCCAGGAATTTTATCAACTGCCGAAATTTGGCGACAGCTACACGCTGATTGGCAGCTGGCTCATCAACGATCAGCCTGCCGGGATTGGCATCCGCGAAGATCGCGCCCTGATCACGCAGGATCTGTCACGATTCTATCCGCATATTTTTGTTGAATAGACCGCGGCCTGATGCCCTCACCCAGCCCCTCTCCCACAGGGAGAGGGTGCAAACACTAAAAACGGCAACCTGAGGTTGCCGTTTTGCTTTTATTACCCCACCTGCACCGAAAGCATACTCAGGCTCCCCATCTCAATACCGTCGACCGGGATCGTAACCGGCTCCTGACCATCCCACGCACCAAGAACGTACAATAGCGGCAGGAAGTGTTCCGGCGTCGGGTTAGAGAGCGAACCGCCTTCGTGATCCAGATAGTTCACTAACGGATGCTCCTCAGCCGGGCCTTGCCAGGTCAGATTCGCTTTGACGTAATCATTAAAAGAGGTCGCCCACGGATAGGGCGTGTTCTCGCCGTGCCAGCGTGCCGTACGCAGGTTGTGAACCACGTTACCGCTTGCCACCAGCATGATGCCTTCATCACGCAGGGATGCAAGCTTACGACCCATCTCCAGATGCCAGACGGCCGGTTTGGTGCTGTCGATGCTCAACTGCACCATCGGGATATCTGCATCAGGATACATTTTAATCAGTACACCCCAGGAGCCATGGTCAAAACCCCAGGCTTCTTTATCCAGCGCCACCGGAACAGGCGCCAGCAGTTCCACCAGCCTTTGTGCCAGCTCAGGCGAGCCGGGGGCCGGATAGTGCGTGTCATACAGCGCCTGCGGGAAGCCGCCAAAATCATGAATGGTCTTAGGCGCTTCCATGGCGGTCACGCCCGTGCCCCGGGTGAACCAGTGCGCGGATACCACCACAATCGCTTTTGGACGCGGCAGCGTCTCGCCCAGGCTACGCCATGCGCGGGTATAGACGTTGTCTTCCAGAACGTTCATTGGGCTGCCGTGGCCTAAAAACAGGGCTGGCATACGGGAAGAAGTCATGATGATATCCTTACAGAAGGTGTCAATTTAATGGTGCTACATTACGCGCAATCCGGCAAAGATGAACGCTGATAAGCGTGAAGATCATCATCAGGAAATTTGAATGTAAGGAATATGTAAAGCAGAGCCACTCTGCTCGCTTTGCTGACAAATAATCATTTATATTAATGAGAATCATTATCAAAAGGAGTAATGAATGTCAGTACCTTTGATCCTGACGATACTTGCGGGCGCTGCGACCTTCATCGGTGCGATCCTCGGTGTTCTTGGTCAGAAACCCTCTAATCGCGTATTGGCCTTCTCACTGGGCTTTGCAGCCGGGATCATGCTACTCATCTCCCTGATGGAGATGCTGCCTGCCGCGTTGGGAACAGAAGGTATGTCTCCGCTGCTGGGCTACGGCATGTTTGTCGTTGGCCTGCTGGGATATTTCGCGCTCGATCGCATGTTGCCCCACGCGCACCCTCAGGACTTAATGCAAAAAAACGTAGCGCCCGCGCCGCGTAACATTAAGCGCACCGCCATTTTGCTGACGCTCGGCATAAGCCTGCACAACTTCCCGGAAGGCGTGGCGACGTATGTCACCGCCAGCAGTAACCTGGAAATGGGCCTCGGCATCGCCCTGGCGGTGGCGTTGCACAATATTCCTGAAGGACTCGCGGTGGCCGGTCCGGTCTATGCCGCCACGAGCTCAAAGCGCACGGCAATCTTCTGGGCCGGGATATCCGGCATGGCGGAAATTCTTGGCGGCGTGCTGGCCTGGCTCATCCTCGGTAGCCTGGTTTCGCCGGTAGTCATGGCTGCCATTATGGCCGCGGTTGCGGGGATTATGGTTGCGCTGTCGGTTGACGAGCTGATGCCGCTGGCAAAAGAGATCGATCCAAACAACAACCCAAGCTATGGCGTCCTGTGCGGAATGTCGGTGATGGGGTTAAGTCTGGTCTTACTTCAGGCCGCAGGCATTGGCTGACGTGACGGGCGCCTCCTGAAACGGAGGTGCCTATTATTTGTTAAAGAAATAACTTTTTACGGAATATATGTCCTGCATCCTTCCTTATAAAAAAATCAAGTTTTTTATTGAACATTATTGTGCGTAATAACACTAAACAATGCATCCGGCATTATAATTTACACTTCTTGAAATTCATCCACTTACAATAACCCGTATTTATATTTTAATTAGATCTACAATGATTTTTAAGCTTGGTTAATCGCATTGCCCCGTCGGAGATCGGTATACTTCCCTGGCAATATTCTGATTAATATTCAGGATATGAATTCAACTGAAAAAGGATATTTTCATGTTTACAGGAAAAAAAGCAATTTTAGCCGTGGCAATGGCCACGCTTATTTCTGGGTCGGCGTTTGCTGCAGAACAAGGTTCCGGTAAGATCAAATTCAAAGGTGTGGTGATTGATGCACCATGCAATATTGCACCAGACAGCGTTGATAAAGAAGTCGATTTGGGTGAAATTACGACCGCCGTTATTAATGCCAATAAAAAATCGTCACCCGTGGCGGTAGATATCAACCTGGAAAACTGCCAACTGGACGATCCAGGCGATGAAACCGATACCCCAATCACCAAAGTTGACGTCACGTTCACCAGCTCCGCCACGGATACAACGGATACCAGTCTGATGACCAACACGTATGCCAACGGCGCGCAGAACGTGGGCGTCCGCCTGCTGGATAATGCGGAAGCGAACATCACCCTGGGTAGCGCCAGTGAAGTTACCCTGCTGGCAGGCTCCGCCACCCAGACGCTGCACTTTAAGGCGCAGATGGAAGTACTGAGCGGCAAAACGGCAACGCCGGGTCAGGTTGAAGCCACCGCAAACTATGTGCTGGCGTATAAATAATTCAAATTTACCTCGTTATCTACCGACTGGCTCGTTATGCCAGTCGGCATTTTATATTTACTTTGGGCAACAGGATGATGAAACATAAATCAACATGCATAATCATCATTACCGCCCTGTTAATGACGAAAGTCGCCTCTGGTACCGAATTTAATATTAATGCCATCGATAAAGATCAGCGCAACAGCGTCGACTTAACACAGTTTAAAGATCGCGCCTCCGTCGTCCCCGGACGTTATTTTGTTACGGTTTCGATTAATGACATCCCCTTAGCAAACGGCTGGCAGTTAATGTGGAAAAAAGTGAATGATGCAGTCCAGGTCTGTATTCCCGCCGAGCTGGCCGACACGTTCGGCCTGCAGGATAAAATACGGGAATCGCTAACTGAAAAAGAAGGCTGTATAGACTTCGCCCCGCTGCCGGACGTTCATTTTACCTTTGAACAAGTAAGCCAGACGCTAAACGTGTCCATTCCCCAGGCGTGGTTGCAGTACCGTTCTGCCGACTGGATGCCCCCGTCAACCTGGGATAACGGCGTGGCGGGCGTCCTGCTGGACTACAATTTTTTTGCCAGCCACTACCAGCCCAACAGCGGCAGCAGTTCAGATAATGCCAACACTTACGGCACGGCGGGCGCGAACGTCGGCGCCTGGCGGCTGCGCAGCGATTATCAATACAACCAGACGCACGCGGACGGCGGTTCAGAGCACAACGGGCGCTTCTCGCGCGTTTATATGTTCCGCCCCCTGCCCACCATGGGCGCAAAGCTGACGCTCGGCGAAACGGATTTCCAGTCGTCGATCTTCAACGCCTTCACCTACACCGGCGCGTCGCTTATCAGCGATGAGCGCATGCTGCCGTGGTCACTGCGCGGCTATGCGCCACAAATCTCCGGGATTGCCCAAACCAACGCGACGGTCACCGTAAGCCTCGCCGACAGGGTCATCTATCAAACAAAAGTCCCGCCGGGCCCGTTCATCATTCAGGATCTCAACCAGTCGGTGCAGGGCACGCTCGACGTGAAGGTAACGGAAGAGGATGGCCGGGTGAGTACGTTCCAGGTCTCTGCCGAATCCGTTCCCTTCCTGACGCGTCAGGGCCAGGTTCGCTACAAGCTGGCAGCAGGCAAGCCGCGAAAGGACGCATCGCATGACGTTGAGGACAGCACCTTCATGAGCGGCGAGTTTTCCTGGGGCATGCTGTCGCAAACCTCACTCTATGGCGGAACGCTGGCCGATGGTGACCACTACCGCGCCCTGGCCGCCGGGCTGGGACAAAACATGGCGTATCTGGGGGCGCTCTCGTTTGATATCACCCGGGCCACCAGCCAGCTGCCGGGTGAGGATCCGCAGACGGGCTACAGCTACCGTTTTAACTACAGTAAACGATTCGACACCACCGGTAGCCAGCTTACGCTGGCGAGCTACCGATACTCGGACCGTCAGTTCCTGAGCTATGCGCGCTATCTGGATGACGACTACAGCGACAGCCAGACGGAAAAACAGACTCTCAGCGTCACCGCCAGTCAGTACATATCGGCCCTCTCGCTAAACCTTTATCTAAGCATGCTGCGCCAAACATGGTGGGACGACTCGCCTTCCACGACCGGCAGCGTTACCGCAGGCTATAACTTCGACCTTGGCCGCTGGAAAAACCTTGGCCTGACCCTGTCGTTGAGCAGAACCCATTACGAAGATGATGAAAAGGACGACAACCAGTTTTATCTCTCGCTGAGCGTGCCGCTCGATCCTGACCATCGCCTGAACTACGATCTTCGCAACGGCGACAGCCTGAGCCAGAGCGTCTCCTGGTACGATACCTCTGACCGGAACAATACCTGGGGCGTCTCTGCAGGCACCGAGAGCGAAAAAGCCGATGCGGGCGCACAGTTCAGCGGAAACTATCAGCACTATTCTTCGCTGGGGGATCTCAACGTCTCGGGCAGCTATAAGGCGAATGAGTACAACTCAATGAGCGCCAGCTGGAACGGATCGTTTACCGGGACGGCGAAAGGGTTTGCCCTGCACCGTCGCAGCTACGGCAATGAGCCACGCGTCATGGTCAGCACCGACGGCGTGGGCCATATCCCGCTGAACGTATCGCATGACGAAACCAACGCGTCGGGTATCGGTGTTCTGCCGTCGTTTTCCAGCTATACCCCGGCCAGCGTGCGGGTCAACATGAACAATTTGCCTGACGGCGTTGACGTTGATACGCGGGTGGTCACTTCCACCTGGACAGAAGGCACCATCGGCTATCGTCAAATCGCGACCCGAGCCGGTAACGATATTGCCGGCATTTTGCGAACGCCTTCCGGGACACCGCCGCTCGGCGCCCTGGTCCGCCTGCAGGATAACGGCCAGCAGGTAGGTATGGTCGCCGAGGAGGGTCGCGTCTGGCTGGGCGCCGTCCAGCCTGAGCAACAGTTCCTGGTCACGTGGGGAGACAACCATCAGTGTCGCTTCTCGTTACCTTCTCACCTTGAAAACAGTATGCAGCTCATGCTGCCTTGCCAGTAAGAAACCATGATGAAACTCACCCCACTCAAGGCCCTGAGCCTGATGTTGCTCGGCACCGCATTGAACGTGCATGCCGCCATTAACCTGGACCGTACGCGGATCGTTTTTCCCGAAGGGGACAAGGCAAGCAGCCTGAAAGTCGATAACCAGAGCAAAACCTTACCCTACCTGGCGCTTTCCTGGATTGAAGACGAAAACGGGCGCAAAGAGGACAGCCACTTCATGGCGCTGCCGCCCATTCAGCGCATTGAAGCGGGCGCGTCATCGCAGGTCAGAATTGTGAAGCAGGCGGTGGTTGGGCAGTTGCCGAAGGACAGAGAGTCGCTGTTTTACTTCAACCTGCGCGAAGTTCCGCCCACAAGCAGCGCCAGCGAGGCGCGCAGCGTTATGCAGGTGGCCATGCAGAGCCGCATTAAGCTGTTCTGGCGGCCAAAAGCCATCACCAAAAAGCCGGGTGATCAAAGCGAAATGCGCATGGAAATTACCGCCACCGCAACGGGGCTCAGCGTGCACAACCCCACACCCTATTACATCACCCTCGCGTGGCTGAGTAAAAATGCGAAAACCCAGTTGCCGGGCTTCGACAGCCTGATGATTGCTCCGTTTACCACAGCGTCCACCTCTACCGGCGACTACCACGGGAGCTACTACAGTGTGGGTTACATTGATGATTACGGCGCGCTGAAAAAAGTGGACGTTACCTGTGCGGGTAAGGCTCAATGCCAGCTCAGCGAGCGGAAGGGTCAAAACAATGCGCAAGCTCGCTAATTTTTTGTTTTTGCTGCTACTCGCCCTTCTGCCATTCAGGGAGGCGCTGGCGCTTGATTGTTATCTCGGCGTTTCCGGCGGGCCTGTGGAGGAGACAAAAACAATCTCGCCTTTTGCCATTCCCAGCAACGCGCAGGTGGGGGAGAAAATATGGGAATCTGACGATATCAAAGTTCCTGTGACCTGCGACCACAATGCCACCAGTAATTTTGAAAAAGAGGACATCTATGCCTGGGTTAACCCCTACCCGTCGGCGTCCGATCCCTACTACGATCTCGGCGTAACTTATGAAGGGATCGACTACGATGCGACAGGACAACCCAACGGGGTCGATACGTCCCAGTGCCTTGATAACAAACAGATCACTATCTATACACCTGCCCAAATCCAGCAAATGGGCTGGGAGAACCGCATCTGCTCCGGCAATGCAAACGACATTCACACCTCACGCACGTTCATCGTGCGCTTTCGTCTTTACGTCAGAATCAAGGTCATGCCGCCGCACGGCTACGTCAGCACGCTCGGGGACTATATCGTGGTGCAGTTCGACGGCAAGGGCGGCGTCAACCAGATGTCCGACGCGAAAAACCTTAAGTATCATATTAATGGCCTGAACAATATCACCGTGCTGGACTGCGGGGCGACCTTCAGCATCTATCCGGAAAATCAGGAGATTGATTTTGGTACGTTCAGCGCCCGCGACATGATGAATCAGGGAAAGCGAACGCGCACGTTCTCGGTCAGAACGACCAAGATACAGGACGCCGAGTGTTCCGATGGATTCAAAATGGATTCGTCGTTCTATACGAACGAGACGCTGAGCGATGAAGATACCGCCCTGCTCATCGGTAACGGCCTGAAATTACGCATCCTGAACGGAACGCAGCCCTACACCTTTAACCGATACGAAGAGTATGCAGATTTTACCGGCAGTACGTTGCAGTACGAACAGACCTATACCGCTGAGCTGACGCCGGTGCCGGGAAAAGCGATCCAGTCCGGACCATTCGAAACCGTAGTGCTGTTTAAAATTAACTACCACTAAACATAAAAAAGCCGGGTTTCCCCGGCTTTTTCACTTCAGCGGTTTCAGCTGGCTTTGCGCTCGTGCGCCTGGCGGTACTCGACCAGATCTTCAATCGTGACCACTGGCATATTGTGCAGACGGGCAAAGGTGATGCACTCCGGCGCGCGCGCCATAGTGCCGTCATCGTTGGTCAGTTCACACAGCACGCCCGCAGGTTTGAAGCCCGCCAGCGTCACCAGATCGATGGTCGCTTCGGTGTGGCCACCGCGGGTCAGGACGCCGCCGGCCTGCGCGCGCAGAGGGAAGACGTGGCCTGGACGATGCAGATCGGAGGGCTTCGCATCATCAGCAATCGCGGCACGTACGGTGGTCAGACGGTCAGCCGCAGACACACCGGTGGTCACGCCATGCGCCGCTTCAATGGTCACGGTAAAACCGGTACCAAAGGCGCTGGTGTTGTTCTCAACCATCATTGGCAGTTCGAGCTGCTTACGACGATCTTCGGTAATACACAGGCATACGATGCCGCTACCATGACGGATGGTCAGCGCCATCTGTTCAACGGTCATGTTTTCGGCGGCGAAAATCATGTCGCCTTCGTTTTCACGGTTTTCATCGTCAAGCACCATCACACCGCGGCCTTCGCGCAGTGCATCCAGTGCATGTTCAACACGTTGAGTTGAAGTGCCAAAAGAGGAAAGTAGCGTCTGATTCATGGTAAAAAAACCTCATTAACATTATGGTTACCAGAATCAGGGCAGTCTTAGGAGCGCCATATAAGCGGCAAAAAAATAACGTGAGCGGGCCATGCCCGACTGGATCGTTACTCTCTCCCATCCGGACTCTAACCGTCGGCCCCGGAATTACACCGGATCTGCTGACCTTTGAGTGTTCACCCAAAGCGCTCGCGGGCTTTCAGCGTGAAGCTGATTTACCGCCGGTGGGGAATTTCGCCCCGCCCTGAGAATAAGCGAGATAACTATAACGCTATTGATTACCCTGGGCAATGCATAAGCATCAAACAATTTTGTTTAACCCGCGGCATGACGCGCTACAATAGGCACTGACACCTTTTCATCAAGGGAAACGACAATGATTGACCCGAAAAAAATTGAGCAAATTGCGCGTCAGGTACACGAATCCATGCCGAAAGGCATTCGTGAATTTGGTGATGACGTAGAAAAGAAAATCCGCCAGACGCTGCAGGCGCAGTTGGTTCGCCTTGATCTAGTCAGCCGCGAAGAGTTTGACGTGCAGACCCAGGTTCTGCTGCGTACCCGCGAGAAGCTGGCGTTGCTGGAACAGCGTCTGACCGAGCTGGAAAACCGCAATACGCAGGAAGAAGTGAAGCCGGCACCGGCCATTCCACCGGTGGATGAGCAGGAGTAAGAGCGGCCTGATGCACTCACCCCAACCCTCTCCCTGTGGGAGAGGGAGAAAAACGAACGGGCCAATTGGCCCGTTTTTTTACTGACTGTCTTTCTGGATCTTCTTAATGATGTTGGTGGTTGAACACCCGTCCTCAAAGTTGAGCACCATCACTTCGCCGCCGTTGGCCCAGACCTCTTCGCTGCCCGCAATTTGATCTGGCTTGTAATCGCCACCTTTCACCAGCAGGTCCGGCAGAATACCGGCAATCAGACGCTGCGGCGTGTCTTCTTCAAACGACACCACCCAGTCCACGGCTTCCAGCGCACCGAGAACGATCATACGCTGTTCCAGCGGGTTCACCGGACGCGTTTCCCCCTTCAGACGCTTCGTTGACGCATCACTGTTCACTGCCACAATCAGACGATCGCCCAGCTTGCGCGCATTCGCCAGATACGAAACATGGCCCGCGTGCAGAATGTCAAACACGCCGTTGGTCATCACCACTTTCTCACCGCGCTTACGCGCTGCGGCAACGGCGGCTTTCAGTTCGTCTTCGCTCATCACACCGAAACCGGTGTCTGCACGGCCACGCACGGCATTTTCCAGCTCAATAGGCGAAACGGTTGAAGTACCGAGTTTGCCGACGACAACACCCGCCGCTGCGTTAGCAAAGTAACAGGCTTCTTCAAGGGAATTCCCGGCTGCAAGCGTCGCCGCCAGCACGCCAATCACCGTATCGCCAGCACCGGTCACGTCATACACTTCCTGCGCCTGAGTGGGCATATGCAGGGGTGCTTTGCCTGGTTGAATCAGGGTCATCCCCTGCTCTGAACGGGTCACCAGCAGTGCAGACAGCTCGAAATCAGCAATGATCTTCATGCCGCGTTCGACAATTTCTGCTTCCGTTTTGCACTTACCCGCCACCGCTTCAAACTCAGAGAGGTTTGGCGTCAGCAGCGTTGCGCCGCGATAGCGCTCAAAATCGGTGCCTTTCGGGTCGATCAGCACCGGCACGTTGGCTTTACGCGCGAGCTGAATCATCGTCTGCACGCTCGCCAGCGCACCTTTGGCATAGTCGGACAGCACCAGCGCACCAATATTACCCAGCGCCTGATTAATACGCTCGTGCAGCGGCTCAGGGTCAACTCCCTCGAACCCTTCTTCAAAGTCGAGGCGGATTAACTGCTGGTTGCGCGACAGCACGCGCAGTTTGGTGATCGTCGGGTGGGTCGGTACAGAAACGAAGTCACACTTCACGTTCACGTCCGCCAGTGACTTACTCAGCGCACGCGCCGCGTCGTCGATGCCGGTCAAGCCCACCAGACGCGAATGCGCGCCCAGAGAGGCAATGTTCATCGCCACGTTTGCCGCGCCGCCGGGACGCTCTTCAATGGTGTCGACCTTAACCACCGGTACCGGCGCTTCCGGAGAGATGCGGCTGGTTGGCCCATACCAGTAGCGATCCAGCATCACATCCCCGACAACCATAACTCCAGCACGTTCAAACTCTGGCAGTGTTACTTTCATTCCTGACTCCAGAAAGATTCACAATTTGCGCGCGATAATATCACACTTGTTTTGTTACGCACGGTTCCACCAGCCACTTCTGCCAGCTTGCCGTCACCTGAGCGCGTTCACTGCTGAAACAGTCCAGCGCCACATGCCCCGGTTGTTCCTGCAGCGCCAGGTGGTGCAGCTCATCGCGTAGCGTGGTATAGGCGCGGGTTAACGCCTGTGCCTCCAGCTCGTCCATAATGTCGTTTTGCGCGAGCAGTTCCAGAATGCGTACATTGTCCGACCAGCGTGTCAGCTTCGGTTTATCGTGCGCGTGCAGCAGCACCAGGTACTGGGTGATAAACTCAATATCGGTAATCCCCCCCTCATCGGCTTTGATATCAAAGCGATCGCGATGTTTATTGCCCAGATGCGCGCGCATTTTCTCGCGCATTTCCCGCACTTCAGTTTGCAACGTGACACCCTCTCGCACCGTCGTCATGACATCCTTACGGATGACGTCAAACTGCGTTTTAAGCTGCGGATCGCCGTACACCACGCGGGCACGCACCAGCGCCTGATGCTCCCACGTCCAGGCTTCGTTCTTCTGGTAATCAGCAAAGGACTCCGTCGAGGTGACCAGCATGCCCGCCGCGCCGGAGGGTCGCAGACGTGCATCCACTTCGTACAAAATGCCGGATGAGGTACGGGTGCTGAACAGGTGCATAATGCGCTGGGCCAGACGCAGATAGAACTGGCGCCCGTCAATCTCACGTTCGCCGTCAGTCATCACGTCGACCGGGCAATCGTGCAGGAAGATTAAATCCAGATCGGAGCTATAGCCCAGCTCCCAGCCGCCGAGCTTGCCGTACCCCACCACCGCAAAACCACGACCCTCACGGTCGGCCAGGTGTTTCGGCTGGCCGTAGCGAGCCACCATCTGCACCCAGGCCTGATGCACGACCGCGTCGATGATCGCTTCCGCAAGCCAGGTTAAGTGATCGCTCACTTTCATCATCGGCAGCGTTCCGGCGATATCTGCCGCTGCCACGCGCAGCATCTGTGCCTGCTTAAACTGACGCAACGCCTCCAGCTGCTGCTCTTCGTCCTCTTCCGGCACCCGCAGCAGATACTGGCGCAGCTCGTCCCGGTAGGCGTCCGTCGCCGTCGGTTGGTAGAGCGTATTCGGGTCGAGCAGTTCGTCGAGCAACAGCGGATAACGCGCCAGCTTGTTGGCTACCATTGGCGACGCAGCGCAGAGCGTAATCAGATGTTTAAGCGCCCCTGGAAACTCACTCAATAGTTCAAGGTACGTGGTACGCGTGATAATCCCACTCAGCAGCGGCATCATGCGTGACAACGGCACCGGCGCATCCGCGCGGGAGCAAACCTCGCTCAGCAGATGCGGCATCAAATGATCAAGTACCTGCCGACCACGTGGCCCAATCGCACGTTTATTCAGTTCAAGACGGAAATCAGCAATCAGTGCCACCACACGATGGCGGGCGTCGTCACTCAGGTGTGCCAGCACTGGTGTAGTGTCATCTTCCTGAAGCGCATCCTGCCACAGCTCGCGCCAGTGCTCGGAAAGCGCATCGTCCTGCGATTCACTTTCGTCATCGCCAATCAGGTCGTTAAAGATACGGCGTACGCCTGCCATATGCGCATCCAGCCGTTCGGTCAGCATTGACCAGTCATCTGCGCGCATCCCCCAGGCAAGACGCGCCCGGTTCAGATCATCCGCTGGCAGGGTCTGGGTCTGTTCGTCGTTGATACTTTGCAGCAGGTTCTCCAGACGACGCAGGAACAGATAGGCCTCGCGCAGGGTTTGCGCGTCACCGTCCGGCAGCAGGTGAAGCTGCTCGATGGCGCTCAGCGTTGGCAGCAACGAACGTGATTGCAGGGACGGCTCACGCCCGCCGCGAATAAGCTGGAAGACCTGGACGACAAATTCGATTTCGCGGATACCGCCTGCACCGAGCTTAATATTGTCTTTCAGCCCACGGCGGCGCACTTCTCGGGCAATCATCCCTTTCATGTTTCTCAGGGACTGGATCACGCTGAAGTCAATGTAACGGCGGAACACGAACGGGCGCAGCATGGCGCGCAATTCGTTGGCGTAGGCATCGTCGCTGTCGCCCATGATCCGCGCTTTAACCATGGCGTAGCGTTCCCAGTCGCGCCCCTGCTCCTGGTAATAATCTTCCAGTGCGGCAAAGCTCAACACAAGCGGGCCGCTGTCGCCAAAGGGACGCAGACGCATGTCCACGCGGTAGACGAAACCATCCTGCGTCGGCTGATCCAGGGCCTTAATCAGACGCTGGCCGAGTCGGGTAAAGAACTGGGCGTTATCCAGCTCACGGCGCCCGCCGCGCGTAGAGCCGTTCTCCGGCCAGGCAAAAATCAGATCGATATCGGAGGAGAAGTTAAGCTCGCAACCGCCCAGCTTACCCATCCCCAGAATCAACAGTGGCTGAGGAACCCCTTCCTCGCTGCACGGTGTTCCCCACTCTTTACAGCAGGCGGCGTAGAGCCAGTCTCGCGCAGCAACAATCAACGTCTGTGCCAGCTCACTTAGCTGCTGTAACGTGCTCTCTTCGCTGACCAGCGCCAGAGATTGCGCCCAGGCAATACGCACCATTACCCGGCGACGGAACTGGCGCAGGACGCGCATCAGCGTTGCTTCATCCGCAACTTCAGCAAGCGCGGTTTGCAACCAGTCAGCATAATGCCGCCACTCTTCTGCCTGTGGCGGTGACTTTTCAAGCTCCACCAGCCAGTCCGGGTTGGCGGTGATACTTTCCTGCACAAAATCACTGAAAGTGAGCACGCTCTTCGCCTGCTCGCTTAATGATGACGCCGGTAATAACTCAGGCAGACGTTCGCAAACGGTCTGCCACTGCTGCTGTAACTGCGAAGAAAGCGGCATGATTGGGGTTCCTTGCCAGGTTAACGTTTTCCGCTGTGCAGCCAGAATGGCTCCTGCGAAATGGCCTCGTTACGGAAATGCTCAATCTCAATATGCTGACGGGTTTCAATGGCATGCTTCAGCCCCTGCCAGTTCTCCAGCCAGGCCTGAGCCTTCACGCCGTCATAGGCACCGGAAAGCAGCAGCATGCTGTCGATATTGCGCGAAAGACGAGGAAGCTGATCGCCATACTGGTCACCCAGCGGGTAAGCAAAGGTGCTCTTCAGCTCGGCGGCATGACGAGAGAGATGAATATCCGCGAAACGTTTGAAGTTCTCCGCGATTTTGGTCTGCGCTTTCGCATCCAGGAAGGTACGCCAGCCACGCGTGATCAGAAACTCGGTCAGTGCCAGTTTTGCCGTCGCCGTTTGCGGGCTATAGATCGCTGTTTGTGCCGATACGTCGGAGAGCATCAGCGTTTCGGTTTGCGTCAGCAGGTCACGTAAGTGAGCGCTCGCTTTGCGAGGAACAATACCGCCGAACAGCGTCAGGGTATGGCGCACCAGGGCAATCGCCGCCAGCACGTGGGATTTCGCGTTTTTCACATTTCGCGCCCACAGCTCTTCATGGTATTGCCACTGCGAGAGCGCCAGCTCCAGCGCGGCTTCCAGACCCTGCTCCACGCTGGCTTTAGGCGCAACGTGCAAAATCGTCGTCTCTTTCACCACGCGTGGCGCATTTCCGGCCGCCAGGTGGTAACCGCGTGCGGCTTTACTCAGGCTTCCCTGACGTAATCCGGACTGGTTCACCAGCTTGCGTGCCAGCTTCAGCACATCGTTCGCATCCCCTTCCAGCAGTTCAAGCTCCAGTTCGCAGATCGGCTCCTGGAACTCACCCGCCTTCACCTCACCTAAATCCAGCGCGATTTCAATGCGGCTCTTGCCTTCCGTCACCAGCCATTTTTCGCGCCAGAAATCGGTACTGAACAGGGGCTGTACGTCTGCGGATAAGGTTTCTGGCAGTTTACCCTCAGGCCAAACCTCTGTCGGGAAACGTTCCAGCTCAAGTTCTGGCTTACTGATGTCGATATTGTATTCCGGGCGCTGATGTAAACCGCCAACCACGCGACCGGCAATTTTCATCGTCATCTCGTAGCGTCCGTTCGCGCCACGGATGCGTAGCCCCATATCGTGGCGGCGAAGCCAGTTGTCTGGCGTTTCGTAATAGATATTAAGCAGTTGTACCGGTGCATGGTGTTCGCCGGAAAGCGTGTGCAGATGCTGACGAAGAGCGTCAACGCTGTCTTTTTCGACGATAAACTTTAATTCAATTTCTTGTGCCATAGCCTTGTACTTTTGCGGGCGTCACAGACGCGTCAATGAGGGCGAACTTCCTCGCCATTTGTTTGTCAGTACATAGTATTTTGCGCCAAATTGCCATGCAATGAGCAATTTGACGGGCGTAAATGTGTAGAGTCGTGACACAGATGATTCTGATTGCTGACGAATGCTTTGCGTAGAGACACTGTTGCCACTACTATCGTTCCACTATTTATGAAAATAACGACTAATGATGCTTAAATTACGCCTGATTGGACTTACTTTACTCGCTTTTAGCGCCGCAACCACCGTGCACGCTGAAGAGAAGCGTTACGTTTCTGACGAACTGAACACCTGGGTACGCAGTGGCCCCGGAGATAATTATCGCCTCGTGGGCACGGTAAATGCCGGCGAGGAAGTCACCCTGTTACAGACCAACGCGGACACCAACTATGGCCAGGTTCGCGACAGTACCGGCCGTACGTCCTGGATCCCGCTGAAAGAGCTGAGCACCGTGCCAAGCCTGCGCACGCGCGTGCCGGATCTGGAAAACCAGGTGAAAACCCTGACCGACAAGCTGAATAACATCGACGGAACCTGGAACCAACGCACCGCTGAAATGCAGCAGAAAGTGGCGCAGAGTGACGGTGTGATCAACGGTCTGAAAGAAGAGAACCAAAAACTCAAAAACGAGCTGATTGTCGCGCAGAAGAAAGTGAATGCCGCCAATCTGCAGCTCGACGACAAACAGCGCACCATCATCATGCAGTGGTTTATGTATGGCGGTGGCGTGCTGGGCGTGGGTCTGGTGCTCGGTCTGGTGCTGCCGCATCTGATCCCAAGCCGTAAGCGTAAAGACCGCTGGATGAACTAACTCGTCTTCTCTGCCAGACTTACGTATGATCCTGGAAAAAGAGAAAACGGGAGTGTAGGGCGTGAAGAGTTATCTGGTCGGTGGTGCGGTACGTGATGCGTTGTTAGGTCTGCCGGTCAAAGATAAAGACTGGGTGGTGGTCGGTGCCACCCCCGAAGAGATGCTCAACGCGGGCTACCAGCAGGTAGGCCGCGATTTTCCCGTATTCCTGCACCCAAAAAGCCGGGAAGAGTACGCCCTCGCGCGTACCGAACGGAAATCCGGTTCTGGCTACACGGGTTTCACCTGTTATGCCGCGCCGGATGTCACGCTGGAGCAAGATCTCCTGCGTCGCGATCTCACCATCAACGCGCTGGCACAGGACGAGCAGGGTCACATCATTGACGCTTATGGCGGTCAGGACGATCTGCGTAACCGCCTTTTACGTCACGTCTCCCCGGCGTTTTCTGAAGATCCGCTCCGCGTTCTGCGCGTGGCGCGTTTTGCCGCGCGTTATGCCCACCTGAGTTTCCGTATTGCCGATGAGACAATGGCGCTAATGACCGCCATGACCGAGGCGGGTGAACTTGAACACCTGACGCCAGAGCGCGTCTGGAAAGAAACGGAAAATGCCCTGACCACGCGCAACCCACAGGTCTTTTTCCAGGTTCTGCGCGACTGCGGCGCGCTGAAGGTGCTGTTCCCGGAAATCGACGCACTGTTTGGTGTCCCTGCACCGGCGAAATGGCACCCGGAAATTGATACCGGCGTTCATACCCTGATGACGCTCAGTATGGCGGCTATGCTCAGCCCCGAGGTCGACATCCGTTTTTCCACCCTGTGCCACGATCTGGGCAAAGGCTTAACGCCAAAAGAGTTCTGGCCGCGTCATCACGGGCATGGCCCGGCAGGCGTGAAGCTGGTAGAGGGGCTTTGTCAGCGTCTGCGCGTGCCGAATGAGATCCGCGATCTGGCGAAACTGGTGGCCGAGTTCCACGACCTGATCCACACCTTCCCCATCCTGAAACCGGCCACCATCGTCAAGCTGTTCGATAACATTGACGCCTGGCGCAAACCTCACCGCGTGGAGCAAATCGCTCTGACCAGTGAAGCTGACGTGCGTGGGCGCACCGGGTTTGAAGCGTGTGATTACCCGCAGGGACGTTTATTGCGTAAAGCCTGGGAAGTCGCGAAAGCGGTGCCAACGAAGGATGTTGTCGAAGCGGGCTTTAAAGGACCAGAGATCCGTGAAGAACTCACCAGACGTCGGATTCAGGCGGTGACAGACTGGAAAGAAAAGCATTGCCCTCAGCCGAAAGACTGAGGGCTATCGGTCAGAAGAAGACCACGTAAACCGCTGCCGCCACGATAAAGCGATAGATCGCGAACGGAATAAACGAGATACGCTTAATCAACTGCAGGAAAGTTTTAATGGCAATCAGCGCCACGATAAAGGCGGTGATGAAACCAACGGCGAACATCGGAATGTCACCCGTGGTGAGGAACCCAATGCTTTTGTAGACGTCGAGTGCAGTGGCGCCCATCATCATCGGTACTGCCAGCAGGAACGAAAACTCAGAGGCCGCATAACGGCTTACGCCCATCAGCATCCCGCCAGAAATGGTCGCGCCTGAACGTGAGAAGCCCGGCCACAGTGCCAGGCACTGGAAGCAACCAATCATAAACGCCTGGCGGTAGGTCATGTCATCCAGACCTTCCGCACGCGGGGTTTTCGGCTTCAGCACTTCCGCCGCGATCAGCAGGAAACCACCCACGACCAGCGCGTACATCACGTTAATCGGGTTAAACAGAGATTTAATGGCGTCGTGGAACACCAGACCCAGCACCACCGCAGGGATCATCCCGAGCAGAATATGGATCAGTGACAGTCGGCCTTTACCCATACCTTCGTGCTGAGGCGGACGGCCAAAGTGGATGCCGATCAGACCAAACAGACGACGCCAGAACATCACCACCACCGCCAGAATAGAACCCAGTTGGATGACCACTTCAAACGTTTTAGCGGTATCGCCTTCAAAGCCCAGCAGATGGCCAACGATAATCATATGGCCCGTACTGGAAACCGGCAAAAACTCCGTCAATCCTTCGACCACACCCAGTATTGCCGCCACCAGCAGCGAGTGCATATCGCTCATCTATAAACCCCTAAGAAGATATAAAAAAACGGTGCCCCATGCGGACAACCGAGAAAGATACAGCGTTAAGACCGGTATAACCTAAAATGGTTTAGCTATTATGACGTTAAATCTTGCCTTTCAGATTTGTGCCACGCTCAATAATAACGCCAACATTGGTGGCGCGCGCCACTGCTCCTGGTTTACTTAACTTAATGCGCACCCACGGTGAATTGAATTTTTTCAGCAGCAATTCTGCGACTTCTTCAGCCACCCGTTCGACCAGCGCAAAACGTTGCCCTTCAACGTGGGCGATGACCGTTTCACTGATATCGGCATAGCTCAGACAGTCATTCACGTCATCACTTTTTGCTGACTTACGGTTATCCCAGCCCATTTCGATATCGAACACCAGCTTCTGCTCAATGGTCTGTTCCCAGTCGTAAACACCAATAGTGGTGATTACCGAAAGTTGCTCTATAAATACAATATCCATCACGACCTGCCTGCTTTTTGGCTAAACCGGATACCACTTCCGGCGAATTATGCGTATTATCCACAGATGCTGAGAATACAGATACATTTTCAAAACGGAACAGCGTTATGAGTGCAATCGCGCCTGGAATGATCCTCCTCGCCTATCTTTGCGGCTCAATCTCCAGCGCCATTCTGGTCTGCCGCATTGCAGGGTTACCCGACCCGCGTGAAAGTGGTTCCGGGAACCCGGGGGCGACCAACGTACTACGAATTGGCGGCAAGGGTGCAGCCGTAGCGGTTTTGATTTTTGATGTTCTGAAAGGGATGCTACCCGTCTGGGGCGCATATGCGCTGGGCGTCACGCCGTTCTGGCTGGGGCTCATTGCCATCGCTGCCTGTGTCGGCCACATCTGGCCTGTATTCTTCGGATTTAAAGGTGGCAAAGGCGTTGCAACCGCCTTTGGTGCCATTGCGCCTATCGGCTGGGACTTAACCGGCGTCATGGCCGGCACCTGGCTGCTGACCATTCTTCTGAGCGGCTACTCGTCACTGGGTGCCATTGTCAGCGCGCTGATCGCCCCGTTTTACGTCTGGTGGTTCAAACCTCAATTCACCTTCCCGGTGTCGATGCTCTCTTGCCTTATCCTGCTGCGTCATCACGACAATATCCAGCGCCTGTGGCGTCGCCAGGAGACCAAAATCTGGACAAAGCTCAAGAGAAAGAAAAAAGAGCCGGAGTAATCGCGCGACACCCGCAGCAGATAACGTATCCATAAGCGACTCATATGACAGCCTTCATTTCCGCCAGGGCATACTGAAACGTATCCCGATGGTGAGCAAATGGATGCAGCATGTTAGCAGCTCAGGTCACTGATACTACGTATAAAGGCTGGCAGGCGTCGCTTGCCCTGCAGTTTTGTCACACGCCTGAGAAAACCCTCCTGCATTCCGCTCATCACCTCGGGCCGCTTACGGTTCAGCGTCCGTTTTACCCGGAAGGTGATACCTGCCACCTTTACCTGCTGCATCCACCCGGCGGAATTGTGGGTGGCGATACGCTGGACATTTCCGTTCGGCTGGACGCCAAAAGCCATGCGCTCATCACCATGCCCGGGGCCAGTAAGTTCTATCGCAGCAGTGGCCCGCAGGCTCGTCTGAGCCAGCACTTTTATCTCGATGAAGACGCCACGCTGGAGTGGTTGCCGCAGGACACCATTATCTTTCCCGGCGCGAACGCCGCGCTGCGTTCCGTTTTCCACCTGAAGGCCTCCAGTACATTGATGGCCTGGGAGCTGTACTGTCTGGGGCGCCCGGTGATCGGTGAGACCTTCAGCCACGGCAGGCTGGAGAGCCGCCTTGAAATCTGGATTGAAGACGAACCTCGCCTGATTGAGCGTCAGCATCTTAGCGATGGCGATCTCACGCCCGTTGCCGGGCATCCGTGGGTCGGCACGCTGCTGTTCTATCCGGCCAGGGAAGAGCATCTCGACAGAGTACGTGAACTGCTTACACCACTGGAAAACGTTGCCGGGGCAACCCTTACTGACGATCTGCTGTCGGTGCGCTTTCTCTCTCACGATAACCTGATTTGTCAGCGAGTGATGCGCGATATCTGGCAGTCGCTTCGCCCGCTTTTATCCCACAAAACTGCCTGTTCGCCGCGTATCTGGCAGACATAAGAGAAACGTTATGGAACTGACCCCCAGAGAAAAAGACAAGCTGTTGCTGTTCACCGCCGCGCTGGTTGCCGAACGCCGCCTTGCACGCGGGGTAAAGCTCAATTATCCAGAATCCGTCGCGTTGATCAGCGCCTTTATTATGGAAGGTGCGCGCGATGGCGAAACCGTCGCCTCACTGATGGAGGCGGGCCGCCATGTCCTCACACGCGACCAGGTGATGGAAGGTGTACCCGAGATGATCCCCGACATTCAGGTAGAAGCCACCTTCCCGGACGGTTCAAAGCTCGTCACTGTCCATAACCCGATCGTCTAAGGAGCGCGTGATGATCCCAGGTGAATACCAGATCCAGCCCGGAAATATTGCCATCAACGTAGGGCGAGCAACGCAGAGTGTGATCGTCGAAAACCACGGAGACAGGCCGATCCAGGTGGGATCGCACTACCACTTTTACGAGGTCAACCCGGCGCTGAAGTTCGACCGGGCGATAACCAAAGGCTACCGGCTGAATATTCCGGCCGGGACCGCCGTACGTTTCGAACCCGGCCAAAAGCGCGAAGTGACGCTGGTTCAGATCAGCGGCGCGAAGCGCATTGTCGGTTTTCGCGGTGAGGTGATGGGAGAAGTGAACAATGGCTGAGATTTCACGTCAGGCCTACGCCGACATGTTCGGCCCCACCACGGGCGATAAAGTGCGGCTGGCCGACAGCGATCTGTGGATCGAAGTGGAAGAGGATCTCACTGTTTACGGTGAAGAGGTCAAATTCGGCGGCGGAAAAGTGATCCGCGACGGCATGGGTCAAGGACAAATGACAACGGATCAATGCGTGGATCTGGTTCTCACCAACGCGCTGATAGTTGATCACTGGGGGATCGTGAAAGCCGATATCGGCGTGAAGAACGGGCGGATCTTTGCCGTCGGTAAAGCCGGTAACCCGGATATTCAGCCCGGCGTGACGATCCCGATTGGCGCGGCAACGGAAGTAATTGCCGCCGAGGGGAAGATCGTCACCGCCGGCGGGATCGACACCCACATTCACTGGATCTGCCCGCAGCAGGCGGAAGAGGCACTGGTCTCCGGTGTCACGACCATGATCGGCGGCGGTACCGGGCCCGCTGCAGGCACCAACGCCACGACCTGCACGCCGGGGCCGTGGTATATCGCCCGCATGCTACAGGCCGCAGATACGCTGCCGGTGAATATTGGTCTGCTCGGCAAGGGTAACGGCTCAAACCCGGACGCTCTGCGCGAGCAGATCGCCGCCGGTGCTATCGGGCTTAAGATCCACGAAGACTGGGGTGCCACGCCTGCCGCCATCAATTGTTCTCTGGAGGTCGCAGACGAGATGGATATACAGGTGGCGCTGCACAGCGACACGCTGAACGAATCCGGGTTTGTCGAAGATACGCTGGCGGCGATTGGCGGGCGTACCATCCACACCTTCCACACCGAAGGCGCGGGCGGCGGCCACGCGCCGGATATCATCACCGCCTGCGCGCACCCGAATATTCTGCCCTCCTCTACCAACCCGACGCTGCCGTACACGGTGAACACCATCGACGAGCATCTCGACATGCTGATGGTCTGCCATCACCTCGATCCGGATATTGCTGAGGACGTCGCCTTTGCGGAATCACGTATTCGCCGTGAAACCATCGCCGCTGAAGATGTGCTGCACGATATCGGCGCATTTTCGCTCACCTCGTCAGATTCTCAGGCGATGGGCCGCGTGGGGGAAGTGATTATCCGCACCTGGCAGGTGGCGCACCGCATGAAGGTGCAGCGCGGCCCTCTGCCGGAAGAGACTGGCGATAACGACAACTTCCGCGTAAAGCGCTATGTCGCCAAATACACCATCAACCCGGCGCTGACCCACGGTATCGCCCATGAAGTGGGTTCCATTGAGGCAGGAAAACTGGCTGACCTGGTGGTCTGGTCACCGGCCTTCTTTGGCGTGAAACCCGCCACCATCGTCAAAGGCGGGATGATCGCCTGCGCGCCAATGGGTGATATCAACGCCTCGATCCCCACGCCGCAGCCAGTCCATTACCGCCCGATGTTTGGCTCACTCGGTGCCGCGCGCCACGCCACGCGGCTGACGTTTGTCTCGCAAGCCGCCAGTGCGAACGGCATCCCACAGCAGCTCAATCTGCAAAGTGGCACCGCCGTGGTGAAAGGCTGCCGGACGGTGAAAAAGGCGGACATGATCCACAACGGCCTTCAGCCGAATATCACCGTTGATTCGCAGACCTATGAAGTGCGCGTCGACGGCGAACTGATTACCAGCGAACCGGCTGACGTTCTGCCGATGGCGCAACGCTATTTCCTGTTTTGAGGAGTGATGATGATCTATTTAACCCAACGCCTGGACCATGCCCATCCCGTAACCTCCAGCGTCACGCTGCCGATTGACGTGCGGGTGAAAAGCCGCGCCCGCGTGGCGCTGAACGACGGGCGCGAAGCCGGGCTAATGCTGCCGCGCGGCTTGCTGCTGCGCGGCGGAGACTTGCTGACCACCGACGACGGCAGTGAGGTGATTGAAGTGATCGCTGCCGCGGAGTCCGTCTCTGTGGTGCGCTGCGCCGATCCGTTCCTGCTCGCCCGCGCCTGCTATCACCTGGGCAACCGTCACGTACCGCTGCAAATCATGCCCGGCGAGCTGCGCTATCACCACGATCATGTTCTCGACGATATGCTGCGCCAGTTCGGGCTAGAGGTGACGTTTGCCAGCCTGCCATTTGAACCCGAAGCAGGGGCCTACACCAGCGAGGCTCATAGTCATAGCCACTCTCACGCTCATTCACATTAAGGATTAATCATGCGCAAGTACTTACCCCTGTTACTGCTGGCCTTTTCCCTGCCTGCGCTGGCACATCCAGGACACGGAGCCGACAGCTTCCATGCCGGATTTTTCCACCCGCTGACCGGCCTCGATCATCTGCTGATGCTGACAGGTGCAGGCGTGCTCTCCGCCCTGAGCGGCCGCAAGTTGATACTGCCCTTTGCCACCCTCGGCATGATGCTTGTCGGCGCCATTGCGGGCAGTCTGCTTGGTGGCTTTAGCGGCATGGAGATGCTGATTATCGCCTCGCTGGCGGTCTGCGGCGTGATGATGTTTAAAACCGAAAACCGTCTGCTGCTGGCAGTCCCTGCCCTGGCGATGTTCCACGGCTGGGCGCACGGTGTGGAGATGTCCGGCCACAGCTTCTGGCTGTTCACCAGCGGGTTCATGTTTGCCAGCGCCACCGTACTGTGCGCCAGTTTTGCCGCAGGGTTGCTGCTGCGCCGTCACGATGGGCTGCGTAAAACCTTCGGCGGCGGACTGATTGTCTCCGCCCTGCTGGCGTTGATGAGCTAATGGAGCACGCCCGCCAGTGGCTGCGCCTGATGCAGCTTTCCAGCAGCAGCCTGCCGGTCGGGTCATTTACCTGGTCACAGGGGCTGGAATGGGCTGTTGAAGCCGGTTGGGTCACGAGTACCGATGCCTTCAAACGCTGGCAGACGCAACAGATGGAGCAGAGTTTTTTCTGCGTCGATCTGCCGCTGTTTATCCGCCTGTATCAGGCCTGTGAGCAACAGGATCTCGTTACAGCCAAACGCTGGACAGCGTATCTGCTCGCCTGCCGGGAAACGCGCGAACTCCGTGAAGAGGAGCGCAATCGCGGAGCGGCCTTTACGCGCCTCATCAAAAGCTGGGAGCCGGACTGCTCGCCCGAATGGCTGCCGCTGTTTACGCAAAGCCAGATCTGCGGCATGGCATGGCTCGGCGTGCGCTGGGGCATCGGCGTGCGCGAGCTGGCGCTGAGTCTCGGCTACAGCTGGATAGAGAGCGCGGTCATGGCAGGCGTGAAGCTGGTGCCGTTTGGGCAACAGGCCGCGCAGCAGCTGATTATCGACCTGAGCAACCATTTTGCCGACGGGCTTGAACAGGCATTTTTGCGCAGTGATGACGAGATAGGCGCGGCGACACCGCTGTCCGCTATCGCCTCTGCGCGCCACGAAACACAATATTCACGACTATTCCGTTCCTGAGGAGTCAATATGGCTGATTACAAACATCCCCTGCGCGTCGGCGTCGGCGGCCCGGTAGGGTCGGGCAAAACTGCGTTGCTGGAAGCACTGTGCAAAGCGATGCGCTACACCTATCACCTGGCGGTGGTGACAAACGATATCTACACCAAAGAGGATCAGCGCATCCTGACCGAAGCGGGCGCGCTGGAGCCGGAACGCATCGTGGGCGTGGAGACCGGTGGCTGCCCGCATACCGCCATCCGTGAAGATGCCTCGATGAACCTGGCCGCTGTAGAAGCATTAAGCGAGAAATTCGGTAATCTGGATCTGATCTTCGTTGAAAGTGGCGGCGATAACCTGAGTGCGACCTTCAGTCCCGAACTGGCAGATCTGACGATCTACGTGATCGACGTGGCCGAGGGGGAGAAGATCCCGCGCAAGGGAGGGCCTGGGATCACCAAATCCGATTTCCTCGTGATCAACAAAACCGATCTCGCGCCGTACGTGGGTGCTTCGCTGGAGGTGATGGAGCGCGACACCAACCGCATGCGCGGTGAACGTCCGTGGACCTTTACCAACCTGAAGGCAGGTGACGGGTTAGCGACGATTATTGGTTTTTTAGAAGAGAAAGGGATGTTGCGGGTGTAGTCGTAAATTTCCCTCTCCCCTATGGGGAGAGGGTTAGGCTGAGGGGGTTACGCCTCAGGCAGTTCCGCCAGCGGCCAGCGCGGACGCACGGAGACGCTCAGATCGGACGTTGCACCGGCGTTGAGACGTACCATCCCGGCATAGGCAATCATCGCACCGTTGTCGGTACAAAATTCCGGACGCGCATAGAACACTTCCCCACGACGCTTTTGCATCATCTCAGCAAGCTTCGCACGCAGCGTACGGTTGGCGCTGACGCCGCCAGCCATCACCAGACGCTTAAAGCCGGTCTGATCCAGCGCGCGTTTGCACTTGATCATCAGCGTATCGACTACCGCATCTTCGAACGCGCGGGCGATATCGGCGCGGGTCTGCTCGCTATCATCGTTATTACGAATGGTATTGGCTGCGAAGGTTTTCAGGCCAGAGAAGCTGAAGTCCAGCCCCGGACGGTCGGTCATCGGACGCGGGAAGACAAAGCGCCCTTCCGTACCCTGCGACGCCATCTTAGAAAGCATTGGGCCGCCAGGATAATCCAGCCCCAGCAGCTTGGCGGTTTTATCGAACGCTTCACCGGCGGCGTCGTCGATCGACTCGCCCAGCAGCTCATACTTGCCAATGCCCGTCACGCTAATCAGCTGGGTATGACCGCCAGAAACCAGCAGTGCCACAAACGGAAACTCAGGTGGGTTATCTTCCAGCATCGGCGCCAGCAGATGCCCTTCCATATGGTGAACCGGAATGGCCGGCACATCCCATGCAAAGGCCAGCGAACGCCCAACCGTTGCACCCACCAGCAGGGCACCGACCAGACCCGGGCCTGCGGTATACGCTACGGCATCAATATCTGTTGAACTCAACCCGGCCTCTTTCAGTGCCGCCTGAATCAGGGGAACCGTTTTACGCACGTGGTCACGAGAGGCCAGTTCTGGCACGACGCCGCCGTAGTCAGCGTGCAATTTCACCTGACTATACAGTTGGTTGGCCAGAAGCCCTTTCTCGTCGTCGTAAATGGCGATGCCGGTTTCATCGCAGGATGTTTCAATACCCAGTACACGCATGACTTGTTTTACCTCGTTTCAATACCGCGCAGTGTAGAGCCTGGGCGGGTTGATGTAAAACTTTGTTCGCCCCAGGAAGAAGGCTCGTGTATACTCCTCACCCTTATTAAAGTCCCTTTCAAAATCGCATCGGTGCTTTACAAAGCAGCAGCATTTGCAGTAAAATTCCGCACCATTTTGAAATAAGCTGGCGTTGATGCCAGCGGCAAACCGAATTTATTAAAGGTGAGAGTTACATGCCGGTAATTAAAGTACGTGAAAACGAGCCGTTCGACGTAGCACTGCGTCGCTTCAAACGTTCATGCGAGAAAGCAGGTGTTCTGGCTGAAGTTCGTCGTCGTGAGTTCTATGAAAAACCAACGACCGAACGTAAGCGCGCTAAAGCTTCTGCAGTGAAACGTCACGCGAAGAAACTGGCTCGCGAAAACGCACGCCGTACTCGTCTGTACTAATTGGTTGAGGGCCTCAGCCCTCAATTGACAGACAGAGTAATAGTCGTAAGGCCGTGCTTCCGGAAGGAATGCGCGGCTTGTTTTCGTTTATAAGTCGCTTAAATTTTTGGGGCATATGGCCGGAAGAATCCCACGCGTTTTCATCAATGACCTGCTCGCCAGAACCGACATCGTCGATCTCATCGACGCGCGGGTAAAGCTGAAAAAGCAGGGCAAGAACTACCATGCGTGCTGTCCGTTCCATAACGAAAAAACCCCCTCCTTCACCGTAAACGGTGAAAAGCAGTTTTACCATTGCTTCGGCTGTGGTGCTCACGGTAACGCCGTTGATTTTTTAATGAACTACGACAAGCTCGAGTTCGTTGAAACCGTCGAAGAACTGGCGGCAATGCATAACCTTGAAGTGCCGTATGAAGCAGGCAGTGGGCCAAGCCAGATAGAGCGCCATCAACGGCAAACGCTGTATCAGCTGATGGATGGCCTGAATTCGTTTTACCAACAGTCTCTTAAGCACTCTGCGGCTGAGCCTGCGCGTCAGTATCTGAACAAGCGCGGACTGAGCGACGATGTCATTGCGCGTTTCGCTATTGGTTACGCCCCGCCCGGCTGGGATAACGTGTTAAAGCGTTTTGGCGGCAATAGCGAAGATCGTAAATCCCTCATCGATGCAGGCATGCTGGTCACCAATGACCAGGGACGAAGCTACGACCGCTTCCGCGAACGGGTGATGTTCCCGATCCGCGACAAGCGTGGACGGGTAATAGGTTTTGGTGGTCGCGTATTGGGTGATGCCCTGCCGAAATACCTCAACTCCCCGGAAACCGATATTTTCCATAAAGGCCGTCAGCTGTATGGCCTTTATGAGGCGCAGCAAGATAATGCGGAACCTCCGCGTCTTCTGGTCGTCGAAGGCTATATGGACGTCGTTGCACTGGCGCAGTACGACATTAACTACGCCGTTGCGTCGTTAGGGACGTCCACCACGGCCGATCATATTCAGTTGCTGTTCAGGGTGACCAACAATGTCATCTGCTGTTACGACGGTGACCGCGCAGGACGGGATGCAGCCTGGCGCGCGCTGGAAACGGCACTTCCTTACATGACCGACGGGCGTCAATTGCGCTTTATGTTCCTGCCTGACGGTGAAGACCCGGATACGCTGGTGCGTAAAGAGGGCAAAGCGGCGTTTGAAGCGCGGATGGAGCAGGCTCAGCCGCTCTCCACGTTTTTGTTTAACAGCCTGATGCCGCAGGTGGATTTGAGTACCCCTGACGGGCGCGCGCAGCTCAGTACGCTGGCGCTGCCGTTAATCAGCCAGGTGCCGGGCGAAACGCTGCGTATCTATCTGCGTCAGGAGTTAGGCAACAAGCTTGGCATTCTGGATGACAGCCAGCTTGAACGTTTAATGCCAAAACAGGCTGAAAATGGTGCGGTTCGCCCCACGCCTCAGCTAAAACGCACAACCATGCGTATACTGATAGGGTTACTGGTGCAAAACCCCGAACTTGCTCCGCAAGTGCCGTCGCTGGCGGGTTTGAACCACGAAAAATTGCCCGGACTTGGCTTATTTTCAGAATTGGTCAACACTTGTTTGTCGCAACCAGGTCTGACCACCGGACAACTTTTAGAACATTATCGCGGCACAAAAGAGGCCGCAACCCTTGAAAAACTGTCGATGTGGGACGATATAGCAGATAAGGATATTGCAGAAAAAACGTTCACCGACTCACTCAACCATATGTTTGATTCGATGCTTGAGCTGCGCCAGGAAGAGTTGATTGCTCGCGAGCGCACGCACGGCTTAAGCAGCGAAGAACGCCGGGAACTCTGGATGATTAACCAGGAACTGGCGAAGAAATAAAAGAATTTAACGGCTTAAGTGCCGAATATCGATCGGGAAGCCCCCGGCAGCCGCACTGAGAGGCAGCGGCAAAAATATAAGTACGCCCTCGCTTTAAAGGTTGGCAGCCCCATCGCCGACACCAATCAAACGAATTAAGTGTGGATACCGTCTTATGGAGCAAAACCCGCAGTCACAGCTGAAACTTCTTGTCCAACGCGGTAAGGAGCAAGGCTATCTGACCTATGCCGAGGTCAATGACCATCTGCCGGAAGATATCGTCGATTCAGATCAAATCGAAGACATCATCCAAATGATCAATGACATGGGCATTCAGGTGATGGAAGAAGCACCGGATGCCGATGATCTGTTGCTGGCTGAAACCTCCAACAACACTGATGAAGATGCGGAAGAAGCTGCTGCACAGGTACTGTCCAGCGTGGAATCTGAAATCGGGCGTACCACTGACCCGGTCCGCATGTACATGCGCGAAATGGGTACCGTTGAACTGTTGACCCGCGAAGGCGAAATTGACATCGCAAAACGCATCGAAGACGGGATCAACCAGGTTCAGTGCTCTGTTGCCGAATACCCGGAAGCGATCACCTATCTGCTGGAGCAGTACGATCGCGTTGAAGCGGAAGAAGCGCGCCTGTCGGACCTGATCACCGGTTTTGTCGACCCGAACGCCGAAGAAGATATGGCACCCACCGCCACTCACGTCGGTTCTGAACTGTCTCAGGAAGAGATGGATGATGACGAAGACGAAGATGAGGAAGACGGCGACGACGACAGCAGCGATGATGACAACAGCATCGACCCTGAACTGGCGCGTGAGAAGTTTGCCGAACTGCGTACCCAGTACGAAGTGACGCGTGACACCATCAAAGCGAAAGGCCGCAGCCATGCCGCCGCTCAGGAAGAGATCCTGAAACTGTCTGAAGTGTTCAAACAGTTCCGCCTGGTGCCAAAACAGTTCGACTACCTGGTGAACAGCATGCGCGTGATGATGGATCGCGTACGTACCCAGGAACGCATCATCATGAAGCTGTGCGTTGAGCAGTGCAAAATGCCGAAGAAGAACTTCATCACCCTCTTCACCGGCAACGAAACCAGCGAAACCTGGTTCAACGCAGCTATCGCGATGAACAAGCCGTGGTCTGAAAAACTGCACGACGTGAAGGACGATGTGCATCGTGGCCTGCAGAAGCTACAACAGATTGAAGAAGAGACCGGCCTGACCATCGAACAGGTTAAAGACATCAACCGTCGTATGTCCATTGGTGAAGCGAAAGCCCGCCGTGCGAAGAAAGAGATGGTTGAAGCGAACTTGCGTCTGGTTATCTCTATCGCTAAGAAATACACCAACCGTGGTCTGCAGTTCCTGGATCTGATTCAGGAAGGCAACATCGGTCTGATGAAAGCGGTAGATAAGTTTGAATACCGTCGTGGCTACAAGTTCTCCACCTATGCAACCTGGTGGATCCGTCAGGCGATCACCCGCTCTATCGCGGATCAGGCGCGCACCATCCGTATTCCGGTGCATATGATTGAGACCATCAACAAGCTCAACCGTATTTCTCGCCAGATGCTGCAGGAGATGGGTCGCGAACCGACGCCGGAAGAGCTGGCTGAGCGCATGCTGATGCCAGAAGACAAAATCCGTAAAGTGCTGAAGATCGCCAAAGAGCCAATCTCCATGGAAACACCAATCGGTGATGATGAAGATTCGCATCTGGGTGATTTCATCGAGGATACCACCCTCGAGCTGCCGCTGGACTCTGCCACCACCGAGAGCCTGCGTGCCGCGACGCACGACGTTCTGGCTGGCCTGACCGCCCGTGAAGCAAAAGTTCTGCGTATGCGTTTCGGTATCGACATGAACACCGACCACACGCTGGAAGAAGTGGGTAAACAGTTTGACGTTACCCGCGAACGTATCCGTCAGATCGAAGCGAAGGCGCTGCGTAAACTGCGCCATCCAAGCCGCTCTGAAGTACTGCGTAGCTTCCTGGACGACTAATCAGTCCTGACAGTGAAAAAGCTCCCTTCGGGGAGCTTTTTTTTTGTTTATTCCCTCTCAGGGCGAGGGCATCAGGCCGGAGAGGCCCCTAAAGCCCCCGCACCATCAACGCCTCATCCAGCTCCCGATAAGCCTCTACCAGCTTATCCAGTGTTGCTCTGTTGAGCCCGCTCGGGTTCGGCAACACCCATACCTGCGTAACGCCAATCATGATGCTCTGCTTGCCCCACTTCGTTCCACGCTGGCTGAACGCCTGCTCGTAGGCCTGCTTACCGAGGATTGCCAGAGCTGCCGGCTGATAATCGTCTATTTTCTTGATCAGCTCCCGCCCGCCGCTACGCAGTTCATGCAGGTTGACCTCCGTTGCCTGCACCGTAGGACGCTCAACCAGCATGGTGATCCCGCAGCGCGTATCCAGAAGGTGTTGCTCTTCTTCGGGCTTGAGTAACCGGTCAGTAAACCCCGCCTGATGGATAACCTTCCAGAAGCGATTCCCCGGATGGGCAAAGTGAAAACCGGTGTGCGCCGAGGACTTACCCGGGTTAATTCCGCAGAACACCACCCGCAGCCCGGGGGCCAGAATGTCGTTGATCATCTTTACTCCCACTGATACATCGTTATGGAAGTATAAAGGATTGATTATGCGTTGTTTATAAAAACAGCAGGCAGGTTTGAATGGCTGGATTGCTGAGGGGAGTTACTTTATAATTCACCGCCACGGCCCCTTAGCTCAGTGGTTAGAGCAGGCGACTCATAATCGCTTGGTCGCTGGTTCAAGTCCAGCAGGGGCCACCAAATTTTAGCTTTATAATCATATAATTAGGCCACTCATCTGAGTGGCTTTTTTGTTGGCAATTAATGGAGTGTCGCAAAAGTGTCTCACTTGATTTCTATGCTAGCTAAGCTCATTTGTTAAAAGGGTGCATGACAACGCGCTTATCACCAATACTGATATCCCCGATAAGGCAGGAGTTAGCCCCGAACTCAACATTACCCCCAATGACAGAATACCCCTCCACTTAGATCCTTCACAGATCCATGAAAGTGAAAAATACTGAAATCCTTTTCAATCTTTTGAGTTCTGGGTTTCTGTGAAAGAGCCAGCACTGGCGCTGTCTAGCGGTCTTGTTTGAAGAAAAATAAAACTGATAAATTTTTTTTGATCCAAAAAACGCAGGCGGGTGCGGTGTAGTATGATTTTTGTCTGCGAAAGATTTTTTGCCATGCTGTGACCGCTGACAGCCCCAAAGGGTGGAACACGCCAGAGCGCTGCTGGGTGCGCGTGGTAAAGACTGTTTGTGAGGGTAGAGAAGAGACATCCCCGCCAGTAGGTGATTGGCATAAAAACCCGCTTGCGCGGGCTCAGGTATTAAATGGCTTATTTGCCAATCATCGGGGAGTATTTACCGTTCAGCGTGTCCGCTTTCGCTCCGGTACTAAATTTTCACCTATTGTTTTTGATTTTTTCATGGGAGCAGCCATGCGTGCTTCTAGTGGTGGCCGTAAGCTCGCCAGGCTTTACGTAATGCAGTTAATCCAACTCCTAACTCAAATCAAGAATGAATTAAACGAATTCACTGAAATTATTATTTATATTAATTTATAAAAAATACAAATATAGATAACAACGGTGATATAAAAAGTTATAACTAGAAAAATAATGATGGAGTAATCTTCGGTTAATTTGTCAAGCAAATGGATTTAATTAGAATGGCTATACCCGTTTATCTATTGCTTTTCGATAATGAAGGGAAGCAGTTAAAAGGTGACTCTGATGTTCGTGGCCGGGAAGGCAGCATTGAAGTGGTAGGTGTGCAGCACGATTTGTTTATTCCTGCCGATCGCATGAGCGGAGCATTAACCGGCACGCGACAGCATGAAGCGTTTACATTTGAAAAAGAGATAGCCCCCTCAACCCCACTTCTCTACCGAGCCTTAACTACAGGTCGGACCCTGGCAAAAGCCGAATTCAAATATTACCGCATCAACAATAACGGCATGGAAGAAGAATATTTCAATGTCGTGCTGGAAAACGTGAAGGTATGCCACGTTGTGCCAATTATGTTTGATACCAAAGATCCCGATTTCGAAAAACACGGGCATATAGAGCATGTAGGCCTGCGTTACGAAAAAATCACGTGGAACTATGTCGATGGCAATATCCAGCACACCGATAGCTGGAAAGACCGTAAAACAGCCTAAGGAGATCACCATGGCTAAATGGCTTTATAAGCAAAGCACCGGCGAACTGTTCAAAGATGGAAAACTGATTGAAACAGGCTACTCCGGCGCTCTCACCAATAAAAATAATCCAGACCGTGAGCATGTTCGCGGTATGGGGCCAATCCCACGCGGAATGTGGAAAATCGGTAGTTCCGGCACCAGCAAAGGACCGCTCACCATCACTCTGATTCATATCAGTGGTAATTCGTATAACCGTGATATGAAAACTTTTCGTATACATGGCGAAAAAGCTCACGGTATACCAGGATTCGCGTCGGAGGGTTGTATCATCATGTATCCATCCACACGCCTGCTAGTGAGTAAAGACCATGGAGCTGAACTTGAGGTTGTTCGATGAAATGGCTATTGGCGATTTTAATGATTCCTACCGTTTCTTTTGCAATGCCTTCACCTGATACTGTAGCCCATAGTAAATTAACGGTTTCAGACTGGCATTACGTGACACAGAAGGTAGCAGCAGGAGAACTGGTCTGGATTAATGCTGTACCAGCTCTCGCATCACAGGCCAACCGCGAACAAGCAGACCAACTTGAGGATGCCTTGGCTACCGCATTGCCGATAAACACCAAAGGCGTTTTAGCTATCCTGAGCAGTCTGGATGCTGGTTCATACCCCGAAATGAGAGGCACGAATATAGTCTGTGTGCTTAAAGTTGTGAATCAAGGAGAAGCAGCGGAAAAATATTACAATAATACGCGGCTGGCCCTGCTTGATGAACCTAACGGCGCACAGTGTCTATGGAATTTGGAGGGCGTCCGGGAAGAAGTGAAGCATCAGAAGCAAAAATAACACTGGAACATCGGCACATAGTCATTTTGCTGAACATTCAGTATAAAAATAGGACCGTTCGAATCTCAAAAACTCAGTATCCCGTTCACTCAAAAAATCTTAAGTGAACGGTGATACTCAGAAGAGTGGTTTTTTATGGGTTTTTAAGTGCCCGCTAACCGTGGGTCAGCGAAGCCGTTCGGGCCCCCTCAGAGACGCCAGGTGTCGCAATCAGACGCTCCACGGACTCCATCGTCACGAACGTACAGCTGCAGTCCACATTAGTGCACTGGTGATAGCGCTCTTTGGTATTTTCACTTAGATAGCGACTGGTACGCGCATGCGCTGAATGCTTGCACTTAGGACAATGAAACATTCACCCTCCGTTTAATTCACATATTGTGAATTAATAATACTCAAAAACAACTTAATGGCAAATGAATTACTCACTGTCGACAGAAAATTTTTCGTCGGCCACATTCAGTTCTAACTTAAGCTGAGTGGTGAACCCACTCCCGCTGAGGGTATGGATCACCTCGTTGATAATCCACGCCTGCTGGTCAATAACGCGTTTAAAGCCGTTGACCAGCACCGGCGTTTCGGGAAATAGATCGGCGCGTCCCAGCGCCAGCTGAATGGAAAAATTCACGGTACCACGCTGAAGCGCGCGCCACTTCGCCTCCGCAGCCCTGAGCGCCTGCACCTCAGAGGCATACACCGTGGTGAGCTCAAATACGTTTTCTGCAGAGCCCACCAGCATCTCTTGCGGCTTCTGCTCCTTGCCCCCTGCTCCCGCTATCGGCGCGGCGGCATCCGGGTGCTGCAGTGCTTCTGTCGGCTGCCCTCCTGGCTGACGAAAAATACTCAATTGAGCATCTTGTTGTTTAGGGTCGCGCGTTTGCAGCCATTTAGCCGTTACGCCGGAATAATTTTCACGGTCAGCGACGGAAAAAAGGTGCCGATCGCCATCCCCACGTTCAATCATCATTAAGGGAATCGATGTGCCACTGGCCGTCACGGCATGGCCCGCTTTCATAAAGATAATCTTCCCGGCTTTGATTGAAACAAAGGCACCATTACGTTCGGCAAGGCGGGAGAGAAACGCCGCGTCTGTCTCCTGAGACTGGTCAATATGAGAGATGACGATGGATGCAAGCCCCGACGCGACGCTGGCGGTCAACTGATTACGCTGAGCAATGGTATCGACTATCGCGCCAATCGTCGTGTCATGCCACGACTGTTCGCGTCGCACGTTTAGCTTCCCACGAAAATCTGCGCTGCACCCCCGGATGGTCAGCGTGTCCGGTGCGCCCCGGAATTCAATCGCATCAATCGTAAAGACCCCTTTCTCCTGGAGCGGGGTTCCCTCCCATCCCAGCCATAAGGACAGCCTTGCCCCCCGGGCAGGTAAGTCCAGCAGCCCGTCGGAATCATCCAGTAGAATATCCAGTTGATCGGCTTCCAGCCCACGTTTGTCGGTCATAGTCAGACTGATAAGGCGATGGCTGAAATTTTTCGTGATATCGCGATCGTCAAGCTTAAGCATAAAATCAGGGGCGATTTTCCCACCCGCCCGGATATTCATTTCGGTGATCATCCCACCAGCCCTCCAATGCTATTACGTGCGCTTTCCACCAGCTCTTCAGCCTGCATTCTCAGGTCACCAAACATTGTCATCAGCGATTCGTCCACACGTTTTAGCGACAGGGTAAACTCAATTTTTCTGGCGGCACCATCGCTGTAAAAATCCGTGTGCGTATGCGTGACTTTCTCAATGACAAACATGCCGTGAATGATGCCGGTACCGTCTATCAACGGCCATGCCCGCCCTTCATTCGCCATCAGCTCGATCGCCTTCAGGGAGAGTCGCCCGCCGGTGATTTCCGGATAGAGCGTTCCTGTGAGCACATGAGATGTCTCACCTTCGCCAAGATACTGCCAGGCTTTGGGTTTTCCGATGCGATCGTTGGACGCCCAGCGATAGTCCTTTGTGAACTGCATTGACTGATACGGTAAGGTTCGCCGTTCAAAGACAAACAGACCCAGCACCATTAACATTTTTTCTCTCCTCAACCATACATAAAGCTGGATTGCTGCCGTCTCGCTTTATCCTGTTCAATGTTATCTATTGCCTCCCGGATTTGACGCGTCAGATCCGTTCCGGAGGCCGTGCCCCCCTGCAGCGTGATGTTATATTCGCTTTTACTCTGATCGACGTAAGAGCGTCCTCCAGTAGCGATGGTCGGCTGATACCCCAGGCTACCGCCAGAGATCCCCGCGCCCGGAATATAAGCGCTGCCCGCCGGTGAAGATGCCGCTTCAGCTTTTGCCGCAGCGGCGTCGAGATCGCCCGACTCGTTTTTGATAAGACCGAGCTTCTCCAGCAGCCAGCTGGCCTTGCCGCTCAGGCTGTTAAAGAGATCAAGCGGTGCCATTAACGCATCGCCCAGCGCCTGACCAAAAATCACGCCAGCGTTTTTACAGCCATCCAGCGTTTCCTGCGTCGCCTTGATCGGCGTGATTAAGTCGGTGAACCATTGCCAGATACCACCCAGCTTCTCCGAGATAGCGTCAAATACCTCCATCACCGGTGAGAACAGCGCCCCCAGCGGGGCGAAAGCCGTCGAAAGCCCTTCCATCACCCCGCCAAAGAAGGCGCTGATGGGCTCCCAGTATTTAAAAATCAGTAAAGCACCGGCGGCAATCGCCGCACCAAGGGCAATAACCGGCCAGCTAAGGGCACCCAGTACCGTCATGATAGTGCCACCCACCACGCTGAATCCCGTACCTAACATTCCTGCGGCGGTTATGATCATATTCAGGCCAGATAAAACCGGCGCGACGACCATCCCTAAGCCGCCCAGCACACCTGCAAATGCCTGTGCACCGGTCACCACGCTGACCAGGGTTTGCGTAAGCTCAGGGTTAGCGTTTACCCAAAGCGAAAGCGTGCCGACCCACCCCGTCGCGGTATTGGTCAGATTGCGTAAAGCGCCATCTGATTTATCAAATACATCAATCTTTAACCCGTTCAACGCGGCCTGGAACCGGCTGATGTCGCCGTCAAGATTATCGGTCTGAACGGAAGCCACGAGCGCGGAACTGCCCTTTGCCCCCAGCAACTGCTGACGTTTTTCATCAAGCATTCCGTTACCCGCGGCAGAACGATGTGCATCCGGAGCCTGGTGCTGTCGTAACATCGCGCTGAGCGCGTCCCCGGCGGCCGCACCGTTCATCCCCTTTTCCGTCAGAACGCCAAGCTGCGCGATTGTCTCTTCAAGACCCATACCGGTAGCATCCGCAGCTGGAGCAGCGGAGTTGACGGCCGCCGCCATCTCAACGAGACTGGTGTTAGAAGAAGTAAACCCGCGGGTAAGTACATCTGCGATGCGTCCCGCATCAGCATCGCCCAGGTTGTACGCTGCCCGCGTGCTGCTGAGAATATCGGCTGCTTTTGCCGCGTCGATATTCCCCGCCAGGCTGAGGTTAACCGTGGGCACAGTGGCAGCAATAACCCCATAGGCGTCATAGCCTGAACGGGCCAGCGCGTTCTGAGCCCGAACGACCATATCCGCAGGTACGCCGGTGCTGACGCTAACCTCCCGCGCCTGCTGGCGAATGGCCTCAAGTCGTGCGTCCCCCTTCTCCAGACCAAGACTTGCCTGAATAGCCGACATCTGTTTTTCAAAACTGACACCGGGTGCCATAAAGCGGGACGTCTGCTCAAAGCCCGCTCTGGCCATGCCCACGCCCGCATTAGCCAGCTGATGCACCCGCACGGCAACGCGTTTGCCTGACTCATAACGATTCTGAACGGTACTCAGCCGCTCCTGCTGCTGATTGACGCGGGCCAGCGCATCACGCTGTCGGTTAAGCTGCTGCGTTTTTTCGCTGATGTGAGTTCGTAAACGACGCTCATCAGACGAGAGCGTGCGCGTGTTGACTCCCGCCTGAGCGAGTTCAGTGCGCTGACGCTGTACCGAGTAGCGTAAGCTGTTGTACTCAAGCTTAAGGTCGGCCGCCGATTTTCGGGCTGCCGTCAGCGCATCAGCCTGTGCCTGGGTGGGGTTTTGCGTGTTTTTAAACTGCACCGCCAGAGCCGCTGCCTGCTGTTTCGCTCGCGCAAGCGACTGCTCCGTCACGGTGAGCTGGGCATTTGATTTCCTGAAGCCGTCAATACGCCCCGCCCGCTCATCGAGCGCCCCCAGCGCCGTCTGCGAATCACGGATATCGCTCGCGAGAGTGAGGCTGGCGTTATGGAGAGCGTTAAGCGGTCGGGTTGCCCGGTCGACTGCCTTAAGCAGCTCCTGAAGACTGACATTATTACTCATGGTGGTTTCCGCTTCGCTGCAGCGCTTTTTCGCGCCATAAGAGGAGTTCGGTCATGCTCAGGGAGTACAGCTCTGACGGCGGCCAGTGAAAGATCACCGCGATATCCGCCATCAGATCGTCGACCGACAGTTTTTCGGGAAATTTCAGCGAGCCGAAGCCGGTGACAAAAAACCAATCACCTTACCTGCAAAAGAGAGCAGGTCGCAGGCATCCAGGCGCGCAACCTCATGCTCGGTCAGCGCCGGCGAGGTCATTCGCGGCAGCACCTTAATCAGCGCATCGACGTCAGATTGCGCCAGCGACGCCAGCGATACCCCTCGCAGCGTTCCCGCGTTGGGTTTTGCGACGGTCACCTTTTCAATTTTTTGCTCGCCGCGCAGAACGGGGCTATCAAGCGTGACGATATGTGGGTTTTCACTTTCGTTCATGGCAGTCTCGTTGATATTGTCCATTTCGTTACTCTTCAGAAAGTTAACTCACCGGCCGGCGGTCCCGGCCGGGTAAAGGGTTACAGGCCGATGGCCTTACGGTGTTCCGCCAGACGATCGACGCCGTCGACTTTCAGCACCATGTTGATGATGTCGATTTCGATGATCTCTTTGCCATCAATGGTCAGCTGGTAGTAAGCGCACTCGGTGGACATCTTGGTCGTGCCGCTCTCACCCTGCTTGTTTTCGCCGCCATCAAACTCTTTGTGACGGCCGCGCATAACGATCTCGACGGCAGAGATTTCGCCCGTGTCGTCGCGCTGGAAAGAGCCGGTAAAGCGCAGAGGCACGCTGTCCGCGCCCGGAGAGGCATACTGCGCCCACAGCGCCACGTCCGGCAGACCGCCAATGGTCCACTCAAGCGCCAGAGCATCATCGTCCAGGCCGAGGTCAATAGAGACCGAGCCAGGCATACCGCCGCCGCGATACTTCTCCAGCTTACGGGTAAGCTTCGGCAGGGTGACAGACTCAACAACGCCCATATAGCTCAGGCCATCGTTGAATATATTCAGGTATTTAAGTTTGCGTGGTAACGCCATGCTTCAGCTCCTTAGCTATTAACCGAATCTGACAGGTCTGCCAGATAGGTATCGGTGATGCGCTGGCGCAGGGTCAGGTTTTCCAGCGGCGGGACAGGGGTGTAGTCGTAATCGATATACAGTTTCCCCGCTTTCAGGGTGGATGCATCGTTCGATTCAGGGTCATACCAGCAGGTGCCGTCGACGATATAGCCGTTGGTTTTCAGCTCGCGGAACTTGGCATTAATACCGGAAACGATGTCACGGATAAGCGTTGGCGTGATGGGTTTATCCATCGCCCACGCATGCGCCTCCGCCATCGTATCGGCCAGCACCTGTGCGGTACGGGTGTAGTTTTCAAAGACAAATAACGGATCGTCAGAGCAGGTACGGTTACCCCAGAATTTGAAGCCGTCGTTGCGGATCAGCGTGGTGACGCCAGCCTGGTTAAGCAGGTTCGCATCGGTGGCCTGCTCCTGAAGATCCCAGGAGACAGAGGCGCTTACGCCAGTGACGCCGTTGACGCCAACGTTTGACAGGGTTTTATGCCAACCCATGGTCTGGTCGATTTTGGCTCGCAGGCCAAGTGCACGGGCGGTGGCCCAGGCCGTTGTCGTTGCGTTCGTGGTGGTATCCCATGCCAGAAAATCAGGATGGATAACCATCAGCTCGCGCTGGCTGAAGTTTTTGCGGTAGTCGATCGCCTCAGAAATGGTTTTACAACCCCATGCGCTGACGTAGCCAAACGCGCGCAAGCTCTGGCACATGGCGGCCAGCGCGGTCACGACTTCCTGAGAATCCAGCCCCGGCACACCGAGAATGCGTGGCTTAACGCCGGTTACCGTTTTCGCCGTGAGAAGCGCCTTCAGGCCGGTATATTTTCCGTTTTCATCAGTGGTGCCGATGATGTTGGAAACGGTTTGTTTGCGTGCCTCTTCCGGGGTTTCCGCAGTGCCTTCAGCCACGCGAACAACAACGACAACAGGTTTGCACTGGTCAGCGATCGCCTGCAGAGAAGCGGACAGTGTCCCCGCCTTGCCGGCTTTCGCAATCGCGTTTTGCACGTTGGTAATGAGCACAGGCTCGTTTAACGGAAATGTCTTGTTGTCAGCATCGCTGGCCGTACAGACCATGCCGATGATTGCCGTCGAGACGGTGGAAATGGTGCGGGTGCCATCGTTTATTTCGATAACTTCCACGCCGTGGTGATAGTCGCCCATCCGGTTAACTCCTTCGTTTAGTGGTGAGGCTATTGTCTGTGGAGTTCGTAATTGATGCGACGTATTGGGGTTGGGGAAAGGATTACACAACAAACGAAAAACCCTCCGGATGGAGGGTTTGGGGTCAGGCAGGGAGTGCGGGCCAGTCGATATCAAGGATATTTTCTGTATCTACAGCTTCCAGCAACTCTATATAATCCAGAACGCGGCTTAATTTGGTTAATTCGCTTTCAGATAACATTCTTCCATTCATTTGCTTAAGTTGAATCACTGCAATTGATTGCATGGCGGCATCGATTAATTTCTTGCGTTTAATTTCAGCCTCAAAAATAAGCTCTTCACTCGAAGGTGCAGGATGCTCTTGTAGAACCGGATAACATTGCTTATTCGGGACAATGATTTTACCTTGAGACACACCTTCCATCAGGTTGCGGTAATCGTCATCTGATACGCGCACAAAAAAGCCCGGCCACGTTCCCGCCTTGCGATATTCGGCTTCCAGTTCATCACAATAAAAACCGCCTGTACTGGCTCGATATACATAACCCATAATTAATATCCCTCCGCCATCCAGACGAGATTAACCGTACCGCCACCGGCAATACGCAAACTAAAACCGGTTCTGTCGATGTCAAAAGGCTGCATGGCCGTCCCGCCAGACCCGACGTTACTGTTCTGGTTAGCAACAACCGAAATGCAGGCATTTGGAAATGCAGTGGGGAACGTTACTCTGCCGCCATTTGGAACGCTACCAACTACGCCTGAGATTCGCATTGCGCCAGTGCTACCACACCGCCACCACATAAGCCCACCGCTCCACCATGCTGTGTTTGGCGCGGCATACTGGTCGCGCGGCGGCGGGTTGTTTGAGGAATACACCCGGACATTTCCGCCAGACTCAAACACGCCAGCACCTGCGACAACATTAGCGCCACAAGCCACATATCCACCGGCACGCAGATTCCCGCCGTTTGAAACTATATCCCCGGCAGCGCTAATAATCCCTCCGCTAGAAAGCTGGGATGGAGCATAAAACATACCTTTTGCATCAAATGAATATATAGCCCCATCACCGTTATCACCGATAATCTGGACAATGGCAGAACCGAAATCTGCATTGCCCGAACGCAAAATTCCAAAACTAACAGACGCACCATAACCAAACCCGCTCGTTACAGACGTTCCTTTCACTATCGGCAGGTATACCGAAGTACCTTGAGGGGTAGTGTAACCACCAACAAAAAATGGAGCCGTTCCATTAACATATTGATTAGCAAATGCCCCGCCACCCTGCCAGTATTCCGGCTTAGTGGCGTAATACCTTGCGCCATCCAGATAATCAACGCTTCCGCCATAGTTCGTGATTACGCTCGTCCATGCCCCCCAATAGCCGTTATCAGCATTTAACGTGCGAAATTTAAGCCGTTTTCCGCCATCGGAATAGGACGCTGCATACTGCACACGATAACCATCGCCCCCAAGACCTCCAACATCCAGAATAGTAGCCTCATAGCCGGGAGAATTTGCCGCACTGGCATAGCAGAAACTCACAGAGTTAGCTGGCAGACCGCTTGCGTCTTTAATCTCCCTGTTCGCTGCAGCGGCAACAGTCCGAAGCGCAAGCGCGCCACCGTTAACCAGCACACGTCCGGGTGTCGTGTCGTCGCGGCTTTCCTGAACATTTTTACCAGCGGCAGTGCCCATACTGTTTTTCAGCTTTGCCACATCATCACTGACCGTCTTCACGGCCTTTGGTGTTGCCGCGAGCGACTCAGACGTGCTATCGGTCGCGCTACTGAGCTGGACGATACCCTTTTGCGCCGTGGTCGCGTCCTGAGCCGTGTATTTACCGTTAGCAAGGTCATACGCTGCCTTAACCGCTTTCGGCGTCGCGGCGAGCGTCTCAGACGCGCTGTCGATAGCACTGCTTAGTTGCGTGAAACCCTTTGCGGTGAGCGTGGCGTCTGGATGACGGCGGGACTGCTCATGCTCAGCGAGCTTGTCGTCGACATAGTCCTGCGTTGCCATCACCGTTGAGGTGTCAATCGTCAGCTCGACTGATTCGATGTCGCTTACCATTATGACCATACGCACGGTCTGCGCGCGGCCTGACCCTTCCTCAAGTTTCGGCTTATAGCTTTCCGCCATATTCCCGACGGCAATCAACGTGCCGGTGTCATCGTAAAGACCCATCTCACGCATCCAGAAACCGCCCGCTTCGGGAGGAATAAGCAGCTCCGCGATCACATAGTTAAGCTTTTTATTGTCCTGGCTGATTTTATTCAGCGCGTGGCGCCAGACTTCATTAACCAGCTTCGTCTGTCCGGCATCAGGCACCGGCAACGTGCCTCCACCGTCACCCACCGCCATCACCGTAAAATTGACTTTCTTGCCGTTCGGGACGGTTGCTGCAGCCAGTTTTTCGGCACCGGCTTTGGTGATAACCGTTTTATATTTCACTGTCATTGTGCTCTCACTTATCCGGGATAAACCGTGATGATGTCGCCGTCATAGCTCAGGGCGCCGGTATAGAGATAACCCGGAATGTCCTGGATGATATTCAGGCCAATAAGGTGGCGGCTGGCAGGCTTTGCATCAGCAATAAGCCTCTCCATTTCGTAATACATTTCCTCGGTGATACCGGTGTCTAACACACCGATATCAAGGCGGAAGGTGCCGGGCGGATCGTTGGTTTGCCACCACTCGGTAACGTTGATCAGATAGCCAAGCGGCTCCACCACGCGACGCACGGCCCCAATCGTTCCCTTGTGGGCATGAATAAACCACGCGGCGCGGATCACCTCCCGCTTGGTGGCCTCCGGCCAGTTCTCATCCCAGCGGTCAACCGAAAACGCCCACGCCAGCCAGGGCAGTAGATTCGCCGGGCAGGCGTCCGCATTCCAGAGATGTCGCAGCGGAATAGGCGTATTTTCGATGTCAGCACAGGCCCGCGCCGCGGCGACCTCAAGCGCCGATGAGCCAACCGGTAAAAGGCGGGTATTATTCATCGTTTCCCCCCACGGTTACGCTGTAGTGGCTGCACCATGAGGCCTGGGTTTCATCAAGCACGATGTCTGCCGCGGGTGCGGTCAGCTCCACCCTCTGCACCCCTTCAACGTGAAGGGCAGCGTAAATGGCTGACTTGCGAATATCGCGTCCAAGCCGATGCTGGGCCGTGATATAGGCCTGTAGACGTGCCCTTGCCGCGCTAAGCACAGGTTCACTTTCAGGGCCTGGAAAGAGAAATAGCGAGGCGGCAATGCTGTAGTCGACAATCCTGGCCGACTGGACGGTCACGCGGTCGGCGACGGGCCTGACATCCTCATCATTCAGCGCATTGCGAACAACGGCGAGCAGTTCCTCAGACGCCACGCCGTTATTCTCCCGGGAGAGCACGGAGACCGTGACGTTCGCTGGCTGTGGGCTGATAACAGAAATGTCAGCCACCCGGCCATCTGCGCTGCGGCCATGGAACTGATATGCCCCTGTTGAACCGGCCACGCTCAGCCCTTCCGGCGCCTGCTGGATGCGCAGACGGAAATCAGTATCGGACTCCATTACCGCTGGAGTGGGTGGGAACGTGCTGTCGTCGGCAGGGGTAATCACCAGACGCTGCAGATTAGCGTTTCCCCCAATCTGATCCAGATCGCTGCCCGCGGCATAGGCCAACATAATTGCACGTGCAGCCTCGTTTACCCGCTGGCGCCACATAACCTCCCGGTAGGCGTTCTCCTGCAGAAGCTTCACAATCGGCTCTGACTCCAGCGTCAACGTCCGTGCAATCGCCTCTCGCTCCTCTTCCGGATAGAGGGAGACAAAGGTGGCCTTTCGTTCTGCCAACAGCGTTTCATAATCCACCTCCTCCACGACATCAGGCGCGGCGAGCTGGCTCAGATCAACAATAGCCATAGCGTTTAACTCAGTGAAATAGTGATAGAAAAGAATTGTCCGGAGGTCGGCCGCGTGCCGGTGATATCGACATACAACGTCCCGTCGTTCTCCGAACGCTCGAAAGTGATGGCCGTCAGGCTTATCCGCGGCTCCCATTTCTGGATGGCGGAATAGCATGCGGCCATGATCTGCAGACGCAGCGCCGGACTCTGCGGTCTGTCGATCATCGCCGCCAGCAGCGAGCCGTAATCCCGGCGCATGACCCGCGAGCCAATCGGCGTGACCAGAATGTCGCGCACGCTTTGCCGGATGTGGTCAGCCTCTGAAAGGCTAAGCCCGGTCTGCCTGTTCATTCCCCTGTAACGCACCGTCATTGTGTCCCCTTAGTCCAGTTGCCGCCGCTTTGCACACTGCCGTGCGCGTGGTTGTCCACCTGCACCCCGTTGGAGGTAAATTTGCCGCCGGAATGCTCGATATTTCCGGCCATCACACCGCCCTTCTGCACTTCAAGAGAGGCAGTAATTAATTTGTTGGTACACACCACTTCAGGCGTATCCAGCGTGATGCGGGACGTTGACGTCACACGCACCTCCGGTACGGTGGCGGTCAGCGATTCAGAGGCGGTAATGTCGGCCGTTTTAATCCCTACAACCGTCAGCGCCCCACGCTCGGGCTCGTACTCGATGACCGCGCCGTCCGGAAACGAGACGTGGAACGCGTCAGGCGACCCGGACGGCGCCGGATGGTCGTCCGAGAAAATGCCGGGCAGCACGAAGGCGGTATCAAGCTCCCCGCCGATGGCCAGCAGCAGCACCTGCTCTCCCTCGGAAGGGGCCCACCACACGCGCGAACGTCCGGCGCGACAGGTTAGCCAGTTCAGCCAGGTGGTTTTCATCCTGCCGGTCTGGACACGACAAAGCCCTCTGTTGAGGTCAACATCGGTCACAACACCGATACGAATCAGATTGCGGATCGCGCGAGCGATACCGTTCATGGAAGTTAATGTATTCATGAGAAGAGAATGCCGTTCAGGACGAACGGCAGCAACGAGACGGGGTTTTCTGCGGGATGATACAACAAGCGGTCCAGACAGCAGGCGGCTGGCGGCCTTCAGTGTGGAGAAGTTAGTCCTCCCACCGGCTGACCAGCTCGCCGTTAATATACAACTCTTTCGGACGCGTGACGGGCTCCGGCAGCGGCGGTTCGGGGGAATAGGTCGCGTGCAGAGCGCCCTGTTCCTGAGAAACGAGAATGCGCTCGGTTACCTGCACGCTGATGCTGATATCCATCGTACCGTCATCGTTTAAGACGATCGCGAAGGTGTATCCGTTTTTGCGTCCGTCATCGAGGGTAAAAATGTCCGGCTGGTTTTCCCTCAGCCAGGCCAGCACCGGGACGAAAAAACCCTCGCTGTCACCAGCGAAACCGCTGACCTTCACGTTCAGCGTATATCGCTTTTCAAAGGAGAGCGAGGAGGCAAGGCGGGCGTCTATATTGCCGCTGCCGACCGACATTTGCAGGCGCTCCGGGTTGGCATTCAGTTGGGGGATCGCGTCAATTAATGCCTGACGCAGGCTCTTGAGTTTGTGCATCGAGTTTATCCTGACAGTCTTTAATGGTTTCCACCTGCAGCGCGCAGGCGATAAGGGCATACTCAAGCCTGCGAATATCGGCGCTGAGATCTCCGTTAGTGGCGGGCTCGCTTCCCGGCATCGGACAGCGGCTCACCTTCGGGCAGGCGTTGTAAACAATGGGCTGCTGAGGCGCAGGCGGTGCGGGTGTGCAGCCTGCGGACAGCATCAGGCAGCTGAGCGGTATACCAGCGGCGTAACGCTTCATTTTCATTGAGTAATCTCCCGATAGTCGCTTCCCGTCTTGCCCTCTCCTCACCCGCACTGACAAGCTCCTCACGAAGCCTGACCTGAGCGTTTTCATTCGCTCTGGCAATCCCTTGCGACAGGGACAACTGCTGGTTAAGCGTGGCAAGGGCAGCTTTTTGCTCGCTGGCGACCCGGTTAGCCGTGGCTAAGGAACGGGACAGGTTCAGGTTGTCATGACGAAGCCACAGTGTGATAGCCAGCAGCCCGGCCAGTATCAGCACGAGGGTCCTCACTGCAGCCCCTTCATGCACCAGGCTTTCTCACGAGCACGGCGGTTTTCCAGACCGGCATTTTTCACGCCGTTGATGTACACCCAGCGGGTAAGCTCGCCGCATGCCTGCGACCACTGTTTACGCTTAATAAACGACACCAGGGTCGAACGGCAGGCAGCGCCCGTGCCGACATTAAAGGTAAAGCTCACCAGCGCGTCATAGACCCGGGGCGGCATCTCCACCGGCGCACACGCCGCCAGCCGCCGCTCAACATTGAGCACATCAGCGACCAGGTTTACCGCTGCCTCACGTTCGGTAATGTCCCGTGTCGGCACAACGTTTGCCGTGTGGCCAATGCCTGACGTCCATACGCCGGCACTACACCGGTAGGGCGAGAGGCGACATCCTTCGAGATCGGCAATCAACGCTAACCCCTCCGGGGACGTTTTCAGTAGCCGAAAGTCAGGCATCAGCACCGCCAGGGCCAGCACGCCGGCGACGCTGCAACGCTTAATGATTGAGTTCACGAATGCTCTTCTTATCAAGACCCAGAGACTGGAGATAGCGCCAGGTTTTACGCTTAAACCAGTAATTCGTCAGCGCGGTAAAAATGGCGCAAAGACTCCCCACATACAGCGCGACTTTTTCAGGAGACATCGCCCCGAACCAGGCCAGCGCCACGGCCAGCCAGTAGGCGATAAACGTGGTGATTTTCTCCAGACTCAGTCCCATAGGTTTACGGATTCTTTTGTGGGGGCGCTATTCACCTCCGGCATCTCTACCGGCGTGCCGTGAGGCAAGATAACGCCTAACTCCGCGAGGCCAGAATTGGCCTTCAGAACGGCTTCAACGACGCCAGCCGTGCGTCCATAAAAGCGAGCGCAAATGGCATCAAGCGTGTCCCCCTGCATTGCATAGATTTTCATCAGACGCTCCCAACATCCGGTTTTCCAGGTACTGTAGAGTTTCCCGGTCCGGCGGTCTTTTCGCTATCGCTGAGGGATGGGTAATCGCGGACACAACAAACCGTCCGCAAGCAGCGAAGCGTGGTTCAACGGAAGCGCAAAATCTGAATGAGGGATGTGGGTTAGGGTAATGAGCCGTGGCTAGCGCCAGCTCTCATCTTCCCAGACTTCCCGAAGAATAGTATCCAGCGCCTCGCGATCGGCCTCTCTTTCAAGCCCCTGGAGTTCGACCCCCGTCACCGATCCTATTTTTACGTTCACCCGGGATGACGGAAACAGGGTCCGAATTCTGCGGGTCAGTTCGCACTGGAAGGCCTCGACGACGGCATGGTCAATCTGCTGATCTTTATCGAGGGTAATGTTCACCCGAACGTTACCCTCTTTTTTAATGCGTTCCGGAACAGGCGATGCTGAGAAAACAACGGTAAACGCGTTGTTCTTGATTAAATTTCCCCGCGCAATCTCAGCAATCAAATTCAGGGCAATCTCACGATCTCTTTCCTGACACGATCCTTCTGTCGTCAGTCGCGCAATCATCTCGACTCGTTCAATCATGACCTGCTCGTTCAACTCTCTGTCCACACAACCTCCACCACGAGATACTGTATAAACATACAGTAGCACGTATTCATAAAAAGAGTGAAGCGAAAAATCAGAACCCTTCACGGTATGTACATGATATGGATGGATATTAGCGGGCTCTCTGAGCGAAGAGATCCGTTAAATAACCAATACGTTCAAGTATTTTCCGCGCCTTTTGCTGGTAAGAGCACGGTGCCGGAAATAGCGATCCGTCAGCTGCGCCTCTGCACCATTTGTCGTTAAAGCGGCTAACACCACCCGCCATAAGATGCAGGGCCTCCCCACGACTGATGGCTATTCCGGTGGCAAGCCGAACCTCATCAATCACCCTCTCCGGGACCCCGTTCTGCGGATCGCTCGCGAAGACAATGGGCGACGATGCACCAGGGCGTATGAATTTGATGCGTTCGGTTAACGCGCGTCTCGCACGTCGGCTGAGGGGTTGAGAAAGATCGGTCTGCGTACAGTTATTGACAGAACTCCGAGAGGAACCAGGCACGTCCTTAAGATCCGCGGCCCGCTTCGGCACAATTTTCCACTGTGTGAGTCGGGTTAAAATTGGGCTGCCCGCGCCAACCGCGGAATCGTACACACCGCGGATGCGAACCGTTTCCTCCCCGTACTGGTTAAACCCGGCCCCCGGCTCATACAGCGTGCGCACCTGTAAATCATCGCGACGCACAAACGGCCCGCCCTGCGCAGTGACGTAACCCGCCCAGTCTCCGGCGTCGGCAGCCTCATGGACGGCGGTAAACTCAACGCTCAGACCGCGTGCGGCCTCGGGATCCGCCAGACGTCGCAGCTCGCGGTAGACCGTTACCGGCGCGCCGCCGATGAACTGAAACTGGCGAATATGCCAACGCCCTGCCCAGGCCGACACGGCAGACGCCGTCTCTTTCAGCAGCTCGCCGCTTTCGTTATCGGTCTCGCCATCGAGCGCATAGCCGTCGATATTCTTTGAGATGTATTTGGCAATATAGCCGGTAGCACTGCCTTTCTGCGGATCGATCGCGTCCGCATGAAAGCGAGCCTGTCTGGCGCTTTCGCTCTGCAACTCATCGGCATCCTCCTGCCGCGCGTAATCCCCGATAATCCGGCGAACGTATTCAACATCTTTAGGCAGCATAAACATCAGCATGTGCCAGTGGGGAGTACCGTCGTGATGGGGTTCCGCAACGCGGATACCGAAAATACGGCTCCCCTCACGGTGCAGCTTTGCGCGGATACGTGCCCAGAGACGGGTCAGGTAGCCTTGCGTATCCGCCGGATTGGCTCCGTTCCACTTCGCATTGGGATAGCCCGATTTCAGCGTCGCGTGATACTGCGCGGGGGCGGTTAAGGTATAGAACTCACCAACATAGCCCTGCGTCTCGCAGATATTTTCAAACCCGCGAATGCGGGTCATCAGTTCACAGCGACGAATCGCCGGGTTGGCCACCGAGCTATCGTATTTTTCAATCAGGCTGATGCGGTTGCCCTCTTCATCTTCCAGCTCCATGCCCTTGAGAAATTCGCGGGTGCGGCGCTTCTGCTCGCGCCACTCGGTCACGCAGCGTTTGCTCGCATACGCCGCTCTCCGTTTGCTGACGTTGCCGAGGGCAATCTGCAAATGCTCGCGCCAGGCAGCCGCGACCCGACGCAGGCGCCCGCGCCACCACGCCTCGGAGAACATGCGGATCACCGCCGCGGCAACGTCATCTTTGTCGAAAAACGTCTTCGACACCCGCTCCCATTGCGGAGGCGACACGTTGAACTGCCGGGCGATCAGCCCGGCGCGCTGATACCAGACGTACAGCGTCTGGTATTCGCCCATCTCAGCATCGTTAATATTCGCCAGCTCGCCGCGAATAAAGCTGGCGATATCTGCGGCCAGCAGGTCGATGTCCGCGCGGGACATATCCGGAAGGCGGTTATAGCGGGCAACCAGTTCGACCATCCGCGAGGCGAGGTATTGCAAAAGCTGAGTGTCGAAATGGCCGTCAAACACGGCCCTGGAGAGCTCGTCGTGCAGGCCTGCGCAGGCATAGCGTTCAGAGACCCGCCGCAGGCGGGGTAACATCCTTTTGCAGAAGCGGATCAAAAAGGAGTTGGCCTGCGGGCTGCCCCGATGCTGTTCGAGGGCGTCAACCGTGCGCCAGATTTCGAAGCGTACGCAGTCGGGCTGCTGTGAGAGGGCAATTCTTGCCTGCTGCAGCGCCGCGAAAAGGCGATCGCGGCGATGCTGTTGGGCGTGGGTGAGATAAGGGCTGGCAATGGCCGACCGTGGGGCATTCCACGGATAAGCAAATGACGTAGCCAACTTATCCTCCCCGGACGTGTTTATTTTTCATCTCCGCGATCTCCTGGCAGGTCACGCACAGGGCTACCCCAGGCACCGCTATTCGGCGCGCCTCAGGTATCGGGGCCTCGCAGTCCTCGCAGAGGAAACGCGAAGGCGATGCGGGGCGTCTGCGGGCGTGGGTGATGTACCGCTCTCTGTCTTCCTGCTCGCGCGCCTGCGCAAGATCGATAAAATCGGCCATTAGTGCAGCTCCTGTGATTCACGCTCGTAGCGGGCCGCCTCGTGGTACAGCAGTTCGGCAACGTCTTCTCCGCTCATGCCGGTTTTGTAGATATGGCTCGCCAGCGCTTCAAGGCGCAGGGAGACCGCGAGGGCTCGCGCGCATCGTTCTTCTGTTTTTGCTTTCGCAAGCAGACGTTTCAGTTCTTCACTTCCGGTCGGATAAGGGCGGTTTTCACTGTTTCGCATCATGCGTTCTCCTTAATTTCAGGCAATAGAGTGCCCGGCGGGTTTACGCCATTAGTTTTTTGGTTGGGTTACATCGGCATGGTCAGCCGTTCAGGAAATAAACTCACAACAGCACGAAAATGGTTCATGGCGGTAATCAGCGCCCTTTTCTCTTCGGTCGTCAGCTCGCTGATATCGCACTCATGACGGGCAACGGGCAATCTCGCCAGGAAAAAGATGGCGGCCAGCGCCCTGCAGTTCTCATCAAAACAGGGATCGCGCTTATCGCGCAGCTCGGCCATAAACCGCGCCAGCTCTTTCCCGCTATCGCTCCCGTATCGGGCGCGCAGTTCAGCAACGTGGTTAAGCCCGCTAAGACGAGCCCCCACGCTAAGTGGAACCCTTGCACGGGCAGCTTCTATCGCCATATCTCCCCTCGCGTAAATTCACGCACGCTAATGCGCTGATAACGGGCACAGCACGGCTTTTTCCGCCGTTTGAGGATTGCGATTTCAGAAGCCATGCTGCATGATTCCCATTTTGATACTGTCTGCAATCATTAGCCTCTGTTTGCCAACGTCTGCCGCTGATTGCCCGAATTTTCAATGATATTAATACCCAAATGAGTATTAGTAAACACCCAAAGGAATATATTTTGATCTTAGATTCTCAAGTGAATAATGAAGAGTTACTCGATAGAATCTGTCAGGTATATGGTTTCACGCAGAAAATCCAGCTGGCCCGGCACTTTAATATCGCCGCCAGCTCGCTTCAGAACCGCTACGCGCGCGGTACCATCTCTTACGACTTTGCGGTTCAATGCGCGCTGGACACCGGTGCCAGCCTTCGCTGGCTAATGACCGGACAAGGTGCACAGTTTGAAGGAAACCCCACACCGGGCGATCCCGTTTCGGTTTCCTCGTTCATCCTTAGTGACGGAAGACTGGAAGAAAATACTATTTTGAGTATCGACTCTGCTGTTTTTAGCAAACCGCTTGTGCGCGGCATCGCCGTCCGGGCGGACGGAAAGCTGCACTTTATCGAAAAAGAGGCGTCGTTAACCGACGGTCTGTGGCTGGTTGAGATTGAAGGTAGCGCCAGCATCCGCGACTTAACGCTGCTGCCGGGTAAAAAGCTCCACGTGGCGGGTGGTAAGGTTCCGTTTGAATGCAGTATCAACGAGATCAAAACGGTGGGTCGCGTGGTGGGGATTTACAGCGAGGTTAGCTGAGGCTGCAAGATTCAGGCTGACGACGCTCGCCAGCCTTTTGACTGATTTTAAACGTTATTTTTCGATGTAGTTGTATGAAGTCAAAATTCCTTTGTCAGAAAAATCAACGGACAGCTGCTGCTTGCGGTCCAGATTAAGTGGAATGATGAGATAGATACGACGGTCGAGGATCTGCGACGTATATTCCCAGTGGCGCGTATTATTGTAGTCAGCCGTATTGGCAGGCACGCCAAAAGCAATCAGTACATCTTTGCGGGTCGTGACCTCTGGGATCAGCTTCTGCTTTATCTCTTTTTCAGAATACTGCGCCAGGCTTGTTGCCTTAGTTCCATCGTAGTTTGATGCACAAGAGGTGCTCAGGAGACAGACTAACGCCACGCCTAAGACATTCATGGTTCTCACTGTACAAAATCCTTTTCAATATAAATACCATTGACGGTATCCAGCGCAACCTCTTTCATATAAAGCACGCAATATCCCGTTTTATCGCTATAGCTAATATGACCTTCGTAAATCTTTTTCTTTTCAGGCGTGAAGGTGAGCGATACATTACATCCTTGGTATAAAGCGTGCTGAACAGTCGTTTTTTCGTCAGGCACAATCAGCGTTTCAAAATAGTCTTTATCATATTTCTTGCCCGTCACTTTAGGGAGACCAATATCTTTTGTCGACCCAAGGAAAGGGTTCAGATAGCGATTGTGCTTAAGTACCCACCCACCAGTTTCTTTACCTGTTTTATCATACTGATAGATGCCATAACTCATCGGCGGGCCAATGAGGCGAATCTTAGCCACATCCTCGCTATTCGGAGGAGGCGTGTACATTTTCGGCTCAGGAAAGAAAGTGCTACAGCCAGAAAGACTCACTATTGCTGGAATAATTATATATTTTAAAAATCGCATACCGTTACCTTTATATATACCATTGCTTATTTCCCGGGAGACAATGCCGGGGCATTAACATCCCGGAATGTTATTAACAAATCACTCATAGATATAAAGGTCAACTAAAAAAAATAAATTTAGGTTTAGTGTAATAAAAATGAGCGTGACGTTGGATTTTGAGGAATTCACGAATACGATTTGTACAATGAAATACCCATTGCTATATGATGCTCCTCAGGCACGGAAAGCGCTGCAAACCCCATGGCGAAGCGTGGAAGCATTGGCAGAGCGGGAACGGGGAACGCAAACCATCCCGTCTCTTTACTCACAAACCCTAAAAACTAAAGAAATCCCCCATCGCGCCGATCATCATCCGTGTGTATTATTTCCTGTAGCTTTTACAACAACTAACCTTAACTCAAATACTTAAGCGCCAAAGCGAAAGGCATCATGAGCACACCGATCAAACGGCTAGAAATCATTAAAAATGCCATTGAACTGGAAGATGACGACATCATCCAGAGCCAGCTGACACGCCTGAAAAATGAAGCGTTTGACGATGAGCTACAGGCAATCGTCGTGGCGCTTGAGCAGAAGAACTACACCGCGGCCATGGCGGCCATTACCGCCTGGCTACAGAGCCAACGCGCTATCACCCAGTGGCGCGATCCACAGGTGGCGGCCAGCAAGATGGAGCTGAAGGCGCTGGAAGAGCGTCTGCGCGATCTGATAGATCGCCGCAATGCGCGGGTGCAGCAGCTGGATGAGTTCAACGATCTCTACTTCTCCCGCCTCGGCCCGCTGATGCAGCAGATCCTCGCCCTGCGCAAAACGCTGGCGGAGCTGAACCTGCGTCGTCAGCAGGCGGAAGCCCGTCGTCGTGAGGAAGATTACCGTCGCTGCCAGCAATATATGGCGCAGGCAGTGGAGGTGCTGGCAACCCTTACCCAGCGCTGGCGCGATCTGCCTGCCGATTCCGTGCAAGCCGCTGAAGCGCGCAAACATTTGCAGCAGCAAAGTAACCTGATTGCCAACCTGCTGGCCGAAGCGCTGGAGCTTGAAAGCGGCTTAACGCGCGAAGAAGAGCCCGCGCGTCAGGCGCGCGACGAAGCCAACGAAGAGTACGAGAAATATCGCGAGCAGCACCACGATGCCGAAGTGCGTCTGCGTAAAGGCAAGGATCTCTCGGAAGAGGATCAGAACGAACTGAAGCGCCTATGGCGCCAGGCGAGCAAGCTTTGCCACCCGGATCTGGTGGCCGACGACCTGAAAGAAGAAGCCAACGCGATGATGGTGCAGCTCAACCAGGCCAAACAGCGTGGCGACGTCAAAGCCATACGCTCTCTGGTGGCGCGCCTGCAGCAAGGCTTCGAGCCGCTGATGGCCAGCGACAGGCTGAACGATCTGGAACGTATCCGCAAAAAAATGGCGCAGGTCCGCGAGCAAATCGACATTTTAGTGAACGAGCTGGCGGAGCTGGAGAAAGAGGAATCCTGGCTTCTGGTGTCGTCGCTGAGCAATATGGAAGCCTACTTCGCTCAGCAGGAGAAAGCGTTGCACGAAGTTCGCGCCTCGCTCGAACATCAGGTGAGCGAAGCGCAACTGGATTCCGCAGCCTGATTATTTGGCGTGCCAGTAAGCGCTGGCACGCACCAGCTGCGGATCAATCGTTTCGGTTTCAAACTGGCGGCTCAGGCTTTTGACCACCTTCCCTTCACCGGTCAGCCAGATAAAGTAATCTTCCGCCGGAACGGTTAGCGTCGCCAGATGGTCCGCCACCGCCTGCTCGCTATGGCCAACAATCCAGGTGATGTCGAACGTGCTCAGGTGTGCCAGATAATCCTTATAAGATTCATCCCCAACCGTCACCACTGCATGAACGTCCGGGCGAACAGGCAGTTTTGCGATGCCTTCTAAACGGCGGCGCAGTGCGGGCATGCCGGACTCATCGCAGACATACAGCTGCCAGGCATAATCTTCCGGTACCACCAGCGAACCGCGTGGACCGCCGATCGTCAGCTTATCACCCGCCTTCGCCTCGACCGCCCAGTGGCTGGCAATACCGCCATCATGAACGAAGAAATCGAGCACCAGCTCATGATTTACCGCGTCATACAGCGGCGTATAGTCGCGCGCCTGAGGACGTACGCCGTCACCCCAGTCGATGCCGTCATCGGTGACTACCGGAGGCACAAACGTCGTCCCTGGAGCCGGGAAAAAGACTTTGGTGTGGTCATCAAAGCCACGGGAGCTAAAGCCCTCCAGCGCCTCGCCGCCTAAAACAATGCGCTGGAAACCCGCGCTAACGCGCTCAGCACGGAGCACCGTCAGCTCGCGAAAACGCAGGTCATTACGAACACGCTGTGGGTAACGGGTAGATGTCATTTTTAGACCCTTCTCAGGTGAATACGATATATCTAAATCAATTTTAAATGATAATGATTGCTAATCAGCAAGAATGCAAGATCTTTTAGATTGCATCTGAATATATCTTAGATATAGTTTAGATATATCAAAATGAAGGGCACAGTATGCGACACGAACACGATGGCGGCGGACGTCGACCGCGCTTTTTTGGCCACGGCGATCTGCGTCTGGTGATTCTGGATATCCTGACGCGTAATGCGAGCCACGGCTACGAGCTGATCAAAGAGATCGAAAACATGACTCAGGGGAATTACACCCCAAGCCCGGGCGTAATCTACCCGACTCTGGATTATCTACAGGATCAGGCCTTTATCCTCATTAAGGAAGAAGAAAACGGCCGTAAGAGCATTACGATTACCGTGGCGGGTCAGCAGTGGCTGGATGAAAATCAGGAACAGCTGACGCACATACAGGCACGTATCAAAGCGCGTTCCGTCGGTTTCCAGTTGCGAAAAAACCCGCAGATGAAGCGGGCGCTAGATAACTTCAAAGCGGTATTAGATCTGAAGGTCAATCAGGGAGAGCTCAGCGATGCGCAGCTTAAGCAGATCATCGGCGTAATCGACCGCGCAGCGCTGGAGATCTCCCAGCTGGATTAAGCCGGTGCGCGCTCGCTCACGCGGAAGATGCGTACCAGCTCTTTCAGGTGCATCGCCTGTTCGTTAAGGGATGCCGCCGCCGCGACAGACTCCTCCACCAGCGCAGAGTTTTGCTGGGTGGTGGCATCAATCAGGCCAATCGCACTATTAATCTGCGAGATCCCCTCCGTCTGCTCATGGCTGGCCTGGCGGATCTCACGCAGAATAACGTCCATCTCTTCCACGTTGCCGACCATCCCGTTGATCAGCCCACTCGCTTTTTCGACCAGGTTCATCCCGTCCTGGGTCTGGCTGGTGGAGCTCTCAATCAGCTCGCGAATTTCACTGGCAGACGATGCGCTTTTCTGAGCAAGCTGACGCACCTCGCCCGCCACAACCGCAAAGCCACGGCCATGCTCACCCGCACGTGCCGCTTCCACTGCCGCGTTCAACGCCAGGATGTTGGTCTGGAAAGCAATGGCGTCGATCAGGTCGATAATGTCGGACATCCGGTTCGAGGTCTCGTTAATCAGGCGCATTTTGCTGGTCACCTGCTTCATCATCTCACCGTTGTTTTTAACCACCGTGGCGGCATCTGCTGAGAGGGTGGTCGCCTCACCGGTATGCGACGCGGTGTTTTTCACCGTAGCGGTGATCTGCTCCATGGAAGCGGCGGTCTGTTCAACAGAGCTTGCCTGCTCTTCCGTGCGCGCGGCCAGATCCTGGTTACCGGCCACAATCTGCGCGGCAGCGCTGGAGATATTCTCTGAGCCGGTTTGCACCTGCTGCACAATGTCCATCAGGCGTGTTTTCATCTCCATCAGCGCATGCAGCAGTTGACCCGTTTCGTCTTTGCCGTGCGGCGTGATGCTGCCGGTCAGGTCACCCTCGGCGATGGCTTCAGCAAAATTCACGGCCTGGCCCAGAGGACGGGTAATCGAGCGTACGATAAACCAGCCAATCAGGCTGCCTGCCGCCACGCTGAAAAGGGTAATCAGGATCAGCAGCAGGCGGTTGGTTCTGAAATCCCCCTCAACCTGCGCACCTGCGTACTGCATTTCGTTGTTCTGAATGGCAATCAGCGCCTGCACCTTCGCTTTGTACTCCTGCTGCAGGTTAAGGGTCGTGGTCATCATCTCCCTGATAGCACCCGCGCGATCGTTATTCTGCACTGCCTGTAAAATACGGTAACGCGAGTCCAGATACTGCTGACGCACACCGCGGATATCCGCCAGTGCCTGCTGTGATTTTGCATCATGCAGCGCGTTGTTCAGTTCCCCCAGGATCACGGTGATTTTCCCACTGATCTCCTTCAGATGCTGTTGCGATTGCGCCGTATAGGTCCCCTGTTCATCCAGCAACATGAGCTGCTGAGTGCCAATAAATTCCTGGAAGTTGTCGATTAACTGGTTCGCTTTTACCGTCGTAGGATAGTCACTGGTAATGATAGATTGCATCCCGTTATTGGCCCGGTTCAGACTCAGCAAGGACAAACTCGCACTCACCACCATCAGGACAATTAATAGCCCAAATGCCAGAAATAATTTCGTGCCGATCTTTACGTCATTTAAGAACATATTTTCTCCATCGATGTGATTATTTCTCAGACGATCGCTGTTATCGGTAACGAATTCTCTAACTTTATGACTTTGATCGTTTTTTTATTTCATAACCATCACAATGGATAGGTGGAGACTATTAATATTGCCCTATCGATCGTTACTCAACCATCGAATGCGGCTTTTTCAAAATAGCATCGTGGAAAATTGGCTTAGGCAGGAATAAATAACTGAGGTAATTTTTTTAGTTATTTAATATTAAATTAACAATAAAACACATCAATAATTACAACCTCAAATAATAAAGCCGTTTACCCCGTAGGGAATAAACGGCTTTTCTGGAACATGACCCACTCAATGGAGAACCGTCACCGCATCCTTAAGACGTCCGGCGCGGTGTTTCACCATGGCGGAAATGTGTGCGCTCTCCTCGACCAGGTCGGCGTTTTTCTGCGTGATGCTGTCCAGCTCTGCCACGGCACGGGTTAACTCAGACAATCCAGTTGCCTGCTCGGAGGTCGCGTGGCTAATCTGGGCAATAAGCTGGGTCACGTTTTTCACCTGCTCAACGATGTCATCCATTGTACGGCCTGCGGCGTGAACCTGTTCAGAGCCGGACTGCACCTTGCTGGCGCTGGCATCAATAAGCTTACGAATATCATTAGCCGCACTGGCGCTGCGGCTGGCGAGATGGCGAACTTCGCCCGCGACCACGGCAAAACCTTTGCCCTGTTCACCCGCCCTTGCTGCTTCAACCGCCGCGTTGAGCGCCAGAATATTGGTCTGGAAAGCGATGTCATTAATCAAGGAGGTAATCGAACCAATGCGCTGCGTGCTGTCGGCGATATCATCCATGGTTTTCACCACGGTCTGCATCGCATTCCCCCCCTTCGTTGCCGCACTGCTTGCGGCCACGGAAAGTTTGTCCACTTCTGCGGCGGTTTCAGAGTTACTCTGAACAGAAGCCGCCATCTGGTTCATTGTCGCGACGGTCTGCTGTACATTCGCTACGGTCTGGCGCGTGCGATCGTTCAAATCTTCATTACCCTGCGCAAGCTTGTCGCTACCATCGCGCACGCTCACCACCTGGCTTGATACGTCATTGATTAACCAGCGGCACATCAGCCCCAGTTGTCCTACCGCACGCAAGGTGAGCCCCAGTTCGTCGCTGCGGTTCAGGTGCTGTACGCTGTTGCGCTCACCGGTCGCCACTTTCAACGCCTGGCGCGCCACGTTCTCTACCGGACGGACAATCTGCTGCTCAAACATCAGCGTTCCCAGCAGCATCACCACCGCAGCCGCCGCGATCGGTATCCAGCCTGCGGAAGTCGTGACCAGCGTGGCCGCGAGCACAGCAAAAAGCGCCGCCATCACGCTGCGAACGCGCCAGCGCAGCGGCATTGCCGGGAGTTTCCCCAACCAGCCTTTACGTACCACCAGCCCTTTATGAATACGTTTCTTACAGCTTCCGTCATTCAGCGCCCGGTAGAGAGGCTCCACGGTGGCAATCTCTTGTTCCGTGGCTCTGGTGCGGATGGACATATAGCCCGTCACCTGCCCGTGACGCACCATCGGCACTGCGTTAGCACGAACCCAGTAGTGGTCGCCGTTTTTACGTCGGTTTTTGACAATCCCGCTCCACGGCTCGCCCTGTTGCAGGGTGTACCACATATCGGCAAATGCCGCCTTTGGCATATCCGGGTGGCGCACCATATTGTGCGGCTGGCCCGTCAGCGCGTCGAGCTCATAACCGCTCACCTGCACAAACGTGTCGTTAGCGTGTGTAATGTAGCTATGGATGTCTGTGGTAGACATTAAGGTGGTGTCATCATCCAGAGGATATTCATTCTGGCTGACATAGATTGGAGAAGACATCGTGAGCATCCCTTGCAGGTTATTTGAATGTTAATTTTGTGGATTTATGTTTTTTCGGCGGTAAACAATTTATCTTTAGTTGTTAAACTTGATAGAGATCGCAGATTTCACTTAAACCGCACTTTTTGTGAGATTTTATAATTCATTGATTTCAAATACTTTCGCAAAGAAATTACCTGCAAAGCATGATGTGTTAACGCCCACTTAAGTAGCAGCAAATGCCCCACTTTGGTGCGATTGCCTTTTCCCGCGTCTTTTTAAGCTCGCTGCCCTGGATAGCGAAATCCCGTTTCGGTTGTATCGGCATGATTAAATATTGTGCAACATAATTTTAACCTGGCGTTTATCCCGATTTTCGTTAAGTCAGCTGAAGTGGCGTAATCCCTGCAATACTTAACGCAGTATCATGTGATACGCGATCCCCGGGAGCACATTTTGAACAGGTTACCTTCCAGCGCCTCGGCTCTTGCCTGTACCGCGCACGCATTGAATCTCATTGAGAAGCGAACGCTTGATCATGAGGAGATGAAACAACTTAACCGAGAGGTCATCGATTACTTTAAAGAGCACGTCAATCCAGGTTTTCTGGAGTATCGCAAATCTGTTACCGCCGGCGGGGATTACGGAGCCGTAGAGTGGCAAGCGGGGAGTCTGAACACGCTTGTCGACACCCAGGGACAGGAGTTTATCGATTGCCTTGGTGGTTTTGGTATCTTCAACGTGGGGCACCGTAATCCAGTTGTGGTTTCCGCCGTACAGAATCAACTTGCGAAACAACCTCTCCATAGCCAGGAACTGCTCGACCCGCTTCGCGCCATGCTCGCGAAAACGCTGGCGGCCTTAACGCCCGGCAAACTGAAGTACAGCTTCTTTAGCAACAGCGGCACGGAATCGGTCGAAGCGGCGATTAAACTCGCCAAAGCGTACCAGTCGCCGCGCGGGAAATTCACCTTTATCGCCACCAGCGGCGCGTTCCACGGTAAATCTTTGGGTGCACTGTCTGCTACCGCTAAATCCACCTTCCGTAAACCGTTTATGCCGCTGCTGCCGGGCTTCCGCCACGTGCCGTTTGGTGACATTAACGCTATGCGCACCGTGCTGAGCGAATGCCGTAAAACCGGTGATGACGTGGCGGCGGTGATCCTGGAGCCGATTCAGGGAGAAGGCGGTGTGATCCTCCCTCCGCAGGGTTATCTGCCTGCCGTGCGTCAGCTGTGCGATGAGTTTGGCGCACTACTGATCCTCGATGAAGTCCAGACCGGGATGGGCCGTACCGGCAAGATGTTTGCCTGCGAACACGAGAACGTTCAGCCGGACATTCTGTGTCTTGCGAAAGCGCTCGGCGGCGGCGTGATGCCGATTGGCGCGACGGTTGCTACCGAGGAAGTATTCTCTGTGCTGTTCGATAACCCCTTCCTGCACACCACAACCTTTGGCGGTAATCCGCTGGCCTGTGCAGCGGCGCTGGCGACCATCAACGTGCTGCTGGATCAAAACCTGCCTGCTCAGGCGGAGCAGAAAGGTGACATGCTGCTGGACGGCTTCCGCCAGTTAGGACGGGAATACCCGGATCTGGTTCAGGACGCACGCGGCAAAGGGATGCTGATGGCAATTGAGTTTGTTGATAACGAAATCGGTTATAGCTTCGCAAGCGAGATGTTCCGCCAGCGGGTACTGGTGGCCGGGACGCTCAACAACTCGAAAACCATCCGTGTTGAACCACCGTTGACGCTGACCATTGAGCAGTGTGAGCAGGTGCTGAAAGCGGCGCGTAAAGCGCTGGCAGCGCTGCGGGTGAGCGTGGAAGAAGCGTGATCTGAATTCCCCCTCCCCGTTGGAGGGGGAAAGTTTTTACTCCGGTAACAAACCCACAAAACTGCGTTTTTTGCGCGGCTCTGACATCAACTCCTCGAGCTTATCCACGCACGCCAGATAATGCGGCGTTTGCTTGTGCGCCAGCACCGCCTCTTCGTCTTTATAGGCTTCGTAGATAAAGAACCGGGTTTTCACCCTTGGATCTTGCAACACGTCAAAACGCAGGTTTCCCGGCTCCAGGATCGCCCCTTCGTGGTTGGCGCGAAATACTTCCAGAAACTCGTCCACCCGTTCAGGCTTGATGTTGATCTCCACTAACGTCACGTTCATTTTGTTTCTCCCTGTTTCTCTTCCTGCCAGAATTGGAACGCATCCCGCGCGCTCATATTCTCGTGAACCACTTTCTTCACCGCTTTCAGCATCGCCAGCGGCGCGCTGGACTGGAAGATATTGCGTCCCATATCCACACCGGATGCGCCCTGGTCGATAGCCCGCCAGCACATCTCCAGCGCCTCATGCTCCGGCAGTTTTTTGCCCCCGGCGATGACGATCGGCACCGGGCAGCTGGCGGTCACTTTTTCAAAGCCTTCGTCCACATAATAGGTTTTGACGAACTGCGCCCCCATTTCGGCGGCAATGCGGCTGGCCAGCGAGAAATAGCGTGCGTCGCGCGCCATCTCCTTGCCCACGCCCGTCACTGCCAGCGTCGGCATGCCGTAGCGCGCCCCCGCATCGACAAGCTTGATGATGTTGTTGATCGACTGATGCTCGAACTCGCTGCCGATGTACACCTGTGCCGCCACCGCGCAGACGTTCAGGCGCAGCGCGTCTTCCATCGCTACCGCCACGCACTCGTTGGAGAGCTCACCCAGAATCGAGTTACCGCCGGAGGCGCGCAGCACCACCGGTTTGTTCGTCGCGGCAGGTACGGTGCTCCGCAAGATACCGCGGGTGCACATCAGCACGTCGGTTTCACCAAACAGCGGGGCAATCGAAAGATCGATACGCTCAAGACCGGTAGTCGGCCCCTGGAAATAGCCGTGATCAAAGGCCAGCATCACCGTGCGGTTGCTTTTCGGGTTGAAAATGCGTGCCAGCCTGGACTGCATGCCCCAGTCCAGCGAGCCGCAGCCTTTCAGGGTGAACGGCACGTTCTGCTGCGGCGTGCCAATGCCAAAATCTTTACCGTCTTTGATGTCGTCTAAATCAGCCATTTGCTCCCCCGTCAGAAATCATATTTATTGATGTTCTCTTTGGTGAACACCACACGCTCCGGCAACAGCACAATGCCGTTGCCCTTCGCTTCATACTGGTAGCCCTGCACGCTGTTCGGCTCGACCTTCAGCGCCCCGATATTTTTTACGTCCACGCTGTCGCCAACGTTAAGATCGCCTTTTTTCAGCAAACGATCGGCGACATTGACCGCAATTTTGCCTTGCTGCACGACATCCCACAGACCGAAGGCTTTCACCGTGCCGCGCTCAACGTACGGACGCATCACGTTCGGCGTACTAAAACCAACGATCGCCACCCCCTCCCGCTTGAGGTTTTCCGCCGCCTGCGCTGCCGCAGGCAACGCGTTGGCATCCGGGGCGATGATCGCATCCAGATCCGGATACGCTTTTAAGATCCCCTCTGCGGTTTGCAGGGATTTGGTGGCATCGTTATAGCCAAACTGTGTGGTGACGATCTGCCACTGAGGATGATCTTTCTCGATTTTGGCTTTCGCCTCTTTCACCCACTGGTTCTGGTCGGTGACGGTAGGGCTGGAGTAGAAGAACGCCACTTTGGCATTCGGTTTCGTCACTTGCTTCGATGCCATCTCCACCAGCAGGCCACCAAGCTGTTCCGGCGTTCCCTGGTTGATGTAAATGCTGCGGCACTCCGGTTTGGTGTCGGAGTCCCAGGTCAGGACTTTTACGCCGCGCTGCATCGCGCGCTTCAGCGCCGGACAAAGGCCATCCGGTGACACGGCAGAGACGATAATCGCGTTATATCCCTGGTTAACGAAGTTATTGATGAGCTGCACCTGGCCAGAGACGCTTGGCTCGGTCGGGCCATCGTAGGTGACATCCACACCCAGATCTTTTCCCGCCTCTTTTGCACCGTTGCCGCCGCTGGTGAAGAAACCCACGCCCACCAGTTTCGGGATAAAGGCAATGCGGTCCGCCGCCTGCGCCGATGCGATGCTAAGGGCCATCGCCAGGACTATCAGTTTTGTTTTCATCTTACGCTCCGGGTAGTTTTGTGAAGAGAGATCGCACCCATTCACGGTGCAGACTCAACGAACGTCCCATCACCACCACAACCAACAGCGCCCCTGACAGCGCGCTCGACACCTGGTTGGGGATGCCGACCATCTGTAAACCCTGTTGCAGATACCCCACCAGCAGTGCCGCCAGTGCAGTACCGATTACCGAACCTGAACCGCCGTAGATATTGGCCCCGCCAAGTACAGCGGCGGTCAGCGCAGGCATCAGTAAATCGCGCCCTAAATCCGAGCGCGCGGAACCGAAATAGGAGACCATCACCAGCGCGGCAATCGCCGAGGCAACCCCGACCAAACCATACAGCACGTACGGCATGCCGTTGACCGACAGCGCCGCATAGCGCGCTGCGCGTGGGTTTTGCCCAATCAGAAACAGATGACGGCCAAAGCGCCCGCGATGGGTAATCAGCCAGAAGAAAACGGTGATCGCCGCGAACAGCACCAGCGGGAGCGGCAAGCCGAGAAGTGTGAGGTTAGCGAATGCGGTAAAGCTGTCCGGGAAGCCACCGATGCCCTCATAGCCCGTCGCCCCCGCCATACCGGAGAGCAGCAGCGCCCCGCCGCCGTAGAGGTAGAGCGTGCCGAGAGTGATCACCAGTGGGCTAATGCCGGTGTAGTGGATAAGCGCGGCGTTGAATAAACCGCACAGCAGGCCGAGCAGTAAGGTCAGCGGAATTGCCACCGCCATCGGCCACCCCGACTGCATCATCACTCCCAGCGCGATGGCGCACAGGCCAATGGTCGATCCGAGGGAGATATCGATCCCGCCGCTGATAATCACCAGCGTCAGCGGCAGTGCCACAATGCCAATGCAGATGAAATCGCTGGTGCTGAACAGCAACATATTGATATCCAGCATACGCGGGTTGATGGCACCAAAAAGCAGGATCTCCAGCACCAGTAAAATCAGCAGCGTGCTTTCCCAGTTAAGCTTCATTTACGCCACCTCTTTTTTGCGTTTCGGAAACGGGGTGACGTGCTTTCCCCCCCGGTTACCCGGCTGGAAGCGGCTGTATTTCAGCGCCCGCTGATGACGCGCCAGAGCCTGACGCAGACGCCCGTCGAGCACCAGTACCCCCAGCAGTACCAGCCCGGCGATAAAATCATTCCACCAGGCCGGGAGCTTAAACAACACCAGCACGGTGTCGATTTGCGTCAGGAAGAAGGCACCAAGTAACGCGCCAATTAGCGTGCCCGTGCCACCTAAAAGCGAAATACCGCCGAGCACGCAGGCGGCGATAGCTTTCATCTCCAGCCCGCTTCCGGTCTGGTTCGGCACAAAACCGATCTGCGCGGCAAAGACAATCCCGGCACAGGCCGCCAGCATGCCGTTCAGCGTGAAGGCGATCATCCGCGTGCGATTCACCGCCACACCCAGCTGGCGCGCGGCTGCCAGGTTATCGCCAACGGCATAAAAATCACGTCCAAAGGCGGTGCGCGACAGCGTCCACGCCCCTGCCGCGGCTAAAAACAGCACCACAATGCCGAGCGGTGATAGACCGAAGGCGGCAGGTTCAGAGAGGGATTTCAGCTGCGGCGGCAGCCCTTCAATCCACTTTCCACCCGTCCAGAGCAGCATCGCCCCGCGATACAATCCCAGCGTACCGAGCGTGGCGACAATCGCCGGGATGCGCAGGCCCACGACCAGAAAACCGTTGAATGCCCCCGCCAGCGCCCCAACCGATAACGCAAAAAGCATGGATACCGACAAGGTGTAGCCGCTGTTAAGCGCCACGCCCACGGCAATGGCAGACAGCCCGACGGTCGAACCCACAGAGACATCAATATTGCGGGTCAGCATCACCAGCGCGGCACCGAGTGCCAGCAGGATCAGAATTTGCGAACTGGCGAAGATCATCCCCAGCGTCTGCAGGCTGAAATACGCAGGGTTGAGCGCCACCAGCACAGCAAACAGGGCGAGGATCGCCAGAAAGGCGCTCAGCTCGCGGTTTTTCAGTAAGGTCTTCATGATTGCCCTCCAAACGCCAGCGCCATCATTCTGTCGAGGCTGACGGCGTGGCGCGGCAATTCGCCGCTGAGTACGCCCTGGTGCATCACCAGCACCCGGTCAGCAAGCCCGGGAAACTCATCGAGATCGCTTGAGATCATCAACACCGCCACGTTCTGTGCCGCCACGCTTTTGAGCAGTTGATAGATATCGGCGCGTGCCGAGACATCCACGCCGCGCGTCGGCTCATCAACAATCAGCAGTAACGGATTGGCCTCCAGACAGCGCGCCAGCAGCACCTTCTGCTGGTTGCCACCGGAGAGTGTGCGCACGGTTTGCTCCGCATGGTTAAGCTTGATCCCCAGCGCCCGGTGGTAACGCTCCACCACCGCAGATTCCCGCTTGCGCTGCTGCCAGAGGGAAGGTTCGTTCAGCGCCACGGTGTTCCAGCGGACAGGCGCATCCAGAAATAAGCCGGAAACCTGCCGATCTTCCGGCAGATAGACCAGACCTTTATCGAGCCGTGAAAATACCGGATCGTCGGTGATCTCCTGATTTTCGAGCCAGACGCGGCCGCCGCGCACAGGACGCAAGCCGTAGAGGGTTTCGGCTAACTCGGTGCGTCCGGACCCCACCAGCCCGGCAAGACCGACGATCTCGCCTGCGTAAATCTCCAGATTCAGATCGATAAAACCTTCCCCGGTGAGATCTTCCACGCGCAACACCGGGAAATCCTGCGGCTGGGTGCGGCGGTTGCCCGGCAGCGCCAGCCACAGTTTTTGTGCATCGCTTAAGCCTTTTTCCCGGCTCACCGGCGTCATGGCGGCGATCAGGGCGCTATCGTCAAACTGCGCGGTTTCGCCGCTGAGTACCACCGCGCCGTCTCGCATTACCGAGACGTGACTCGAAAGCGTGCGGATTTCCGGCAATTTATGCGAGATAAAGACAATGCCAACACCGAGATCCTGCAGGGCGCGGATCTGCCGGAACAACCGCTCGGTTTCGCCGGGCGTGAGGGAAGCCGTGGGTTCGTCGAGGATCAGGATCGTCGCGTTGCGCATCAGCCCGCGGAGGATCTCCACCATCTGTTGATCCGCCACCTCCAGGGTGCTGGCAGTGGCATCCAGATTAAGCTGGCACTGCAACTGGCGAAGTTTCTCCGCCAGGCGTTTATCCAGATCGCGTTCACGCGGCAGGCGAAAAAGGATGTTTTCCCGCACCGTCAGGTTGGGAAACAGCAATGGCTCCTGCGGCACCAGATAAATGCCGAGCTTGTGTGCCTGCGCTGGGGTAAGCCGCGCAAATGGCTGTCCGGATACCGAAAGTTCACCGCTGTCCGGCGTCTCCACCCCGGCAATGATCTTCATCAGCGTCGATTTCCCCGCGCCATTACCGCCCATCAGCGCATGCACCTGACCCGCAAACAGCGTGAAATCAATGCCTTTTAAGACCGGCACGCCGGAGAATTGCTTGCAGATATCACGCGCTTCGAGAAGTAAGGTCATCATCGCCCCGCCATTGAACAAATGATTTTTAGATTTAATAATGTTCAAAAGCGTAGACGGTGAACTATATTTACAACCGTGCAGGGATCACAGTTTTATTGATTAAGATCCAGATAAACCCGAAACAAACTAAAAGATCCGTTTTGCCGCGCGGCTCACACTTTCCACCCGCGTCATCACGAACATATGATCTAAATTTTTATAAGAGTTCAATTATGAGCGATAAACGCACTGCGGAAGAAGGTCGGTTTGCCGGGCTGGCGCTGGCGGAAGAGGAGCTGGTGGCTCGCGTGGCGTGGTGTTACTACCACGATGGATTGACCCAGAACGATATTGGCGAACGGCTCGGATTGCCACGTCTGAAGATCTCGCGCCTGCTGGAAAAGGGCCGCCAGTCCGGAGTGATACGCGTGCAGATCAACTCTCGTTATGAGGGCTGTCTGGCGCTGGAAACCGAATTGCAGCAGCGTTTTGGGCTCAAGCTGGTGCGCGTGATGCCTGCCCTGAATACGCCGCCAATGAACGTCCGACTGGGCATTGGTGCCGCGCAGTCGCTGATGGGCGTGCTGGAACCCGGACAGCTTTTAGCGGTGGGATTTGGTGAAACCACCATGAGCAGCCTGCAGCACTTAAGCGGTTTTATTAGCTCGCAGCAGATCCGTCTGGTGACGCTCTCCGGTGGTGTCGGGCCGTATATGACCGGCATCGGCCAGCTCGATGCGGCCTGTAGCGTCAGTATGATCCCTGCCCCGCTTCGCGTTTCATCCGCTTCTGTTGCCGGGATCTTAAAACGCGAAACCAGCGTGCGGGACGTGATCCTCGCCGCGAAGGCGGCTGATGTCGCAGTGGTGGGGATTGGTTCCGTGAACCAGCGCCGTGACGCGACGATCTTGCGCTCTGGCTATATCAGCGAAGGCGAACAGCTGATGTATGCCCGCAAAGGCGCGGTGGGGGACATTCTCGGTTACTTCCTGAATGCCGAAGGGGAATGCGTCGAGGAGCTGGAGATCCATAAAGAATTACTGGGCGTCACGCTCGATGAACTGGCGCAGTTGCCCACCATCGTTGGCGTGGCCGGAGGTGAAGAGAAAGCCGATGCGATTTATGCCGCACTGAAAGGTCGCCGTATCAATGGCCTGGTGACGGAAGAGACGACAGCCCGCGCGGTGCTGGCTCTGGCCGGATAAGAGCAGCCCTGCGCCTGACACGAGGCAAGCTCATGAGTTACCTTTTAGCGTTAGATGCAGGGACAGGCAGCGTTCGCGCCGTTATTTTTGATTTGCAGGGCAACCAGATTGCCGTCGGCCAGGCCGAGTGGAAACACCTGAGCGTGGAGAACGTGCCGGGCTCGATGGAATTTGACCTCGCCGCCAACTGGCAGCTCACCTGCCAGTGCATTCGCCAGGCGCTGGAGCGCGCGCGACTGAGCGCGGCGGATATTCAGTCCGTTGCCTGCTGCTCCATGCGCGAGGGAATAGTTCTGTATGATCGCAACGGCGAAGCCATCTGGGCCTGCGCTAATGTCGACGCCCGCGCCAGCCGCGAGGTGGCTGAACTCAAAGAGATCCACGACGACCGTTTTGAATCCGAAGTGTATGACGTCTCCGGCCAGACCCTGGCCCTGAGCGCCATGCCGCGCCTGCTGTGGCTGGCGCACCATCGTCCGGATATCTACCGCAAAGCGGCGACCATCACCATGATCAGCGACTGGCTGGCGGCGAAGCTCTCCGGCGAGCTGGCGGTAGATCCGTCGAACGCGGGCACGACCGGCATGTTGGATCTGTTCTCCCGTGACTGGCGACCCGCACTGCTGGACATGGCCGGGCTGCGCGCCGATATCCTCTCCCCGGTAAAAGAAACCGGCACCGTGCTGGGCACGATCGCCAAAGCCGCCGCACAGCAGAGCGGTCTGCGCGAAGGGACGCCGGTGGTGATGGGCGGTGGTGACGTGCAGCTTGGGTGTCTGGGGCTGGGCGTGGTGCGCGCCGGGCAAACGGCAGTGTTAGGCGGGACGTTCTGGCAACAGGTGGTCAACCTTCCGCAGGTACGAACCGATCCTGAGATGAATATCCGCGTAAACCCACACGTTATTCCTGGCATGGTTCAGGCGGAGTCAATCAGCTTCTTCACCGGGCTGACGATGCGCTGGTTCCGTGATGCCTTCTGCGCAGAGGAAAAGCTGATTGCCGAGCGGATGGGCATGGATACCTACACCCTGCTGGAAGAGATGGCCAGCCGCGTGCCTGCGGGCTCACATGGGGTGATGCCGATCTTCTCCGATGCCATGCATTTTAAGCAGTGGTATCACGCTGCGCCGTCGTTTATTAACCTCTCCATCGACCCGGAAAAGTGCAACAAGGCGACGCTGTTCCGTGCGCTGGAAGAGAACGCCGCAATTGTTTCGGCCTGCAATCTGGCTCAGATTTCGCGTTTTTCCGGCGTGACGTTTGAGAGCCTCGTCTTCGCCGGTGGGGGAGCGAAAGGTGCCTTGTGGAGCCAGATTTTAAGCGACGTCACCGGGCTGCCGGTACGCGTTCCGGAAGTGAAAGAGGCCACGGCACTGGGCTGTGCGATTGCGGCCGGAACGGGGGCGGGACTGTTTGCAGATATGGCCTCAACGGGCGAGCGGCTGGTGAAGTGGAGCCGGGAGTTTACGCCGAACCCGGAACACCGCGACTTGTATGACGGCATGATGCAGAAGTGGCAGGCGGTGTATGCCGACCAGCTTGGGCTGGTGGACAGCGGGCTGACGACGTCGATGTGGCAGGCTCCGGGGCTGGTGCGCACCCCCTCCCCCCGGCCCTCTCCCTGAGGGAGAGGGAGATTAAGTTTTGTAGCCCCGGTAAGCGCAGCGCCACCGGGGAAGTTCTTTGAGTTCTATCACAATCATTCGATCCCGTTTTTACCTTTCTGCTGACGCTGGCTAAATTAGTAACTCATCCGACCACATAACAATAATTTTACACTGGAAGACACTATGAGCCGCTACCCGTCGCTATTCGCCCCCCTTGATCTGGGGTTCACAACGCTCAAAAACCGCGTGTTAATGGGCTCTATGCACACCGGTCTGGAGGAGCATCCGGACGGGGCTGAACGTCTCGCGGCCTTCTACGCCGAGCGTGCCCGGCACGGGGTCGCGCTGATTGTTACTGGTGGCGTCGCGCCTGCGCCTTCCGGCGTCGGCATGGAGGGCGGCGCGGTGTTGAACGATGTGTCACAGCTGCCTCACCACCGCATCGTGACCGATGCGGTGCACAATGAAGGCGGGAAAATCGCCCTGCAAATCCTGCATACCGGCCGCTACAGCTATCAACCGAATCTGGTCGCCCCCTCGGCGATTCAGGCTCCCATTAACCGCTTCAAACCGCATGCCCTCAGCCACGACGAGATCCTGGCGCTGATTGATGACTTTGCCCGCTGCGCCGCGCTGGCACGTGAAGCGGGCTACGATGGCGTCGAGGTGATGGGTTCAGAAGGCTACCTGATTAACGAATTCCTCGCCGCCCGCACTAACCACCGTGACGACGAATGGGGTGGTGATTATGCCCGTCGCATGCGCTTTGCGGTAGAAGTGGTGCGCGCCGTGCGTGAACGTGCGGGCGCTGATTTTATTATCGTCTTCCGCCTGTCGATGCTAGATCTGGTGGAGGGCGGCGGAACATTAGACGAAACCGTGCAACTGGCACAGGCGATTGAAGCCGCAGGTGCAACCATCATTAACACCGGCATCGGCTGGCACGAAGCCCGCATTCCGACCATCGCCACGCCGGTACCGCGCGCGGCGTTCAGCTGGGTGACGCGCAAGCTGGAAGGCAAAGTCTCTATTCCGCTGGTGACCACCAACCGTATTAACGATCCGCAGGTGGCGGACGATGTTATTTCACGCGGCGATGCCGATATGGTGTCGATGGCTCGTCCGTTCCTGGCCGATGCCGAACTGCTGTCCAAAGCGCAGAGCGGCCGCGCGGATGAGATCAACACCTGCATCGGCTGTAACCAGGCGTGTCTGGATCAGATCTTCGTCGGCAAAGTCACCTCTTGTCTCGTCAACCCACGCGCCTGCCACGAAACCAAAATGCCCGTCGTACCGGTGGTCAACCAAAAACGCCTCGCCGTGGTCGGCGCGGGTCCGGCAGGGCTGGCATTCGCGGTGAATGCCGCCTCACGGGGACATAGCGTGACGCTGTTTGATGCCGCAACGGAGATCGGCGGACAGTTTAATATCGCCAAACAGATCCCCGGCAAAGAGGAGTTCTATGAAACTCTGCGCTACTACCGCCGGATGATCGAACTCACAGGGGTCGATCTGCGTCTTAACCAGTTTGTGAAGGCAGACGATCTGATGGATTTTGACGAAGTGATCCTGGCGAGCGGGATCGCCCCGCGTACACCGGCGATCGAGGGCGTCGATCATCCGAAAGTGTTGAGCTACCTGGATGTATTGCGTGACAAAGTACCGGTCGGCGAAAAGGTGGCGATTATCGGCTGCGGCGGGATCGGTTTTGATACCGCGATGTATTTAAGCCAGCCGGGAGAAGCAACCAGCCAGAATATTGCCGAGTTTTGCGTGGAATGGGGCATCGACACCAGCCTGAATCAGTCCGGTGGGTTACGCCCTGAAGGGCAGCAACTCCCCAAAAGCCCGCGTCAGATCGTGATGTTGCAGCGTAAAGCCAGCAAACCAGGCGAAGGGCTGGGCAAAACCACTGGCTGGATCCATCGCGCCACCCTGCTCTCTCGCGGCGTGAAGATGATCCCGGCGGTCAGTTATCAGAAGATCGATGATGAGGGGCTGCACGTGCTGATCGGCGGTGAACCGCAGCTGCTGCAGGTTGATCATGTGATTTTATGTGCCGGGCAGGAACCGAAGCGCGATCTGGCCGATCCGCTGCGTGAAGCGGGCAAAACGGTGCATTTGATTGGTGGATGTGATGTGGCGATGGAGCTGGATGCGCGGCGCGCAATTGCGCAGGGCACCCAGCTGGCACTGAAGATTTAGCGACGACGACCCAGCTTCACGGATTTCAGCACCACGAATTTGTTGTTGGTGGCAATCGTGGTGCAGTTACCGAAAATTTTCTTCAGCTTGTGGAAGTAGTCCAGATGGCGGTTCGCTACGATGTACAGCTCGCCGTTAATTTTCAGGCAACGGCGCGCGTGGTGGAACATCTCCCAGGCGACGTTATCCGTCAGGGCGTGCTTCTGGTGGAACGGCGGGTTACACAGAACGGCATTGAAGCGGAAAGGCTCCACACCCGACAGCGCGTTGTTGATCATAAACTCGCAGCGATCCAGCGCCTCTGGCATGTTGGTTTCTACGTTCAGACGACTGGAAGCCACCGCCATTGGCGATTCATCGCTGAACACCACGCTGGCTTGCGGGTTTTTCGCCAGCAGCGTCAGGCCAATTACGCCGTTACCGCAGCCCAGGTCTACAATTTCGCCTTCCAGATTTTCCGGCAGATGTTCGATAAAGAAACGCGCCCCGATATCCAGACCGGTGCGGGAGAAGACGTTCGCGTGGTTGTGGATAGTCCAGTCGGTTCCTTCCAGCTTCCAGCTCAGCGTCTCTGGCGCATCAGCCAGTTCCGGTGCACTGAAGGTACAGTTGATCAGACGCGCTTTTTTCCACGCCAGCGTGGTGGTGGTTGGGCCGAGCACTTTCTCGAACAGCTCCAGCGTCGAGGTGTGAATATCACGCGCTTTGGCCCCTGCAATGATGCGGGTTTCAGGGGTGACAACTTTACGCAGCGCACGCAGTTGTTGCTCAAGCAACGCCATGGTTTTGGGTACTTTAATCAGCACCACGCCAGGCGCCTGCGGGTACTCCGCCGTGCTGTCGAGAAACTTCACGCTGGACTCTTCGATGTCGTTATGGCGCAGGTTTTCACGCGTCGCCAGCTCGCTTAAGTAGGAATCGCCGATGCTGTATGGCGTATGTTCCGCCAGCGCACAGCCCAGCGCGCCAAACGCATCATTCAGGATCAAAACCGGGCCGCTGATTTCAGTGTCATCCAACTGCTGCAGCAGATATTCATCCGCCGCTTCCCACGCCTGAAGTGGGTTAACGTCGTCCGTTTCCGGGAAACGTTTAAGGTTGAGTGAACGGAAACCGTTGTCTAAGTGGCTCATCGGCCCTCCTGAATGGTAAAATTTGGCGTATCCCTGAAAAGGGTGCGTGAGTATACCGTTTTATTGTCGATTTGGGGCGTTGATGAACCAACTTACTTATCTCCAGGGCTACCCGGAGCATTTACTTTCTCAGGTTCGCAGCCTGATTGCCGGGCAGAAGCTGGGCGCGGTGCTGGAAAAACGCTACCCCGGGACCCACGATTTCACGACCGACAAAGCCCTCTGGCAGTATACGCAGGATCTGAAAAGCCGGTATCTGAAGAGCGCGCCGCCGATCAACAAGGTAATGTACGACAACAAGATCCACGTGCTGAAAAACGCGCTTGGTCTGCATACCGCCATCTCCCGCGTGCAGGGCGGCAAGCTGAAAGCCAAAGCGGAGATCCGGGTTGCGACCGTATTTCGTAACGCACCAGAAGCGTTCCTGCGGATGATCGTGGTGCACGAACTGGCGCATCTGAAAGAGAAAGAGCACGACAAAGCCTTCTATTCCCTGTGCTGCCACATGGAGCCGCAGTACCATCAGCTGGAGTTTGATACCCGTTTGTGGCTTACGCATTTATCGTTAAAGGGTAATGCGCAGTAGCGCACGCGAATTGTCATGATGACGTGCTACAGTGGCTAAAGGTTCCCAGCTACGGAGTACGTAAACGTTTATGATACGTTTCGCAGTCATTGGAACGAACTGGATCACACGCCAGTTCGTCGACGCCGCCCACGAAACCGGCAAATATAAACTCACCGCAGTCTATTCCCGCAGCCTCGAGCAGGCGCAGACCTTCGCGAACGATTACCTGGTCGAACATCTGTTCACCTCGCTCGACGAAATGGCGCAAAGCGATGCCATTGACGCGGTCTATATTGCCAGCCCGAACTCCCTGCACTTCCCGCAAACCAGGCTGTTCCTCAGCCATAAAAAGCATGTGATTTGCGAGAAGCCGCTGGCCTCGAATATTCAGGAAGTGGAAGCCGCCATTGCACTTGCCCGCGAAAACCAGGTGGTGCTGTTCGAAGCGTTCAAAACCGCCAGCCTGCCGAACTTCCTGCTGTTGCAGCAGTCCCTGCCGAAAATTGGCAAAGTGCGCAAAGCCTTTATTAACTACTGCCAGTACTCATCTCGCTATCAGCGTTACCTCGACGGCGAGAACCCGAACACCTTCAACCCAGCCTTCTCTAACGGCTCGATTATGGATATCGGTTTCTACTGCCTGGCTTCCGCCGTGGCACTGTGGGGCGAGCCACACAGCGTCAGTGCACAAGCCAGCCTGCTGGAAAGCGGCGTAGATGCGCACGGCGTAGTGACGCTGGATTACGGGGATTTCAGCGTCACGCTGCAACATTCAAAAGTGAGTGATTCTGTGCTGCCAAGTGAAATTCAGGGTGAAGCGGGATCGCTGGTTATCGAAAAAATTTCTGAGTGTCAGAAGCTGAGCTTTGTTCCGCGCGGCGGGAAAGCGCAAGAGCTGACGCAGCCTCAGCATATTAACACTATGCTCTATGAGGCAGAGGTCTTTGCCCGTCTGGTCGAAGACAACGAAGTGAACCACCCTGGACTCGCGGTCAGTCGCACCACGGCGAAACTGCAAACGGAGATCCGCCGTCAGACTGGCGTGGTCTTCCCGGCAGATGACGTGAGCGCAGAAGCTATCGCGTAAAGCTGTGTAATGAAACCCTGTCAACCATTGACGAAACCGATGGTCTGACATATTTTGTTACCCGCAAAGGGGAGTAACTTCCTTGCCGGTGGATCGTCATTACGATGCGTGCAATACCGCATCCGGTCGCCGGGCAACCCTCGTGGTTGTAAGTGAGACCTTGCCGGAAGGCGAGGTCTATGCATAAAAAGCTAACGGCTATCGTCTTCTGACCATAGCCGTTTTTGTTTTTTTATGTGTAAGGAAAATAGTATGCATTCTGTCGGCACTCCAATGTTGTGGGGCGGATTCGCGGTTGTCGTGCTCATCATGCTGGCGATCGACCTCTTTTTGCAGGGGCGTCGTGGCGAACACGGCATGACCATGAAACAGGCTGCCGTCTGGTCTCTGGTGTGGGTTACCCTCTCCCTGCTCTTCTGTGCTGCCTTTTGGTGGTATCTGGCCTCGACTGAAGGCCGTGCGGTGGCCGATCCTCAAGCGCTCGCCTTCCTCACCGGTTATCTGATTGAAAAAGCCCTGGCGGTTGATAACGTCTTCGTCTGGCTGATGCTGTTCAGCTACTTTGCCGTGCCTGCAGCCCTGCAGCGCCGCGTGCTGGTCTATGGCGTGCTGGGCGCGATCGTTCTGCGTACCATCATGATCTTCGCCGGTAGCTGGCTGATTACGCAGTTTGAATGGCTGCTGTATGTCTTCGGTGCGTTCCTGCTGTTCACCGGGGTCAAAATGGCTCTGGCAAAAGAAGATGGCTCAGCGATTGGCGATCGCCCGCTGGTGAAGTGGATCCGTGGCCATCTGCGCATGACCGACAAGATCGAGAGTGAGCATTTCTTTGTACGTAAGAACGGCCTGCTGTTTGCCACCCCGCTGCTGCTGGTGCTGATTCTGGTGGAGCTGAGTGACGTGATTTTCGCGGTAGACAGTATCCCGGCTATCTTCGCCGTGACCACTGACCCGTTTATCGTTCTGACCTCTAACCTGTTCGCCATTCTTGGCCTGCGTGCCATGTACTTCCTGCTGGCGGGCGCGGCGGAGCGCTTCTCAATGCTGAAGTACGGCCTGTCGGTGATCCTGGTATTTATCGGTATCAAGATGCTGATTGTCGATTTCTACCATATCCCTATCGCCATTTCGCTCGGCGTGGTGTTTGGCATTCTGATCGTGACGCTGATTATCAATACCTGGGTTAACCGCCAGCACGATAGAAAGCAGCAGGTTTAGTGTGTTTTGCCCGGTAGCGCTGCGCTTACCGGGCATTCTCGTTAACTAATAGTTAAAAAACATGACGCAACACGTAAAATCCAGCATTTTACGCTTCCCTCCAGATGCGGTTTCCCTATACTCAACCAGGCAAACATTTACTTACATCTGGACATAAATGTGACTTAGAGCACATCCAGGATGGAACACAATCTCACTCAGGAATTATGTATGAGCACACAATCAACTGGGCTTTTTGCGCGCCTGGCGCAGGGGAGTCTTGTAAAACAAATTCTGACAGGACTGGTACTGGGTATTCTGCTGGCGATGGTGTCAACGCCTGCAGCAGAAGCAACTGGATTACTTGGTACGCTTTTCGTTGGCGCACTGAAAGCCGTCGCGCCGGTACTGGTTCTGATGCTGGTTATGGCGTCGATTGCCAACCATCAGCACGGACAAAAAACCAACATTCGCCCTATTCTGTTCCTGTATCTTCTGGGTACCTTCTCTGCTGCATTAACAGCCGTTGTGTTTAGCTTCCTCTTCCCGTCCACGCTGCATCTGACCAGCGCCGCTGGCGATATCACACCGCCATCCGGGATTGTGGAAGTGCTGCGCGGTCTGCTGATGAGCATGGTTTCTAACCCAATCACGGCGCTGATGAGCGGAAACTACATCGGTATCCTGGTCTGGGCGATTGGTCTGGGCTTTGCGCTGCGTCACGGTAATGACACCACCAAAAATCTGGTCAACGATATGTCCAACGCCGTGACCTTCATGGTGAAACTGGTGATTCGTTTTGCGCCAATCGGGATCTTCGGTCTGGTCTCCTCCACGCTGGCAACCACCGGCTTTGACGCGCTGTGGGGCTACGCGCAGCTGCTGGTCGTTCTGGTTGGCTGTATGCTGCTGGTGGCACTGGTGATCAACCCGCTGCTGGTGTTCTGGCAGATCCGCCGCAACCCGTATCCGCTGGTACTGACCTGTCTGCGTGAAAGCGGCGTCTACGCCTTCTTCACCCGTAGTTCGGCAGCGAACATCCCGGTGAACATGGCGCTGGCGGAGAAACTGAACCTGGATCGCGATACCTATTCCGTATCAATCCCACTGGGTGCCACCGTGAACATGGCGGGGGCGGCCATCACTATCACCGTCCTGACGCTGGCGGCGGTGCATACGCTGGGTATTCCGGTGGATCTGCCAACCGCACTGCTGTTGAGCGTGGTGGCGTCGCTGTGTGCCTGTGGCGCATCCGGCGTGGCGGGCGGTTCACTGCTGTTGATCCCGCTGGCCTGTAATATGTTCGGTATCCCGAATGAGATTGCCATGCAGGTTGTGGCCGTCGGCTTTATTATCGGCGTGCTGCAGGACTCCTGCGAAACCGCGCTGAACTCCTCTACCGACGTGCTGTTCACCGCAGCGGCATGTCAGGCGGAAGACGCGCGTTTAGCGAAGAACGCCCTGCGAGGTTAACAGCAAAACGGCAACCCTGAGGTTGCCGTTTTTAGTGTTTGTACCCTCTCCCCGTGGGAGAGGGCCAGGGTGAGGGCACCAGCCCGCACGCTACTTACAGCGTCACACCACTCTTAAAGATCGCCAGCTCGCGGAAATCATTCTTCTCGTTGCAGGTCTGCTTGCCGTTGGCAAATTCTACGATTGTATCCACAAACTCCGTCAGCAATGACGACATCGCTTTGCCGTGAATGAGCTGACCGGCATCAAAGTCGATCCAGTGCTTTTTCTTTGCCGCCAGTTCGCTGTTGGTGGCGATTTTCACTGTTGGCACAAAACCACCGTATGGCGTACCTCGGCCCGTACTGAACAGCACCATATGACAGCCAGCCCCGGCCAGCGCACTGGTTGCCACGGCATCGTTACCCGGTGCACTCAGCAGGTTCAGGCCGTGCGTTTTCAGCCGCTCACCGTAACGCAGAACGTCCACCACCTGGCTGGCCCCCGCTTTCTGGGTGCAGCCGAGAGATTTTTCTTCCAGCGTGGTGATACCACCCGCTTTGTTACCCGGCGACGGGTTCTCATAAATCGGCTGGTTGTGGGCGATGAAGTACTGTTTAAAGTCATTCACCATGGTGACGGTTTTTTCAAACGTCTCTTCGTCGCGGCAGTGGCTCATCAAAATACGTTCCGCACCGAACATTTCCGGCACTTCGGTCAGTACCGTCGTGCCGCCGTTGGCGATCACGTAATCAGAGAAGCGGCCCAGCATCGGATTAGCGGTGATACCGGACAGGCCATCAGACCCGCCGCACTCCAGACCAAACTTCAGCTCGCTCAACTTGCCCGGCTCGCGTTTGTCGTGTCGCATCACCTCATACAGCTGGTGGAGTTGCTCAATACCCGCTTCCACTTCGTCATCCTGGTGCTGGCATACCATAAAATGTACGCGCTCAGGGTCAAACACGCCCAGCGTGTCACGGAAGGCATCGACCTGATTGTTTTCGCACCCCAGACCGATCACCAGCACCGCACCGGCATTCGGATGGCGCACCATATTTTGCAGCATGGTGCGCGTGTTGATATGGTCGTCGCCGAGCTGTGAGCAGCCGTAAGTATGGCTGAACAGATGTACGCCATCGGTGCCTTCAGCATTATTGGTCTCTTTCAGAAAGCGGGTCTGAATTTGACGTGCAATCCCATTCACGCAACCGACGGTAGGGAGGATCCACAGCTCATTGCGGATCCCCACTTCACCACTGGTGCGACGGTAGATCTGCACTTCACGATCCGCCGCCTGACTCTCTTTCGCGGGTAAATCAGGTTGATAGCTGTACTCGTCCAGATCGCTCAGATTAGTACGGGTATTGTGAGAATGAATGTATTCACCCGGCACAATATCCGCGAGCGCATGACCAATCGGCAAACCATACTTCACCACGTTCTCCCCTTTAGCGATGGGGGTCAGGGCAAATTTATGTCCGCGTCCAATGGCCTGGCGTAACGTGACCGACTGATTATCAAAAGTGACTTGCGTCCCCTCGGTCAGATCTGCCAGCGCTACGGCAACGTTATCCAGCGAATGGATTTTGATGTATTGCATATCAACCTCAAACAGCCTTAGTTCAGTTCAATGGCGAAGTAGTCACGCGCATTGTTAAAGCAGATGTTTCTCACCATTTCACCCAGCAACTGGATATCTGCCGGCGCTTCGCCTGCGTGAACCCAGCGACCAATCATCTGGCACAGAATGCGGCGGAAATATTCATGACGGGTATAGGAGAGGAAGCTGCGGCTGTCGGTCAGCATGCCAACAAAGCGGCTTAACAGGCCAAGCTGCGCCAGCTGCGTCATCTGACGCTCCATGCCGTCTTTCTGGTCGTTGAACCACCAGCCGGAGCCGAACTGCATCTTGCCCGGCATCCCTTCCCCCTGGAAGTTGCCGACCATGGTGCCCAACACTTCGTTATCGCGCGGGTTCAGGCAGTAGAGAATGGTTTTTGGCAGCAGGTTTTGTTCGTTCTGCTTGCTCAGCAACTTAGACAGCTCTTCTGCCAGCGGACGATCGTTGATGGAGTCGAAGCCCACATCCGCGCCCAGCAGCTTGAACTGGCGCTGGTTATTATTACGCAGTGCACCAATGTGGTACTGCTGTACCCAGCCGCGACGGGCATATTCTGCGCCGAGGAATACCAGTACCGCCGTTTTGAACTGAGCGACTTCGTGCTCGTTCAGAGATTCACCAGACAAGCGACGTGCCAGGATGCTATCCAGTTCGGCTTCGTTTGATTCCGCAAACAGCACGACGTCCAGCGCGTGGTCAGAGACTTTACAGCCGTGCGCGGCAAAGTGGTCCAGACGTTTGGTCAGCGCGGTTTGCAGGTCTGCGAAACGACGAATGTCGGTATCAGAGACTTCCGCCAGCTTCGCCATGTAGTCGTTGAAGGTAGCCTGCTCGATGTTGAAGGCTTTATCCGGACGCCAGCTTGGCAGCACTTTGATATCAAACGCGGTGTCTTTGGCGATCGCGGCGTGGTGCTCCAGAGAGTCAATCGGATCGTCGGTCGTACCCACCATCTTCACATTCATCTGCTTCATGATACCGCGCGCAGAAAATTGCTCCTGCGCCAGCAGCGCGTTGCACTGATTCCAGATTTCATCCGCCGTTGTCGGGGAAAGCAGCTTACCCGTAATGCCAAATGGACGACGCAGTTCAAGGTGCGTCCAGTGATATAGCGGGTTGCCGATGGTATGCGGAACCGTCGCTGCCCATGCGTCAAACTTCTCACGGTCAGTCGCATCGCCAGTACACAGACGTTCAGCCACACCATTGGTACGCATCGCGCGCCATTTGTAGTGGTCACCTTTCAGCCAGATGTCATACAGATTTTTGAAACGGTAATTTTCGGCAACCTGCTGCGGGGGCAAATGGCAGTGGTAGTCGAAAATTGGCTGGTCTTTTGCGTAGTCGTGGTACAGGCGGCGGGCAAATTCAGTATCTAACAGAAAATCTTCGGTCATAAACGGCGTCATTATCGTCTTCCTCGTAACGGGAGCGTCAGAAAGCGTATGTTCATATGCTGCAAAGTTATCACACCAATTTCCATCAACCGAAGCTTTTTTCGTGAGTGAGATCAATAAACGTCAACAAATAAATTACCCTATATGGAGTAAACCCTTCTCCAGGCCGCGCCAGAACTAGCTTTGCACGCAACAGATAATGTCCCTACAAAGAATCATACATTTGTGATGTCACTCACCTTTTGAAGTTGTATGACAAGTTATCTTTTTCGCCGTCGCAAACACTCAGCCGACGGAATGCATTACCGATGTGAGAGGCATCGGGTTTAACGGTACGGATACCGACTTATGCACGCTTACTTATGGCAAGGTTCGGGCCGTTCCGGGACATTCTCCCGGTTACGCCCCTCCCGTTACACAACTGCTCCCGGAAACGGTTGAGACGTTGCCGTGCTCTGGCGCGGAAATAACATAACGATGAGGTTTTAGATGCGTAAAATTAAAGGGTTACGTTGGTATATGATCGCACTGGTGACGTTAGGCACCGTGCTGGGCTACCTGACGCGTAACACCGTGGCAGCTGCAGCGCCAACGTTGATGGAAGAGCTGCATATCTCCACGCAGCAATACTCCTACATCATTGCCGCCTATTCCGCGGCTTATACCATCATGCAGCCTGTTGCTGGCTATGTGCTGGATATTCTCGGTACCAAAATCGGTTATGCCTTCTTCGCTATCGCCTGGGCGGTGTTCTGCGGTGCAACCGCGCTGGCTGGCAGTTGGGGCGGTTTGGCAGTAGCGCGTGGTGCGGTCGGTGCGGCAGAAGCCGCGATGATCCCCGCTGGGCTGAAAGCCAGCTCCGAGTGGTTCCCGGCGAAAGAGCGTTCCATTGCAGTCGGTTACTTCAACGTGGGCTCGTCCATCGGTGCGATGATTGCGCCACCGCTGGTGGTGTGGGCTATCGTGATGCACAGCTGGCAAATGGCGTTCATCATTTCTGGCGTGCTGAGTTTTGCCTGGGCAATGGCGTGGCTGGTTTTCTATAAGCATCCGCGCGATCAGAAAAAACTGTCTGAAGAAGAGCGTGACTACATTATTGGTGGTCAGGAAGCGCAGCATCAGACCAACAACGGCAAAAAAATGTCTGTCTGGCAGATCCTGGGCACCCGTCAGTTCTGGGGTATCGCCCTGCCGCGTTTCCTGGCTGAACCGGCCTGGGGGACCTTTAACGCGTGGATCCCGCTGTTCATGTTCAAAGTCTACGGCTTTAACCTGAAAGAGATCGCGATGTTCGCCTGGATGCCGATGCTGTTTGCTGACCTGGGCTGTATCGTGGGGGGTTACCTGCCACCGCTTTTCCAGCGCTGGTTTGGCGTGAACCTGATTGTTTCCCGTAAAATGGTCGTGACCATGGGTGCGCTGCTGATGATTGGCCCGGGCATGATCGGTCTGTTCACCAGCCCATATGTGGCTATCGCCCTGCTGTGCATTGGTGGTTTTGCTCACCAGTCACTGTCCGGTGCGCTGATTACGCTTTCCTCTGACGTCTTCGGTCGTAACGAAGTCGCTACAGCAAACGGCCTGACCGGTATGGCAGCCTGGACCGCAAGTACGATGTTCGCACTGGTGGTGGGTGCGCTGGCAGATACCATCGGCTTCAGCCCGCTGTTCGCCGTACTGGCTATTTTCGACCTGATGGGTGCGGTGGTTATCTGGACGGTGCTGAAAAGTAAGTCAGCCGAGGAGCTGGCGAAAGAGTCCCTTGGGAATCCGGCAACACAAAGTTAGTAAAAAATCTCACATCAAAGAAGCCGCCTTCGGGCGGCTTTTTTCATGGCGAAATCTGGAGACTGGCACGTAAAAGTGGTATAACAAATCATCCGCCGTACCCTGCCTGGAGCGCATATGGAAATCACCGAACCACGTCGTTTATATCAGCAACTTGCTGCCGAGCTGAAAGATCGTATCGAGCAAGGTGTCTATCTTGTCGGTGATAAACTCCCCGCCGAGCGCTTCATTGCTGATGAAAAAAGCGTGAGCCGTACCGTTGTCCGCGAAGCGATTATCATGCTGGAAGTGGAAGGCTACGTTGAGGTACGCAAAGGCTCCGGCATTCACGTGATTTCTAATCAGCCGAAACACTCTCCGGTCGCAGATGAAAGTCTGGAATTCGCCAGCTATGGTCCGTTTGAGCTGCTCCAGGCTCGCCAACTGATCGAAAGCAATATTGCGGAATTCGCCGCGACCCAGGTGACCAAGCAGGACATCATGAAGTTGATGGAAATCCAGGAGAATGCCCGTAAGGAAAAATGTTTCCGGGATTCAGAGTGGGATCTGCAGTTCCACGTTCAGGTTGCCCTGGCAACTCAAAATACGGCGCTGGCGGCAATCGTTGAGAAAATGTGGACTCAGCGTGTTCACAACCCGTACTGGAAGAAACTTCACGACCATATTGATTCCCGCACTGTCGACAACTGGTGTGACGATCACGATCAAATCCTCAAGGCGCTGATTCGTAAAGACCCGCATGCCGCAAAACTGGCGATGTGGCAGCACCTGGAAAACACGAAGCTGATGCTGTTCAATGAAACCAGCGACGACTTTGAATTTAACGCTGACCGCTATCTTTTTGCGGATAATCCCGTCGTTCATCTCGATACGGCATCCAGTGCCGCAAAATAGATCACCTTTTCGCTGGCAGGCGCTTCGTTGCGCCTTCCGGCTTAAGTGGGTAAGCAAAACATATATAGTGTCAGCCTTTGTAAATCCCCTCGCTCACTTCCTGGGCTTGCGCCAAAATCATCCCACCCCGCAAATTCTGTGACGCAGACCGTTGGGCTTTGTTACAATTGGATTCAATTCCTTATTTTGTAAGTTAGTGCTTGCTAACCAGCCAATTAACAGGGAACAGTGTTGGCCACACCGCAATGTGTCCGCGAGCGACCATAATGAAATCACTACAATGTCGCCGTGCTGTTTGTCCCGGATAACAGGCGTGACGTTAACCGATTTCCAGGAACACTGAATGGAACTTTTGACCCAACTACTGCATGCCCTCTGGGCGCAGGATTTTGAAACGCTGGCCAACCCTTCCATGATTGGCATGCTCTATTTCGTCTTGTTTATGATCCTGTTCCTTGAGAACGGTTTACTGCCTGCCGCCTTTTTACCCGGTGACAGCTTGCTGGTGCTTGTCGGCGTGCTGTGCGCCAAAGGGGCAATGGCGTTTCCACAAACTATTTTACTCCTGACCGTCGCCGCAAGCCTCGGCTGCTGGGTGAGTTACATCCAGGGACGATGGCTGGGCAATACCCGGCTCGTGCAGAACTGGCTCTCTCATCTTCCTGCCCATTATCACCAGCGAGCGCACCACCTTTTCCATAAGCACGGGCTCTCCGCGCTGCTGATTGGCCGCTTTATCGCCTTTGTACGCACTCTGTTGCCAACCATTGCAGGTCTTTCCGGATTGAGCAGCACACGCTTCCAGTTCTTTAACTGGATGAGCGGTCTGCTATGGGTTCTGATCCTGACAACGCTGGGCTATGCTCTGGGTAAAACCCCCGTCTTCATGAAGTATGAAGATCAGCTGATGTCGTGCCTGATGCTGCTGCCCGTTGTTCTGCTGGTCTTCGGTCTGATTGGTTCACTGGTTGTCCTGTGGAAGAAAAAATACGGAGCCAGGAGCTAACAATGGTTATCTCCGCGCTCTCCCTGCGTCGTTGTGCATACGCCCTGATCGTCCTGGTGCTTATTAGTGCCATGCTTCTGGTCTGGAGCGCGCTTTCGCATCAGGAGTCTACGCTGGCCATTCGTCCGGTCAATCAGGGTGCCAGTGTGCCAGACGGTTTTTCCGTCTGGCATCATCTGGATGCGAACGGGATCCGCTTCAAGAGCATCACACCGAAGGATGATGTTTTACTGATCACGTTTGATTCTCGTGCGCAAAGTGCCGCCGCAAAAGTGGTTCTCGACCGAACGCTGCCGCAAGGATATATCATTGCCCAGCAGGAAGATGACAGCCAGCCTACAGCCTGGTTATCATTGATTCGTGATACGTCGCATCGGCTTGGATAATTTCCAGGATTCCGAATCTTTTCACTCACTTTGGTGAATCCCCCGTTTACTTACTATGCTTAAGTACGCGGAGCACCCCTCAAATGTACTCCGCATAACTTTGGATAGCGGCTTACGCCGCAACACAATGGAAGGTTTCGATAATGAAATTCCGCATGACTCTGGCTCTGGCCCTTTTTTCTTTAAGCACAGCATCCTTCGCAAACGCTCTCTGCCAGGAGAAAGAACAGGATATTCAGCGTGAGATCGGTTATGCCGAAAAGCATAACAATCACCATCGTGTTGAGGGTCTTAAAAAAGCGCTGAGCGAAGTGAAAGCGAACTGTTCAGACAGCAAGCTACGTGCCGATCACCAGAAAAAAATCGCTGAACAGAAGGACGAGATAGCCGAGCGCCGTCGCGACCTGCAGGAAGCGAAAGAGAAAGGGGATGCGGAAAAAATTGCTAAGCGCGAGAAGAAGTTGAAAGAAGCGCAGGATGACCTGAAAGCGCTGGAAGCTCGCGATTATTGAGTTAACGGAAATCTCAACAGGAGAAAATCATGTCAAAAGATACGACGTCTGAAAATCTGCGCGCTGAACTGAAATCCCTGGCCGACACTCTGGAAGAGGTGCTGAACTCCTCCGCCGATAAATCCAAGGAAGAAGTGAGCAAACTGCGTAGCAAAGCGGAACAAGCCCTGAAAGAGAGCCGCCATCGTCTGGGTGAAACGGGTGATGCGCTGGCGAAGCAAACCCGCGAAGCCGCTGCTCGTGCTGATGAATATGTTCGGGATAATCCCTGGACAGGCGTAGGTATTGGTGCCGCGGTAGGTGTGGTGCTGGGTGTCCTGCTCACGCGTCGTTGATTATGGAAGATCCTCGTCACGCACAAGGGCCTGCTAAAAACGTCCTCGGCATCGGCCAGCGTATTTTAACCACGCTGGTCGCCATCGCCGAAACCCGCATCCGACTGGCCGTCGTTGAGCTGGAAGAGGAGAAAGCAAACCTCTTCCAGATGCTGCTGATGCTCGGGCTGACCATGCTCTTCGCTGCGTTCGGCCTGATGAGCCTGATGGTACTCATCATCTGGGCCATTGACCCGCAGTATCGTCTTAACGCGATGATTGCCACCACCGTCGTCCTGCTGCTGGCAGCGTTGATTGGCGGGGTATGGACACTGCGTAAAGCACGCAAATCCACTTTCCTGCGTCATACGCGCCAGGAGCTGGCTAACGATCGCACCCTGCTGGAGGATGATAAGCCGTGAGCGACAAAGCCGAGCGCCAGAAACGTAAAGCGTTTCTGTTAAGCCAGATCCAGCAGCAGAGGCTGGATCTGTCAGCCAGCCGCCGCGACTGGCTCGAGGCAACGCGTCCGCTCGATCGTGGCTGGAATACCTTCCTGAACGTTCGTTCCTGGGCGCTGGTCGGCACCAGCATTATGGCTATCTGGGGCGTTCGTCACCCAAGTAAGCTCATTCGCTGGACGCGTCGGGGCTTTGGAGTCTGGAGCGCCTGGCGTCTGGTGAAAGCAACGCTGCGCCAGCAGCAGTTGCGGTAGCCTTCTCGCCGGGTGGCGCTGCACCACCCGGCAAAATCCCCCTCTCTTCCTCAATATCTTTGAAAAAGATTGACAGTTTTCCTTGCTAACAATTACCACCCGCCCCGTTTATTATCCTCTCCATCGACAGCAACGCCGCGGTATCTACGCGGAATTGCAGACAAATAATGTTCAGCCGCTCATGTGGTTTCCTGGAGAGTAAAATGAAAAAATTAGAAGATGTTGGTGTACTGGTCGCACGTATTCTGATGCCAATTCTGTTCATCGTGGCAGGTTGGGGCAAAATCACCGGTTATGCGGGTACCCAGCAGTATATGGAAGCCATGGGCGTGCCGGGGTTCCTGCTGCCACTGACCATTTTGCTTGAGTTCGGCGGCGGTCTGGCAGTGCTGTTCGGCTTCCTGACCCGTACCACCGCGTTGTTTACCGCAGGCTTTACCGTGCTGACAGCGTTTATCTTCCACAGCAACTTTGCGGAAGGCGTGAACTCTCTGATGTTCATGAAAAACCTGACCATCGCTGGTGGCTTCCTGCTGCTGGCCGTCACTGGCCCGGGCGCATACAGCATCGACCGCGTTCTGAACAAGAAATGGTAAGCACACGCTATACTGAATGAACACAAAGCGAGGAGATATCTCCTCGCTTTTGCTATCTGACGGAGGAGAAAAAAATGGGACAACTCGTAGACGGCATCTGGCAGGATGTCTGGTATGACACCAAATCTACCGGAGGCCGCTTCAAGCGCTCAGTTTCCGCCTTCCGTAACTGGCTGACTGCCGATGGTGCCCCAGGCCCGAGCGGCGAAGGCGGTTTTGCGGCCGAGAAAGATCGTTACCATCTTTATGTTTCACTCGCCTGTCCGTGGGCGCACCGCACGCTGATTGTACGCAAGCTCAAAGGTCTTGAGACGTTAATTCCCGTTTCGGTGGTGAACCCGCTGATGCTGGAAAATGGCTGGACGTTTGACGCCGATTTCCCTGCAGCAACGGGGGACGATCTCTATCACCACGATTTCCTATACCAACTGTATCTGCGTGCCGATCCGCACTACACCGGGCGCGTTACCGTTCCGGTATTGTGGGACAAGAAAAACCAGACAATCGTCAGCAATGAGTCTGCGGAGATTATCCGCATGTTCAACACCGCGTTTGATGCCCATGGCGCTCGCGCCGGAGATTATTACCCGGCAGAACTGCGTGAGAAAATTGATGAGCTGAACAGCTGGATTTACGACAACGTCAATAACGGTGTCTACAAGGCCGGTTTTGCCACCAGCCAGGAAGCGTATGACGAAGCGGTCGGGAAAGTGTTTGAATCGCTGGCGCGTCTGGAACAACTGCTCGGTCAGCATCGCTACCTGACGGGCAACCAACTGACGGAAGCGGATATTCGTCTGTGGACGACCCTCGTGCGCTTTGATCCGGTGTATGTCACCCACTTTAAATGCGACAAGCACCGCATCAGTGACTACCTGAACCTGTATGGTTTTCTGCGTGACATCTACCAGACACCGGGTATTGCCGAAACGGTCGATTTTGACCACATTCGCACCCACTACTACCGCAGCCATAAGACCATCAACCCAACGGGCATTATCTCCATTGGCCCGTGGCAGGATCTGAATGAGCCGCACGGTCGTGACGTCCGTTTCCGCTAAATATTAGGGGCATCAATAGATGCCCTTTTTTAATTCACAATCTCCATCTATCCTTATCTCGATCGCTTAGAAAACAAGTGATTGACCGATTACAGAGGCAGGGAAAAATGGACTGGTATTTAAAAGTACTGCGTAACTACATTGGATTTGGTGGCCGTGCGCGCCGTAAAGAGTACTGGATGTTCGTTCTGGTGAACTTCATCCTCATCCTGGTGCTGGGGATTGTGGATAAAATTCTGGGTTGGGAGCGGGCAAGCGGGGAAGGTGTTCTCACCTCCATTTACGGCATATTTATTCTGTTGCCCTCCTGGGCCGTACAGTTCCGCCGACTACACGATACCGATCGTTCAGCGTGGTGGTTACTGCTGCTGTTGATCCCGGTTGTGGGCTGGATTGTCATTTTGATCTTCAACTGTCAGAGCGGCACGCCAGGCGAAAACCGCTTTGGTGCCGACCCTAAACTCAATGCCTGATTCAATGCCCGGTGGCGCTTGCGCTTACCGGGCCTACAGATCTATTTATTATAATGAGCGAAAAGCTTCGGGATTTCGCGTAAACACCATGATTTGGCTTCGCCCATGCTATCGCGACGCCACGCCATAATGATATCCACCTCGTGGCTATATTCCGGGCTGACAACGCGCAGCCGACCTTCTGCAATGTCTTTTTCGACAAACGGGTACGGCATGGTCGCCACGCCCAGGCCAGCCAGCAGCGCCTGCCGTTTATCTTCCAGTGAAGTCACCGTCAAACGAGGTTGTTTATCCAGCAGTTGCACCGTTAGCACCGGACGTTCACGTGCGGTATCCGCTACCGCCACGCCGCGATACTTCACGCGCGTCACTTCAGAGAGCGGCTCAGGCTCCTGATGGATCGGGTGATTGGGTGCAGCGACATAGACGTTCATCACGCTGTAGAGCTTGCGGGAGTTGATTTCCGACGAGGAACGGAAGTGCATGTCCGGGGCAATAACGATATCCGCCCTGCCCGTCTCCAGACGCTCCCAGGCACCTGCCAGTACCTCAGTAATGATCGACAGCTGGGTATTCGCCTTATCTGCGAGGCGGTCCACCAGCGGAAACAGTGCTTCAGTGGGGACCAGTGCTTCAGTGACCAGCGTCAGATGGGTTTCCCAGCCTCGTGCCAGTGCCTCGGCATCCGTCGTCAGCTTGTCCGCCGCTTCCAGCAGGACACGACCGCGCTCCAGCAGCATCCGCCCAACGTTGGTGAATTTTGTTCGATGACCGGAGCGGTCAAACAGCACCACGTCCAGCTCTTCCTCCAGCTTCTGCATGGTGTAGCTTAGCGCAGACGGAACGCGCCCCAGTTCATCTGCCGCCGCCGCAAAACTGCCACGTCGGTCAATCGCGTCCATGACGCGAAGCGCCTCAAGCGTCAATGCTCTCTCTTTAGCCATCTCGTTCTCATTCAGGAAATTTGAACATACCCGGCAGAATATCTGGCTAACAATGAAGCGTCCATACCTTTACCATTGTTTTAGTGTAAAGAGAGGTCAAGTTTATGATTACGACAAGAACAGCTAAACAGTGCGGACAAGCCGATTTCGGTTGGCTGCAGGCCCGCTACACCTTTTCCTTTGGACACTACTTTGACCCGAAACTCCTCGGTTACGCTTCATTGCGCGTGTTAAATCAGGAAGTGCTCGCCCCGGGCGCCTCCTTCCAGCCGCGTACGTATCCGAAAGTCGATATCCTGAACCTGATCCTGGAAGGCGAGGCAGAATACCGCGATAGCGAGGGCAATCATGTCCAGGCAAAGGCTGGCGAAGCGTTGTTGATTTCCACGCAGCCAGGCATCAGCTACAGCGAGCATAACCTCAGCAAAGAGAAGACGCTGACCCGTATGCAACTCTGGCTCGATGCCTGTCCGGAGCGGGAAAATCCACCGGTACAGAAGGTTGACCTGACGGGCGATAAGCAGCAGCTGATTGCCTCCCCGGACGGTAGCAAAGGCAGCCTGCAACTGCGCCAGCAGGTATGGCTGCATCACATTGAACTGAAGAAAGGCGAACAGGCAAGCTTCCAGCTTCATGGCCCGCGCGCCTATCTGCAGTCAATTCACGGCACGGTGCATGCGGTGACGCACACGGAAGAGAAAGAAGCGCTCACCTGTGGTGACGGGGCGTTTATTCGTGATGAAGCGAATATCACGCTGGTTGCTGATACACCACTGCGCGCGCTGTTGATTGATTTGCCAGTGTAATATATTCCCCCTCTGAAGAGAGGGGGGAAAATTCACGACACTTTGCTCGCCATAATCTCAATAATTTGCTGATCCGTTGCCTGCATTGAGCGGCACGCCAGCGCGCACAAGTTCGCTATTGACTGCTCTACATCGTGCGCCACGATCCCTTCATTTCCCGTCACAGCAGAATCATCCAGCGCCATCATCACCGCTTTCCAGCTACTTGCCACGCTGGTAGAAACCTTCATGGCGCAGCTGTTAGACGCCCCATCGCAGATCATCCCGCTGACGTCACCGATCATACTGCCAATCGCCATTGAGATAGTCTGGTAGCTTCCGCCCAACAGCCAGGCCATTCCTGCCGCAGCCCCCATTGCTGCCGTGGTAGCCGCACACAGTGCCGACAAACGTGGAAGCTGGGAATGAATGTAGATTGCCGAAAGATGTGACAACATCAGGGCTCGTGCGAGTCGTTCGTCATCAGCCTGAACGTGTTCAGCGACGACCACTACCGGCAGGGTAGCAGTGATCCCCTGATTCCCGGATCCTGAATTGCTCATCGCAGGTAGCGTCGCACCGCCCATCCTGGCGTCGGATGCCGCGCTGGTGCGGATAACAATGTCCGACCCCAGATCCTGCGCCATCCACCCACGCGAGCGCTGTTTATTGAGTGTTGCGCCAATGTGCAGCCCCCACTTCCCGCTGAGCCCTTCACGGGAGAGGGCATCATTCAACTTTCCGGCCTCCAGGATAAAACGGATAGCCTCAAACGGAACGTGTTCTACAAACTCAAGGATCTGCGACAGCGTAGTGTTTGACAGCACCGCCAGCGGATCGTCACTCACTTCACCTTGCCGATCGTCAAGCGCAAAGCGCGTTGTCCCCTGGCAAACCACCTCCACTACTCGCGTATGTCCACCAGCGATAGTCACCATTGCCGAGGAATTCCCGGCGTAAACGCAGGCTCTGGAGTAAAGAATTTCATCGCACGGCGCCTGCAGTTTCACCTGCACCTGACCTGCTTCCAGCAGAGCTTTAGCACGTGACAGCGCATCGGCAGTGACATCTTTCAACACCTCCAGCCCGGCCTGCGCGTTACCACCAATGGCCCCCAGTGCGGCCGCAATGGGTAACCCGACCATGCCGGTGCCCGGCACCGTCACGCCAAGCCCGTTTTTCATCAGATTCGGTGATACCCACGCCTCAATCTGCGTGACGTCACCCGGCAGATGCTCCGCAGCAATCGCGCAGGCCAACGCCAGAGACACCGGTTCGGTACACCCAAGTGCAGGTTTAACTTCTTCCTGCACCGTGCGAATAAATTGCTTCCATAAAGTTTGACTTTGCTCAGACATCGTTACGACCTTATTTACCCTCAGGAGAATGCGAGGAAAGGAGAAACACAAAGCAGCAACCCGGTGATGACAATGATCACCAGCGATACGCCTTTATATTTGTGCAGCGCCGGGACTTTGTAGACCAGCCATGCAGGGATTAGGCAGCCCACCATGCCGAAGATGGGGCTACAAATAGAGGTGAAACTCAGCACCGGCGCGTTTAATACAATTGCGCTCCAGGCCAGCAGGATAGCGAACAGCATAATGCCGCGCTGAACGTGGTTTTCATTGATTTTTTCTGCCGGTAATTTGCGGCGCAGGATGTTCATCACGATACCCTGCGTAGCCTCGCGAAAGCCGAGATAGACCCCGAAGAATGCGGTCATTACGGCAAAGATATTCAGGATCACGCTGACAATCTTGACCCAGCCTGCACCATCACCACTGATAAACTGCGCCGCGATCGCCAGGGCAGAAATATTCTGTTCGTAAGCTTTTACCGCCTCATCGTGGCCCATTGCCAGCGTGAAGGAGACAGCATAGAAAAAGACCGTCACAAACAGCACGCCAAAAGCAATATTCATTGCCCGTAATGCTTTGTGCCGCGCCACTTCAACCGATTTTTCCCGTGAACGATAGGAGATGACCATCGGACTTAAGGTCTGAATAAAGAGAATGGATGTTAGGGTAAAAGGCAGCGTAATAATGGCGTTTTTAATCAGCAGGCCCATTGGTGGCAGCATGCCGACATTGGCTAAATGCCAAAGACCCATCATTGACAGCCCCAGCGCGGCAACCACGAATAATTTGGTCAGCACCATCAGGCTGGATACTTTAAACAGCAGTTGTTCACCGCGCGACGAAATGGCGACCAGAATGCAGATCAGGAATAAACCATAGAACGGGTTTTCCGAAAGCAGAGTGTCTGTGACACCAAAGGTATGTAAATACGAGGCGCTGTCGTTGGTGATGGCCGTGGAATAGACAAACATCCAGATCACCAGCATCACGAAATAGAGCGCGCCTAATAAGATGCCCCAGTTTTTACCTAAATAACCGCTAATGACGCTCGGGTAATCTTTGCATTCCGGGGATTCGGCCAGCGTATTAATAAACAGACGCTGGAACAGATACATGGCCGGATAACCAATAATCGAGGAAAGTAAAAAGACCCACAGCCCCATTAATCCTACCTGTACCGGGAGAAAAACAATCCCCGCTCCGATAGCCATCCCGATACTCATGATGACCCAACCTGTGTCGGTGCTGTCGAATTTAATCGCCTCTTGCCATTCGCTTTCACGCATTCCCGCCCGTCTTGCCGCCGGGGAATCATTCACAATCACACTGCTGTTTGTTGCCGTATCCATTGGGCACTCGCTTATTTTGTAGGGTAAACAGTTGTTTTTATAGGATTCCGATCGCCAGCGATTGCGATTCAGACAGCTGCAGGTGTGTGTTATTGGTGTGGGAAGATCATATCTGGAGAGGGGGAGAAAAAAGTCACAATTTTCATAAGGATTTTCTGCATTTGGAGAAAAATCACCACCAAAAAAAATAAAAAATAATTAAAAATTTCTAAAAGTGATGCAGATCAAAGAAACATGCCCTTCTGAAAATTAAATTTCGGAATTTATAAAGACGAATATTCTACTCTCTGCCCTCTGCTTTTTATAGGATGCCATTACAACGAATCACATGATAAACATGATTATTAAATGGATACTGTTGAAGAACTCAATGGAACGTACTTTTATAAAGGTGTATGTAATATATCTGCATCAGAGTTATTTTTTTGGATTTTTCTGGATGCCACCGACGAACAGTTTGGCGGATTAAAGGATGCTGTAATGATGGCCACTATGATTCTTGGTTTACCTATACTTGAAACCAGAACAAAACCTGAAACGGCTACAATTGGCACATCCGTGGCATCTAAGTACCTGCGAGATCTACTGAATGTACAACTACCACACCGACTACCTACAATTACACTTGCAAGTTTTAAATACCGAAAACCAATGTATACCAAAAACTTAGGTGCGTTCATCGGCCGATGGATACCTGCACTAGGAATTACCATACTTGCCGCAGATGTTGCAATGATAAGTTACAAAACGCTTTCACGATATAATATGATTGCTCAGCCTAAAGATCGGATTTGGTGATGATGGATAGTGAAACTGATGTTTTAAAATTCTTCAGGGATAATTTACCCGAACAAGGAACATTTTCGGGCAAGAGAATCCCGCTTGAAATAGATGATGTTTTACAGGATTACACCGATCTGGATGATATTGTATATGCCATTGAGAGATTCGAAAAAGAGTATCTTATCGAAGTTAACACCGAAAATTATTTCCCCTGGACTCAAACTTGGTTTTTCAGGAAATGGTTTACTAAAGAACCGGTTAAGCAAATATCAAAGCCATTGACAGTAAGAATGTTTGTTGAAGCGGTAAAGGCAGGCAAATGGATCCACGATTGATTTATAAAAGGAGTTTTTATAATGGCAGTACCTGTTCATGTTTGGTTTTATGATAATGGTGGTTCCCTCATTAAAGGTTCATGTGATGTTCAGGATCGTGAAGGGAGTATAGAAATAAGAGGCTTAACTCATAATTTGAGTATTCCGACAGATCCACTCTCCGGAAAATTAACCGGTACCAGAAAACACGCACCTTTCCTGTTCGAGAAGGAAATTGATAGCTCGTCTCCATACCTTTACAAGGCGGTAGCTACAGGACAAAACCTTAAGAAAGTTGAGTTCAGATATTACCGAATTAACAATGCTGGTTGGGAGGTCGAATATTTTAGAACAGTGCTGGAAGATGTTAAAGTTGTCTCTATCTCCCCTATTGTTAACGATACTCGTAACTGCCCTGGTACAGGTCACCTGGAATCTATTCAATTGCGCTACGAAAAAGCGACCTGGATCTATTGCGACGGGAATATTCAATTCTCTGATGCATGGAATGAACGGGCCTCGGCATGATTGTCAGCCTCATTCCTCACAGAATCTAATTGAAGCGATTCTGTGAGGTTCCATTTTATATGGTTGGTTCCAGGATCACTCGGCCAGCGCATTCGCCATATCGGTTCTAATCTGCTTACGCTGTTCCGGCGTCAGAACCTGGCTGACATCGAAGTAATATTTCACGCGATAGTAACGGGTCTGCTCTTCAATTTTGCTGAAGGCAGCAAGCTGACTTTTCACCGTGTTTTCATCCCATTTTCCTGCCTGGAACATATCAATTAGCGCCCGATCCTTTACGCCGGTCATTGGGATCTTGCTGACATTTTGTTCCAGCTGATTATGCAGACCTTCAATCTTCTTAACCTGCTCATTGCTGAGCTTAAGGTGTTGTACCAGTGGATCCTGTGACGGTGACGGAGCAGCTTCCACGTTAGCGGCCTGCGCCGTAAAACTGCATGCTGCCAGCGATACTGCAACCAAAGCAATACGGGTCATTTTCATCATCTTACTGTCCTTACATTCTGTTATAGGGAAAAGCAGGAGCATTGTTTTTCAAGAGCGGATGAATATGTGTGAATAATTATATAAACAATTTTGTATGTTTAGCGGGCAAAAAAATGCCCCCTGTCAGGAAGGGGGCATGAAGGCTCATTTCGTCAGATTGACTGAGTGAACGTTCGCGAAATCACATCCTGCTGCTGCTCACGCGTCAGCGCATTAAAGCGCACCGCATACCCTGAAACGCGAATCGTCAGGTTTGGGTAATTCTCCGGATGCGCAATGGCATCCAGGAGCATTTCCCGGTTCATGACGTTGACGTTCAGATGCTGTCCGCCTTCGATAGCCGCTTCGTGGTGGAAGTAGCCGTCCAGTAGCCCCACCAGGTTGGTTTTGCGCACCAGTTCGTCCTTACCCAACGCCTGCGGCACAATCGAGAAGGTATAGGAGATGCCGTCTTTCGCATAGGTGAACGGTAGCTTGGCAACCGACGTCAGCGAGGCCACCGCCCCTTTTCTGTCGCGGCCATGCATCGGGTTCGCGCCTGGGGCAAACGGCGTGCCGCCGCGGCGTCCGTCCGGCGTGTTCCCGGTCTTCTGGCCGTACACCACGTTAGAAGTGATGGTGAGGATCGACTGGGTCGGTACTGCATTTCGGTAGGTTGGCAGCGCCTGAATTTTTTTCATAAAGCGCTCGACCAGATCGCAGGCAATACTGTCCACGCGGTCGTCATTGTTGCCGTACTGCGGGTAATCACCTTCAATCACGAAATCAACCGCCAGACCGGTATGGTCACGCACCGGTTTCACCGCGGCATATTTAATGGCCGACAGGGAGTCCGCCGCTACCGACAGGCCGGCAATGCCGCAGGCCATGGTGCGGTATACGTCCCGGTCGTGTAGCGCCATCAGCGAGGCTTCGTAGCTGTACTTATCATGCATGTAGTGAATGAGATTCAGCGCGCTGATGTACTGCACCGCCAGCCAGTCCATAAAGTGATCGAGGCTCGCCATCACGGTATCGTAATCCAACACTTCATCCAGCAACGGCTCGGTTTTCGGGCCCACCTGGATCTTCAGTTTCTCATCCATCCCGCCGTTGATTGCGTACAGCAGCGTTTTCGCCAGGTTGGCGCGGGCGCCAAAGAACTGCATCTGCTTGCCGATCACCATCGGACTGACGCAGCAGGCTATCGCGTAGTCGTCACTGTTGAAGTCGGCCCGCATCAGGTCGTCGTTCTCATACTGCAGCGACGAGGTGACGATCGACACCTGCGCGGCATATTTCTTGAACGCAATCGGCAGTTTTTCAGACCAGAGGATCGTCAGGTTTGGCTCCGGCGCTGGTCCCATGGTGTGCAGGGTGTGTAAATAGCGGAAGCTGTTTTTGGTCACCAGCGTGCGCCCATCCAGCCCCATGCCGCCGATCACTTCCGTCGCCCAGATCGGATCGCCGGAGAAGAGCGTATCGAACTCCGGCGTACGCAGGAAACGCACCATGCGGATCTTCATAATGAAGTGGTCGATCAACTCCTGTGCCTGGACCTCATTCAGACGCCCGGCCTGCATGTCACGTTCAATATAAATATCGAGGAACGAGGCCGTACGCCCCAGCGACATCGCCCCGCCATTTTGAGATTTCACCGCCGCCAGGTAGGCAAAGTAAACCCACTGCACCGCTTCCTGGGCGTTTATCGCCGGACGTGAAATATCAAAGCCATAGTTCGCCGCCATCTGCTGGATCTGCAGCAGCGCACGCTTGTGTTCCGCCAGCTCTTCGCGCAGGCGGATCGTCGCCTCCAGATCTTCGCCGCGCTCCAGCCTACCCTGCAGATCCGCAAACTGAAGTTCGCGCTCGCGCACCAGATAAGCGATCCCGTACAGCGCCACGCGGCGGTAATCGCCGATGATGCGTCCGCGTCCGTAGCCGTCCGGCAAACCGGTCAACACGCCGGATTTACGGCAGCGCATCATCTCCGGCGAATAGACGTCAAACACCCCCTGGTTATGGGTTTTACGCAGGTCGGTAAACAGGTATTCAAACTGCGGATCCATTTCGCGGCCATAGGCTTCGAACGAGCTGCGGATCATGTTGATCCCGCCATACGGATGCAGGGCGCGTTTGAGCGGTTTGTCAGTCTGCAGGCCGACAATGGTCTCCAGATCCTGGTCGATATATCCAGGCCCATGCGCGGTAATTGTGGTGGCGATGTTAGTATCAAAATCCACCGGGGCATGGGTGGCATTCTCCAGGCGAATGCCTACCATTACCTTCTGCCAGAGCGCCGTCGTTGCAGGCGTCGCCTGCGCGAGGAAAGCTTCATCGCCTTCATAAGGGGTGTAGTTATGCTGAATAAAATCGCGCACGTTGACGGCGTTTTTCCATTCTTCACCGCGAAACCCGGCCCATGCGTCGCTGTATGGCGCGACGCCTGTATCAATTGTTACTTTCATTTGATTCTCGCTTTATCAGGCGTAAGCCGCAGCCGGAGTCACCTTCCCAAGACGGAGGGCATCCAGCGCGATCATTTTTTCTTCGTTGGTAGGGATCACCGCGCAGACCACGCGGGACGAATCGGTGCTAATGACGCGCTCACCCGCACTGCCCGGCAGGGCGTTTTTAGCCTCATCGAGGGTGATACCGAAGACCTTGAGATGGTCAGCCACCAGCGTACGGATGAGCCTGGAGTTCTCGCCAATACCGCCGGTGAACACCACGCCATCCAGACGATGCAGCGACGCTGCGTGACCCGCGATATGCCGCGCGATGCGGTGTACAAAAGTGTGTATTGCCAGTTGCGCCCGTTCATTGCCCTCGTGCCAGGCTTTTTCCAGCGCCCGCAGATCTGAGGAAATCCCGGAGATCCCCAGCAGACCGGACTCTTTGTTTACCACCCGCTCCAGATCCTCGAATGACTGACCTGTCTGCTGGGCAATCCACGCCATTGCGCCAAAATCCACATCGCCACAGCGCGTGCCCATCACCAGCCCCTCAAGCGGCGTCATCCCCATCGAGGTATCGACGCTTTCACCGTTGCGCACCGCGCAGATGGACGCCCCGTTGCCGAGATGGGCAATCACCAGGCCGCTGTCATCGGGGGACAGCCCGAGAAGCGTATGTGCCTGCCCGGCCACATAGCGATGAGAAGTACCGTGGAAGCCGTAGCGACGCACGCCCAGCGCTTCAAAATAGCGGTACGGCAAACCATACAGATAGGCCTGCGGCGGCAGCGTCTGATGGAAGCTGGTATCGAACACTGCAACCTGCTGTATACCTGGGAACAGGCGCTCAGCGGCTTCTACACCGCTGAGATTGGCGTAGTTATGCAGTGGTGCCAGGGGAGAAACCTGACGGATCTGCTCAATCACCTTATCCGTAATCAGGGTCGACTCGCTGAAGAGGTCGCCGCCATGAGCAATACGATGGCCAATCAAGGCCACGCTGCTCATCAGGTTACGCTTCTCCAGTTCCAGGGCGATGGCAGCCAACGCCCCTTCGTAGTCATGGTGAGCCAGTGTGGCTGGCTCACCCCCATTCACGGAAATAAAGGCTTTTTCAGTGTTGATGCCGTCTGCAATCCCCGTCATCAGGGCATCGCAGCTGCTGGCATCGAGCACCGAAAACTTAACAGAGGACGAACCGCAGTTAATAACCAGTACAACCGGAAACTCAATCATGGTGTTACTCCGCTCTTCCTGAGCAATGATTTAGAACAGTTTGTAAACGATATTCAGAATGGTCAGCAGGCCAACAACCGTAACGAAGATGTTCTCGGGTCTGCCCTTAAATTTCGCCATAGCCGGTGCTTTGCGGATGGCATACATCGGCAACAGACACAGCAGAGAGGCGATGATTGGCGCACCCATGGCTTCGATAAGGTCGAGAATGTTCGGGTTGGCGTAAGCCACAACCCAGGTGGAGCCCATGATGAATACCATGCTGATGGTGTTCAGCTTGCCTACAGAGACTTTCTTCTTATCACCCTTGTAACCAAACTTGAGGATCAGACCGTTCAGCCCTTCCAGCGTGCCCAGATAGTGACCGAAGAAAGATTTGAAGATAGCGACCAGTGCAATGATGGAAGCACCGTATTCCAGCACCGTAGCAAACGTCGATTTGGTTCCCGACATGGAGGCGAAGTGGTTCGCCAGGTATGAAAGCACCGGAATGTTCTGCGCTTTGGCATCCGCCATGTTCTGCGGAGAGAGCGTAAACAGGCAGCTAAAGGCGAAGAACATCACCACGGCGACCATCAGCATGCTGGCGCGACCGATGATTTTGGAGCATTTCTGCTCGGTAAATTCTTTACCGAACTCAGGTTCGTACTCTTCGCGTTTGGAAACCACGAATGAGGAGACAATCGGCGAGAAGTTAAAGGAGAAGACCATGATGGAGATCCCCAGCCACACCGTGACCAGAATGCCGTCATGCCCGGTGAAAGCAATATCGCTCAGGTTGACCTGGTCGATTACCGCTGAGTTCCAGTAAGGGATCAGCGACAGGGAGATCAGCACCAGACTGGCGATAAACGGGAACACCAGGAAGCTCATGACCTTCACCATCAGGTCTTTACCGAACCAGATAACAAAGGCCATCAACAGCAGCAGAAACAGCGCCACCACGCCGCGGTTAAGCGCAGGTAGCTGGAGCTGGTTTTCCCAGAAAGTCATAAAGGTGTTAGTAATGGTGACACCGTAAATCCACAGCAGCGGACAAATGGCGAAGAAGTAAAGGAAAGTGATGACCACCCCGCCGGTCTTACCGAAATGCTCTTCCACCGTTTCGGTGATGTTGCCGGAGACGTTGCTGCCGGACAGACAGAGACGCGCCAGCGCGCGGTGGCAGTAAAACGCAATAGGGAACGCAAGAACCAGCATCAGCAGGATGGGGATCAACCCACCAAAGCCTGCGCGGATAGGGAAGAACAGCACGCCTGCGCCAATAGCGGTACCAAACAGGCCCAGGGTCCAGGTGGTATCAGACTTACGCCAGGAGGACGTCTTTGTCTGACCAACGATAATGCTTTCTGTGTTGCTCATAGGTCACCTTTATGCGTCAACGAAGCCGGTAATTTGGGAAACACGAGAGAGGTCGATATTGCCGCCGGAGATAATGCAGACGGTTTTACGACCCTGAATATAGTGGTCAAGTTTGCCGCTTAATAACGCGGCACAGGCCAGCGCGCCTGCGCCTTCCGTCACCACTTTATTTCGCTGAATAAGGGCTATCATGCTGTTACGAATATCATCTTCACTGACCAGCACAATGTCATCGACTAATTCACGAACAATTTCGAAGGTTAATTTACCCGGGCGAGAAACATCGCAACCGTCGGCTAATGTACCGGTGACGCGATGATTTATAATCTCTCCGGCCTGCCAGGAGGCCGCCATTCCGTGAACGTTTTCAGACTGTACGCCGATAATATTAATCGTCGGGTTGATGGATTTAATCGCTGTCGCAATCCCGGCAATTAATCCGCCGCCGCCAATAGGAACAATCACGTTATCCACGTCGTACAAATCTTCGAGAATTTCCAGGCCGATGGTGCCCTGGCCGGCAATCACTTTCGGATCGTCGTAAGGCGGAATAAAAATACGCCCTTCCATCTCAACGATCTCACTGACTTTAGCGATGGTGTCGTTGAAATTATCACCGTGCAGCACGACTTCCGCAGAGTAGTCGCGCGTCGCGGCCACTTTGGATTTCGGCGCACCCATTGGCATCACAACTTTGCCGTCGATGCCGAGCATGGCGCAGGAAAGAGATACCCCCTGTGCATGGTTTCCCGCGGAGCAGGCAACAACCCCTTTGCGTTTTTCAGCGTCAGTCAATGAGCTTAATTTGTTAAACGCGCCGCGGATCTTAAACGAACCGGTACGCTGCATGTTCTCAAACTTCAGGAATATTTCGCCCTTACAACGTTCACTGAGATAATTCGAACGCGGCATGCCAGTTTTATATATTTTACCTGCCAGTCGTTTTCTGGCGTCCTGAATATCTTCAATGGTTACCGGGAGATCGTAGGTAATGTGCATAATATCCTCGTTATAATAATTCATTCTTTTCGGGCAAAGTCAGGGTATCAGAGTATGAATAAAACAAACTCTGGGTGCTTTAAAACAGGTTTAATACTTATCTGGATTTTATTAAATCATCGTCGTCTTTCACTGGTGAGTGAAGCATATTGTTTTGCCAGTTCCACTAATACTGACGCTGATTTTTTAATTCTGTAATTTTTCGACCACACGGCGGCATAACGCGCCACGGGTAATTCATCTTCCACTGGCAGGACAATAAACTGATCGGAGCCGAACGGTGCAATCATGTCGCGGGGAATGACCGTCAAATAATCGGCATTCAGCACAAGGTTATAAATGGTGACAACGGAATCGGTCTGGACGATGTTTTCAATGCTGATGTGATTGTCTTGCAGGGTAGTCAGGAGTTCTTTGTAGTAGCCCATATCGGTTTGCGGCATCACCCACTGCTCATGTGTGAGCGATGCCAGTGTTGTCGAACCGGTGCACGTTCGTGTTTTACTGGCGACGAGTACAAACTCGGACTCAAACAGCGGTTCAACATGCAGATCCTGCAGAAGCATTTCATCGCTCAGTGTTCCGATGGCGAAATCCAGTCGACCGTCGCGAATGGCCGGGAGGAAGGATGACAGCTGCGCTTCATACATTGAGACACGCGCTTTCGGGAACACTTCCTTGAATTTTTTGATCATTTCGGAAAGGAAGGTAAAGCCGATCAGAGACGGATAGCCAAAGGAGACATCCATAACGGTGCTGAAACTCAGGCTGTTGATCTCGCTCACCATGTTTTTCATCTCACGCGTGATCGACTCTGAGTATGAGAGCAGAACCTGGCCTGCGGCAGTCAGTTTTACGCCGGTGTTTTTACGCACCATCACTTCCACGCCGAAGTAGGACTCGATATCGCTGATGATTTTGCTGACCGCGGGTTGTGTCAGACCCAGTTGTCTTGCCGCAGAACCTATGGAGCCACTTTTAATGACTTCCTGAAATACCACGAGGTGCTGTGTTTTCGGTAGAATAATAGTGTTCATAATATTCTGCGCTTATTTCCCTATGACGGGGTGGATTCTACTCAATATTGTTTAAAGGGGTATGTGCTGTTACTCACAATTTGCTTTCCAGGACCGCTAACCCTCCGTGCAAAACACCATCAAATAACTTAACTATCAATAAGTTAACTCAAACAAAAATACGTCGATACGCTGATATTGATCAACAAAAATAGCGGTAATAAATTTATTTTATGGCGATAACCCTGATAAATTTCTTTGGTCTAAAAAAATCAATAAAGGCTATCTTTCAGGCAATTAAAGGGCAATTAATAACCATTATTTGGTTATAACATTCTTTCAATTTATCAAATTTTTCAGGGCTGAATTTTCGGGTTTCTGAAAAAGAGTGGAATGCATCACATATTCACGGGGTAAATGTATTTGATTTCTAAATACGCATATCAAATCAGAAAACATTAGAGATCATAATGACAATATTCATAACAAATCCATAACACTGAGAATTCAGAATTTCTTAGCGTGAAATTTTGTGATTTCGATCCTCTACCTAGCCAGGATTGAGTTATTAACCAATAAAATAGTGAAATGTGCTTAGCGTCGCAATTTTGAGAATTGATGTCATTGACCTGCTCCCCGTTGATTAATACACCCCGATGTTAGTAATGTCTTCATAAGCCACATGAGGACATCCCCATGAAGAAGCGTTTTTCCGACGAACAGATCATCAGTATTCTTCGCGAAGCGGAAGC
>NZ_JAFBJM010000020.1:0-1221 GCF_016809815.1 Enterobacter sp. E1 | reverse complement strand
TGACCTGCTCCCCGTTGATTAATACACCCCGATGTTAGTAATGTCTTCATAAGCCACATGAGGACATCCCCATGAAGAAGCGTTTTTCCGACGAACAGATCATCAGTATTCTTCGCGAAGCGGAAGCCGGAGTTTCTGCCCGTGAGCTCTGCCGTAAGCACGCCATTTCCGATGCCACTTTCTACACCTGGCGCAAGAAGTTTGGTGGCATGGAAGTTCCTGAGGTGAAGCGGCTTAAATCTCTTGAAGAGGAGAACGCCCGCCTCAAGAAGCTACTTGCCGAAGCCATGCTGGATAAGGAGGCACTTCAGGTGGCTCTGGGGCGAAAGTACTGACGACAGACCAGAAGCGGGAAGCCGTTGAGTTTATGTGTGATGCGACCGGTCTGTCGCAACGTCGTGCCTGCAGGCTTACAGGTTTGTCCCTGTCGACCTGCCGCTACGAGGCTCAGCGTCCGGCAGCTGATGCGCATTTATCAGGGCGCATCACTGAGCTGGCACTGGAGCGCAGGCGTTTTGGCTACCGCCGCATCTGGCAGCTGCTGCGTCGGGAGGGCCTTCACGTCAATCACAAGCGGGTATACCGTATTTACCACCTTAATGGACTGAGCGTAAAACGCAGACGACGCCGTAAAGGGCTGGCAACCGAACGGTTTCCGCTTCTGCGCCCGGATGCGCCGAACCTGACATGGTCGATGGATTTCGTTATGGACGCACTGGCCAACGGTCGGAGGATCAAGTGCCTGACCTGTGTGGATGATTTCACGAAGGAGTGTCTGACAATCACCGCTGCTTTCGGTATTTCAGGCGTTCAGGTCACGCGTATTCTGGACAGCATCGCGCTGTTTAGGGGCTATCCGGCGACAATAAGAACCGATCAGGGCCCGGAATTTGCCTGCCGCGCGCTCGATCAATGGGCCTTTGAGCATGGTGTGGAACTACGGCTTATCCAGCCAGGTAAGCCAACGCAGAACGGATTTATTGAGAGTTTTAACGGACGCTTTCGCGATGAGTGTCTGAATGAACACTGGTTCAGCGATATTCTTCATGCCCGGAAAACGATTAATGACTGGCGGCAGGATTATAACGAGTGCCGTCCCCATTCATCGCTGGATTACCAGACACCAGCTGAATTCGCAACGGACTGGCGAAACAGGAAATATGAAGAAAAACCAACCGACATTACTAACTGAAGGTTGTATCTAATCCTGGGGGCAGGTCA